>NZ_JBIAKK010000013.1:0-228875 GCF_042872425.1 Streptomyces sp. NPDC005262
GACGTCACGGCCGCCGCCGAACGCTCGATGGCCTTCGAAGCCCTCGACCAGCTCGCCATGGAACACCTGCTCGGCGTCCGCTGAGCCCGCCGGGGTGTGCGGCGACGGACCGCCGCCGGACACCCCCGACCCGCCCGCTACGGACCTGCCGACCCGTACCGAGGCGTATGCATCTCTCGCCGGGACAGAGAGGTCCCGCCGGGCCGGCACCCCTCTCATGCAAGGGCACGCACGTGACAGCATCTTCCCCGGACGGCCTGCGCCATCGGCGCCGTCGTCGCAACAGGCGGGTCATCGTCCCGCTCACCGTCGTCTCAGCGATCGTCGCCGGCACAGTTCTCTCGGGTTGTGGCCAGCAGCGGGACGAAAATGTGTACACCGTCCTGAACTCCTCGACCGACGACTCGTACCACAGCTGGGACGCCGCCACCCTGTCGCGGTGCAGCAAGAAGCTCGGCGTCACCATCGAGCAGCAGAGCGTTCCGGCCGCTCAGGTCATGACGAAGTCGCTGCGCATGGCCTCCTCGAAGTCGCTCCCGGACATCATCCAGTTCGACGGCTCCGAGATGCCGACGTTCGCCGAGACCGGCGGACTGAAGGACCTCAAGAAGCTGGGCGTCTCCACCGACGACATACCCCGGGGCATCTTCGACTACGGCTCGTACAAGGGCACGTACTACGGCGCGGCGCGCACGGTGAACACTCTCGCGCTGTTCTACAACAAGGACATCCTGAAGAAGGCCGGCCTGGAAGTACCCACCACCTGGGCCGAGATGCAGGAGAGCGCCAAGAAGCTCACCCAGGGCAGCAGGTACGGCATCGCCCTGAGCGCGGGCGGCGCGGAGGACGGCGTCTACCAGTTCACGCCGTTCATGTGGTCCAACGGCGGAAGCGAGACCGACCTCGGCGGCAAGCAGGTCGTCGAGGCGCTGGACTACTGGAAGGCTCTGCTCAAGGACCGCTCGCTGTCCAAGTCCACGGTCAACTGGACCCAGGCGGACGTCAACGACCAGTTCATGGCCGGCAATGCCGCCATGATGATCAACGGTCCCTGGCAGGTCGAGACCCTCAACACCAAGAAGGGGCTCAACTGGGGCATCGCACAGATCCCCGTCCCCGAGGCCGGCGACGACTCGGTCGGTCCGCTGGGCGGCGGCATGCTGACCGTCCCCGACATCGGTGACACCGTCCGGGAGAAGACCTCCGCCCGCATCATCAACTGCATGACCAGCGAGCAGGAAGAGATCACCTACGCGCTGAACAGCTGGATGATCCCGGCCAACCAGAAGGCCGCCGACACCTGGCGCAAGAAGGTTCCGGAGCTGAGCTCGCTGGCCGACCAGGTGGCCACCGCCCGGTCGCGCACCGCCAAGCTCGGCGCGGGCTGGTCCTCGGTGTCGCTCGCTCTGCAGAGCGCCTTCCAGGCCGCTCTCACCGGCCAGTCCAGCGAGAGCGTCCTCAAGCACGCACAGCAGCGTGTCGAGAGCGGGAACTGAGGTAACTGAACATGTCGACCACCACTGCTCCCGCGCCCGTCGCGCCGATCGCCACGAGGACGAGGACTCAGGACCCGCTGAGGGCCAAGCGCCGCAGGAAGCTCGCCCAGTGGGGCTTCCTCGCCCCCGCGGTCGTGTTCATGCTGCTGTTCTTCGGCTACCCGCTCGTCCGCAACGTCGTGATGAGTTTCCAGGACTACTCGCCGTCCACCTTCTTCACCGGCAAGGCCCCGTTCAACGGGTTCGACAACTGGAAGAGCGTCTTCCAGGACGACCTGTTCGGCAAGGCCCTCCTGCAGACCATCCTCTTCACCATCGGTTCGCTGATCGGCCAGTTCTGCATCGGCCTGGCGCTGGCGGTGTTCTTCACCAAGCGGTTCCCGCTCAACGGCGTGCTCCGCTCACTGATCCTGTTGCCGTGGCTGGTCCCGATGGTCGTCTCCGGCATCGTCTGGCGGCGCATCCTCGACCAGGACACCGGTGTCCTCAACTCCTTCCTCGGCATCTTCGGCCTCGGTGACACCCCGTGGCTGACCAGCACGAGCATGGCACTGGTCTCCGTCGTCCTGGTCAACATCTGGATCGGCATCCCGTTCAACATGGTGATCCTCTACGGCGGGCTCCAAGAGGTCCCCAAGGAGCTGTACGAGGCCGCCGCACTCGACGGCGCCTCCGCCTGGCGGACCTTCCGGTCCATCACCCTGCCGTTGCTCAAGCCCGTCATCACCGTGGTCCTGGTGCTCGGCTTCATGTCGACCGTCAAGATCCTCGACCTGATCCTGGCCCTCACCGACGGCGGACCCGCCGACTCGACGCAGACCCTGGGCACCCTGACGTACCAGAAGTCCTTCGTCTCGCTGGACTTCGGAGCCGGTGCCGTGGTCGGCAACATCCTGATCCTGATATCCGCCGTCTTCGCGGTGTTCTACCTGCGAGCCAACCGCAACGAGGGGAAGTGACCGGAATGGCGACCATCTCCCACACCCCCGCTGTCCCGTCGCAGGCCGACCGGAACAGGCCGAAGCGCCGCTGGGGCTCCATGATCGCGGGCCTCGTCATCCTCTGCGTGATGCTCTTCCCGCTCTACTGGATGATCAACACCGCACTGCAACCCGAGTCCGGGCTGCTGGAGGTGGACGCGATCCCGCACAGCCTGGACCTGTCCGGCTTCAGCTCGGCCATCGGCGAGCAGGGCACCAACCTGCTGACCTCGCTGGCCGTCGCACTCGGCGCCGTCGTCATCTGTCTGGCCATCTCCGCGCCCGCCGCCTACGCGCTCGCCCAGTTCAAGCTGCCGGGCACCAAGGTGATCGTCTTCGGCACGCTCATCACCCAGATGGTCCCGGGCATCGTCATCGCCAACGCCCTCTACAGCGCGTACGTGGACCTCGGGCTGGTCAACTCGTACTTCGGCCTCATGCTGGCGGACTCCTCGCTGGGCATCCCGTTCGCGATCGTGCTGATGCGCTCGTTCATGGTGGCCATCCCGCGCGAGGTCATCGAGGCCGCCGAGGTCGACGGTGCGGGACGCTTCCGTACCTTCGTCCAGGTCGTGCTGCCGATGAGCCGCAACTCGCTGATCACCGCCGGTCTGTTCTCGTTCCTGTACGCGTGGAGCGACTTCATGTTCGCCCTCACGCTGAACACCACCGACGACGTCAAGCCGATCACGCTCGGTATCTACCAGTACATCGGCGCGCACGTCGGTGACTGGGGTTCGGTCATGGCCGCGGCCGTGCTGTCCGCGATCCCCGCGGCG
Organism: Streptomyces sp. NPDC005262; assembly: GCF_042872425.1. Taxonomy (NCBI): domain Bacteria; kingdom Bacillati; phylum Actinomycetota; class Actinomycetes; order Kitasatosporales; family Streptomycetaceae; genus Streptomyces; species Streptomyces sp. NPDC005262. Next base: position 3,256 of record NZ_JBIAKK010000013.1, read on the forward strand.
ATCCTGCTCGTCCTCGCCCAGAAGTACATCGCTGCCGGTATCTCCGGTGGCTCCGTCAAGTAAGGTCCGTGATGAGTGAGTTCCCCGCCTTCCCGCCCGGATTCGTCTTCGGCGCGGCAACGGCCTCGTACCAGATAGAGGGCGCCGCGCAGGAGGACGGCCGCGGGCCCTCCATCTGGGACACCTACAGTCACACGCCCGGCAGGACGGACGGCGGCGACACGGGTGACGTGGCCTGCGACCACTACCACCGCTACCCCGAGGACGTCGCGCTCCTTCGCGACCTGGGAGTGGAGTCGTACCGCTTCTCCATCGCCTGGCCGCGGATCCAGCCCGACGGCAGCGGGCCGGCCAACCGGAAGGGCCTGGACTTCTACTCCCGGCTCGTCGACTCGCTGCTCGAAGCGGGCATCGAGCCGGCTGCCACCCTCTACCACTGGGACCTGCCTCAGGCCCTGGAGGACCGAGGCGGCTGGCGGGCACGGGAGACCGCGGAACGGTTCGGCGAGTACGCGTCGATCGTCGCCGAGCACCTCGGCGACCGGGTGCCGCGCTGGATCACGCTCAACGAGCCGTGGTGCAGCGCCTTCCTCGGATACTCCGTGGGCCGGCACGCACCGGGTGCCAAGGAGGGCACCGGGGCGCTGGCCGCCGCGCATCATCTGCTCGTCGGTCACGGCCTGGCGATGAAGGCGCTGCGCGCCACGGGTGTCCGCGAGGCGGGGATCACGCTCAACCTGGACCGCAACGTCCCGGCCACCGAATCGGACGCCGACCTCGCCGCCGTCGTCCGCGCCGACACCCAGCACAACCTGGTGTGGACCGAGCCGATCCTCGCGGGCCGCTACCCGGGGACCGATGAGGAGACCTGGGGCGAGCTGATCACCGCGCAGGACTTCCGCCGTGAGGGCGACCTGGAGCTGATCTCCCAGCCGCTGGACTTCCTGGGCATCAACTACTACCGGCCCATCGTGGTCGCCGCCGCCCCCTACCGCGAGGCCGACCCGGCGCTGCGGGTCGCCACGGACAACCGGTACACCGAGACGCAGTACCCGGACGTCCGGCGCACGGCGATGGGCTGGCCGGTCGTCCCCGAGTCCTTCACCGATCTGCTGACCGCGCTGAAGCGGACCTACGGTGACGCCCTGCCGCCGGTGCACATCACCGAGAACGGCTCCGCCGAGTTCGACACCGTCGGCCCGGACGGTGCCGTCCACGACGCCGACCGGGTGAGCTACCTGCAGAGTCATCTGACGGCTCTGAAGGCGGCGATGGACGCCGGTGTCGACGTACGCGGCTACTACGTCTGGTCACTGCTGGACAACTTCGAGTGGGCGCTGGGCTATGCGAAGCGGTTCGGGATCATCCGGGTCGACTACGACACCCAGGAGCGGACCCCGAAGGACAGCTACCGCTGGTATCAGCGGCTGATCGCCGCGCACCGGCCCTAAGGGCTGTCCTGTAATCCCTGGCGGGCGCACGACGACAGCTACGGCACCTCGCTGCGTTGTCGGAACGCCCGAATACGCCCAGTATGAGGACGCCCCTCCGCCTTGCGATGCACCGCATCCGACGCCGCGCGCTGATCCACCAGGGATTACGGGACAGCCCTTGGCCGCCGTCCTCGATCGCCGGACCGGCCTGATGCAGGCCGGTCCGGCGATCGGGTCCTCGTGCACCAGCCGCGCGATGAGCCGGGCGTCCGACAGGCGCACCGCGCCATGGCATCAGCCCTCGGAACAGCCCGCCCGGGACGACCGCCTCCGGGCCGCACGGGTTCACCGCGCCGGAGAGCACGAGACCCATCTCGCCGCCCGACGGCTGACCCCGTGATCGCTGGGTGAGCGGCCTGCTGTTCCCCCTCCTCCACCCCACGCCCGGCAGGGCGTGTGCTCCACATGGCCGATCAACGTTGGCCGGTTGCGCCAGGCACTCGCAGAGTTGCGCACAGAGCCCGGCCCGCTGCCCGTTGCCGTGGAGGACTGATCCATGCTCGACCGACTCTCCGTCGGCCCGCGAGTGGCGCAGATGCGGCTCTCCGATGCCGACAACGCGTACGGCCGCCCGTTTCCCTGGCTGGCGTCCGTCGCCGCCGCTTTCGCCCTCGTCCAGTTGGTGCTGGTGGTGCCCGGCTCGGGACTCGGCTGGGACGAGACCGTCTACGTCAGCCAGGTCAGCCGGGATGTTCCGGCCGCGTTCTTCAGTGCGCCCCGGGCCCGGGGCATTTCGTATCTGGTCGCGCCCGTGGCCGCGCTGACCTCCTCCACGGCTGCGCTGCACGTCTATCTGGCGCTGTGCTCCGGATTCGGGCTCTTCGTCGCCCTGTGGGTCTGGCGTCGCCTTCTGCCACCCGCGGTTCTCGCCGGGGCGGGCGCGATGTTCGCCGGGCTGTGGATCACCCTGTACTACGGCCCGATGGCGATGCCCAACCTGTGGTGCGCCCTGGGGTCGCTGGCCGCCGTGGGCTGCTTCCTACGAGCCGTCAGGGAAACGGCCGACGGCAAGGCGCTCGCCGGCCTCGGCGCCGGTGTGGTTCTGGTCGCCGTCATGCGACCCTCGGACGCCTGCTACCTGGTCCTGCCTCTGGTCGTGGCAGCGGTGGCGGTCCCGGGCTGGCGGCTTCCCGCTGTCCCCGCCGTGCTCGTGGCCGCCCTTCTCCTCGGCTCGGCACCGTGGATCATCGAAGCCCAGCTGCACTACGGCGGCGTGGCCGCCCGGTTGCACCGCGCCAGCGAGATCCAGGGCGGCCTGGGCCGACATCTCGCCGTGGACGATCAGATTCGAGCCCTGGACGGGCGGACCCTGTGCCGCCCGTGCGACGTGCCCTGGAAGCACCCGGTCACCGCGGCGTGGTGGTTCGCGCTGCCGCTGCTCGCGGCGGGCGGCATCGTCGCCGCCGGCCCGCGCCGCCCCGCCGCCGTCCTCGCGACCCTGGTCGCTGCGTCCATGGCGACGCCCTACCTGTTCATGATCGACTACGCTGCCCCCCGGTTCCTGCTTCCCAGCTACGCTCTGCTCGCGCTTCCCGTCGCCGAGTGCCTGCGCGGTCTGTACACCTCCGCCCGCCCCGGGTGGCGGCCGACGGTCGCCGTGTTGCTCATGTACGCCCTGGCCGGTCACCTCGCCGTCCAGTACTGGGTACTCGGCCATGTCGTCGCCCGCAGCCGGGTGGCGCGACAGGAGTACACCGCGATCGCCGACCGGCTGCACCGTCTGGGGGTACGCCCGCCCTGCGTGGTCACCGGCTTCGACGCGGTGCCGATCGGCTACTACGCCGGCTGCTCGTCGCGACAGATCGGCGGGCACGACGGGAGCATCACCACCGACGGTCTGCGCGCGGTGGCACGTCACACGCCTGTCGCGGTGATCGTGGCTCCCGGGCACAAACCACCCGCGTACGCCCGCGCCTGGCGGCCCGAAACCCTGCCGCCGCTGCGCGGGGGCACGGACCTCGCCGTCTACCTGGCGTCCCCCGAACAGTGAGTCGCCGCGGCACCGGCTGAGCGGAACGAGCGCCACCGGTCAGTTCCGTGTGCCACATCGGTCCTCGCCCGGGCACACGATCCGTCGAGGGCATCCGGCGGGACCCCGGGGCACCCGCTCGGCGCACCGGTGATCCGGTGAAATTCGAGGGAGACACCGCCAGTCGTACGGCCGTGCTCGCCGGCAGGCTCCACCATCGAGTCAACCGGGAGGGACGGAGAACCGATGGCGCAGGACCTGCAGGAAGCCGCGCCGGCCGAGCCGGCGGCCGACAAGCGCATCGCTGCCGGTGTGAGGCTCATGGGGTGGCTGACGACCACGGACCACAAGGTCATCGGCAATCTCTACATGGTCACCGCGTTCGGGTTCTTCCTGCTGGGCGGATTGCTGGCCATGCTCATGCGAGCGGAGCTGGCCCGGCCAGGACTTCAGATCGTCAGCGCGGAACAGTACAACCAGCTGTTCACGATCCACGGCACCATCATGATGCTGCTGTTCGCCACGCCGATGTTCGGCGGCTTCGCGAACGCCATCATGCCGCTGCAGATCGGCGCGCCCGACGTCGCCTTCCCTCGCCTGAACGCGCTCACCTACTGGCTCTTCCTGTTCGGCGGAATCATCGTGGTGTCCGGATTCGTGGTGCCCGGCGGCGCGGCACACTTCGGCTGGTTCGCCTACGCCCCGCTGAACAGTGCCGTCTTCTCGCCCGGCGCCGGCGGAGACCTCTGGACCATGGGCCTGGTGCTGACGGGGATCAGTACGACCCTGGCATCGGTCAATTTCATCACCACGATCGTCTGTCTGCGCGCCCCCGGTATGACCATGTTCCGGATGCCGATCTTCACCTGGAACGTTCTGTTCACCTCGATCCTCGCGCTGCTGGCGTTTCCGGTGCTCGCTGCCACGCTGCTCACCCTCGAAGCCGACCGGAAGTTCGGGGCGCATGTCTTCGACTCCGCCAACGGCGGGGCACTGCTGTGGCAGCACCTTTTCTGGTTCTTCGGCCATCCCGAGGTCTACATCGTCGCGTTGCCCTTCTTCGGAATCGTGAGCGAGATCATTCCCGCGTTCAGCCGGAAGCCGATGTTCGGGTACTTCGGAATGGTGATGGCCACGATCAGCATCACCATGCTCTCGGCGGTGGTCTGGGCCCATCACATGTTCGCCACGGGGGCCGTTCTCCTGCCGTTCTTCTCCGCCATGTCGTTCATCATCGCCGTGCCCACCGGTGTCAAGTTCTTCAACTGGATCGGCACCATGTGGCACGGCAGCATCACGTTCGAGACACCCATGCTCTGGGCGATCGGCTTCCTCGTGACATTTCTCCTCGGCGGCCTCAGCGGGGTGCTGATCGCCTCTCCCCCGCTGGACTTCCACCTCACCGATTCATACTTCATCGTCGCGCACCTCCATTACGTGCTCTTCGGCACAGTGGTCTTCGCGATGTTCGGCGGCTTCTACTTCTGGTGGCCCAAGTTGACCGGCCGCATGCTGGATGAACGCATCGGGCGCATCCATTTCTGGACCTTGTTCGTCGGCTTTCAGCTGACGTTCCTGGTCCAGCACTGGCTGGGGGAGGCCGGAATGCCCCGCCGTTACGCCGACTATCTCGCAGCGGACGGCTTCACCTTGCTCAATACGATCTCGTCCATCGGATCCTTCGTGCTGGGCCTGTCGACACTGGCGTTCCTGTACAACGTGTGGCACACCAGCCGTTACGCACCGAAGGTCGAAGTGGACGACCCGTGGGGATTCGGCCGTTCGCTGGAGTGGGCCACCTCATGTCCACCCCCGAGGCACAATTTCCGGGCTCTGCCCCGCGTACGTTCCGACTCGCCGGCCTTCGACCTGCACCACCCCCTGAAGGAGAAGCCGGGCCTCGGCCGAGGCGCGTCCCACTCCGTCTCGGGCTCCGAGGAGGAGTCGGGCGAATGAAGACCGAGGCCATTCTCTTCGCCGGAGTCGCGGGGTTCTTCCTCGTGACCGACGTTCTCTACGCCGTGTGGTCCCGGGATCCGACAGGCACGGCGGCGCTCACCATCTCGTTCCTCATGGCGCTGCTGGTCGCGTTCTTCTTCGCCACCAACTACCGGAGGAAGGGGCTGCGCCCCGAGGACCGCGGAGACGGGAAGATCCATGAGCGGTCCGGCCCGGTGGCCTTCTTCTCTCCACACAGCATCTGGCCGTCGATGACAGCCGCGGGGACGGCCCTGCTCGCTCTCGGTGTGGTGTTCGGTCTGTGGCTCTTCCTGATCGGGCTGGGCCTGGCCCTGACGGGGGTGTTCGGAATGGTCTTCCAGTACGCGCGCGTACAGGACTGAAGACGGCTCTCAGTCCTCAGGAGTGCGAACCGGCTCCGGCGGCGCGGTCCGCTCGGCGATCCGCGAGCGTTGCTCGTCCGTCGCGGGCAGTTCCACGAGGTCCCTGTAGTACCACCCGCTCAGTACGGTCCGAAGCCGTCGCCCACGCGAGACCGGGCCCTCCGCGGGGAGCTCCAGGGGCGTCGGGACGTCACGCATCAGGATGCGGTAGCGGGCTGTCGGGCTCAGTCCGCGGTGGCTCTCCGAGAGGTCGCCGGTCACCGACTGGGTCACCTGGCCGGTCTCCTCGCCCTCGGTCAGCCGACGGCGGTCCCGCATCTGAAGGGCGAGGCAGAGGCGCTTGGTAAGCGCGAACGCCAGGAGCGGGGCGACGACCAGCGCGATCCTGAGGATCCAGGTCATGACTTCGATCGAAACCCTGAACGAGAGGGCGACGACGTCGTTTCCGCCGGCGACCAGGAGAACGCCGTAGAAGACGATGGCCGCCACGCCGAGCCCGGTGCGGGTCGGCCGGTTGCGCGGCCGGTCGCACAGATGGTGTTCCCTGCGGTCGCCCGTCACCCACTGCTCGAAGAAGGGATAGAGGAACAGCAGTATGAAGACCACGCCCGGCAGCACGAGCGTCGGAATGAACACATTCCACATGACGGTGTGACCCGCGATGTCGGACTCCCATGGCGGCATCAGCCGGAGCGCACCCTCCAGGAACCCGACATACCAGTCCGGCTGTGCGTCGCCGGAAACCTGGTCGGCACGGTAGGGACCGTAGTTCCATACGGGATTGATCTGGGAGAGCCCTCCCAGCAGGGCCAGTACGCCGAACACCATGAGGAAGAAACCGGTGGTCTTCGCGGTGAAGTGCGGGAACGCCGGCGGACCGACGGCATTCTTGTTGGTCTTCCCCTGCCCCGCCCACTGGGTGTGTTTCAGGTGGACCACCAGAATGAGATGAGCGGTGATCAGCGCCACGATCAGGCCGGGCACGAGCAGGATGTGCACGGCGTACAGACGAGGGATGACGTCATCGCCCGGGAACTGCCCTCCGAAGACGAACAGCTCCACGTACGTTCCGACGACAGGGATCGACCCCACAATGGTGGCCGCCGTCCTCAGGCCCGTACCGGACAGCAGGTCGTCGGGCAGCGAGTAGCCCGCGAATCCCTCGAGGAGCGCGAGTACGAACAGGGTCACGCCCACCACCCAGTTGGCCTCCCGCGGCCTACGGAAGGCGCCGGTGAAGAAGATCCGCAGCAAATGGACGGCGATCGCGGCGACGAACACCAGTGCCGCCCAGTGATGGATCTGACGGATCAGCAGGCCCCCGCGCACGTCGAAGCTGATGGCGAGAGTGGTCGTGTAGGCCTGTGTCATCCTCACGCCCTGCAGCGGGGCATAGGAACCGGTGTAGACGCTCTCCATCATGCTCGGGTCGAAGAACAGGGTGAGGTACACGCCGGTGAGGAGCAGGACCACGAACGAATAGAGGGCGATCTCGCCGAGGAGGAAGGACCAGTGGTCGGGAAAGGCCTTGCGCAGCAACTGCCTGGCCAGTTCGCTGACGGGCAGGCGCGCATCCATCGCGCCGTATCCACCGACCGCCGCCTTCCCGGCCCGGGTCTTCAGCTGCGCCTTACGTCTCCGCAGGGGCATGCACCACTCTCCCGTCGGTCTCCCTTCCGTCACGCGTCCCCTTATTGTTCCGGTTCGTCCTTTACGGGTAACGCATTACTCGAAGGGATTACGCAGAATCGCGCTATCGGCACCTGATCGGCCGACCTGGCTCCGACGTGCCGGTCGGGGCCGGTCCGGTACGTCGGGGTCGGCAGTGGGTTCCACGTGGCGGCCGAGCGCGCATCGGTCGCCGCCGAGCGGCGCCGCATGGACGAAGCCACCACCTCCGACGACCACCGGGGCGCCGACACCTGGCGGGCTCCCGCCCTCCAGCATGGCCCTGGCGAGCGCATGACGGACGCCGTTCAAAGCTGCCGCCGCATGCCATGTCGGGACACGGCGGCGCCCCTGTGCGCAGCTCGCACAGGGGCGCCGTGAGGAGGGCCGGAATCAGTGCGACCTGTGTGCGAGCCCCTTCGTCACGAGGAACTTGACGGGCAGTCGGTGACCCTTCAGGTGCATCGTGCGGTGGTGCCGGACGCCGTAGCGGATCTTGTTGGACTTCCCGTGCTGGTTGAACTTCCCGTGCTGGTTGAACTTCTCGTGCTTGCAGTGGTGCTTCGGGCCGCCGTGCGGGGAGGCGGCGCTCGCGACGGTCGCCGATCCTGCGAGTACCGAGATCGCGGCGACCGCGGTGACGACTGCGCGCTTGATGGTGAGGTTCATTTTCGTTCTTCCCTTCCGTGCCGGGCGTTCCGGCGCAAAATCACGATGTCCCGTGACCTCGTTCGGAGCGGTCCTGCCGGGGATCGCGGCGCGCCGCCCCGCCGGTACTGCATCCGGGCGCCCAGGATGAAGATCCTCTGAGAAGAGTTCGTCCGAAGGGGACCACACGTCGGCACGGCGGGTGAATTTCTCTCATCTCCCCTTCATCCAGGGAGTTCTGGCGGAGTTCTGGCGTACTCGGGAGCGCCCGTCAACTTCACTCCGACGGCTCAATCGCACGCAGTCCTGGAGACGCGCGCGGTGTCCTCGCAGGCCCGACCGGTCGCTTCCCCGCTACAAGCAGGCCGTGCGTCAGGCACGCATCGGGCAGCTCGACATGGCGGTGGCTGCCGGGGAGCGTGTCTCCGGATCGTCCTCGACGAAATGGCGACCGGCGTGGTGAACCCGTCGGAAGACCCCTCTCGGCCAGGTGCCCCTTCGGTGGACGACCGGACCTCCGGCTCATCGGCGGCGCCGACGGCCACCAGCAGGTCGGCGACGCGGGCCGGAACCGCGTGCCCGGAGCCGGTGGAAGGTAAATACGTCGACAGCGCCCTGTCGCGCCCGGCAAAGTGCACGCTCGTGACGAGCAGTGAACTGTGGACCCGTGCGACCGCCGACCGCTACGACGCCGAGGAGGACGAGATGTCCTCGGGCGCTGTTCTCGGTCCGACTCTCGACTTTCTCGCCGAACTCGCCGGAGACGGCCGGGCACTGGAATTCGCCATCGGAACCGGACGCGTGGGTGTCCCGCTCCGGAAGCGCGGCGTGCCCGTGGTGGGCATCGAACTGTCCGAACACATGGCGGCTGTTCTGCGGCGCAAGATCGACGAGGACGCGCTCCCGGTCACCATCGGGGACATGGCCGCGACCACCGTCCCCGGCAAGTTCACCCTGGTCTATCTCGTCTACAACACCATCACGAACCTGCTCACGCAGGACGAGCAGGTCGAGTGCTTCCGAAACGCCGCGCGTCACCTGACGCCCGGCGGCCGATTCGTCATCGAGTTGGGCGTGCCGCCGCTGCGGTTCCTGCCGCCTGGACAGGTCGCGGTGCCGTTCGACGTCTCCGAGCGGCATCTCGGCTTCGACACCTTCGACCTGGTCGAGCAGATCCTGGTCTCGCACCACCTCACCCGCGACGGCGACGACGGCCGCTACCGCCGCAGCAGCTCCCGGCACCGGTACGCGTGGCCGGCGGAGCTCGACCTCATGGCACGGATCGCCGGGCTGGAGCTGGAACTGCGCGTCGCGGACTGGGACAGGTCGCCGTTCACCCAGGACTCCGCGAAGCACATCTCCGTGTGGCGCAAGCCGGCCTGAGGCGAGACCCGCTCGTCGTGAACTCCGGTGCGGAGAGCCGACGGAAGTGCCGCCTGACGCATCCTCACCGACCGTCGCCGGACGACCGTCACGGCGCTGGATCTATCCTGCCGACGAGGCCGGAACAGCCCCTCTCGCACCTGCTGCCTCTCCCGGTCCAGTCCGCTGACCGACAAGGTGTCGGCCACTCAGGCGGCGCGCGCTCCCGTCGCACCGAGGCCGTCGTGGGCCGCGGGCCGCTGCGTCAGGCCGACGGGTTCCCGGACGTGCCGGCGGCGAACGGCGTGACGCTGAATAGGTCGTCGCAATTGGTGACCTCTCCCGGGATCACCAGCGAGGCGGTGCTGCCCGGGGGATAGATCCGCAACTGCGCCGACGTGGGCAGGCACGCCCCCTGCCGGTTGATTGTGTGGATCGTGACGCTCGCGGAGCCACCGCGCTCCAGGACCACCGGTGCGTACGTCCTGCGGTCGCGGGTCGCCGGCGCGCCGATCTGCTTTCCGCCCGCGTCCAGCAAGGACACCCCCGGATAGCCGGAGACCTGGCACGCACCGGACGTGCGGTTCGTGAGCACGAGGTACCGGTAGAGATTGCCCGCACCCGCGTCGCCGCCGCCGAGCGAGATGGTGAGCTGCGAAGCGGCGCACATCGGTGAGGTGCCCGGCGTGCGGCCGGACGGGCCGACTGCGCTGCCGGACGCACCGGTTGTGCCGGTGGAGGGGTCACCCGGCGGGCGGTGGGTCGGGGTCGGGACGGTCGGGGGCGAAGTGGTGGACGGTGGTGTGGAGGGGCTGGGCGAGTGCGAGTGCTGGCCCGGGCCGGTCCGCGTACCGGTGGCGGAGGGTACGACCAGCTCGTCTCCACCGTTCATGGAGATCGCCCCCACCAGGTACGAGGTCCCGCCGAACACCGCGGCGGTGGCCGCAGCGACCATCACCGCCCGGGCCCGCCTGCGGCGCGCGGCCCGGCGGCGGATGCGGTGGAAGGCGCCGGGCGGAGTGGCCAGGTAGGTGGCCGGCGGCCGCAGCAGCGGCTCCAGCGGATCGGGCCGGCCGGCATCCAGCCGCCCGGTCAGGTCGCCGTCCTCACGGTCGTCAGGCGATCCGGTCATGGTGTCCCCCGAGCTCGGCGCGGAGCAGTTCGCGGGCCGCGTGCAGATCGGCCTTGATGGTTCCCTCCCTGCGGCCCAGCAGCCTCGCCACCTCGCGTACCGGCAGATCGGCGTAGTAGTACAGCAGAGCCGGGTTGCGCAGCCGCGCGGGCAGCGACTGCACGAGCATGCGTACGGAAGGATCGGTCTCGGGGTGCTGCCTCCGCTGCTCCTGGGCGGTGACACGGCGCATGGCCCCGCGTTCACGCTCCAGTTTGCGCCAGTGGTCACGGACCAGGTTCGCCGCGGTCACGTAGAGGAAGCCGCTGGGCTCCTCGACCCTGGCCCAGCGTGCCCACAGCCGGGTGAACGCCTCCGCGGCGATCTCGTGCGCGGTCTCGTCGTCCTCCACCAGCCGGCGCACCCAGCCGGCCAGCCGCGGGTAGACGGCCGCGAACAGTTCGGAGGCCGCGTGCTCCTGAGACCGGATGGCCGCTCGCCCCCTTCCTGTCGTGACACCCGTCGTGCCGGCCGGCAAGGCGGCTGCCTGCTCCCCGCTCACGACGCGGCGACCAGCGAGGCATAGACGATGACGTTGTCCGGGTAGCCGCCCGCCGCGCCGACCCGGGTGCCGCCACAGGTGATGAGACGCAGCGCCGCGTGGTCGACGTTCCCGTACACACGCTGCGTCGGGAACCTTGTTTTGGCCACCGTCTGCACCGCGTCCACGGCGAACGTCGCCACCGAACCGTCCACGCGGGTGACCGACACCCGGTCGCCCGCACGCAACCGGGGCAGTCCCTTGAAGACCCCGTCCCCGTACCTGCCGACGGTGACGTGGCCGAGGATCACCGACGGCCCCGTCTGGCCGGGCGTCGGCGAGCCGTCGTACCAGCCTGCGGGTGCGTGGGCGGCGATCGGCGGCACGGCCACCTCACCGTCGGCGCGCAGGCCCAGGGACATCACAGCGGTGTCGACGCCGATCAGCGGGATGCGCAGCCGCTCAGGGAGTGAGCGCGCCATGGCGCGGACCGCGGCCGGTGGCGCCGCGGCGGCGGTGCCGGGCGGTGCGGGGGACGCGGTGCCGCTGGAGGACGGCTCGGGGGCGGGCGCAGTCGGCGCGCAGCCGCAGACGAGTGTGAGAGCGGCAGCAGTGAGCGCGATCGCGTTCGCCGCACGGTGACGGAGCCGGTGCAGGGGCGGGGCGAGGGCGCTCAACGCTCAGCCCCGGACCCCGGCCCGGCGCCGCAGCGCGACCGTGAGACCGGCACCGCCGAGTACCAGCGCTCCGCCCGCTGCTGCACCGAGGGCCCTGCCCGGACGGTCCCGGTCGGAGGAGGTGGCGGCCATCCCGGTGTCCGGTGCGCCGCTGGGCACGGCGGTGACCTGCCCGCCGGACCCTGATCCGGCGGTGCCGCCACTGCTCGGCGAGGATCCCGCCGGGTTGCCGCCGGCGCCCGCGGCGAGCGGCGTAATGCTCAGCACGCCGTGGCAGTTGGCGATCTCGCCGACAAGGACCAGCGATGCGGTGTTGCCGGGTGGGTAGACCCGCACCTGGGTGGATGTGGGCAGGCAGGTGCCCTGGTGGTTGAGGGTGTGGATGGTGTCGCTGGCCGAGCCTCCCGGCTTCAGTACCACCGGCTCGTACGACGTGTGCTCGCGGGTCGCGGCCGGGCCGATCTGCCGGCCGGAGGCGTCCAGCAGCGACACACCGGGGAAGCCGGTGAGGTGGCAGGTCGTCGAACTGTGGTTGGTCAGCACCAGGTAGCGGTAGAGGTTCCCCGCACCGGCGTCGCCGGCGCCGAGCGAGCCCGTCAACTGCGAGGTCGCGCACATCCGGGTGCTGGATGCCTCTTGTGCGGGCACGGCCGCCGTCGCGGGGACGACGGTGAACACGGCGACGGCTGCGACCGCCGCACCGGCGGCGAATGGTCCCTTGCGCATGTCCTGCTCCCTGTCCTCACGGCGGCCGCCGGCCTCATGGGCGGACACCGGCCCGGCCGATCCGGGATTTGCGAACAGAGACGACGCGGCACCGCACGGGGTTGTAAAGAAACGTCAAAGCCTTAACGCCGCAGCCGGACTTGGTCCGGGTGCGAGGGTGCGGCTCGCACCCGGACAGCGGCGCGGTCGTACCACGGCAGAGGAACGTCGGCCGCGCGCTCACCGGGCCCAGGGCCTGCGCTCGCACATGGGGGCGCTCCGTGGCGGGATGGGCGGTGCACCACCCGCTCAGTGGGCCGGCGGGCGGTTTCGGTGACCGGCGAACCGCCGGCCCCAGGCCCGGTCCCCCCCCGAAGACCTCTGAGGGGCGACTTCGGCCACCCGAGGTCTTCGGCACTCGACCGGTGCACCGAGCGCTGTCGATGCGGAGCCGCGCGTACCGGCTGTGCACTCCGGGCACAGCCGGTACGGAGCGCTTCCACCGGATCGGGAATACGCTGCCGACGAGGGCTGCGGCCACGATCGGAAGGTGTGGGACGGCGCGGATGGCACAGGACACCGGTGGCGGCCTGGGGAGTGATGCGGTCGTCGGCGCCGAGGTGGCGGCGACCGCTGTGCTGGATTCCCGAGGCGTCGTTGTCCGATGGAGCCCGGCTGCCGAACAGCTGCTGGGCCATCCGGCGGCCCAGGTGCTGGGCCGGCCCGCCGGCGGACTGCTCGCCCGGCCCGAGCCGGCCGCAGCCGCCGCGGCACGGCGCGCACTGCGAGGGACGCCGGAGGTGCGGTCCGCAGCCGTGACCGTGCGCCGCGGGGACGGCCGACTGCTGGAGCTGATCCTGTGGGCGTACCCCTCGACCGGTCCCGAAGGCCCCGGGGCCGAGCCGCACTGGGTGGTCCTGGCGGTCGAGGCAGCCCAGATGCGCCGCTGGGAAGGCGACCAGGCGGTCATGGAGGGACTCTTCTCCCAGTCGCCCGTCGGACTGCTGGTCACCGATACCGAACTGCGCTGTGTACGGCGCAATGTGGCCCTGGAGCGCATGACCGGCATACCGACGAAGGAACGGCTGGGCAGGCGGATCGGGGTGACACTGCCGGGGCTGAGCGCCGACGCCATCGAGGCACGGATGCAGCAGGTCCTGGACACCGGCGTACCGACGACGGACTTCGTGCACCGCGGGCGCACCGTGGCCGACCCGGAACACGAGCATGTGTGGTCCACCAGTACCTTCCGGCTCCAGGACCCGGCCGGAGCCGTCCTCGGGCTGTGTCACGCGGTCATCGACGTCACCGCCAGTTACCGGGCCCAGGAACGGAGAGCTCTGCTCAACGAGGCCAGTCTGCGCATCGGCAGCACGCTGGACGTCATGCGGACCGCGCAGGAGCTGGCCGAGGTGGCCGTCCCCCGGTTGGCCGACACCGTCACCGTCGATCTGCTGGACGCCGTCGTGGAGGGCGAGGCGCCCCGGCCGGGTCCGGTCGAAGACAGTGTCACGCTGCGCCGCGCGGCATTTCGGTCCACATGGCGCGGGCATTCCCGAGCGGCGTACGCGGTCGGCGAGCTGAGCCGGTTCGCCTCTTCTTCGCCGCAGGCCCGTTGCCTGGCCGACCTCGAAGCCCGCCTCGTCGCCAGACTTGACCTCACCGCCGACTGGTTGCGGGACGATGCGCGGCGAATCGTGGGAATCCGAGCCGCAGGTGCGCACTCCCTGATGGTGGTACCGCTGGCCGCCCGCAACGTCCTGATGGGTGTGGCCAGCTTCTACCGGTGGCAGCAACCGGACCCGTTCGACGACGAGGACCTCACCCTCTCCGCGGAACTGGCCTCCCGTGCCGCCGTGTGCATCGACAACGCCCGCCGATACACCCGCGAGAGCGCCGCCTCCCTGGCCCTGCAACGCAGACTGCTACCCGGCGAGCTGCCCGAGCTCCACGCCGTCGAGGTCGCCGCACACTACCGACCCGCCGGCGCGGAGAGCGACGTAGGAGGCGACTGGTTCGATGTCATCCCGCTCTCCGGTGCCCGAGTCGCCCTGGTCGTCGGCGACGTCCCCGGGCACGGCATACACGCCTCCGCCACCATGGGGCGGCTGCGTACCGCCGTGAGCACCCTGGCGGACCTCGACGTACCCCCGGACGAGCTGCTCACGCATCTCGACGACCTGGTGGTCCGGCTCGCCGAGGAGGACGGTTCCGCCGGCTCCTCGCCGACCGGCGGCACCGTCACCGGGACCACCTGCTTGTACGCGGTCTACGACCCGGTCGAGCAGCGCTGCACACTGGCCTCCGCCGGCCACTACCCGCCCGCGGTGGTCCACCCCGACGGCAGCGTCGAGTTCCCCCGCCTGCCCGCGGGCCCGCCGCTGGGCCTGGGCGGCCTGCCCTTCGAGACCGCCGAGCTGGATGTCGCGGACGGAACCGTGCTCGCCCTCTTCACCAACGGACTCCTCCTGGGACGGGACCCCGACATCGACGTCGGACTTCAGGAACTGCGGCGCAGCCTGTCCCACCCCGACCGTCCGCTCGGGCAGATCTGTGACCAGGTGGCCGCCGCCCTGCTGCCTCTCCGCCCACCGGACGACGTCGCGCTCCTCGTCGCCCGCACCCACGCCCTGGGTGCAGACCGTGTCGCCTCCTGGGACCTGGCCGCCGACCCGGCGGTCGTCGTGGAGGCCCGGTCCCTGGCCGCACGGAAGCTGACCGAATGGGGTCTGGAAGAGATCTCGTTCATCGCCGAACTGGTGGTCAGCGAACTGGTGACCAACGCCATTCGCTATGGCTTCCCGCCGATCCGGCTTCGGCTGATCCGTGACACCTGCCTCATCTGCGAGGTCTCCGACAGCAGCAGTACTTCTCCTCGTCTGCGTCGCGCCGGAGCGGACGACGAGGGCGGCCGCGGCCTGTTCCTCGTCGCCCAGCTCACCCAGCGCTGGGGCACCCGTTACACCTCGAACGGCAAGACCATCTGGACCGAACTCACCCTGCCACACGCGATGTGACCCGCCATCAAGATCCGGACCCCCCACGGACCAGGCCTGTGACGTCATTCGACCCGAAGCTCCGGCACGTGGGTCGGGCCACACGGCTGGGGGTCCGGGGAGGGTGCCAGGACGTCCTCGGGATCGGGCGCGCCGGACGGGTCCGTCCGCAACGGCCCCGGGCGATCCTCTATCGCCGGGCGCGGAGTGCCTCCCACTGCGCTGCGGCGCCGTCCAGCAGCATCTCGAGGGCGGCGGGATAGGCGCTGTCAACCATGCGGGTCGCCAGGAGGGGCGCCGCCTCGGCGATCCGGGGGTGTGTGGTGCGCGGCAGACGGGCGTACGTCGAGCGCCACATGTCCTCGTCGGCTCTGAGACTTTCGCGTGGCAGAGCCAGCGAGGCCGCGTCGAGCGCGGCGAAGGCCAGCGTCTGGTCGATGAAGGCCTGGTAGATCCGTACCGTGTCCGGCAAGGGGAACCCCGCCGTGCGAAGTACGTCGAGGATGGCCTCGTCGGCCGCCAGCTCGTGGGCCCGGCCGGTGACCCGGTTCGCCGTCAGCAGCGCCGCCTGCGGATGCCCGACGTACACGGCGTGGATGCGCAACCCGAGGCCGCGCAGATCCGACCGCCACTCCCCCGTGGGCCGCCAGCCCTGCAGGGCCTGCCCGATGAGGGCGTCGCCGATGGCAAGGGTCAGATCGTCCATGCCGCGGAAGTACCGGTAGAGGGTGCTGGGGTCGGCGTCCAGGGCCAGGCCGAGACGGCGGGCGGTGAGTCCCGCGCTGCCGTGCTCACGCAGCATCCGCAGGGCGGTCTCGAGAATCAGTTGCTCGGAGAGCACGGTGCCGCTCCTGGTGGGACGGCGGCGCCGCCGTTTCTCCTCGGGCACCACAGCTTTCGCCACTGCCGCCTCCCGCCCATGGTCCTTATGCCAACACCATTGACCTTATCCGAGCACACGGCGTTGGATCTCCCGGCAGGGGCGCCCGCATCTCCGGTCCGCGAGGCCACGCCCCGTCTCCAGAGAGGAAGTCCGTGTCATGCGTGTTCTGCTTGTGGGAGCCGGCGGTGTGGGTACCGCGATCACCAGGATCGCGGCCCGGCGCACGTTCTTCGACGAGATGGTCGTGGCCGACTACGACCTGAGCCGGGCCGAGGCGGCGGTCGCTGCCCTCGCGGGTGCCGCGGGCCGCTTCCGGGCCGAGCACGTCGACGCGTCCGATCAGGCGGCGGTGACGGCACTGCTGAAGCGGCACGGGTGCGACGTGCTGCTCAATGCCACCGACCCGCGGTTCGTGATGCCCCTCTTCCAGGCGGCGCTCGCGGCGGGCGCGACCTACCTCGACATGGCGATGTCTCTGTCACGCCCGCACTCCGACCGGCCGTACGAGGAGTGCGGGGTCATGCTCGGCGACACGCAGTTCGCGCAGGCCGCCGACTGGGAGAAGGCGGGCGCGCTGGCCCTCGTCGGCATGGGTGTGGAGCCGGGGCTGTCCGATGTCTTCGCGCGGTACGCAGCGGACGAACTCTTCGACGAGATCGACGAGATCGGCATCCGCGACGGCGCGAACCTCACCGTCGACGGCTACGAGTTCGCCCCTTCCTTCAGTATCTGGACCACCATCGAGGAGTGCCTCAATCCGCCGGTCGTCTACGAGGCGGACCGCGGCTGGTTCACCACCGCGCCCTTCAGCGAGCCGGAGGTGTTCGACTTCCCCGAGGGCATCGGCCCGGTCGAGTGCGTGAACGTGGAGCACGAGGAGGTGCTGCTCGTCCCGCGTTGGATCGACGCACGGCGTGTGACCTTCAAGTACGGCCTGGGCGAGGAGTTCATCCAGACCCTGAGGACGCTGCACCTCCTGGGTCTGGACCGCACCGACCCGGTGACCGTGCCGAGCGCTGCGGGCCCGGTGGGTGTGTCGCCCCGCGACGTCGTGGCCGCCTGCCTGCCGGACCCGGCGACGCTGGGCGAGCGCATGCACGGCAAGACCTGCGCGGGCACCTGGGTGCGCGGCACCAAGGACGGTGCGCCGCGCGAGGTCTACCTCTACCACGTGGTCGACAACCAGTGGTCGATGGCCGAGTACGGCTCCCAGGCGGTGGTGTGGCAGACGGCCGTCAACCCGGTCGTCGCCCTCGAACTCCTGGCCACGGGCGCGTGGACCGGCTCGGGAGTCCTCGGCCCGGAAGCCTTCCCCGCCCGCCCGTTCCTGGACCTGCTCGACGCGTATGGCTCGCCGTGGGGCATGCGGGAGCAGTGACCGTCCCGGGCTCACCGGGGAATCCGCTCCTCCTTCGCGGTGAGAGCGAGCGTCGGACCGCCGATACCTCGCCGCGCCCGGGGTACTCCCCCCGAGACCCGGATGCTCCGAGGCGAGACAGATCACCAGCCCGGCTCACGCGCCTTCCGCGTGGATCTCGAGCAGCCCTCGTAACCGGGGCCCCGACCGCCGGACCGTGCGGGCTCCCCGCCCGCCGCGTCCGTCGGTCGCGTCCCTCGCGGGAGCACGCGTCGGACGAGTGATCCGGCCGCGGCCACCAGGAGCGCGGTGATCGCGGCGAGCAGGGGAACGCCGTCGACCAGGCGCGGCAGCGTCCAGGACACGGCGTCGGACCGGATGGCAGGAGCAGCTGCCCTCCAGGGTGTTCGGCGGCCCGACGCAGCCGTCCGAGGAGGCGAGCAGGACCAACCCCACGAGTCCCGGCAGGGCCGCCGGTTCCGCCGCGATCGGGGCGGCGGCCGGTCGGCGCCCTCGGCCCGGGCGCCGCCGCGACGGCAGCGGCCACCGCTGTGGGCACCGCCCGAAGCCACGAACAGCCACGCCGGACAGGGCACTTCATGGACGCCGACCCGTTGCTGCGGACCGGATGCACCGACCGGTCGCCCCGGTCCGGGCGCCACACCTCGCCATGCCGACCCGACGCGCGTACGCCCGCGCGTGCTTGCCGGCCGCCACTGACACCACGGCCAACCAGCGGTGGACAACGGTGGATTGACGTAACAGTGCCGGAAGGGAAAAGATCGTCGAGCTCGAAGTTGACAACGTTGTCGTACGAGAGGATCGCGATGAGAGCGTTGAAACGCGTGTTCACCGCCTTGTTGATAGCCACCACCGTGGCCACGGTTTCCGCCACCTCCGGCGTCGCGGACGCCAGGGAGCAGGGACCGAAGTTCGCCGATGACCCCACCACGCTGGTCGACACGTCGATCGGCAACAACGGTGACGGGACCACCTTCCCTGGCGCCGCCGCCCCATTCGGCATGGTGCAGCTGAGCCCTGACACGCAGCTGAACAAGTACGCTTCCTACGACTACCAGCAGGACACCATCCTCGGCTTCAGCCACACGCATCTCTCGGGCGTCGGCTGCCAGACGATGGGCAACTTCCGGTTCATGCCGACCACCGGTGCCGTCACGTCGTCCGACCCGGCGCAGTCCGGTGCGAAGTTCAGCCATGACAACGAAACCCGTGCGCCGGGCTACTACGGCGTGAAGTTCGACAACGGCATCCAGGCCGAGCTCACCGCGACACAGCGGACCGGCCAGCACCGGTACACCTACCCCGCCGGATCGGGCTCCGAGAACATACTCATCGAGGTCGGCGAGAGCAACGGCAGTACCTACGCCGGCGACGTCGAGGTGGTCGGCAACGACACCGTGGAAGGCTGGGTCCAAGGGGGCAACTTCTGCGGCGAGACCGGCAAGGAGCGCTACCGAATATTCTTCAGCGCCAAGTTCGACCGGAAGTTCTCGAACTTCGGGACCTGGACCGACGGCACCCTCACCCCGGACCGGCGCGAAGCAGCGCGCGGCGCCAAGCGGGCCGGCGCCTGGGTGACGTTCGACCCGGCCGAGGGCGACCAGGTCGGTACTTCGGTGGGTCTCTCCTACACCTCGGTCGACGGCGCGCGGCTCAACCGCAAGGCCGAGCAGCCGAAGTCCTTCGACAAGGCCCGCACCGGCGCGCACGACACCTGGCAGGACGAGCTGAACCGCATGCGCGTGGCCGGCGGCAGCACCGCCGACCGGCGCACGTACTACAGCGCGCTCTACCACTCGCTGCTGCACCCGTCGATCGGGTCCGATGTCGACAACCGCTACCGCGGCTTCGACGACCAGGTGCACCGCGCGGATTCCACGTACTACCAGATGTTCTCGCTCTGGGACACCTACCGCTCGCAGAACCAGCTGGTGGCCCTGCTGCATCCGGAAAAGGCCGCGGACATGGCCAAGTCCGTGCTGCACATCTACCAGGACGGTGGCTGGCTGCCGCGCTGGGGGCTCGGCGGCGGCGAGACCAACGTGATGAGCGGTGATCCCATCACCCCGTGGATCGTCGACATCTACAACCGCGGCCTGCTCGACAACCGCACCTCGCGCCGGCTCTTCGACGCGCTCTGGAAGAACGTCAACGAGGTCCCCGCGGACCAGTCGATCTTCCGCGGGCGTGACGGCAACCCGACGTACGTCAAGAACGGCTGGGTCGGCTACCAGAACCTGCCCGGCTACAAGTACGGAGACAGTCGCCAGGCAGGCTCGGCCACGCTCGAATACTCGCTCGCCGACTGCGCACTGTCCACGATGGCCGGCGGCCTCGGTTACCAGGACAAGGCCGCGACGCTTGCCTCGCGCTGCGACAACTTCACCAAGCTCTGGGACCCCGACGTCACGTCGCAGGGCTTCTCGGGTTTCCCGGTCACGAAGAACGCGGACGGCACCGTCGCGGGCGACCCCGACCCGGCCCAGGCCGGCGCGTTCCACGAGGGCACCGCATGGCAGTACGAATGGCTCGCCCAGCAGGACCCGCAGACCCTCTTCGGGCTCATGGGCGGCCAGGCGAAGGCCGAGCAGCGGCTCGACAAGTTCTTCGACATGCCGACCGTGCTCACCGACCCGGCGAAGGCCGCTTCGGAGTCGTGGGTGACCGGCGCGTACGACTACCACAACAACTTCGCCTTCAACCCCAACAACGAGCCCGACTTCCACACGCCATGGATGTACGCGTGGACCGGCGCGCCGTGGAAGACCTCAGCCGTGCTGCGCGCGATGCGGACGCTCTTCACCGACGACGCGTACGGCATGCCCGGCAACGACGACCTCGGCGCCACCTCGTCGCTGCTCGTCTTCGCCATGGCCGGCGTCTTCGAGGCCCAGCCGGGATCCGCCGACTACGTAGTTACTGCACCTATGTTCGAGAAGGTCGAGATCCGGCCTGAGCACGGACGCAGGATCAGCATCGAGGCCCCGGGCGCCGACGCGTCGAAGCTCCAGTACGTGTCCTCGGTGGACACGAACAAGGGCAAGCTGCGCCAGGGCTGGCTCTCTCACGAGAACCTGCTCCGCTCCGGCACGATCAAGATCAAGCTCTCCGGCACTCCGACGAGCTGGGGCGTCGACGCAGCCCCGCCCGCCATGGCCGCACAGCGCTGAGGCCTTGGGGTGCGGTCCCTCCCGCGAGGAGGGCCGCACCCCGGTGCAGTCCTCGGACGACCAAGTCCGCCACTTCGCCGACATCGCATCCGGCCAGGACCAGCCATCGCGTCACCCGGTCGTCGCACGGCCCCGATGCGCTCCCCGGACGGCCCCGCGCCGACTCACGGCGAGACGAACGGGACGGGCTCCGAACAGACCAAGGACCTGCGCCGCCGGACAGTGGTGACGCTGCCGAACAGGTCATGACGTATACGCTCATGCGCATGGTTGAGCATCGAATGGTCGACACGAACGGGGTTCGACTGCACATCGCCGAGGAAGGCGAAGGCCCCCTGGTGGTGCTCCTGCACGGCTTCCCCGAGTCATGGCACTCCTGGCATCGGCAGTTCGGTCCCCTCGCCGACGCGGGCTTCCGAGTGGTCGCCCCCGACCAGCGTGGATACGGGCGTAGTGACCGTCCCGACGCCGTCGATGCGTACACCATCCTCCACCTGGTCGGCGACGTCGTAGGTCTGATCCAGGCACTGGGCGAGGAGAAGGCGCACGTCGTCGGACACGACTGGGGCGCGCCGGTCGCCTGGCACACCGCCCTGATGCGACCGGACATGGTCCTCGGGGTGGCCGGCCTGAGCGTGCCGCCCCCCTTCCGGGGTGCAGAACCTCCGCTGGTCGCCATGGACAAGAAGTTCGGCGGCCGCTTCTACTGGAACTACTTCAACCGTCCCGGTGTCGCCGACGCCGAGTTCGCGAAGGACACGCGCACGGCGTTGCGGAAATTCTTCTTCTCGGCTTCCGGGGACGCTCCAGGCGCCGACGCGGGCAAGCAGCCGCTGATCGACCCCGAGCGGGGCTGGCTCGCGGACATGCCGGACCCCGAGTCGCTGCCGGAGTGGTTCACCGAGGACGATCTCGACGCGCTCACCGAGAGCTTCTCCAAAGGCTTCACCGGAGCTCTGAACTGGTACCGCAACCTCGACCGGAACTGGGAACTGACCGCCCCATGGCAAGGCTCGGCCATCACCCGTCCCGCCCTGTACATCTACGGCGACCGCGACCTTGTTCCCGCCTTCCCAGGCACGCCCGAACTCATCGCGCGCCTCCCCGACCTGATGCCCGGACTGCGGCGCAAGCCACTCGAGCTGGCCGGCTGCGGACACTGGACACAGCAGGAACGCCCGGCCGAGGTGAACGCGGCGCTCATCGAATTCCTCACGGCCTGAGCGCGGACTGCCCAATCACTCGACCTGCCCTCCGTACTCAGATCCGCGGGGATCCTTCCCGGTGCCGGAGAAAGGACGGGCGTCGGCCGCGAGCACGGCCCCTACGCCTCAGGGGCCATCCGAAGATGGCCCCTGACCTGCGCAGAACATCCGCTGTAACGGGCGCCACGCTCTGAGCACGGGATCCGGCCTCAGCATCTGAAGTCGGACCCTCGACCGGGCTTGATCCGCAGGGAAGGCGCCCGGCGTCCGGTGCCGCCGGGGTCAGCCCGACTTGGGCGGCTTCTGCCCGTCGAAGGCGAAGAGAGTGTTCTCGGCCGCGGCCACGATCACCGCACGCCCCGCAACGGTCACGCGCGGGCTTGCGCCCTGCTCGCCCGTGAAACCATCAACCTGCGGATCCGTTGTCCACAGGGGTTTGCCGTCGTACGGCGACAGCGCGACCACCCGGCCGGTGGCCGAGCTGAAATACAGCGCGTCGGCCCCCGCCACGGGACCCGACGCACCCTCCACGCCCGTCTGCCGCGACCACTTCATCCTGCCGGTCGCCGGGTCGAGCGCCGTGACGAGACCGGTCTGCCTGCTCACGTAGACAGTGCCGTCCGCCATGCCGGGTGTCCCCGCGTACGTCTTGGCCAGTCGGGAGTACGTGACCTTCCGCGAGGCCGGGTCCACCCGCGCCACCCCGTCGTACCCGGCCAGCGCCGTTCCCTCCATGTGCACCTGAAGAAGTACGAGTCCGCCGTCGGCGACGCCCATCGGCACCGCGGGTCCGTCGACCGCGATGGGCCTGCCCAGCGTCCCCGAGTCGCGGTCGACCGCGTACAGGGTGGGGTGGCGCACCTCTGAGGCCTCCACCTCCGCATCCGTCGCGCACATCGCGAATAGCTGTGGACCCACCGGAACGGGAGCACACTGCGTACCCGCGGGGAACGACGTCGTCCAGGCGACCTCACCGCTGTTCGCATCCCGGGCCTCGAAGCGGGAGTTGGAGGCGTCGACCGTCACGACGGCGGAACCGACCACCATGGCGTCCTCGGTCCGGCCCGTGACGGCCCTCGACCGGGCACCGGACGGCACGGACCACAGCTCCCGGCCGTTGTTCGCGTCGATGGCCACCACCTCGCTGGGCGGGTCCTGCGGGGCGTCCTCGGCGGCGAAGCGGTAACCGAGCACCGTGTCGTCGGTGGCGCCCACCAGGTGCATGCCCTGGACGGGGACGCCCGGGCTCTTCGCCGTCCACACCCGCGAGCCGTCCCGGGGCCTGATACGGGTCGCGACAACACCGCCGCCCCCGCAGAACAGCGCGTTGCCACGCGCGTCGCCACGCGCGACGCAACGCAGCTCGTCGGGGATGTCCTCGCGACCGCCCTGCACGGTCTTGCGCCACGACTCGAAGCCGTCCGGAAGTTTGGCACCCGGCACCGCAACGCTGTCGCCCTTGTCGCCGCCGCTGTCGCCGCTGGGGCCA
Organism: Streptomyces sp. NPDC005262; assembly: GCF_042872425.1. Taxonomy (NCBI): domain Bacteria; kingdom Bacillati; phylum Actinomycetota; class Actinomycetes; order Kitasatosporales; family Streptomycetaceae; genus Streptomyces; species Streptomyces sp. NPDC005262. The sequence continues at coordinate 26,893 of NZ_JBIAKK010000013.1, forward strand.
CCCGCCTGCAGCGCGGCGACTCCCCCGCCGATCGCTGCCACCGCGACCGCGGCCGCGAGCACAGGCCGCCATCGGCCGCGCAGACGGCGGCCGATGGAACTGCCGGTGCTCCCTGTGTCGGGACCGTCCGGGGCATTCGGCGCCGGTGTGGCTCGCGTCGCGAGGTGATGCTGGGTGATCATGTCGCGGGTGCGGCCCGCGCCGACCCCGTTCGCGTCGGTCCCGCCGAGGTCGGCCGGCAGGTCCCGCAGCAGCACCAGGAGTTCGTCCGCCGAGGGGCGTCCCTCTGGCTCCTTGTCCAGGCACGACTCGACGACCGCACGCAGAGCCACCGGTACGGCACCCAGCGACGGCTCCTCGTGCACCACCTGATACGCCGTCATGTACGGGCTGTCCGCGTCGAAGGGCCCGTGGCCCGTCGCTGCGTACACCAGCAGCGTCCCGAGCGAGAAGACATCGGACCGCGGCCCCACGTCACGCGGCGCCTGCAACTGCTCCGGCGACATGAAGGGCGGCGTACCGATGACCCGCCCTGTCATCGTCAGCGTCTGCTGGTCCACAGCGCGCGAAATACCGAAGTCGATGACGCGCGGCCCCTCGGGCGAGAGCACGACGTTCGACGGCTTCAGGTCACGGTGGACGACCCCCACCCGGTGGATGTCGCGCAGCGCCTCCGCCAGCCCGATGGCAAGCCTCCTCAGCTCCGCTCCGTTCAGCGGGCCCTTCGTAGCGATGCGCTGGGCCAGCGTGTGGCCCTCGATATAGGTCGTCGCCATCCACGGCTGCTCGGCCTCAGGGGCGGCGTCGACCACCGCGGCGGTGAACGCCCCGCTCACCCGCCTCGCCGCCGCCACCTCCTGTCGGAAACGGATGCGGAACTCGTCGTCCCCCGCGAACTGCTGGTGGATCAGTTTGATCGCGACAGGTCGCCCCGAACTCGTACGGGCCAGAAAGACCGTGCCCATGCCACCCGAGCCGAGCCGCGCCTCGAGCGGATAGCCGCCGATCTCGGCTGGGTCACCTCCGCGCAGCGACACTCTTCCCGACCTCCCGTCCCCCGTGCGCCTCTGCCACCACGGGCCTGCGTACCTGTCCTGCACACAAACTAGCCGCAAGGCAGTACGGCAGAGCAAAGCGGGTGACGAACAGGGAGCCCACGGCCGCTCGCGACGCAGCCTGCGCGCGCGGGCGCCGAGCCGATGGGTCGAACGCCCTCCACTCACGCGTCGAAGAGTGTGCCCCGGCGGTCCCGGCCGCGCCAGGGCGCCCGGCGGAGGCCATCCCAACCCTGTCCCGGTGTACGGTCCCTGGCCCGCGGTGCTCGCCTGGTGCCTCGCCCCCGTGAGGGCGACCGGACGCGACGTAGGGTGGGTGGCCATGGACTATCTGAAACTCGGCACGACCGGTCTCGACGTCTCCCGCATCTGCCTGGGTTGTATGAGCTACGGCGTCGCCGACCGCGGTGACCACGGCTGGACGCTGGATGAAGAGGCCAGCCGGCCCTTCGTACGGCAGGCCGTCGAGGCGGGGATCAACTTCTTCGACACCGCGAACGTCTACTCCGACGGCACCAGCGAGGAGATCGTCGGCCGGGCGCTTGCCGACTTCGCCCGCCGCGACGAGATCGTGCTGGCCACCAAGGTGCACGGCCCGATGCGGCCCGGGCCCAACGGTGGCGGGCTGTCCCGCAAGGCGATCATGACCGAGATCGACCACAGCCTGCGCCGGCTGGGCACCGACTACGTCGACCTCTACCAGATCCACCGCTGGGACCGGACGACGCCGATCGAGGAGACCATGGAGGCCCTGCACGACGTAGTGAAGGCAGGCAAGGCCCGCTACATCGGGGCGAGTTCGATGTACGCATGGCAGTTCTCCAAGGCGCAGTACGTCGCCGAGCGGCACGGCTGGACACGTTTCGTCAGCATGCAGAACCACTACAACCTGCTCTACCGCGAGGAGGAGCGGGAGATGCTGCCGCTGTGCGCCGACCAGGGTGTCGGGGTCATCCCGTGGAGCCCGCTGGCCCGCGGCCGGCTCACCAGGGCCTGGGACACCACCAGCGCGCGCAGCGAGACCGACGAGTTCGGCAAGACCCTCTACCAGGACACCGACCGGCACATCGTGGACGCCGTCGCGGCGATCGCGGACGAGCGCGGTGTCACCCGCGCCCAGGTCGCGCTGGCCTGGCTGCTGCGGCAGCCGGGGGTGACTGCGCCGATCGTCGGTGCGACCAAGCCGCAGCACCTGGACGACGCCGTCGCGTCGGTCGACCTGCGGCTGAGCGACGACGAGTGCGAGCGCCTCGAGGAGCACTACAGCCCGCGCGGCATCGTCGGCTTCGCGTAAGCCCGCCGGGCCCGACGCGCTACCGGTGACCTGCGCGAACTGGCGTCCGCGGCGGCGGTCTCGGCGGCGGTGTAGCCGGGGTTGAGCAGCCTGCCGCGAGTTGCCTGGTCGGTGCGCGGGTAGGGCGGGATCTGGCGCGCCGGGCGCACCCTGGGCGCCCTCGCCATCGTGCCGGCCGCCCACACCTTGGTCACCCGGGACGATGCCGAGGCGGTCCGCCGTCGCACACCACGGGGTGCGACGGCGGCGGACCGGCACATCAACCGGCCCCCGACGGCACCGGGCGGTCACCAGGGGGCGCACGGCGGGGCCGACGCTCTCGCATCCCACGTCGCCGGTGAGCGGCCTCAGGCGAGCCGTGTCAGGTCGGCTCGCCCGAGGCCGCCGCGCAGGGGCTGCCCGCGGGCGAAGCGCTCCGCCTCCTCGACGGCGTAGACGCCGAGTCGGCGCACCTCGCTGCCCTGGGCACCCGCAAGATGCGGGGTGGTCAGGACGTTGGGGAGCGCGAGGAGGGGATGGCCGGCGGGGAGCGGCTCCGGGTCGGTGACGTCGAGGAAGGCGTCCAGACGGCCCGAGGCGCACTCGCGAGTCAGGGCGTCGGTGTCGAGCAGGCTGCCGCGGGCCGTGTTGACGACGGTAGCGCCGTCCGGGACGAGCGCCAGCATCGCCGCGTCCATCAGATGCTGCGTTTCGGGTAGTTGGGGGGCATGGATGCTCACCACCGAGCTGCGGCGGCAGAGTTCGTCGAGCGGGACCAGCTCAGCGCCCAGGGATGCGGCCTCCCGTCCGGTGACGTAGGGGTCGGTGAGCAGAAGTCGGTAGTCGCTGTCCGAAGTGGAGAGCCGGGCGAGCACGCCGCGGCCGATACGGGAGGCGCCGATGATGCCGACAGTCCGGCCGTCCGCGCCCTCCCGCTCCGAGAATGCAGGCCAGCCCTCCCCGTAGCGCGCGGCGGTGGACAGGGCACGTTTCGAGGCGAGCGTGATGACGGCGACGGTGTAGTCCACGACGGGGCCCGCGTTGGCGTCCGCCGCCGAGGAGACGAGCAGACCGCGCTCCCACACCGCCTCCGTGACCAGACTCTTGACGGATCCCGCGGAGTGGACGACCGCCTGCAGCCGTGGCGCCAGGGCCAGTACGTCCGCGGCGAGCGGCGGGCAGCCCCAGCCGGTGATCAGGAGCTGGGTATCGGCGAGGACGGTACCCGCCTCTTTTCCGGTGAGCGATCCGGTCAGCGGTTCGTCCGCCAAGTCGACGCAGCGCCGGAGCCGTTCACGCAGCACGGGTGTGAACACCGCCCGGGCTACGTCAGAGCCCATGGCCAGCGCGGTGGTTGGTCGGTCGGCCACGGATGCCCACTCTCTTCCTGTAACCGGTTCCACAACAGTGCAGGAGGTTAGAGCGATTTCTCACATGAGGTCAAGAGATGTAAGGACGCGATGGGTTGACCGCCTCATGTAACCGCTTTAGATTCCTCGCACCTTGTTCCCACGACGGAGGGGTTGCCGTGCCCACGGTGACAGAGAATCGGACCGGCGGCGGAGCGGTTGAGCCACCCATCGAGCGGATGTATCCCCCCAACTCGACCATTCCTTCGGATAGTCAGTGGTGGAAGCGTTTCCAGTCGAGTCGGACCCTGGTGCTGCTGATGCTCCCGGGGATGGCGTACTTCCTGCTCTTCCACTACGGCGCCTTCATCGGCAACGTCGTGGCGTTCAAGGAGTACGTGCCGTTCGACGGACTGTGGGCCAGCCCCTGGGTCGGCGTCGAGAACTTCAGCCGGATGTTCGGGGACCCCGACTTCTGGCACGCCACCTGGAACACCCTGGCGATCGCCCTGCTCCAACTGATCTTCTTCTTCCCCGTACCGCTGGCCATCGCCCTGCTGCTGCACGGCCTCACCTCGGACCTGCTGCGCCGCTTCGTGCAGTCCGTGGTCTACCTGCCGCACTTCCTGTCCTGGGTCATCGTCGTCGCCCTCTTCCAGCAAGTTCTCGGTTCGACAGGCCTGTTGAACAGTGCGCTGGGCGATGCCGGGCTGCACACGGTCGACATCATCGGCAACCCCGACGCATACAAGCCGCTCGTCGTCGCCCAGGTCGTCTGGAAGGACGCCGGCTGGGGCACGATCATCTTCCTCGCCGCCCTGATGCAGGTCGACGAGCAGAGTTACGAAGCGGCCGCCATCGACGGCGCCGGCCCCTGGCGCCGCTTCTGGCACGTCACCCTGCCGTCCATCAGGCCCGTCATCGTGCTGGTGCTGATCATGCGGCTCGGTGACGTACTGTCCGTCGGCTTCGAGCAGATGCTGCTGCAACGGTCCACGGTGGGACCCGGCGCCGGGGAGATCCTCGACACCTTCGTCTTCTGGCAGGGCCTGGTCGGCGGCGACACCGGCTACGCGGCCGCGGCGGGCCTCTTCAAGGGAGTCGTCGGCGCGGCTCTCGTCTTCGCGGCCAACAGGGTCGCACACCGGCTCGGAGAGCAGGGGATCTACAAGTGACCACCGCCGCACATCGCGCACGCCCGGCCCGGCACATCCGTCCCGCCTGGGCGGAGAAGCCCAGGCCCGTCACCCAGGCGGGCAAGGCCGTCGCCGTCGCCGTCCTGCTCGTCCTGGTCCTGATTCCCTTCCTGGTGATCGTCTCCACCAGCCTCGCCTCCAACCAGGAGGTGGTCGACAACGGCGGCTGGGTGCTCTGGCCCTCTCACCCGACCACCCGCGCCTACCGGCAGATCCTCGACGGCGGCATCGTCACCGAGGCGCTCGGGGTGAGCGTCGGCGTCACCCTTTTCGGGACGCTCCTCTCGCTCGCCTGCACGACGTTCCTCGCGTACGCACTGAGCCGCCCCAAGGTCTTCGGCGCCAAGCCGGCCCTGATGCTCATCCTCTTCACCTTCCTCTTTCCGCCCGGCATGATCCCGGCCTTCCTCCTGGTCAAGGGGATGGGCCTGCTCGACAACTACGCCGCACTGATCGCGCCCGTGCTCATCAACGTCTTCAACCTCGTGGTCCTGCGCGGCTTCTTCCAGGGGATCCCCGAAGAGCTGTACGAAGCCGCCCGCCTGGACGGCGCGGGCGACTGGCAGACCCTGTGGCGCATCGTGCTGCCGCTGTCCAAGGCCGCGCTCTCGGTCGTCGGCCTCTTCTACGCGGTGAGCTACTGGAACGCCTGGTTCCATGCCTCGATCTACATGAACTCCGACCACTGGCCGCTCCAGCAGGTCCTGCGCACCTACGTCATCGGTGGCGCACAGATCGCCGACACCGGGGCCAGCGAGGCGGGCATGATCTCCGCGCCGCAGACGACGCAGATGGCAGTGCTCGTGATCGCGACCGTACCCATCCTGATCGTCTACCCCTTCCTGCAGAAGTACTTCACCAAGGGCGTGCTCACCGGCGCCATCAAGAGCTGACGCCCACCTCTCCGACACCCCAGCCCCAGAGCCGACTCGAAGGGTCTACCTCGCCATGTCCTCCTCCCTCTCGCGCCGCACCCTGCTGCGCTCCATCGCCGCCGGTGGCGCCGCGATCGCCGCCCCCGCCGGACTGACCGCGTGCTCCACCAGCTCCAAGGACCGTCAGGTCAGCAACGCCGGTACGAAGCTGGCGCCCTGGCCCGCCTACGTCGCCGCCCCCGTACCCGCGCCCGAACTCGCACCGTCCGCCAGCGGCGTACAGGCCGGGTACACCCGCTACCCCGACAAGCTGGTCACGGCGGTGGCCGACAAGCCCGGCAGGGGCGAGAAGATCAAGGTCATCACGATCACCTACGGCACCCCACCCAAGCCCGCCTCCCAGAACAAGTACTGGGCCGCGATGAACGAAGCCCTCGGCGTGGAGATCGAGTTCACCGTCGTGCCCGACGCGGACTTCGACGCCAAGATGGCGACCGTCATCGCGGGTGGCGACCTGCCCGACATCATCAATGTCGGCGGCGGCCATGTACTGCCCAGCAAGGAACAGTTCGTACGGGCACGCTGCGCCGATCTCACCGAGTTCCTGTCGGGCGACGCGATCAAGGAGTACCCCAACCTCGCCAACATTCCCACCTACTCCTGGCAGGGCCTGGGCCGGATCGCGGGCCGGCTCTACGGCGTACCCATCGAACGCCCGAAGCCGAACGAGGCCATCTTCATCAACCGCACCGCCTTCGACGCCGCCGGCTACAAGCCGGGGATGTCCGCCGCGGACTTCGCGGCCGTGGTGAAGGAGGCCTCGACGTCGAAGAAGTTCGCGCTCGGCTCGTCCATGTCCACCGTTTACGGGCACAAGACCCACGCCATGTGGCACGGCGCCCCCAACGACTGGGAGATCAAGGACGGCAAAGCCGTCGACATGTGGGGCACCGAGGAGTTCAAGGCGACGCTGGAGTACCTGGTCGCCAGGAACAACGACAAGGTGTTCTACCCGGACGCCTCCTCCACCTCCACCGTCGACATCAAGACCCTCTTCTACAACGGCACCCTGCTCTCCATGGCGGACGGTTTCGCCGGATCCCTGCTCCCGGCCCAGCAGGGCATCAAGGGCGCATACGAACTCGACGTCCTCACCCCGTACACCGTCAGCGGCGCGACCCCCCACTACCAGCAGAACACCGGCTATTTCGGTGGCACCTACTTCAAGAAGGCGTCGAAGGACCGCATCAAACTGCTCCTGCGGGTCCTCGACTGGCTGGCCTCGCCGTTCGGCTCCGAGGAGTACCAGCTGATGCACTTCGGCGTCGAGGGCACCCACTTCACCCGCGACGCGACCGGCAGTCCCATCCTGACCTCGCTCGGCCTGATCGAGAACAAGATCAATGTGCCGTTCGCCTACCTCTGCGACGCCCCCACCGTGCTGTTCGTACCCGGCGACCCCGAACTCACCAAGCGGGTGCACGCCTGGGAGCAGAAGGTGATGCCGATGATGAAGCCCAACGACAGTGCGGGCCTGGTCTCGGAGACCCTCAGCAAGCACAACGCGACCCTCGGCCAGCTCCTCAAGGACGGGACCACCGCCATCATCTCCGGCCGCAGCAAGCTCTCCGACTGGGACTCCATCTACAAGAAGTGGCGCAACCAGGGCGGCGCCAAGGCCGCAGACGAACTGATGAAGGAGTTCGAGTCGACCCACTGACCAGCAGGTAGGGCAAGATGGTCCCGGGTGACAGCTGCGAGGGCTGCCACCCGGGGCGGCGAACGACAAGAGGGGGCAGTGGTGGGGGGACGGGTCACCATCCGTGATGTGGCGGCGCGTGCCGGGGTCTCGGTGGCGACCGCCTCCCGGGTCCTGTCCGGCACCCATGCGACCTCGGCCGGTGCCCGGACGAAGGTGCTTCGTGCGGTCAAGGACCTCGACTACGTGATCAACCCGCACGCCCGCGCTCTGGCCGGCACCGGTCGCAAGACCGTCGCCGTCCTCATCTCCCAGGTCACCAGCCCGTTCTATGCGAAGGTCGCCCAAGGCGTGGAGGAGGAGAGTGCCAAGCGCGACCGCCTCTGTCTGGTGTGTACGACCGGGGGCGACCCGGCCCGCGAACTCGCCGTCGTGCAGATGATGCGCGAGCAGGCGGCGGAGGCCGTGGTGCTGGTCGGCGGGGTCGCGGAGGACGAGGAGTACCGGGCGCGGATGGCGCAGTACGCCCAGGCGCTCGCCGCCGCCGGTTCGCGTCTGGTGCTCTGCGGCCGGCCCACACCCGCACCCGATGTGCCCGCGATCGTCGTCGAGTACGACAACGAGGCGGGCGCGCACGCCGTCACCAGCCACCTGCTGGGCGCCGGACACCGCGAAATCGTCCTGCTGGGGTACGAACCGGGGCACACCACGGGCGAGGCGCGCGTCGCCGGATATCTCAAGGCCCTCGCCGACCACGGGTTCCCGCCGTCGGCGGCCCGGCTGCACGGCACCCACTTCAGCCGGATCGCCGGGTACGAGGTGATGCGCGGGCTCCTGGACGCGTGCGACGGGCGGCCCGACTTCACCGCGGTCGTCGCGGGCGACGACGAGAGCGCGGCCGCCGCGATGCGCGCCCTCCAGGAGCGCGGGCTGCGGGTACCCGAGGACATCTCCGTCGTGGGCTACAACGACGACCCGGTGGCCGCCGAGGTCACCCCCCGGCTGACCACGGTCCATATCCCCGCCGAGGAGCTGGGCCGCACCGCGGTCCGGCTCGCACTGGACGGTCCGCCGGCCACCGGTCCCGAACGGCACGTCCTGGGCACGCACATCGTGATCCGCGAGAGCGTCAGGCCGCTCCCCCGCATCTGACGTACGCCCCTGGTCGACGGCTCCGCACCGCGCCCTGAATGGCCCCTGATCGCGCACGACCGGGAGCGCCTGGCGTGGGCGTGAACGGCCCTCGGGGAGTATCGGAACGGAAATTGGCGGTAGTGGGGCGATCTTGATTCCGGTTCGGTGACGTGCCTCTTTCGCCTGGTCAGCGGGCCGTACGTTCCTCGGCATGCTTGTTGAGCACCTGTCTGCTGAGCAGGCCGTTATCTGGATCTTTCGTGCTCAGCAGGCATGATGAGCTGGTCTTTTGTGCGGCTGACATTGTCAGTCATTTCTCCGCAGAGTTGCTCAGTGACCTTCACGCGAGAACCCGTGACGCCGGACCCTCAGCTCAACCGGAACACCGGGCCGCGCGGTGTGAACGGCAGAGAGGCCCCCTGCGGGATCAAGAAGGCGTGCTCGCGCCGGATCCGCAGGGTGTCGCACCAGCCGTCAGTGATGACGAGTATCGGGGCAGCCGGCGGGAAGTCGTCGGCCCTCTGCAACAGGTCGATGCCCGGCTGCAGTGCGGTACCGCCACGCCCGCGCACCCGAACCCGGCCGGCGATCTCGGCCGGTGGCAGATAGCCGGCGTCGTACGGTGCCGCGTCGCAGAACACCACGCGCGCCGCGGGTACGTCGCGTGCCTCCGCGTACGAGGCAATGGCGCCGAGTGCCTTGCCGAGCACGGCGCTGTTCATCGAGCCGGAGGTGTCGAGAACGACTCCGAAGGTGCTGCGGGCCGTCTCCTGAGGCGGGAAGTACCGGCCCGCGCGCGGGATATCCGGTGTCGACGCCTGCCGCCGCGCCGGGCGGGCGTAGGAGCGTACGGGTTCCGGCCGGGGGACGTACTCGTCGAACCAGCGGGCGAGCCTCGCATCCCACGGCACGGGCGGGTGGGCCAGTGCCCGGATCTCCTGGATCAGCCCGGCCGGCAGCAGGCCGCGCTCACCGTACTGATGCAGATCGAAACCCTGCACCAGGCCTCGCCGGTAGAACTCGTCCAGGTCGGTGTACGGGCGGGCCTCCGCGTGCGGCAGCGCCTCGCCGAGGATGTCACCGGCACCCTTGCCGCGCAGGGTCGCGAGCCTCCGCTGTCGGCGCAGGTTGACCGCGATACGGTCGTACACCTCCTCGGCGGACAGGTCCCGCAGGTCCGGGTCGTACAGCAGCCCATCGGGCATGTCGCCGACGCGCATCTGGACGAGCCAGTCGTTGACGACGTAGTCGGCCGCGACGTTGAAGAGGAACGGGTCGCGGCCACCGCGGCGTTCGCCGTGGCGCAGCGCGGCGTGCAGCATCTCGTGGGCGAGGATGAACCGCCATTCCTCGTCGGTGAACGTGCGCAGCGGGTTGATGTAGATCTCACCTGCGGCAGAGCTGACCGCGGCGATCGCGATGCCCTGCGCACGGGCCAGTTCGGCGTCGGCCACGACAGTGAGGCCCGCAGCGAGTCCGCCCAGCAGCGGGTACGAGGAGACGAACCAGTTCATGGCCCGGTCCCAAGGGCTCTGCGGCGCGCGCTCACCGGTGACGCGGTCGAGGCGTCCGCCCGCCACGTCCATGGCCGTGGAGACGCTCCGGGTGAGGGCGTGCGCGAAGGCGGTCTCCCAGTCCGGGACAGAGGTGTTCCATGCCTGCCACGTCGTGAGGACCTGGTCCGGGTGTCCACCCGCAGTGCCGCAGAGATCATAGGCGGCAGGGATGCCGTCGCGGCGCCAGCGGGCGGCGAGCTCTGCCTCGTCACCGCCGGGATAGGACTCCGGCAGGTGTCCAGGGGGACGGCCTGTCGGGAAGGTGAGCAGGAAGCGGTTGACGACCGTGCAGCGGGCCGCGAGGTCGAACCGGTCGGGCTGCTCGCGCGGGTCGTCCGTGGCGGCCGGCACATGCCCGAAGCCCAGATGCAGCAAGCAGTGGGCAAGGACCCAGGCCCATTCGGCCGGATCCGCCCGCTTGGTGGGGTGGAGGTGGACGGTGCCGTTGGAGGTGACGGCGGCCAGTCCCCCGGCCGGGGTCAAGGCACACTTGGCCTGTCTGCAGACGGAAGCCTCGACGGCGGCGAAGGCCGGGTTCCGCTTGACCATCGCGAGCCCGGCCGCGAACGCCTCGGCGGCCGAGTCGGACGTGCCGCCCTTGCCGTTCGTCCCGCCTGCCGTGGCCTTCATCGCCGGGCCTCGACCAGCCGGGGCATGTCACGTGCCGCCTCGACCAGGAACCAGGCGGGCAGCACCGGCCGGCCGTCGGCGTCGTCCGCGATGACAGTCTGCGCGACCTCGACCGAGATCTCCGCAAGCTGCACGAGCAACGACTTGGCCCGGTAGGAAGTCTGCCGCATCGACGCAGAGACGTGCTCCTTCTGCCGTGGCAGCTCCTTCACCAGCCGTCCGCGGAACGCCTCGGCCAGGTAGTAGAGGAGGTCACGGTCCTCGAGCCGGGCGGGCCAGGAGGCGTCGCCCTTGAGGATCGCCTCGATGCCGAAGGCATGGCGCACGATCTTCGCGTAGCCGCAGAAGGAGACGGCATGCGCGGGCGTCAGAGTGCCGTGCACGATCACCTTCAGCGTCTCCTCATCGATGTCCGGTCCGAAGGAGTGCAGGGCATCGGAGAGCATGTGCCAGGAGCGGGGCGTGGAGAACGGCTCCTCGGTCTTGGGCGGCTGCGACCACAGGTGGTCGGGGCGGTCGATGAGATAGTCCGTCACCCAGGGGTGGATGCCGTTCTCCCCCGCCCACACCAGCCAGTCCGCTGCCGATGCCCGCAGATGGACATGGGTGAGCCGGTTGACCAGAGCGGACGCGATGGGCCTCGCCAGCGCGTTGTCCGTGGCGCGGTTGCCGGCTCCGATCACGATCGAGCCGGCGGGGAGCTCGTACGAACCGATCCGCCGGTCCAGGATCAGCGAGTAGAAGGCCTTCTGGACGTCGGGGCTGGCGGCGTTCAGCTCATCGAGGAAGAGGCAGTACGGTTCGTCGCGGGCGATGCTCTCCGGCGGGCAGAACACGGATCGCCCGTCACGGATCTGCGGCACGCCGATCAGGTCCTCCGGTGCGAGCTGCGTCCCGAGGAGACTGACGCACTCCAGTCCCAGCGACTCGGCGAAGCCGCGTACGAGCGACGACTTGCCGATGCCGGGCGCGCCCCACAGGAACACGGGCCGCACGGTGGCGAGCCCGAGCAGCAGGTCGGGAATCCGGGCGGGAGTGACGGTGACGGCGGCCTGCACGCGGAGGTGTTCCTTCGGGACGTGGGAGTTCGAGCCCGCTCAGTATGGGAGGTCTCACGGACCGCCGCAGCCGAATATCGGGCCGGTCGGTGCAGGGCCGGCCGTACGAGGGGCGGCCGGAGTTCATCCCGTCGTCCCGAGTGGTGACCTCAGCGGGCCAGGCAGTCCTTGCCCACGCAGAACTTCGCGTCCGGCTGTCGATCAGGCCTCGGTTCCACGGGACCTCGACCGCCCCTGCCGCCCTACTCGAAGAACTTGAGGCTCCAACCGGTGTCTGCCGTCGGGCCGGGGACGTCGGCGCGGCTGTAGGTGATGTTGCCCCACCAGGTGAACGTGCCGGCGCAGGCCTCGCCGACGCCTCCGCCCCGCCACGGACGGGGCGGATCAGCAGTGATCACTGCCTTTGGTTGCGGCGGGGCAGGCGCCTTACCGGGAGGTGCGGGCGGAGATCAGCGCCGGAGCACGAGTGGCAGAAGTCGCCGCCGCACGCGTGAGCGCCGGAACGGGCTGATGCGACGCGATCGGGGCCGGGGGCACGCCGTAGCGACGCCACGCCCAGCTCCGCACCGCCGGGCGCACGAACCTGCCCGAGGCTCGCACCCGCTCCGCCCACGGCGTGGCGTGGTCAGCGCCTGAAGCTGTCCTTCGACCTCTCCTTGATGTCCCGGGCCTTGCCCCGGGCCTCCAACGCGGCCCCCTTGGCTTCGGTGGTCTGGTTGCCCACCGCGTGGGCCACCTTCCTCACGGCCTTCCCGACGACCTGCTCGGTCTTGGCCTTGACCTTCTCTCCGGCACTCATGTCGGTCCCTTCGTAGGCACTCACTCATCCACCTGCCCCTGGCCCCGGAGCGGAAACAATGGGCATCGCAGCGCCTCACCTCCTCCGCCGGAAAGGGCCTTCCAGAACGGGGCCGGACCCGGTCACCGCGGGACGAGCGTCCCCGGCCGCTACCCGCCCCAGGTCTCCCGCAGCGCGCACTGCGGCGTGTCCACGCTCCTGACCGTGCCGGCTCGGTGACCGAACCACCGACCGCGCCCCAGCATCCCGCCCCCGCACCGCGGAGTCCGAGGGCGGCTCCGGTGAACCTGTGCGGTCGGAGCGGCCGAGGAAACTCAACCGGAGCTCACGGTTGGTGTTGCTCGAGGTTGTATCCGCCAACCTCCGTAAGGACAACTCCGATGGAGACGGTTTCGTAGTCGGAGCCCGGTGGTGCTCCTGCGGAGCTCAGTAGAGGTAGGCGAACGAGTTCACCTGGGACCTGGTGAGGGCTCCGCTGAAGACGCGGACGGTGTCCGCTCCGCCGTGGAAGTACTCGCCCCAGGCGCCGTCGGGGGTGTGGCCGCGGCCGATCCGGAGCGGGCCGGGGGCGCTCCAGGAGGCGCTGAATTCGGTGGTGGCCACGGCCTCGCCCTTGACGTACAGGGTGATGTGGCCCTCCGAGTCGTCGAACACGACGACCACTTCGTCGGAGTAGGACGTGGGAGCGCCGGGCCCGGCGACAACGGTCTCCGCGGCCCCCGGTTCGCTGCCGCGGGTGACGACCAGCTGCCACTCGGACGCGACCGGGTCGTAGCGGACCTTGAAGGCGTCACTGTCAGCATCGCCCTGGGACAGGACGGTCATCGGCCGGTCGGGGGCGGTGTCGGCGAAGCGGACTCGCAGGCCGACGCTGAAGCTGTCGGCGGTGTCGACCACAGGGCCACTGGTGGCGGCGTAGTCGTCCGTGCCGTCCAGGGCCAGGTGATCGTTGCCGTCGAGTGCGTCCGCCGGGAACTCGAAGCACTCGGGGTCTTCGAGGCACGCCTCGTAGTCGGGGGTGTAGAAGCCTGCGCCGCCGTGCAGGGTGAGCGGCTTGTCGCCGTCCCGGTCCGGGATCACACCGTCATCGGTCCGCTCGATGTCCCAGGCGGCGACCAGTTCGGCGGGGCGGGAACCCAGCCTCTCGATCTCCTCACGGGACACGACCCGGTCCCAGACGCGGACGTCGCCGATCTCGCCCCGCCAGCGCGCACCGGAGTCACCGCGGGCGCGGCCGATCTGGAAGGCGCCAGGGGCAGCCACCGGGGCTACGCCGGTCTGGGAGGCCACCTCCTTGCCGTTGACGTAGAGGCGCAGGGTGTTGGCCTCGGTGTCGAACAGGCCGGTCAGGTGGGCCCAGCCGCCGGCGGAGGCGCTGCCGCCGGTGAGAGTGGTGGCGCCGTAGCGGAAGGCCCAGGTGGCCGGGCCGTCCGCGGTCGGCCGCAGGCCGAGGGTGAAGGCGGAGGTGCCGTCGGCGGCGTCCTGGCTGGCCACCGTCATCGGGGTGCCGGTGGCAGTGGGGCGGACCCAGGCGGAGAGAGCGAAGGTCCTGGCGGTGTCCGTCGCCGGGACGTCCGGGGTGAGGTAGCTGTTGCCCCGGCCGTCGAGGGTGACGGTGGAGGTGAGGTCGGTGCGGGAGGGAGCGGGGGCGCCGAAGCGGACGCCGTTCTCGGCGCGGGCCACGGGGCCGGCCTCGGCAGCGGCGTTGTCAGCTCCGGCCGGATCGGCGAGCGTCCAGTGGGCGACGGGGGTGCGGCCCGCGGCGACGCGCATGTAGTGGGTCGTCTGGGAGCTGGACCGCCCGGCCCGGTCCACGGCGCGGACCTGCAGGTAGTAGACCCCGCTGTCCTCCGGCATCCACCGGACGGTGACCGGTCCTCCGGGCTTCTCGGGCCGGACCCGCGTGGTTGCGGAGCCGAGGACGGAGTAGACGTACTCGACGACGTCCTCGGACGGGGAGTCGAACGTGAAGCTGCCGTAGACGCCGGCGCCGTCGTGCCAGCCGCTGTCGTCGTCCGGGTACTGCTCCGAGACAACCGTCGCCGGCTCGGGGCTGACCGTGTCGATGACGAACCGGCAGGTGGTACCGGGGGTTTCGTCGCTCCAGGCGGAGGTCGCGCCCTCGTCGTCGACGGCCCTGACGTGCCAGGAGACGACGGCGTCTGCCGGGAGGTCGGAGGGGGTGCGCCACAGCTGGGTGTTCGGGGATCGCACAATGCCGGAGGTGTAGGTGCGGCGCTGCTGGACTCCGTCAGCGTCGGTCCACCAGGCCTCGAACTCGGCGCCGGCCCCGTTTGTCTCCCACTCCTCGTTGTCCTCCGTCGTGTCCTCGACGGTGGCCCGGAGTTCGGGCTCGCGGGGGACGTAGACGGGCTCGTCGGAACAGGACTTCGTCGAGTCGACGGTGAGGGTGTCAGTGCTCGGCTGAAGTGGAGGAAGGTTTTCCCCCGCCGCCGTGGCGATGCCCGGGGTGGCGGCGAACAGCACGGCCACCAGTCCCGTGATCGCCGCGGTGGTTCTGGCGTGCCGACCGGAATGCGTGTTCATGCGGTTGAGTCCCCCTGTTTCGGTTGTCCAGTCCTGCGCGGGGGCGGCTCGCCGCCTCGGCTCGCGCAGGGGGCCACGCAGAGGCCAGCAGCTGTCATGCCCACCATCAGTCTCGGGCTGCACGACTATAGAGCAAGGTAGGTGCGATATCCGTGGGCCCTCGTTGGGACCGGGCCTGCACAGCCGTGTCACCGACCCGGTGGTGACCACGCCTCACGGATACCGGTCCTGAGCTGATCAGAAGGCACGTACCCGCCAGGGATCAGTTGTTGTTGTCGCCCAAGTCACCGACTTCTTCCTCAGGACGCGTCCTGCTTGGCGGGCTTCACTCGGTCACCTTCCGGCATCGCGGCCCTCACGAGCTCCGCGGAGCGGATGGTGCGGGTGCCGCGCGAGACCTTCAGCCGCACCTGGGCGCCGGTCGCGATGCCCTGCGAGGCCGCGGGCAGCGCCCAGGCGGTGGTCAGGTCCGTGTTCCCCTCGTCCAGGGCCAGGAACCGGGCCACCCCCTTGCCCCTGCGCGACTCCATCCGCAGCACCTCACCGGTGATCGTGTCGGGCTCCCGCCCCTCCAGACAGGCGAGTGCCAGGAAGTACGTCGCCAGCCCGCCGAAGGCCGTGATCGCCGCCAACTCGCCGAGCAGGGGCCCCTCGTGGGCCGCCGCATCACGGAACCAGCCGTGGCTGCCGCTCGCGAAGTTGCCGGGCATCATCGCCAGGAACGCCACGAACAGTGTCCAGCGGCTGAACTTGCCGGCCACCACAAGCCCGAGCAGCGCACTGCCCACCCAGCCGGCACTCAGCACCAGCCCCGCCCGGCGCAGCGAGCCGCCGCTGTGCGCGTCGACCGCGACCGCCCAGTCGGGCTGCCGCAGCATCGCAAAGGCGCAGAGGCCCACCGCCACCACGCCCGCCGCGGCCGCCAACTGCAGCAGCCGCATCGTCGAGCCGCCGAAGCCGGGGCGCATCCGCGGGTAGCGGATCCGCACCGGGCGCCAGGTCCCTCCGTACGAGGACCAGACGCGTCGCCGGTTTCCGGAGTCGAAGCCAAGCAGCCGGCTGGTCAAGCTGGTGACGCCGAGCGCGGTCCCGTACGCGAGGTAGCGGTCCCATACCGTCACGGATGCAGGCGGCAGCTGGGCGAAGTCCTCGTGCGCCGTCAGCCAGGCTCGCAGTCCGGCCCAATGTCCAGCACGTTCAAGGCCCTTCGGTGTCGCCCGCTCGCCCAGCGACCTGCCGAGCAGGAAGGCCAGCGCGGCCCCCGGGGCCACACCGACGAAGAGCGCTGCGCGCACGCCGTGCCCTCCCATGACCGCGGCCACGGTGAACAACGCGCCGGGCACGAAGGCACCGATCAGCAGAGCACTGCCGAGCAACGGCGCGAACCGGTATCGGGACAGGCCGCGCAGCCGGGCCTCGGCGATGATCTCCTGGCGCAGCGCCGTGTTCCAGGAGGCGGCACGCTTGTCGTCACGGAAGGCGATCGCCCCGATGGGTGCACCGCCGTTCGCCGCGCCGGCGGTGACGCGGTCCAGTACCCGCTGCTCGTACGGCATCAGCCCCGGCGCCGCCCGGCCGGCCTCCGTTACGTGGACGGTGCTGCGGGCCGGGTCGTCTCCCGGCTGTCGCAGCTCGACCAGCCCGCGGGCCGATAGATCCAGCAGGGTGGCCGCGGCGGCATGCTCCACGCCCCGCCAGTGATTGCCGAGCAGGCTGACCACGGCCGGCGGTTCGGGGTCGGCCCCGAACTCCTGGGTCGCCGGCCCCGGTGTGACCACGCCATTCCGGGTGGCGACCAGCGCAAGGCCGAAGGCGACGAGCCAGAGCACGATCAGGCCGGCGCCACCCCAGTACAGCTGTTCGGTGAGCGTCACGCGAACCTCACCTGGACGGCATCCTGCGCCGCGCCGGCGGCCTCGAAGTACTCCCGCCGCCCGTGCGCGCCGCCCAGCCCTGCCACGACGTTCCCCGGGAAGCTTTCGAGGGCGGTGTGATAGCTCTGCACGGCGCTGTTGTAGAACTGCCGCGAGTAAGCGATCTTGTCCTCCGCCGACCTCAACTCGGCCTGCACCGTACTGAAGTGCTGATCCGCCTTGAGCTCCGGATAACTCTCCCCGAGCGCGAACAGCCTCCCCAGCGTCGCGGTGAGCGCGGCCTCGGTGGTTGCCCGATCCGTTGCACCGAGCCCGCCGCTCATGGCCTCTCCGCGCGCGGCGGTGACCGCTTCGAAGGTGCCGCGCTCGTGAGCGGCGTAGCCGCGCGCCACCTCGACGAGATTCGGTATCAGCTCATGGCGCCGCTTCAACTGCACATCGATCTGCGCCCACGAAGCCTGTGTCTGATTCCGCAGCCGAACGAGCCGGTTGTAGGTCCGAACAATCCACCACCCGGCCACGACGACAACTACCGCAACAATCGCACCCACGATGACACCCACGGCGTCGCCCCCAGAGGCCCTGAAAGATCCGACCCCCCTGGCCGATCGACGCGATCCTATTCCGGCCGTCAAGGCCCGCACGGCTGGGGGCGCTCGCCCATGGGATTCCGCGTGCTCACGTCGGTGATCTGGGGCGAAGCGACCATCAGGCTGTGAGGACGCCGTCCAGGAAGGGAGAATGGAGCCCCTGGGGAGCCGCTCGGCAAGCTCCGTCTCGTCCCGTCGGGCGTGGACCCGTCGGTGACACCCTCCCCCAAACGGACGTCGTCGCACGGGACCGCTCGCACGGCCCCGACCAGAGCTTGACGTCTGGCCGGTGGATCCGGACTCAACAGCCACCTCGACGAGCTCAGGTTTTGTTACTGGTCAGCGGCGCATATTCCGTGATCAGGAGTTACACCGTTCGCTTCGCGGTCCCCTCCCCGGGAGTGCACCCGCCGGCGTGCAGGAGTCTGTGGGAATACCGATCGATGATGTGTTCCACGGCGAACGTCGGCTGGGAGGAGAGTGCTTGCTCGAGAGTGAGCCAGAGGGGCTCCTCGCCTTCCTCGTTCACGGTCAGTTCCCCCTGAGTTCCGGCCGCCCGGTGGTCGTCGACGTCCAGCAGATAGGCGTGCCAACGATGGGCGTCGGAGCCCCTTCTGCACATGTCTCCGTTGAGATGCTCGTCCGCAACGAGCCGGAGGTCCCCGTGCGCGCCGCGGATGCCAACTTCCTCCCAGAGTTCCCGCGCTGCCGCGCGCCTGGGGTCCTCTCCGCGTTCAACATGGCCTGCGGGTACCGTCAGGCGGTAGGGAAAGGCAGTTCTCTGGAAGAAGAGAAATCTTCCTCGTGGGTCACGCACGAAGACGCCGGCGCTCTCATGCCAGTACTCGCCGTCCGAATCGGTCCACCAGCAGATGCGGGGGTCGACGACGACGGCTCTTCCGGCCTCGCGGCCGCACGAACCGCAGGTGCACCGCTTCCTTCCGTCCACGACGATCCATTCGACGGTCTCGGCGTGGCAGTACAGGCAGTACTCGCCACAGGTGTCCCGCAGTGGGAGGAAGTCGATTTTCATCCTGCCCCCTTTCAAGGAAAGTCCGCCGTCAGCATTCGGGAACCCCCACAGCCCTGGCTCGGTCAGATTCTGTTGCGGTTGGGCTTGCTGACATCCGGCGACTTCCGCAAGGCCTCCGATCCCTCCCCCACGTCCACACCGTCCGGTGCGTCCAGCGACCGGGACACGCTGTCTGCAGAGCCGGTCGCGGACGTATGGGTGCCTTTCAGCAGAAGGACTGTGCCGAGTCCGCCGAAGACGAAGGTCGCGGCGGCGACGGCGCCCCATCCTGCCGCAGCGATGGCCAGGCCGAAGACCGGTGGTCCCATCAGCATTCCCACGCTGCCGAGTTGGTTGAGGATGCCATTGGCGACATCGACATGCTCGGCACGGCTCACCGCGGCGGGGACGGCAGCGAAGACTGCGGAGATCAACAGCCCGTCGACGAGGAGAACAAGCGTGGCGGCGCCACCGCTGACCGCGAGTGGGAATTCGGCCGAGAAAGCGGGGAGGCAGGCCACCGGCATCAGTACGCCCAGCGGGACGAGCGAGGAGAGGGCCAAGCCGCGCCGCAGCAGCCAACTGGCGGCAAGCCCCCCGATCGCACTTCCCAGGCAGACGAGTGCCACCATGGCACCGGCCACGGTCGGCGATACCTCTCGGTGCTCGGTGAGGAAGAGCGGGAGGACCATCACCACAGCTACGCCGACCAGCGACAGGCTTCCGTACGCCGCGCCGAGCCTCAGTGCCCCGTTCCAGGTGCCGACTGCGCGATGTGGGGACTGCACGGGTGTCCTCGGCAGCCGTGGCAGGACGACGGTGAGCACCCCGGCCATGATCAACGGTCCGAGCGCAGTGAGGGCCAACCATCGGTTCCACGTCCACCGGGATGCCAGGACTCCGCCCAGGGCCGCGGCGATGGCCAGGCCCATCGGAACACACGTGCCCCACAACGCGAGCGCCGCCGATCGGACGCCGCCTTGCGTCATGCGGGTGATGACGACCGGACCCGCCACGAACACCAGCAGGTAGCCGACCCCTTCCGCGACACGCGACCCCAGCAGCAGACCCCAGGATCCGGCGGTCGCGCTGATGGCGGTTGCAACCGCCATGACTGCCAGGCCCCAGGACAGAGCCCGGTGGGCGCCGAAGCGGAGAACCCACCATCCCGCCGGGATGCCGAGGACGGCGCTCACGGCCGTGATGCTCGATGTGGCCCAGGCGAGCGCACCGGCTGACAACCCCAGTGACGAACGCAGGGCGGATCCCGCCGGTGAGACGGCACCCAGGCCGACGGCCGCCAGCACGCCGGCGAGCCATGTCGCCACAACGTACTTCCAGGGTGACGCCGACACGCGGCGGTGACTGCCTCTCCTGATGTCGCGCACGGGTTCTCCTTGTGGTGGCTGGCGCGTTGTCCCGCACGGCGGTCGTCCAGCGCCGGGTGACCGGTGCCGCGCGGCGGGAGGGCGGTCCCTTGAGCACCTCCCGCCACGCGAGTCCGGATCAGTCGTCCAGGCCGAACTTGGCCATCAACTCCTGATGGCCCGCCACATATGAGGTGTCGGTGATCACGGTCTGGTCGGACGGACCGCGACTGCACATGCAGAGGTGGCGACTACGGGAGGTGACGCGCACGGCTTTTGCACCGCCGGAGGACATGATCTCTTCAGCGATGTCCTTGACGAGGTACTCCTGGATCTGGAAGCGCCGGCTGAACGCCTGGACCAGGCGAGGGAATTTCCCGAGTCCGAGAATGCGGTCACCGGGGACGTAGGAGATGTTGACCTTCCCGAAGAACGGCAGGAAGTGGTGCGCACAGATCGAGAAGAAGTTGTTCTCCTGGACACGCACCACGCCGGTGTGCTCGCCATTCACCAGGCAGGTGGTCTTGAGGATCTTTGAGGTGTCGATCTCATAGCCGCTCAGCAGCTCGCGATAGGCCCGGACGATGCGGTCCTCGCACTCCGGGCCGCTGTACCAATCGAGTGCCCTCGTGTCGGTGGTTACATTGGTTTTGAGCCAATCTTCAATGGTCACCTGCGGCCTCCATTCCCACTTCCACCAAGGACTCCGAAACCCGGTGGAGTTATTTCACTATCCACCCAGTTGCATTCGTTGAGAACATCGCTCGCTTGGCTGACACCCGATCGGATCAATGCACGGGTCATATGCTAATACCTATGTATTCAAATCAGCGGAGAAAATTAACGTTTCCCCCATGCTTAAACCAGGTGGGGGGCGGGATTCGGGCGCCCGAATGGCAAAGAAAAACCGCCCGTTGAGCGCCGGAGCACGACCCGCTCATTCTGCCCGTCGCGCCATGTCTCAACCCGGATCCACCGGCTTGACGCCTGTGGACAATTCTTCCGGAAACTAGGAAGTGCCTTGCGACCTGGTGCCGCCGGCACCCTGGCCGACGCCATCCACGCCAGAGCCACCACCGCCACGATCCGCGGCCACCACGTCAACATGCCCGCCCGCCTGGCCCGCTCGGCCCGCCGCCTCACCCTCCATCTGCCCGAACGCCGGGCCTGGACAGGCGACTTCACGCAACTGTTCATCGCCATGCACACGCCGCCACCGACCGTCTGGCAATCCTCGACCTACCGGCCCGAGAGCGCCCGAGACCTGCGGAAGTGTGGAAGCGCTCGGCAGACCAGCGGCCGCCCTCGCCCCAACCCGCAGATCATCCACCCGACGACCGGAACATCTCCGAAACGATCACTCCGCAATCAAGCCGGTGGATCCGGACTCAGTTGGTGCTGCTGGACTTTCCCCCGTCAGTCCCACCGAAGCGACTCACTGGCCGAAGAAGCTCAATCGGACCTTACGGTTGGTGTTGCTGACGTTCGTATCGACCAGGCACACCGACTGCCAGGTCCCCAGTTCCAGCCGTCCGCCGATCACCGGCAGAGTGGCGTGCGGCGCGACGAAGGCCGGCAGTACGTGGTCGCGGCCGTGACCGGGGCTGCCGTGGCGGTGCTGGTAGCGGTCGTCCGCGGGCAGCAGTGCGTGGAGGGTGGCGAGGAGGTCGTCGTCACTGCCTGCGCCGGTTTCCAGGATGGCGATTCCGGCGGTTGCGTGAGGCACGAAAATATTGAGGAGACCGTCCCGGCCGACGGCGGCGCGGCTGAGGAACCGTTCGCAGTCGTCCGTGAGGTCGGTGACCGTCTCGGTGTCACCGGTCGTGAGGTTCAGAACGCTGGTGATGAAGGCATCGGGCATGCCCCCATCTTCTCTCTCGTGGCTCGACAAGGTGCGTCCACGTGCCGAGACAGCATTGACCGGTTCCCGGGTGCGTCGCTACGTTCAGCGACATGTTCCGTTCAGCTCTGCTCACTTCGCGCGGTCACATCGACCTGCTGCGTGTGGCCTCCGCCGCGTGTCGTCGCGGTTGCTGACGTTCCTTCAGCACGTATTCCGCAGGTGAACAAGAGGTCTCGCGGCCCGCACCTGGCTCGCGCACCCCTCTGTTGCCGTAGGCGCTTCGTCGTACGCCATCTCGCTCTGCCTCTGTAGTAGCTCCCGTGCCGTAGCGGGTCCGCCGTCGGGGTGCCGGGCTGTCGACGCGCGCCCTCTCCCCGTCCGTGGACTGCTCGTGGAGCTTTCATGACCCTTGGCCATGCCCTCGCCCCGCCGGATATATCAGAGGAAATCAATACATCTGCAACCTGTACGGCAGTGGAACTCGAGCCCGTCGTGCCGGAGTCAGCCCGCGGCTCACGGCTGCGGTCCGCACCCCGCCCGCTGCGACGGGCCATCGGTCCGGTGCTGCTCCTCGCACTGTGGCAGGTGCTCAGTGCGACGGGTGTCCTGCATCCCGATGTGCTCGCCTCGCCCGGAACCATCGCCCGGGCCGGATCGGATCTGATCGCCGACGGGACCCTGCCGTCCGCGATGGGGATCTCGCTCCAGCGGGTTGCGGCGGGCCTGGTCCTCGGTGGCGTCGTCGGGACCGCGCTGGCATTGGTGTCCGGGTTGTCCCGGCTCGGCGAGGATCTCGTGGACGCGACCGTGCAGATGCTGCGGACCGTGCCCTGGGTGGGGCTGATCCCGCTGTTCATCATCTGGCTGGGGATCGGTGAGGCCCCGAAGGTGGCGCTGATCGCGCTCGGCGTGGCCTTCCATCTCTACCTCAATGTGTACGCCGGCATCCGGGGTGTCGACGAGCAACTCATCGAAGCGGGGCAGTCGTTGGGGCTCGGGCGTTGGGGGCTCATCCGGCATGTGGTGCTGCCGGGAGCCCTGCCCGGGGCCATGACAGGGCTGCGCTATTCGCTCGCCACCGCCTGGCTGGCACTGGTCTTCGGCGAGTCCGTCAACGCCGATGCCGGCATCGGCTTCCTGATGAACCAGGCCCGGGAGTTCTTCCGGACCGACGTCATCGTCGTCTGCCTGGTCGTCTACGCATTCCTCGGTCTCACCGCCGATGTCATCGTCCGGATACTCGAAAGGCTGCTGCTGCAATGGCGACCGACCTTCACGGGCCAGTGAGCGCCCGGTCCTACGACACCGCCGTGCGGGTGGAGGGACTGACCCGTTCCTTCGATGGGCGGGCCGTCGTCGACGGGCTCGATCTCACCTTGCGCGCCGGGGAGTTCACCGCACTGCTGGGACGCAGCGGCTGCGGGAAGTCGACTCTGCTTCGGGTGCTGGCCGGGCTCGACCGCGACATCACGGGCACGGTGCTGGTGCCCAGGCGACGGGCTGTCGCCTTCCAGGCGCCTCGGCTGATGCCGTGGAAGCGGGTCTGGCGCAATGTGCTGCTCGGGTTGCCGGGCAAGCCAGAACGAGCGGTCGCCGAGCGGGCGTTGGAGGAGGTCGGGCTCGGCGAGCGAGCCGGGGCCTGGCCCAGGACGCTTTCAGGTGGTGAGGCGCAGCGGGCGTCGCTGGCGCGGGCCCTGGTGCGCGAACCCGATCTGCTGCTGCTCGACGAACCTTTCGGTGCACTCGACGCGCTGACCCGGATCAAGGCACAGCAGCTGGTCGCCGAGCTCTGGCAGCGGCGCGGCTGCGCGGTGCTGCTCGTCACACACGACGTGGACGAGGCACTGCTGCTCGCCGATCGTGCGCTGGTGATGCGGGACGGCGCCATCGCGTACGCGACACCCGTCGATCTGGACCGGCCACGCACTGTGGGCAGTCCTGAGTTCGCCGCGCTGCGCTCCCGGCTGCTGACCGAACTGGGTGTCACGGAGGAAGCCGCTCCGGCCGAGGCCGCCTGACCGGCCGACCCCAGATCAGCCGACCCCTGACCAGCACATTCTCCCCATGCGTTCGACTTTCGGAAAGAGGCATGTCATGAGACGCCGTACCCTGCCCGCCCTGCTTCTGCCGCTCGCCCTGCTGCTCACCGCATGCGGTGGTGCCTCGTCCGCGTCCACCACGGACAGCACCGAGGGCCGGAGTGGCGTCACGCTCGGCGTCGGTGACCAGAAGGGGGGTTACGAGGCGATACTGCGGGCCTCTGGAGAGCTCGACGACCTCGACTACCGGATCAAATGGTCGACCTTCACCTCCGGGCCGCCACTTCTGGAGGCGGTGAACGCCCAGGCCGTGGACATCGGCGGTGTCGGCAACACGCCGCCGGTCTTCGCCGCTGGTTCCGATTCGAAGATCGTGGTGGTGGGCGCCTCCCATGGCTCATCGGCGGGCGAGGCGATCGTGGTGCCGAAGGAC
This sequence comes from Streptomyces sp. NPDC005262, assembly GCF_042872425.1. Lineage (NCBI taxonomy): Bacteria > Bacillati > Actinomycetota > Actinomycetes > Kitasatosporales > Streptomycetaceae > Streptomyces > Streptomyces sp. NPDC005262. The sequence goes on from NZ_JBIAKK010000013.1 coordinate 51,222, forward strand.
TCCGGGCTGAAGACCGCCGCGCAGCTGAAGGGCAGGTCCATCGCGGTGGCCCAGGGCAGCTCCGCCCACTACCAGCTCGTCGCCTCGCTGAAGAAGGTGGGCCTCAGCCTCTCGGACGTGAAGCTGAAGTTCCTGCAGCCGGCCGATGCGCTGGCGGCGTTCAGCCGGGGCAAGGTCGACGCCTGGGCGATCTGGGATCCGTACACCTCGCAGATCCTGCGCAGTGGGCAGGCGCGGGTGCTGACCACGGGTGAGGGGGTCGTCAACGGACTGAGCTTCCAGGTCGCCTCTCCCGCCGCCCTCAAGGACGCCAGGAAGTCCAGGGCGATCGGTGATCTGCTGGTCCGGCTGGAGCGGGCGCAGAGCTGGGTGTTCAAGCATCCGGACGCGTGGGCGAAGGTCTGGGCGAAGGAGACCGGGTTGCCGTACGCCGTCGCTCTGGACGCCGTGAAGCGCAGTTACGGGACGCGGGTGCCCGTTGCCGTCGACCCGGCGGCGATCGCGTCCGAGCAGGCGATCGCCGACACCTTCGCCGATCTGAAACTCATTCCGCGCCGGTTCACCTTCAAGGACTACGTCGACACCCGGTTCAACCGCGATCTGCCCGCGTCCTCGGCAGCCCCCCGCTCGTACGGAAAGGCCACGTCATGAACGTTCATCTGCACTGGTTCCTCCCCACAGGCGGTGACGGACGCACGCTCGTCGACCGCCACGCGTACACCGACGGCGGGATCAAGCGGGACCGGATCACACCGGTGAGCGGGATCCGGGCGCCCGATGTCGAGTATCTGGCACAGATCGCCAAGGCGGCCGAGCAACTGGGCTTCGAGGCGGTGCTGACGCCGACCGGCACCTGGTGCGAGGACGCCTGGCTGACGACGGTGGCGCTGGCGCAGCACACCGAGCGGCTGAAGTTCCTGGTGGCGTTCCGGCCGGGGGTGATCTCGCCGGTGCTCGCGGCGCAGATGGCCGCGACGTATCAGCGGATCACCCGTGGCCGGCTGCTGCTCAATGTGGTGACGGGCGGCGACTCGACCGAGCAGCGGCGGTTCGGCGACCATCTCGACCACGACCGGCGTTACGCGCGGACCGCCGAGTTCCTTTCGGTGGTCCGGGGTGTGTGGAGCGGGCAGCCGTACGACTTCGACGGTGAGCACTATCAGGTGGAGGGCGGGCTGACGGCGCTGCCGCCGGACCCGCTGCCGGAGATCTTCTTCGGCGGGTCGTCGGCGGCGGCCGGGCCCGTGGCCGCCGCACATGCGGATGTGTATCTGACCTGGGGCGAGCCGCCGGCGGATGTGAAACAGAAGATCGACTGGATTCGCGGGCTCGCGGAGGAGCAGGGTCGCGATGTCCGGTTCGGGATCCGGCTGCACACCATCTCGCGCGACTCGGCGAAGGAGGCCTGGGCGACGGCCGACCGACTGCTCGGCGATCTCGATGCGGAGACGATCGCCGCCGCGCAGCAGGCTCTGGGGCGGAGCGAGTCGGTGGGACAGCAGCGGATGCTGGCCCTGCACGGCGGCTCGCGCGACAAGCTGGAGATCTCGCCGAACCTGTGGGCGGGTGTCGGTCTGGTGCGGGGCGGCGCGGGCACGGCGCTGGTCGGCAGTCACGCGGATGTCGCGGACCGGATCGAGGAGTATCACGCGCTGGGTGTGGAGCACTTCGTGCTCTCCGGCTACCCGCATCTGGAGGAGGCGTACTGGTTCGGTGAGGGGGTCACACCGGAGCTGGCGGCGCGCGGACTGCTGCCCACCGTTCCGGCTTCGCCGCTGCTTGGGGTGCCTGCCGCGAACGGGCGCCCGGCGTCCGCGCCGGGCGGGGCACCGCTGCTGGTCGCCGGGGGTCGCTGACCGGGAAGATCCCGGCCCCCCGCGTAGTTGGTAGAAGCGTGAACAACTCTGGGGCCGGCGAAGGCCGCGAAGTGGATGTGGTCGTGATCGGCGCCGGGCAGGCAGGTCTGTCCGGCGCCTATCATCTGCGGCGCGTCGGGCTGGAGCCGGACCGCGACTTCGTCGTGCTCGACCACGCACCCCGGCCGGGCGGCGCATGGCAGTTCCGGTGGCCGTCACTGACCTACGGCAAGGTCCACGGTATGCACGCGCTGCCCGGCATGGAACTGACCGGTGCCGATGACAGCCGGGCGTCGTCCGAGGTGATCGGTGAGTACTTCGACGCCTACGAGCGCACCTTCGGTCTACGGGTTCACCGGCCGGTCGAGGTGAGCGCCGTGCGCGAGGGCGAGGGCGGCCGGTTGTCGGTCGAGACCTCCGAGGGTACGTACGCCACCCGCACCCTGATCAATGCCACGGGCACCTGGGACCGGCCGTTCTGGCCGCGTTACCCGGGCCAGGAGACCTTCCGGGGCCGCCAGCTTCACACCGCGAACTACCCGGGGCCGCAGGAGTTCGCCGGTCAGCGGGTGATCGTGGTCGGCGGCGGGGCCTCCGGAACGCAGCATCTGATGGAGATCGCCGAGGTGGCGGCGGAGACCTTCTGGGTGACACGTCGGCCGCCGGTCTTCCGGGAGGGGCCGTTCGGCGAGGATCAGGGGCGGGCCGCCGTGGCCATGGTGGAGGAGCGCGTACGGCGGGGGCTGCCGCCGCAGAGTGTGGTGAGTGTGACCGGACTGCCGCTCACCGACGCCGTCCGGCGGGCCCGCGCGGAAGGGGTGCTCGACCGCCTGCCGATGTTCGACCGGATCACTCCGACCGGGGTGACCTGGGGCGACGGCCGGTCGGTGGAAGCCGACGTGATCCTCTGGGCGACCGGGTTCAGGGCTGCCATCGACCATCTCGCACCGTTGAGGCTGCGCGAGCCCGGCGGCGGTATCCGGGTCGAGGGCACGCAGGCCGTAAGGGACGCGCGCATCCAACTCGTCGGCTACGGACCCTCCGCGAGCACCATCGGGGCCAACCGGGCGGGGCGGGCGGCCGTGCACGCGATCACCCGTCTGCTCAAGGCCCCCGAGGACGGGACCACCGCGGACAGGACCGTCGAACGTGGCGGCGAACCCGCCGTCACGCTCGCTCGACTCTGAACCGAGTGCCGCCGGCGGAAGTGCCGGACGCCCTTCACCCGCCGCTCTCCTCAAGCCGGTTGCGGTTGAATTCCTCGACGTTCCGCTGGTGCTCGGCATAGCTGTCGGTGAACCGGGTGTCCCCGGGCGCGACCGTCACGAAGTACAGCCATCGGCCGGGCGTCGGCGTGATCGCCGCTTCCATCGCCTGCTCCCCCGGGTTACCGATGGGAGTGGGCGGCAGGCCCTTGTGCTCGTAACTGTTGTACGCGCTGTCGATCTTGGTGTCGTCGGCGGTGGTGTCCAGAGTGCTGCGTTTCAGCGCGTAGTTGAGCATGGAGTCCATCTGGAGCGGCATGCCACTGGCCAGCCGGTTGTAGATGACACGGGACACCTTGCCCATGTCGTCCGTGGTCCCCGCCTCCGCCTGCACGATGCTGGCGATCGTCACGGCGTCATGGACGGATACGTGATTGCGCCTGGCCCCTGCGGCGATGTGGTCCGCGCCGAATCGTTGCCGCGCAGTGTCGACCATGTACGTCAGCAGGCTCGTCGGAGTGGTGCCCGAGGTGAGGGGGTACGTCGCCGGGAACAGATAGCCCTCGGGGTTGCCCTTCACCTCGGGCGGCAGTGCGAGGTCCGCCTTGCGCGCGGCCTTCTTGGTCGTGCCCGGCGGCACATCGAGGGACCTGTCCACGGCCGCGTACACCTGCGACGCACGTCGGCCCTCGGGGATGACGAGAGTGCGTGGCGGCGGGCCGAACATCCCCTCCCTGACCAGCAGCAGGACGAGGACGGCTGCCGCGACACCGAGGACGAGGACGATGCCTGCGAGCAGCGCCGGACGCCCGCGCCGGGACAGCCGGCTCCAGGGGTGGCGCAGGGTGTCCGGGGACTCGTTCACCATGCGGGCACGGTATCCGGGCGCCGACGCCCCGGCGCGGAGGACACGGCCCCCGCATGGCGTGCCAGAACACACGAACAGGGGATCGGATGTTCGCTGGAACGCGTGATCGTATGGCCATTCGTAGCTCAACTCCTCTGCGGCATCAGATGATTACAGGGCGCCGATGACGGGCTGCAGACCGCGACTGCGCGTCCCACCTATGCACCATGTACGAGGAGAAACACCGAATGAACCTCATCACCAGCCTGCTCGCCGGCATCGTCCACTTCGTGGGCTGGCTCGTCTGACCATTGCTCCACTTGGCGCCGTCGCTCCCCGTCCCACGGGGGCGGCGGCGCCGTCGTGTGCCCGGCGTCAGTCTCGGCGCCCCGGTCACACGAAAGCAGGCAGCGGACCGTCGTCGAGCCCGGCCGGCAGATCCGGCGGCAGGTCGAAGAAGTGCACCGACAGCACACCGCCGTCGTCGTTCGCCCACGTGTCGTTGTCCACGGGCCGGCGTCCGGGAGTTCCACCCCGCGCAGAGCTCTCATGGCCGGGGGATCATGCCGCACGGAGAACCGGCCCCCGCACCTCTGGGCTGAGTGCGTCCGGAACTCCCGATCAGCTTGCTACGGGGGCGAGTTGGGTGTCGCGGCGGAGGAGCGCCGCATAACGGCCGTCCAGTTGGAGCAATTCCTCGTGGCTGCCGCGCTCGGCGGTCCGGCCGCCGTCCAGGACGACGATCTGGTCCGCGTCGCGCACGGTGGAGAGGCGGTGCGCGATCGTGATGGTGGTACGCCCGGCGGACAGTGCGTCGATCGCCTCCTGCACGGCGAACTCGGTGCGGGTGTCGAGGGCGCTGGTCGCCTCGTCGAGGATGAGGACGGGCGGGTCGCGCAGAATCGTGCGGGCGATGGCCAGGCGCTGCTTCTCGCCGCCCGAGAAGCGGTAGCCGCGCTCGCCGACGAGGGTGTCGTAGCCGTCGGGCAGTGAGGCGATGTGGTCGTGGATCTGTGCCGCGCGGGCGGCTGCCTCGATCTCGGCGTCGGTAGCGTCCGGCTTGGCGAAGCGCAGGTTCTCGGCGACCGAGGCATGGAAGAGGTATGTCTCCTGGGAGACCACGCCGACGGCTCGGGCGAGCGTGTCGAAGTCCAGATCGCGTACATCGACGCCGTCGAGCGTGACGCGGCCGCCGGTGACGTCGTAGAGCCGTGGCACCAGGTAGCTGAGCGTGGACTTGCCGGAGCCGGTGGGTCCGACGACGGCGAGGCTGCCGCCGGCCGGCACGGCGACATCGACACCGCTGAGGGTCGGGCCGCTCTTCTCGTCGTAGCTGAAGTCGACGTCCTCGAAGCGGATCTCGCCGCGGATCTTCTCCAGCCGGACGGGATTCTCGGGCTCGGTGATGTCCACTCTGAGGTCGAGGTACTCGAAGATCCGCTGGAAGAGCGCGAGGGATGTCTGCATCTGCACTCCGGTGGAGAGCAGGCTCACAGCGGGCCGGAAGAGGCCCTGCTGGAGCGAGACGAAGGCGACGAGCGTGCCGATGGAGACGGCGGGGCCGCCGGACTGCAGGGCGAGGCCCGCGGCCCAGTAGATGACGGCGGGCATGGCGGCCATGACGATGCCGATCGTCGACATGCGCCACCGCCCGGCCATGCTGGAGCGCACTTCGAGGTCGACCAGACGCTCGGACTCCTCGGCGAAACCCTTGGTGAGGGAGTCCGCCCGGCCCATGGTCCGGCCGAGCAGGATGCCGCTGACGGAGAGGGACTCGGTGACCGTCGCCGCCATGGCGGCCATCTGCTTCTGGCGCTGGGTGGTGATCTTCTTGCGTTCCCGGCCGACCCTGCGGCTGATCCAGACGAAGACCGGCAGAAGTGCCAGCGAGACCAGGGTGAGCCGCCAGTCGAGCGCCAGCATCGCGACGACAGTGGCGATGACCGCCGTGAGGTTGGAGACCAGCGAGGTGGCGGTGGAGGTGACGGTCGCCTGCATTCCGCCGATGTCGTTGGCGATGCGGGACTGCACCTCACCCGTGCGGGTCCTGGTGAAGAAGGCGAGGGGCATCCGCTGCAGCTGGGCGTAGACCGCTGTGCGCAGGTCGTGCATGACGCGCTGGCCGACCGTGGTCGAGATCAGTGTCTGCAGGACGCCGAAGACGCTGTTCATCACGGCGGTCAGGATCATGCCGAGGGCGAGCAGCGACAGCAGTCCCGTACGACCCTGAGGGATGGCGGTGTCGAGAATCTCGCGCAGCAGGAACGGCGAGGCCACCGAGACCAGCGACGAGGCCCCGACGAGCAGTCCGACCAGCGCGAGCCGGCCTCGGTAGGGGTGGAAGAGGCGGAGGATCCGGCGCAGCTCGGCCGGCGGCTGCGTGCCGTCCTTGGGCGGGGGCGTCCACGTGGGTTCGTCGGGTTTCATGGGCTCCTTCGACAGGCGTGACGGAGGGAGACGGCCGCGGGCGGCAGTCTGACTTTTGAGAGCCTAGCTCATTGTTACCTATACTCACAATGTAGGGAGTCCTGATATTGTTCCCGTATGGACTCCCCCGACTCCGACGGCCTGCTGGCCGAGCAGCTGCTGCGGCTGACCCGCCGCCTGCACCGCATCCAGAGCCGCCAGCTGGAGCCGATAGGCATCACCCCGGCCCAGTTCCGGCTGCTGCGCACGGTCGCCCACTACGACGGCCCGCCCCGGATGGCGGATCTCGCGCAGCGCCTGGATGTCGTGCCGCGGGCCGTGACGAGCCTGGTCGACGCGCTGGAGGCGAGCGGCCGGGTGCGCCGCACCCCTGATCCGGACAGCCGCCGGGTGGTCCGGATCGAGCTCACCGACGAGGGCCGTGCCACGCTCCGGTCGCTGCGCGACGCGCGCCGGGCGGCCGCAGAGGAGATCCTGGCTCCGTTGACGGCGGATCAGCGGGAGGAGCTGGGCGGACTGCTGTCCGCTCTCGTCGCCGGGATGCCGGAGCGCCGCCGCTGCTGAGGGCCGTACCGATCGTCGCACCGGTCATGAGCGGTGCAGATCGTCGCTGGTAGAAAGGTGGGAGTACCGCACCGATCCGCCGAGGGGACCATCGTCATGCCGCTGCTGGAGCCGAAGCCCGAAGCCCTCCGTCCTCGTGCGGCGCGCTCCGCGTCCCCCGATCAGGTCCTCGACGACCGGGCAGCGGGCACACCCGAAGCACTGCGCGGCGAGCTGATCGCACTGCTGGGGGCGGAGAAGGTGCTGTGGAAGGTCTCCGACCTGGTGAAGTACGCCTCCGATGCCAGCCCCTACCGGTTCGTCCCGCAGGTCGTCGTGGTCCCCGAGGACATCGACGACATCTCCGCGATCCTTTCGTACGCGCACGGCAAGGGCCGCGAAGTCGTCTTCCGGGCCGCCGGCACCAGTCTGAACGGCCAGGCGCAGGGCGAGGACATCCTTGTCGACGTCCGCCACCACTGGACGGGCATCGAAGTCCTGGACGACGGCGCGCGGGCCCGTATCCGCCCCGGGACCACGGTCATGCGCGCCAATGCCACCCTCGCCCGGTACGGCAGGCTGCTCGGCCCCGACCCGGCCAGCGCCATCGCGTGCACGGTCGGCGGGGTCGTCGCCAACAACGCCTCCGGAATGACCGCCGGCACCACCCGTAATTCGTATCGCACCGTCTCCTCGCTCACCTTCGTGCTGCCGAGCGGCACGGTCGTCGACACAGCCGATCCGGCGGCGGACGAGCTGCTGGCGCATGCCGAGCCCCGGCTGTGCGGGGAGCTGCTGGCCCTCAAGGCGGAGATCGAGGCGGATGCGGAGCTCACCGCCCGGATCCGCGCCAAGTACGAGATCAAGAACACCAACGGGTACCGGCTCGACGCCTTCCTGGACGGCTCGACGCCCGTACAGATCCTGCGCGGGCTGATGGTCGGCTCGGAGGGCACCTTCGGGTTCATCTCCGAGGTCGTCTTCGACACCCTGCCGCTGGACCGAAAGGTCTCCAGCGCGCTGCTCTTCTTCCCCTCGCTGACCGCCGCGGCGGCTGCCGTGCCCCGCTTCAACGAGGCGGGGGCGATCGCCGTCGAGCTGATGGACGGCAATACGCTGCGCGCTTCGGTGAGCGTCCAGGGCGTGCCGGCCGACTGGGCCGAGCTGCCCAAGGAGACCGCGGCACTGCTGGTGGAGTTCCGGGCTCCGGACGAGCCGGGGCAGGAGGCGTACGAGCGTGCGGCAGCCGCGGCCGTCAAGGGGCTGGATCTTGTCGCGCCGGTCGCCTCGGTGACCAATGAGTTCACCCGCGAGGCCAAGATCATCTCCGGATACTGGAGGGCCCGCAAGGCCTTCGTCACCGCGGTCGGCGGCTCCCGCCCGTCGGGTACGACGCTGATCACGGAGGACTTCGCGGTCCCGCCGTCGCAGCTCGCCGACGCCTGCGAATCCCTCCTCCGGCTCCAGGCGGAGCACGGCTTCGACGCCGCCGTCGCGGGTCACGCCGCACACGGCAATCTGCACTTCCTGCTCGCCTTCGATGCGGCGAAGCCGTCCGACGTCGACCGGTACGCCGCGTTCATGGACGACTTCTGCCGGCTGACCGTGGAGCGCTTCGACGGGTCACTCAAGGCGGAGCACGCCACCGGCCGCAACATCGCTCCGTTCCTGGAGCTGGAGTGGGGTCCCAAGGCGACCGAGCTGATGTGGCGCACGAAGCAGGTCATCGACCCCGACGGGGTGCTGGCACCCCGGATCGTCCTCGACCGCGACCCCAAGGCCCATCTGCGCGGGCTGAAGACCATTCCCGAGGTCGAGCTGATCGCCGACCCGTGCATCGAGTGCGGCTTCTGCGAACCGACCTGCCCCAGCGAGGACTTGACCACCACTCCCCGCCAACGGATCGTGCTGCGGAGGGAGATGATGCGGCAGCCGGACGGTTCGCCGGTGGAGACCGCACTGCTCGACGCGTACGGCTACGACGCCGTCGACACCTGCGCGGGCGACTCCACCTGCAAGCTCGCCTGTCCGGTCGGCATCGACACCGGCGCCATGATGAAGGACTTCCGCCACCAGCGGCACTCGCCGCGCGAGGAGCGGATCGCAGCGCTCACGGCGAAGAACTTCAAGACGGTGGAGGTCTCGGCGCGGCTGGCGGTCGCCGCAGCGGACAGGATCGGCGACCGGCTGCTGGAGACGGTCACCGGGCTCGCCCGCAAGGCCGTACGCCCCGATCTGGTGCCGGAGTGGCTGCCGGAGATCCCCGGCGCAGCCGCCCGCAAGCTGCCTCGCACCTCGCGGGTCGGAGCGAGCGCCGTCTACTACCCGGCCTGTGTCAACCGGATCTTCGGCGGCCCCGACGGCCACCACGGCCCTTCGCTGCCGCAGGCAGTCGTCGCCGTCTCGGCCCGTGCCGGAAAGCCGGTGTGGATCCCGGAGGATGTAACGGGAACCTGCTGCTCGACGATCTGGCACTCCAAGGGGTACGACGAGGGCAATGCGGTGATGGCCAACCGCATCGTCGAGGCCGCCTGGGGCTGGACGGCGGGAGGCACGCTTCCCCTGGTGGTCGACGCCTCGTCGTGCACGCTGGGTATCGCCCATGAGGTGGTGCCGTATCTCACCGAGGAAAACCGGGAGTTGCACCGGGAGCTGACCGTCGTCGACTCCCTCGTCTGGGCGGCCGACGAGCTGCTCCCGGGGCTGACCGTCCTGCGCAGGACCGGTTCGGCGGTCCTGCACCCGACGTGTTCGATGCAGCACCTGGGTGACGTGGAACAGTTGCGTGCGGTCGCCGAGGCGTGCGCGGAGGAGGTCGTCGTCCCGGACGACGCCGGGTGCTGCGCGTTCGCGGGCGACCGCGGGATGCTGCACAAGGAGCTGACGGCGTCGGCGACGGCTAAGGAGGCCGCCGAGGTGAACTCCCGGGAGTACGACGCGTATCTCTCCGCCAACCGGATGTGCGAGATCGGCATGGACCGGGCCACGGGGCGCGAGTACTACTCGGTCCTGATCGAACTGGAGCGGGCGACGCGCCCCTGACGCCCTCCCCGCCCGACCGCGTACCCGCCCCCATGCCCGAGGCGGTCCGCTCCCCCTCTCGCGGCAACGGCCGGACGAGAGGGGGTGTGGTCAGGCCGCTCCGAGCGTCGCCTTGTCGCCCATCACCACGACCGGGTGCTGCTTCGGGTCGAGGGTGCGCAGCAGCAGTTGCATGGCCGACTTGGGCAGGCTCACACAGGCCGACGTACCGCTGCCGTGGTCCATGTGCAGCCAGATGCTGCCACCCTTCGACTGTCCCAGCGGGCGCGTGGGGTCGTTGGGCGCAGTGCCCTTGACGCGGTTGTAGTCGATGGCGATGACGTAGTCGAAGTCGTGCCAGTACGGCTTCGACCAGTAGCGCGGTGCCTGGATCGACGCGGACTGCGTGTACGGGAGGAGCGCGCCCGGGTCGGCCAGCGCACCGCCCGCGTCGGTGAGCGTGAATACACCGACCGGACTGCGCTTGTCGTCCTCGTGATGGTCGGTGGTCCAGCCCTTCCTGCCGTTGTGGGCCTTCCAGCTGCCGGTGGTGTCCCAGGTGGCGCCGTGCTTGGTGTACAGCACGACGGTGGAGTCGGCCGAGTTCTTGCCCACGCCGTAGACCGCGACGACCTGACGCGAGTTCTCGGGTATCTGCGCGTACAGCCGGTCGCCCACGTCGGGAATGCGCTTCAGATCGGCGGTCGGCGCCTTCCGGTTCGTCGCGCTGCCGGATTTCCTGTCGTCCTGCTGCCCTTCGTGCGAGCTGCCGCACGCGGTCAGGGGAGTGAGCATGAGACCACAGGCCGCTGCCGCGACAGCCATTCGTACCGGACCGGTTATTCGCATCCGCCCATATTCGCACCACGGCCCAGCGGCCGGCCTCACCGCCTGTGACCTGCCTCGAATACGAGCCGAATCTTTACCGTCGAGCGAAAAACCGTTTGCCTCGGACCCCGGCAGGACGCGAACCTTGCACGGTTTGGTCCCCCCACCCGTTCCTCGAGGTCTTCGACAGATCTCCGCCCTTCCGAACCATGGGACGTCATGCAGATTCGCGATCTTCCGTATTCAGATCCTGGCGATCCTGATGTCCGGTCAGGCCCACGCTTCCTGCTCTGGCTCGGCCGCAACCAGATCCGTGGCCAGCTCAGGTCCATGTCCTGGGGCCTGCTGCACCAGTGCTCCATCGCCGGGCTGCCGCTGGCCGTCGGCTTCGCGGTGCAGGCGGTGGTCGACCGTTCGGGCGGCCGGCTTGCGCTGGCGGGCGGGCTCATCGCGGTCCTCGGTGTGCTGATCGCGGTCGGCGACACCATGCTCCACCGGACCGCCGTCACCAACTGGATCACTGCCGCCGCCCGCGTCCAGCAGCTGCTGGCCCGCAAGACGGCGGAACTCGGCGCCGCGCTGACCCGCCGGGTCGCCGCGGGCGAGGTCGTCGCGGTGTCCACCGGCGACGTCGAGAAGATCGGCTGGTTCGTCGAGGCGCTCTCCCGTTTCGCCGCCGCAGCCGCCGCTCTCGTGCTGATCTGCGTCGGGCTCGTCCTCTATCTGCCTTCGCTGGGCGTCCTGGTGGTGCTCGCCATGCCGATCCTGGCGCTGGCGGTACTGCCGCTGCTGCCCCGCGCCACCCGGCGCGCCGACCTCCAGCGCGAGAAGGCCGGTAAGGCCACCGAACTGGCGTCGGACACCGTCGCCGGGCTGCGGGTGCTGCGCGGTATCGGCGGCGAGGAGCTGTTTCTCGGCCGCTACCGGAGCGCCTCGCAGGAGGTCCGCAAGGCTGCGGTGCGCAGCGCGCAGATGTGGTCGCTGATCTCGGCGATCCAGGTGCTGCTGCCGGGTGTGCTGCTGATCTCGCTGGTCGTGTACGGGGCGACGCTGGCCCACGACGGCCGGATCGAGGTCGGTCAGCTGGTCACGGTGTACAGCGCGGCGACACTGATGCTGTTCCCGCTGCGGCACTTCGAGGAGATCGCGATGGCGTACTCCTTCTCGCGGCCGTCCGCGCAGCGGGCCGTCCGGGTGCTGTCGCTGCACCGCACCGCCGAGCCCTCGACCGTCGACGCGGTGCCGGCCGGTGACCTGTACGACCCGGTCACCGGGCTGATGGCACCGTCGGGTCTGTTCACCGCGGTGGTCTGCGGCGATCCGGACGAGGCGGGCCGGCTGGCCGAACGGCTCGGCGGACACGCCGAGGTGGGCGCGGAACCCGACACGGCGGACGACGCCCCCGAGGGCCGGCCGGACAAGACCCCGTCCGTCCTGCTCGGTGGCGTACCCCTGGACGAGCTTCCGCTGGCTGCCGCCCGGACCGCGGTGCTGGTCCAGGACAAGGACCCGGTACTGCTCTCCGGGACACTGCGGGAGCTGCTCGACGTACCGGCGTCCGGCCTGGTGACCGCCGAGGAGGCGCTGGCCGCCGCCCAGTGCGGTGATGTGCTGGACGCGCTGGCGCAGGCCTCCGTCGCCACCGACGGCGACCCGATGACCACCAGGATCACCGAGCGGGGCCGGTCGCTCTCCGGTGGACAGCGCCAGCGGCTCGCGCTGGCCCGTTCGCTGGTCACCGATCCTGAGGCGCTGGTTCTGGACGAGCCGACGTCCGCCGTCGACTCGCACACCGAGGCCCGGGTCGCCGCCGGGATCAAGGCGCTGCGCACCGGTCGTACGACGGTGGCCTTCGCTTCGTCGCCTCTGCTGCTCGACCTGGCGGACCGGGTGGTGCTGGTGCACGACGGCACGGTCGTCGCGGTCGGTGCGCACCGCGAGCTGCTGCACACCGAATCGCGTTACCGGGCGGTCGTCACCCGTGAGACCGAGGACGAAATCGCGGCCCTGAGCGCACTGGACAAGATCGACGAGATCGAATCGATCGAAGAAATCGAGGAGAGGGCATGATCGGCGTCGCACAACCGGCGTACGACCCGGCCGCCCCGGAGTCGGCCACGACCCTGCCGGTCGGCACCCCCGCCACCGTACGGGCCTATGTACAGGAGCTGATGCGGCGCCATCGCAAGCCGTTCGCCGTGCTCATCTCGGTCAACGCAGTCGCGGTGATCGCCTCGATCGTCGGGCCGTATCTGCTCGGCGGGCTGGTCGAGGACCTGTCGAACGGGGTCGCCGACCTCCATCTGGAGCGCACCGCGGCGGTGTTCGCGCTCGCGCTGGTGGTACAGACCGTGTTCACGCGGATGATGCGGCTTCGCAGCGCCATGCTCGGCGAGGAGATGCTCGCCGATCTGCGTGAGGACTTCCTCGTCCGGTCGGTCGGGCTGCCGCCGGGGGTGCTGGAGCGGGCCGGGACCGGTGATCTGCTGTCCCGGATCACCACGGACATCGACCGGCTGGCCAACGCGATGCGTGAGGCCGTGCCACAGCTGGCGATCGGGGTGGTGTGGGCCGGGCTGCTGCTCGGTGCGCTCACCGTGACCGCTCCCCCGCTGGCGCTCTCCGTACTGATCGCCCTGCCGGTGCTGATCCTCGGCTGCCGCTGGTACTTTCGCCGGGCGCCGTCCGCGTACCGCTCGGAGGCCGCCGGATACGCCGCGGTCGCGGCGATGCTCGCGGAGACCGTGGACGCAGGACGGACGGTGGAGGCGCACCGGCTCGGCGCACGCCGGGTGGCACTGTCGGACCGGCGGATCAAGGAGTGGACGGCGTGGGAGCGGTACACGCTGTTCCTGCGTTCGGTGCTGTTCCCCGTCATCAACGTCACGTACGTGACGATCCTCGGCGCGGTCCTGATGCTCGGCGGGTGGTTCGTCATCGAGGGGTGGCTGACCGTCGGACAGCTGACGACCGGTGCGCTGCTCGCGCAGATGATGGTCGACCCGATCGGTCTGATCCTGCGCTGGTACGACGAGTTGCAGGTCGCACAGGTGTCGCTGGCCCGGCTGGTCGGCGTCCGGGACATCGAGCCGGACGCGGGCGAGACGGCGGTCGTCCCGGACGGCCGGGACGTCCGGGCGGGTGAGGTGCACTTCGGGTACCGCGACGGGGTCGACGTCCTGCACAAGGTGTCGCTGGACGTCGCCCCGGGCACGCGCCTGGCGCTGGTCGGCCCGTCCGGTGCGGGCAAGTCCACGCTCGGCCGGCTGCTGGCCGGGATCTACGCCCCACGCACCGGTGAAGTCACGCTGGGTGGTGCGGAGTTGTCCCGGATGACGGCGGAGCGGGTACGTACGCATGTGGCGCTGGTCAACCAGGAGCACCATGTGTTCGTCGGTTCGCTGCGCGACAATCTGCTGCTGGCCCGGACGGGTGCCGAGGACGCCGAGCTGTGGGCGTCGCTCGCCGCGGTCGACGCGGACGCCTGGGCGAAGGCGCTGGACGAGGGGCTGGACACCGAGGTCGGTTCGGGCGGTCTGTCACTGACCCCGGCGCAGGCGCAGCAGATCGCGCTGGCCCGGCTGGTGCTGGCCGATCCGCACACGCTGGTGCTGGACGAGGCGACCTCGCTGCTGGACCCGCGGGCGGCCCGGCATCTGGAACGCTCGCTGGCACGGGTGCTGGACGGCCGTACGGTCGTGGCGATCGCGCACCGGCTGCACACCGCGCACGACGCGGATGTGATCGCGGTGGTCGAGAGCGGCCGGATCAGCGAACTGGGCAGCCATGACGAGCTGGTGGCGGCGGACGGCGCCTACGCAGCGCTGTGGCGGTCCTGGCACGGCTGAGCGGAGGAGCCGAGGCGTGGCCAGGAAGTACGGATCATCCCCACTCCTGGCCACACCGACGGTCACCGGTCACTGGTGGTCCGGCGGAGCGACGGCACCGTCGTCCTCGCCGGCCGGCACACGACTTCACAGCGGATCGTCCGGCCCGCCACGCACACCTCGAGGGTCTGGAACGACCGCTGCCCGCCTGTCTTCATCTCGGTGACCCAGTGCGAACTGCGGCTACTGCAGGTCCTCGATTCGGTGCTCATCGGCGGGCCGACGGTACGGCGGTCAGATGAAGTTGAGGGCAGCCGCCGCGCCCGCGCCCCCGAGCACCATGAACGCCGGCATGAGCACCTTCAGCTCCACCCAGCTGCCGGCCCGGAATCGCATGACCTTCGGCGGCCCCACCGGGTACCAGCGCTTGCGGCCCAGCGGGATCGGCCACAGGATCGGGCAGCCGGAGACGGTCAGCGCGTCACCGATGTCGTGGACGAGGGCGCCGAGGACGATCGGCAGCCCGAGCCAGAGGTACTCCTGGCCGGGCGCGCTGAAGAGCCAGTCCGAGCCGTTGCCCGGCTTGTCCAGGACGCCCGCCAGGATCCAGGCGCTGGTCGCGCCGAGCAGCCACACCAGGACGTCGCTGGACATCCGGGCGGCCCGCCACAGCAGTCCTTCGACGGCCAGCACCAGATGGACGAAGAGGATCGCGAGGACCGCCCATCGGCCGCCGGCGATCGCCGCGGCGGAGGACCCGGCACCGATCAGGACGGCCCAGAGCCAGGTGTGCGTCAGGGTCCGGTGGCCACCGTTCCTGCGCGGGTCACCGGGGCCCCGGGTCGTCTTGTAGACAGCGTGCGAGAGCTTGTCGACGATCTCGCAGAGTCCGCGGGAGACCGGTCCGAAGGCGCGCGAGATGGTCGCGGACTTGTGATCGAGGTCCGGGGCGAGAGCGGCGCCCGCGGTGATCAGTGCGCCGACGACCAGGACGGGCCACGGCATCGTATGGCCCGCGGCAGCCGCCGCAGCGCCCACCCCCAGCCAGGCCGCCGCCCCGGACAGTGAGTGTGCCGGTCCCATCATGGTTCTTCCCGCCCCCAGAGTTGTCCGGCCGCCATCGTCGTTGCGATGCGGCCGAGTTGAGTGGGCAGCGTATCGTCCGTGATCTTCGTCCGGTCTTCCGGTTCCCTCATCCGGGCAGAAGACAGGCAAGATGGGGGCGTGACCCTTATCGATCAGCTGCCCCCGACCGACGACCCGGACGCCCTCTTCGAGGCCTTCTCGTCATGGACCGAGACCCAGGGCATCACCCTCTACCCTGCTCAGGAGGAGGCGCTGATCGAGGTGGTCTCCGGGGCGAACGTGATCCTGTCCACCCCCACCGGCTCCGGAAAGAGCCTGGTCGCGGCGGGTGCGCACTTCACGGCGCTGGCCCAGGACAAGGTCACCTTCTACACCGCACCGATCAAGGCACTGGTCTCGGAGAAGTTCTTCGACCTGTGCAAACTGTTCGGTACGGAGAACGTCGGGATGCTCACCGGCGACGCCTCGGTCAACGCGGACGCCCCGGTGATCTGCTGCACCGCGGAGGTGCTCGCGTCCATCGCGCTGCGCGACGGCAAGCACGCCGACATCGGCCAGGTCGTGATGGACGAGTTCCACTTCTATGCGGAGCCGGACCGCGGGTGGGCCTGGCAGATCCCGCTCCTGGAGCTGCCGCAGGCCCAGTTCATCCTGATGTCGGCCACGCTCGGTGACGTCAAGATGTTCGAGCAGGACCTGACCCGGCGCACCGGCCGTCCCACCTCCGTGGTGCGCTCGGCGACCCGGCCGGTCCCGCTGAGCTACGAGTACCGGCTGACCCCGATCACCGAGACGCTGACCGAACTGCTGGACACCCGGCAGTCACCGGTGTACATCGTGCACTTCACGCAGGCCGCGGCCGTCGAGCGGGCGCAGTCGCTGATGAGCATCAACATGTGCACCAAGGAGGAGAAGGAGAAGATCGCCGACCTGATCGGCAACTTCCGCTTCACCACGAAGTTCGGTCAGAACCTCTCGCGCTACGTGCGGCACGGCATCGGGGTGCATCACGCGGGCATGCTCCCGAAGTACCGGCGACTGGTGGAGAAGCTCGCCCAGGCCGGTCTGCTGAAGGTGATCTGCGGTACGGACACCCTCGGCGTCGGCGTCAACGTCCCGATCCGTACGGTGCTCTTCACGGCGCTCACCAAGTACGACGGCAGCCGGGTCCGTACGCTGCGCGCGCGTGAGTTCCACCAGATCGCCGGCCGCGCGGGCCGCGCCGGCTTCGACACGGCCGGCTTCGTCGTCGCGCAGGCGCCGGAGCACGTCATCGAGAACGAGAAGGCCGTCAAGAAGGCGGGCGACGATCCCAAGAAGAAGCGCAAGGTGGTCCGCAAGAAGGCCCCCGAGGGCTTCGTCGCCTGGTCGGAGAGCACGTTCGACAAGCTGATCCAGTCCGATCCGGAGCCGCTGACATCCCGCTTCCGGGTCACGCACACGATGTTGCTGTCCGTGATCGCGCGTCCCGGCAACGCCTTCGCGGCGATGCGGCATCTGCTGGAGGACAACCACGAGCCGCGCAAGGCGCAGCTGCGCCACATCCGCCGGGCCATCGCGATCTACCGCTCGCTGCTGGACGGCGGCGTGGTGGAGCAGCTCGACAAGCCGGACGCGGAGGGCCGCATCGTGCGGCTCACCGTCGATCTCCAGCAGGACTTCGCGCTGAACCAGCCGCTGTCCACGTTCGCGCTGGCCGCGTTCGACCTGCTGGACGGCGAGTCGCCGTCGTATGCGCTGGACATGGTCTCCGTCGTCGAGTCGACGCTCGACGACCCGCGTCAGATCCTGGCCGCACAGCAGAACAAGGCGCGCGGCGAAGCGGTCGGCCAGATGAAGGCGGACGGTGTCGAGTACGAGGAGCGGATGGAGCTGCTCCAGGACGTCACGTACCCGAAGCCGCTGAGCGAGTTGCTGTGGCACGCGTACGACGTGTACCGCAAGAGCCACCCGTGGGTGGGCGACCACCCGGTCTCGCCGAAGTCCGTGATCCGGGACATGTACGAACGCGCCATGACGTTCACGGAGTTCACCTCGAACTACGAGCTGGCCCGTACCGAGGGCATCGTGCTGCGGTACCTGGCGAGCGCGTACAAGGCTCTTGAGCACACCATCCCGGACGACCTGAAGTCCGAGGACCTGGAGGATCTGATCGCCTGGCTCGGCGAGATGGTGCGGCAGGTCGACTCCAGTCTCCTCGACGAGTGGGAGCAGCTCGCCAACCCGGAGGTGGAGACCGCCGAGGAGGCGCAGGAGCGGGCCGACGAGGTCAAGCCGGTCACCGCCAACGCCCGCGCCTTCCGGGTGCTGGTCCGCAACGCGATGTTCCGCCGGGTGGAGCTGGCCGCGCTGGACAAGGTCGCCGAGCTCGGCGACCTGGACGGCGAAGCGGGCTGGGACGAGGACGCGTGGGGCGAGGCGATGGACGCGTACTGGGACGAGTACGAGGACCTGGGCACCGGTCCGGACGCCCGCGGGCCGAAGCTGCTGAAGATCGACGAGGACGCCGCGCACGGCCTGTGGCGGGTGCGACAGACGTTCGCCGACCCGAACGGCGACCACGACTGGGGCATCAGCGCGGAGATCGATCTGGCGGCCTCCGACGAAGCGGGCCGCGCGGTCGTCAGGGTCACCTCCGTCGGCCAGCTGTGACCGCGCTCCCTGCACACGGCACCGCTGCGAGAGTGGAGACGAACCGCATGACGAACCCCGCCGAGCGCCTGGTCGACCTGCTCGACCTGGAGCGGATCGAGGTCAACATATTTCGCGGGCGCAGCCCCGAGGAATCCCTGCAACGGGTCTTCGGCGGCCAGGTCGCCGGGCAGGCGCTGGTTGCGGCCGGCCGCACCACCGACGGGGACCGGCCGGTCCATTCGCTGCACGCGTACTTCCTGCGGCCGGGCCGGCCCGGCGTCCCGATCGTCTACGAGGTCGAACGGGTGAGGGACGGACGGTCGTTCACCACCCGCCGGGTCACCGCCGTCCAGCAGGGCCGGACGATCTTCAATCTGACGGCGTCCTTCCACCGGCCGGAGGAGGCGGGCTTCGAGCACCAGCTGCCGCCCGCCCGGACCGTCCCCGACCCCGAGCAGCTGCCGACGGTCGCCGAAGAGGTCCGCGAGCACCTCGGGGCGTTGCCGGACGCGCTGGAGCGGATGGCCCGGCGCCAGCCGTTCGACATCCGGTACGTCGACCGGCTGCGCTGGACGCACGAGGAGGCCAAGGACGCGGACCCGCGCAGCGCCGTCTGGATGCGCGCGGTCGGCCCGCTGGGCGACGACCCTCTCGTGCACACCTGCGCGCTGACGTACGCGAGCGACATGACGCTCCTCGACGCGGTCCGCATCCCGGTGGAGCCGCTGTGGGGACCACGCGGCTTCGACATGGCGTCGCTGGACCACGCGATGTGGTTCCACCGGCCGTTCCGGGCCGACGAGTGGTTCCTGTACGACCAGGAGTCGCCGATCGCGACGGGGGGACGGGGACTGGCGCGCGGCCGGATCTATGACCGCGGCGGCAATCTGCTGGTGTCCGTCGTGCAGGAGGGATTGTTCCGCCGCCTCGGCGCATAGCCGCCGTCGCCGCTCAGGTACCGGGCAGCGGGTCCTGTTCGACCTCGTGACGCCGGGTACGGATGTCCGGTGCGACGGGGTGCAGTTTGGCGTCGCAGGCGGGGCCCAGACCGGTGCGGCGCGAGTCCGTGCCGGTGAGCGGGCGGCCGCAGAGGCGGCAGCGGACCAGTCGGCGGCTCACGGCCCGTCCGGCCCCGGGCAGGGGCTCGATGTCGGACCCGGGCAACGGTTCAGAGGTGTCCACGAATCGATCTTCTCAAGTGCCCGGTGGACGTGGGCGAAGGGGATCGACGGGCGGCGCCGCGACTTCTACGTGCGCCAGTTGCGCGACTGGAAGGGCGGCCTCGATCCGGCGTCGATGACGCCGGCCGGCCTGAGGACGTTCGGCGAGGTCTGGGGCACCACGCCGGCCCGTGCCCACGCAAGATCCGGCGACCGCATCGCCATCGCCGCGTATCTGGGTCGCGGCGACGCGTTCGACCGTGCGCTCCACATGTTCGCCGAGGCGTATGCCGACCTGAACGAGCGGGACCACCAGGCTCTGGTCGAGGCGGTACGCGCGGGCCGGCTCCCCGCGTCGGAGCCGGACAGCGACCGGCGGTGATCCGTCCGCCGGCCCGGGTCCATGGGGGTGAATTGCGGTACTCACGGCAGGGCTGCGATCCGGCATCCCGGGCTCGTCGCCCTCGCGTGGTATCACGTTCTGGAGGCTCGCGGGCCGGCGCCTGCCTGAGGGCTCCGACGTGAGGAGACAACGAGTATGTCGGCCAAGCCCGTCGGGGCGTCCGCGACGGCGCCCCCGGACCCCTTCGCGATCGTCCGTACCCGTGGCTACGCGGGACTGCTGGTGGTCGCGGCGCTTCTCGGGGTTCCGATCTCGGCTGTGGCCTTCGGTTTCCTCGCGCTCACCCACGAACTCCAGTCGCTGACCTACTCCCATCTGCCGAAGGCGCTGGGCTTCCACTCCACGCCGACGTGGTGGCCGGTGCCACTGCTCGTCGTTGCCGGCCTGCTGGTCGGGCTGACCATCCGTTACCTGCCCGGCACAGGCGGGCACAAGCCGGCCGAAGGCATGAAGACGACGGGGGCCCCGACGGCGGTGGAGCTGCCCGGAATCGTGATCGCCGCCCTGGCCTCGCTCGGCCTCGGTGCCGTGCTCGGGCCCGAGGCGCCGCTCATCGCCCTCGGCGGCGGGCTGGCCGTGTGGGCCGTGCGCCTGGTGAAGCGGGACATCAGGCCGAACGCGAGTGCCGTCGTGGGAGCCTCCGGCAGCTTCGCCGCCGTCAGCGCCCTGCTGGGGTCTCCGCTCCTCGGGGCGTTCCTGCTGATGGAGGCTTCGGGCCTCGGCGGGACGGTGCTCGGGATGGTCCTTCTGCCGGGCCTGCTCGCCTCGGGTGTGGGCTCGCTCATCTTCGTCGGGCTGGGTTCGTGGACCGGTCTGGGTACGTACTCCCTGGCACTTCACCACGTGCCGCGGGCCGAAGAGCCGGACTTCGCCCAGTTCGGCTGGGCCGTCGTCATCGGGCTGGCCGCGGCTGTCGTCGGCGAAGGGATCCGGCGGCTCGCCCGGTTCCTGCAGGCGCGGGTCGAGCGACGGATGGTGGTGGGCACCGTGCTGATGGGGCTGGTGGTCGGGGTCCTCGCGCTGGCGTATGCGGAAGTCACGGGGAGAGCCGCCTCCGGGGTGCTGTACTCGGGGCAGAACGCGCTGGACCCCCTGCTTGCCGGGAGCGCGGGATACACGGTGGGCACGCTCCTGGTGCTCATCGTCTGCAAGGGGCTGGCGTACTGCGCGTCCTTGAGTTGTTTCCGGGGAGGCCCCGTCTTCCCGGCGATGTTCGTGGGAGCGGCGGGCGGCATCGCGCTCTCGCATCTGCCCGGGCTGAACGTGACGTCCGGCTTCGCGATGGGCATCGGTGCCATGTGTGTGGCGATGCTCAGACTTCCCATGACCTCGGTGCTGCTGGCCACTCTGCTGTTGGGATCGCCGGGGCTCACCGTCATGCCGCTGGTGATCGTCTCGGTCGTGGTCGCGTACGTCGTCTCGCTCCGGCTCGATCCGGAGCCGGACGGCCTCCCGGACGGACAGGGCGCCACCTGAGCGCTCGGCCGCGGGTTCGAGCCCTGCCCGGGGCACACCGTCCGCACCGTGCCCGTGCCATCCCTCGGCAGGCCACGGGCGGACGGCGCAGTTTGCGGGACAGCCCTCAGGAGCGCAGCACGCTCACACTCTCGGCGTGCGGAGCCCCCCCGTCCGACGTCATCCAGGCCGGCGCACCGGCGAGCGGCATGTCCTCGCCCCGCCCGAAGCCCTCGGCACCCACCGTCGTCCCCCTCTATTTCCTGCACAACGGTGATCTGGCGCCGTATTCCCGCAAGATCGGCGACCCTGGTGACTTCGGGGCGGTCGTGCGCCTGCTTTTCGACGTACCGACCGGGAGCGAGACCGTGACGGCCACCACGGAGCTGCCCCGCCTGACGGAGACACCGGACTTCGCGATCGGCGGCGACCACACCTTCTCCGTCCAGCTCCCCAAAGGCGTCGCTCCCTTCAGCCACCTGGCCATGAGGCAGTTGGCGTGCACGGTGGCTCACGCCGCTCAGCCGTTCGCCTCACTGTCCGCGGACACGCATCGGGACGGCGCCTCTGCCTCTCCGCCCGTCGATGCGCAACGCTCCCCCGCACACGCCAGCGTCCGTGTGGTCGGGGACGGATGGACGATGACGCAGTCGGACGACTCGTGTCCCGGCCCTCTCCCGCAGGAGGAGGAGCCCGGGCACGACTCCGGCACCGGTAGTGATCATCGTTCGACCGGCCTGCGGCCCCTACGCGGGTGGGGTGCCGTCGCCGAACGGGCGGCCCCCGAGCTGCTCACGGTGGTGCGGCGTCCGCCAGCCGGAGAGGTCGGGGCCCAGGGGCACGATGCGGGTGGGGTTGATGCCCGTGTGCACCCGGTAGTAGTGCTGCTTGATGTGGTCGAAGTCGACGGTGTCGCCGAATCCGGGCGTCTGGAACAGGTCCCTGGCGTAGGCCCAGAGCACCGGGATCTCGGTGAGCTTCGAGCGGTTGCACTTGAAGTGCCCGTGGTAGACGGCGTCGAAGCGCACGAGTGTGGTGAACAGCCGGATGTCGGCCTCGGTGAGCGTGTCCCCCACCAGGTAGCGCTGGTCCTTGAGGCGTTCGGCGACCAGGTCGAGCCTGCGGAACACGTCGTGGTACGCGGCTTCGTACTCTTCCTGGCCGCTGGCGAAGCCGGCCCGGTACACGCCGTTGTTCACGTCACGGTAGATGCCGCCCATGACCTCGTCGATCTCGTCCCGCAGCCGTTCGGGGTAGAGATCGGGCGCTCCGGGCCGGTGCAGCGCGGTCCACTCGGTCGCGAAGTCCAGGGTGATCTGCTGGTAGTCGTTGGTGACGAGCTTCCCGCTGGGTACGTCCACGATCGCGGGAACGCTGACACCGCCGGGGTAGCCGGGTTCGCGCGCCTCGTACGCCTCGCTGAGATATGCGATACCGAGCACCGGGTCGCGGCCGCCCTCGTCCAGGGTGAAGCGCCAGCTGCGGTCGTCCTGGATCGGGTCGGCCACGGCGAGCGACAGGGCGTCCTCCAGGCCGAGGAGCCGCCGGGAGACGAGTGCCCGGCTCGCCCAGGGGCAGGCACGGCTGACGACCAGCCGGTAGCGGCCCGCCTCGACCGGCCAGCCGTCGCGGCCGTCAGCCGTGATCCGGTCGGCGAAGTGGCTCCTGGATCGCTTGAACGGCTTGTGTCCGTAGGCTGCGTTGCCGTCCGGCTCACTGCCGGTGGGGTGGTTCATCGCGGTCTCCCTTCCAGTCGGACGGGCCGGGGCCGGACCGGCCCTGGATGCGTCTCGTGTTCCGCCGGGAGATCCCCACATCGGTCAGCGCCAGGACGAGAGCGCCCAGCACGAAGGCGGCGGAGACGATGAGCCCGCTGTCGAACGCGCTCCTCCAGCCGGCGGCGGGAAGCCGCGCGAAGAAGACCGAGCCGACCGCGGCGATCCCGATCGCCGAGCCGACGCGCTGGCCGGTCTGGAGCGTGCCCGCGGCGCTCCCGCCGCCGACCACCGGCACCTGCGACAGGGTCAGGGTCAGGTTCGGGGCGATGACGAGGCCGCTGCCCACACCCGCCAGGAGCAGCGGGGCCGCCATCGCCCAGGCGACACCGCTACCCGGGACCAGGTGCACGGCGAACACGGTGCCGCCGAGACCGACGACCACCATGGACAGGCCCACGGCGACCAGCGGTCGCCCGTAGCGGCCTACCATCCGGCCACCTGGCCCGGCGGCGGCCGCCGCCCCCAGAGCGAACGGTGTGATGGCCAGTCCGGCCTCGAGGGCGGTGCAGTGCAGTCCGGCCTGGAGGTAGAGGGTGCTGATGAAGAAGATCGAGGTGAATCCGGCGAAGTACAGCAGGCTCAGCAGACAGCCCAGCCAGTAGGAGTGCATCCGGAACAGCGACATGTCCAGGACGGGCACGGTTCCACGCCCGCCGCACCGGGCCTCCCAGCAGGCGAAGACGCCGAGCAGCACCACGGCCACGGCCACCAGCAGCCACTTCCCGTCGCCGGACCACTGCTGTGCCTGGATGAAGGGCAGCAGCAGGGCCAGCACGCCCGCACCGAGGAGGAGTACGCCGACGGGATCGAGGTCCCTCGGCCGTACGCGGCCCGCTGCCGGTGTGTCCGGGAGGAGGCGCCGGGCGAGCAGGAAGCAGACGAGGCCGAGCGGCAGGTTGACGAAGAACACCCAACGCCATCCCCCCTCCCGTCCCGCCGCCTGGATCAGCAGCCCGCCCAGCAGGGGGCCGACGGCGGTAGAGATGGCGACCACCGTGCTGAACATGCCGAAGGCGCGGCCCCGCTCCTGGCCGGAGAACATCTGCTGGATCAACGCGGAGATCTGCGGCGAGATCAAGGCTCCGCCGAGGCCCTGAACCACCCGGGCGACCACCAGCCAGAAGCTGGACGGGGCGGCTCCGCAGGCCACCGACGCCAGTGTGAACACGGCCAGCCCCGCAAGGAACACCTCACGGCGCCCCCGGGCGTCGCCCAGCCGCCCGGCGGGGATGAGGAGGAGCCCGAAGGCGAGGGAGTAGCCGGACAGGACCCACTGCAGGTCGGATTCCGGGCTCCGCAGGTCGTTGCGGATCGACGGCAGGGCGACGTTGACGATGGACACGTCCAACAGCGTCATGAAGCCCGCCACCAGGCACACGGCAAGTGCCTGCCAGCGGCGGGGGTCGGGGGCCGGGGCCAGCTCGCTCTCGCGCCCCGCCGCGCCTCCCTGGGACGTTGCGCTCTCCGGCATGACTCGCACACTAGGCGGCGATTCGCGATTCCTCACCCGCAACAGGGCCGACTGCCGTAACGGTCACCGCGTGCCGGGCGCGGCCGGGTCAGGGCACGGAGCCTTGGCCGGCTTCACGGTGCATGCCCGTGCACAGCGCCCAGACGATGAAGATGTTGACGGCCACCAGCGTCATGGCCCACAAGGGGTAGTACGGCACCCACAGGAAGTTGGCGATCGCGCCCAGCCCGGCGACCGTCACACCGAAGTAGCGCGCCCACAGGGCTCCGGTGAGTACGGCGCAGCCGGCGAGGACGAGGACGATGCCCAGAATGAGGTGGACCCAGCCCCAGCCCGCCAGGCTGAACTGGAAGACGTAATGACGCGTCGCGACGAACAGGTCGTCCCTGGCGATGGCCGCGATCCCCTCGAGGATCGCCATCGCTCCGCCGAAGATCATCAGGGCTGCGGCGAGGACGGTGGTGCCGGACGTGGGCCCATGCCATGGGCGGGGGCCGGGGCTGCCCACTTCGGGTTTGGTGGCGTCACTGGCCATGTCGGTCTCCTTGGGTCGCTGGGCATTCCGGCCGAGCGGGCCGGACCGGCGCGATCCCCCGTCTCAGCGTGGCACGACGGCCCTCCGTCGGCACTCCGGCCGATCCACCCACAAGGTCTCTCAGATCAGGGATACTCTCTCTGATATGAGAGAGTCCGAAGGGGTGGAACGGATGTCCGTCGACGCCCGGCTGGCTGCCCGGCTGGGTGAGCTCCGCACCGAACGCTGCTGGTCCCTGGACGAGCTGTCCCGGCGCAGCGGTGTCAGCCGGTCGACGCTGTCGCGTCTGGAGCGCGGCGAGCTGAGCCCGACCGCCGCCCAGCTCGGGCGGTTGTGCACGGTCTACGAGCGGACGATGTCACGGTTGCTGACGGAGGTGGAGGCGGCGCCCCCGCGGCTGGTGCGCGCCGCGCGGCAGCCGGTGTGGCGGGACGAGGCGTCCGGCTTCGTGCGCCGCTCGGTCTCGCCGCCGCACGCCGGCCTACGCGCCGAGATCATCGAGGGGATGCTCGACGCGGGCGCCGGAATCGCGTACGAGCAGGCACCGGTGCCCGGTCTGGAACAGCACATCTGGGTACTGGAGGGAACGGTGGAAATCACCGTCGAGAACACCGTGCACACCGTGCGCGAGGGCGACTGTCTGCGGTTCCGGCTGCGCGGCCCTTCGCACTTCCACTGCCCGGGCCCGGGCCCGGTCCGCTATGCCGTGATGATCGTTCTGCCGTGAAAAGGACCCGAGTCATGACCGAAGCCACCCACTTCGCCGCATCCACTCCTCACATCGAGATCGTCTCCGTCTCCGGACCCGAGCTGATCACGTACGCCGACGAGCTGGCAGCTCTCCTGGTGGAGACCGTGGACGGCGGTGCCTCGGTGGGATTCCTGGCACCGCTCGACCGCAGTGCGGCCGCCGACTGGTGGCGGGGGCGTGCCGCCGCGGTCGACGCGGGCGACCAGCTCGTCTGGATCGCCCGGGACGGTGAGCGGGTGGCGGGAACCATCGGCCTGAACCCGGCCCCGTTGCCGAACGCCCGTCATCGCGCCGAGATCAGCAAGGTGATGGTGCGCCCGTCGATGCGGGGCCAGGGGCTCGGACGCTCGCTGCTGGCCGTGGCCGAGGGCGCGGCGGCCGAGGCCGGTCTGACGCTGCTGGTCCTGGACACCGAGACCGGCAGCTCCGCCGAACGGCTCTACCGTGCGGCCGGCTGGACGGAGTGCGGATCCATTCCGGACTACGCCGGCGACCCGGCCGGGACCTTGAAGCCGACCACGTTCTACTACAAGGCGATTCGGGCGGACGGGTAGCCGGCTTCGTACCGATGAGGCCGTGGGCATAACAATGACCGGGCAAGCCGCTTGCACCGAATAAGACACTTACAAGGAGACCCTCATGACTCTGTACGACATTCCCCTTCACACGCTGACCGGCGAGCCGACCACCCTCGGCACGTATCGCGGCCAGGCGGTCCTGCTGGTGAACGTCGCCTCCCGGTGCGGGCTCACTCCGCAGTACGCAGGCCTGGAGCGGCTTCAGAAGACGTACGGGGACCGTGGATTCACCGTGCTCGGCGTGCCGTGCAACCAGTTCGCGGGCCAGGAGCCGGGGAGCGCGGAGGAGATCCAGACGTTCTGCTCGACGACGTACGGGGTCAGCTTCCCGCTGCTGGCCAAGGTCGACGTGAACGGTGACGGACGGCACCCGCTGTACGCGGAACTGACGCAGCTCGCGGACGCGGACGGCGAAGCGGGCGACGTCCAGTGGAACTTCGAGAAGTTCCTGATCTCCCCGGCCGGCGAGCCGGTGGCCCGCATCCGCCCCCGCACGGAGCCGGAGGCCCCGGAGCTCGTGACGGCGATCGAGGCCCTGCTCCCCGCCTGACGGGCAGCACGGTGCCGGGCGGGCCGAAATTCAGCCCGCCCGGCACGATCTCGACCCGTCGGTACGGCATCGAGCCCATCCGGCGACCGAGGGCGGAGCGGGTGCGGAGGCACCCGGCACTCCCGCACCCCACCCACGCGGCACCGCGCTAGCGGATCGGCATGCCCGACAGCGTGCGCGCGATCACCAGGCGCTGGATCTCGCTCGTACCCTCGAAGATGGTGTAGATCGCCGCGTCCCGGTGCATCCGCTCCACCGGGTACTCGCGGGTGAAGCCGTTTCCACCGAGGATCTGGATCGCCTGCGCGGTGACCTTCTTCGCCGTCTCACTCGCGTACAGCTTGGACATCGAGCCCTCGGCGGACTCGAACGGCTTGCCCGTGGTCGCCATCCAGGAGGCGCGCCAGACCAGCAGCCGGGCCGCGTCGATCTGCGTACGCATGTCCGCGAGCTGGAACGCGATGCCCTGGTTGTCGATGATCGGCCGGCCGAACTGGGTACGTGTCTTGGCGTAGTCGAGCGCGACCTCGTACGCCGCCCGGGCGGTGCCGACCGCCATCGCGCCGACCGCCGGGCGGGACGCCTCGAACGTGGCCATCGCCGCGTTCTTCACCCGCTCGCCGCCGGACTGCGCGCGCTCACGGGCCCGCGCCATGCGCTGGTCCAGCTTCTCCTTGCCGCCGAGCAGGCAGTGCCCGGGGACCCGGACGTCCTCCAGGACGACCTCCGCCGTGTGCGAGGCCCGGATGCCGTGCTTCTTGAACTTCTGTCCCTGCGAGAGGCCGGGGGTGTTCGGCGGCACGATGAAGGAGGCGTGGCCCTTGGAACCGAGCTCCGCGTCGACCACGGCGACGACGACATGGACGTTCGCGATGCCGCCGTTGGTCGCCCAGGTCTTGGTGCCGTTCAGCACCCACTCGTCCTTGGCCTGGTCGTACACCGCGCGGGTCCGCATGGAGGCGACGTCCGAGCCGGCGTCCGGCTCGGACGAACAGAAGGCGGCGACCTTCACATCGTTCGCGTCGCCGTACATCTGCGGGATCCAGGTGCCTATCTGCTCCTCGGTGCCGTTGGCGAGGACGCCGACGGCCGCCAGGCCGGTACCGACGATCGACAGGGCGATGCCCGCGTCGCCCCAGAACAGTTCCTCCATCGCCATCGGGATGCCGAGCCCCGTCGGGTCGAAGAACTGCTGGGCGTAGAAGTCGAGGGAGTAGATGCCGACCTTGGCCGCCTCCTGGATGACGGGCCAGGGCGTCTCCTCACGCTCGTCCCACTCCGCAGCGGCCGGGCGGATGACATCCGCGGCAAAACCGTGAAGCCAGTCACGGACCTGCTTCTGGTCGTCGTTGAGCTCGAGCGTGAACTCGGCCATGTTCCCCTCCATGCATTACCGTAAAAACAAACCGTTACTTGCGGTAACCGCAGTCTGTTACCGACTAGTAGCCTGTGTCAACCGGTCAGGCTCCGTTCGGCACCACCGCTGGGCAGAGTGTTACGTTGCGCGTGCGTAACGGACTCGCATGGCCATATGCACGGCCAGGGGTGGGGAGAGGCGACATGGAGACCACACGACAGGCCGAGCGACAGCGGACCGCGGCCGAACAGCGCCGCAGGGAGCTGCTGGAGGCCGCCGACCGCGTGGTGCTCAGGGACGGGCCCAAGGCGTCGATGAACGCCATCGCGGCCGAGGCCGGGATCACCAAGCCCATCCTGTACCGGCACTTCGGCGACAAGGGCGGCCTCTACCGCGCGCTCGCCAAGCGCCACACCGATGCCCTGCTGAGCGCACTGCGGGCGGCACTCGACGCCCCCGCCGAACGCCGCCAGCGGGTCGAGGCGACGCTCGACACCTATCTCGCGGCGATCGAAGCCCGCCCGCAGGTCTACCGCTTCCTGATGCACCCGTCCGACGACGCGGCGCCCTCCCCCGAGCAGGGCTTCGACGTCGGGCGGCATTCCGCTCCGCTGCTGCGCCGCCTCGGCGAGGAGCTTGCCCTGGTGATCGCCGAGCGGGTGGACCTGGGGCCGGACAGCCAGGAGATGGCCCGCATCTGGGGCCACGGCATCGTCGGCATGATGCACGCCGCAGGCGACTGGTGGCTGAGCGAACGCCCTTGCTCACGAGACCAGTTGGTCCGCAGCCTGGCCGATCTGCTGTGGGGCAGGCTGGCCGCCGTGGGCGACCGGCCTGGCGGTCCCGGTTTCTGACGTCCGCCGGCCGGGATTCTGTCGGGTGCACGGTAGCGGTCAGTCGGCACGCCCCCAAGGTGCCCGGCGGGCCGCGCGCAGCGCCCTCGCCCGGCGCAGCCCGGTCAGCCGGTCCGTGTAGACGGAGCCTTCGAGGTGGTCGCATTCGTGCTGCAGACAGCGCGCGAACCAGCCGGTGCCGTCGACCCGTACCGGATCCCCCTCGACGTTCACCCCCTCGACCACCGCATGGTCGAACCGCGGGGTGGCGGCCTCCAGGCCGGGCAGCGAGAGACAGCCCTCCGGTCCGCGTACGGTGATGCCGTCCGCCTCGACGAGTTTCGGGTTGACGAGATGCCCGAGATGACGGACGTCCTCGTCGTCCGGACAGTCGTAGACGAACACCCGCAGCGGGACGCCGATCTGGTTGGCGGCCAGCCCGACCCCCCGCGCCGCATACATCGTGGCGAACATGTCCTCGACCAGCCGGGCGAGCGAGGGCCCGAAGTCGGTGACCTCCTCGCAGGCACCGTGGAGCACCGGGTCGCCGAGCAGGGTCAGGGCACGGACGAGTCCGGAACTGCCGGGGATCAGGCGGTTTCGCATGGCCGTAAGAGTACGTTCCACGTGACCTCCACGTTCCTGGTGGTGCCGTGGTGCGGTCGCCGTGCCGGACATCGATAGGCTGGGCGCGGACCGATGCAAGGAGGATCTAGGACGATGGCAGGCAACACGGAGCCGTTGTCGCCGCGGGCCAAGCTGGCGGTGACGGCGGGCAAGGCCGCTGCGGCGGTGTCGCGCGCTGCGGGGCGCGGCAGCGGATCGGTGATCGGCGGCCGGGTGGCGCTCAAGCTCGACCCCGACCTGCTGGGGCGACTGGCGCAGCACCTGGACGTGATCCTCGTGTCGGCGACGAACGGCAAGACGACGACGACCCGGCTGATCGCCGAGGCGCTGCGGGCCGCGGGCC
Organism: Streptomyces sp. NPDC005262; assembly: GCF_042872425.1. Lineage (NCBI taxonomy): Bacteria > Bacillati > Actinomycetota > Actinomycetes > Kitasatosporales > Streptomycetaceae > Streptomyces > Streptomyces sp. NPDC005262. The sequence continues at coordinate 81,337 of NZ_JBIAKK010000013.1, forward strand.
CGGTTGTGTCGAACGCGCTCGGCGCCAACATGCCCGCGGGCATCACCTCCGCCCTGGCCGGTGGCTCGGACGCGAAGTACGGCGTGATCGAGGTCGACGAGAAGTACCTCGCCGGTGTCGCGCGGGACACGACACCCAAGGTGATCGCGCTGCTCAACCTCTCGCGCGACCAGCTGGACCGCGCCGCGGAGACCCGGATGCTGGCCGAGAAGTGGCGTGAGGGGCTGTCCGGCTCCAAGGCCGTGATCGTCGCGAACGCCGACGACCCGCTGATCGTCTGGGCGGCGTCCTCCTCCCCCAACGTGGTGTGGGTCGCGGCCGGTCAGGCGTGGAAGGACGACGCCTGGTCCTGCCCGTCCTGCGGCGGTGTGATGCAGCGCCCCGGCGACGACTGGTTCTGCGGCGAGTGCGGTTTCCGCCGCCCCGCGCCGAGCTGGGTGCTGCACGGCGACTACGTCCTGGACCCGCACGGTTCGGCGTGGCCGATCCACCTGCAGCTGCCCGGCCGTGCGAACAAGGCGAACGCCACCAGTTCGGCCGCCGTCGCCGCCGTCTTCGGGGTGCCTCCGCAGGTCGCGCTGGAGCGCATGTACCAGGTGCAGGCCGTCGCGGGCCGCTACGACGTGGTCACCTTCCTCGGCCGTGAGCTGCGACTCCTGCTGGCGAAGAACCCGGCGGGCTGGCTCGAAACGTTTTCCCTGATCGACCCGCCGCCCACGCCGGTGATCCTCTCGGTCAACGCCCGTGGCGCGGACGGCACCGACACCTCGTGGCTGTGGGACGTCGACTACACCCAGCTCGCCGGCCACCCGATCTTCGTGCTCGGTGACCGCAAGCTGGACCTCGCGGTCCGCCTCGAAGTGGCCGGTCTCGACTTCCGGGTCTGCGAGAGCCTCGACGAGGCCGTGCAGCAGGCCCCACCCGGCCGTATCGAGGTCATCGCCAACTACACCGCCTTCCAGGACCTGCGCCGCCGTGTCGGCAACTGACCCCGGCCCCGGCCACCTCCGGAGAGGACGAAGCATGAGCAACAACGGTCTGCGTCTGGTCTGGGTCTACCCCGACCTGCTGAGCACCTACGGCGACCAGGGCAACGCGCTGGTCGTGGAGCGCCGGGCCCGGCAGCGCGGTCTCGACGTGCAGCGCGTCGACGTGCGCAGCGACCAGCCGATCCCGACGTCCGGCGACATCTATCTGATCGGGGGCGGTGAGGACCGGCCGCAGCGGCTCGCCGCGGAGCGGCTGCGCCGCGACGGCGGTCTCAGCCGGGCCGCGTCCAACGGCGCGATCATCTTCTCGGTCTGTGCCGGCTACCAGATCCTCGGCCATGAGTTCATCAACGACCTCGGTGAGCGCGAGCCCGGTCTGGGGCTGCTCGACGTGGTCTCCACCCGCGGCGAGGGGGCCCGGTGCGTCGGTGACGTACTGGCCGACATCGACCCGCAGCTGGGCCTGCCGCCGCTGACCGGCTTCGAGAACCACCAGGGCGTCACCCACCTGGGTCCGACGGCTCGGCCGTTCGCCCGGGTGCAGTTCGGCCGTGGCAACGGCACGGGTGACGGCACCGAGGGCGCGTACAACGACACGGTCTTCGGCACCTACATGCACGGGCCCGTGATGGCCCGTAACCCGATGATCGCGGACCTGCTGCTGAAGCTGGCCCTCGACGTCAACGCGCTGCCGCCGACGGACGACCGTTGGTACGAGGCGCTGCGCGCCGAGCGCATCGCCTCGGCGACCCAGCCCGCATGACGGACCATTCGCTCAGCTGAGCGGAGTCCATCAGGCGGACGCCTGGTTCGGTCCCGCCACCCTGCGCCGGTAGGGTGGCGGGGATCCAACCGGACGACGTGGTCCGGTCGTCGGCCCACGTTGCAAAGGTTTCCCGGGCAATGCGAATTGGTGTGCTCACCTCCGGCGGCGACTGCCCCGGCCTCAACGCCGTCATCCGTTCCGTCGTGCACCGCGCGGTGGTCGACCACGGCGACGAGGTCATCGGCTTCCACGACGGGTGGAAGGGCCTCCTCGAGTGCGACTACCGCAAGCTCGACCTCGACGCGGTCGGTGGCATCCTCGCCCGTGGCGGCACGATCCTCGGCTCCTCCCGGGTCCAGCCCGCACATCTGCGGGGCGGCGTCGAACAGGCGAAGGGCCATGTCGCCGATCTCGGTCTCGACGCGATCATCCCGATCGGCGGCGAGGGCACGCTGAAGGCGGCCAACCTGCTCTCCGAGGCGGGGCTGCCGATCGTCGGCGTACCGAAGACCATCGACAACGACATCGCGTCGACCGATGTGACCTTCGGGTTCGACACCGCGGTCGGTGTCGCCACCGAGGCCCTCGACCGGCTGAAGACCACCGCGGAATCGCACCAGCGGGTGCTGATCGTGGAGGTCATGGGCCGCCACACCGGCTGGATCGCCCTGCACTCGGGCATGGCGGCCGGTGCGCACGCCATCGTCGTGCCGGAGCGCCCCTTCGACATGGACGAGCTGACCGAGCTGGTCGGCAAGCGTTTCTCGGCGGGCAAGAAGTTCGCGATCGTCGTGGTCGCCGAGGGTGCCAAGCCGCGCGCCGGGTCAATGGAGTTCGAGCAGGGCACCAAGGACATCTACGGCCACGAGCGGTTCGCCGGGGTGGCCACCCAGCTCTCCATCGAGCTGGAGCAGCGCCTCGGCAAGGAGGCCCGCCCGGTGATACTCGGCCATGTGCAGCGCGGTGGCACCCCGACCGCGTACGACAGGGTCCTGGCGACCCGCTTCGGCTGGCACGCGGTCGAGGCGGCGCACCGCGGCGAGTTCGGCATGATGACGGCGCTGCGCGGCACGGACATCACGATGGTGCCACTGGCCCAGGCCGTGGAGACGCTGAAGACGGTCCCGGCCGAGCGGTACGCCGAGGCCGAGTGCGTGCTCTGAGCCACACCGGATCGCGACGACTGCCCCCGGCCGCAGCTGCGGCCGGGGGCAGTTCTACTCTGGTCGGGACAACCGGCACGAAACGGGGACGTCCCCAGCGGGAGTGAACAGATGGATCACGGCGGGCACGGCATGAACATGGATCTGCCGCCGTTCACGCTGGGACGTGGGCTTCCGTTCTCCGCGGACCCGGTCTTCCTGATCGGCTGCGTCCTGGCGCTCGTCCTGTACGGGTACGGCGTGCTGCGGCTGCGCAGACGCGGCGACAGCTGGCCGGTCGGCCGGATGGTCTTCTTCGTCATCGGCGTGCTGACCATCGCCCTGGTCATGTGCACGAGGCTCAACGACTACGGCATGGTCATGTTCAGCGTGCACATGGTGCAGCACATGGTGATCAGCATGCTGTCGCCGATCCTGCTGCTGCTGGGCGCCCCGGTGACACTGGCACTGCGCGCCCTGCCCGTCGCGGGCCGGGGCCGGAAGGGCCCGCGCGAGCTGCTGCTCATGCTGCTGCACAGCCGGTACATGAAGATCATCACGCATCCGGTGTTCACCATCCCGCTCTTCATCGCCAGCCTGTACGCGCTCTACTTCACCCCGCTGTTCGACTTCCTGATGGGTTCGAAGACCGGGCACCTCGCGATGATGGTGCACTTCCTCGCGGTCGGGCTCGTCTTCTTCTGGCCGATCATGGGCGTCGACCCGGGCCCGCACCGGCCCGGCTACGTGATGCGGATGCTGGAGCTGTTCGCGGGAATGCCGTTCCACGCCTTCTTCGGCATCGCGCTGATGATGGCGACCTCGCCGATGGTGGAGACGTACAAGCATCCGCCGGCCTCGCTCGGCATCGACGCGCTGAGCGACCAGAACTGGGCGGGTGGCATCGCCTGGGCGTTCAGTGAGATCCCTTCGGTGCTGGTCCTGATCGCGCTGGTCTTCCAGTGGTACCGCTCCGAGCAGCGGACGGCGAGGCGCGCGGACCGCGCCGCCGACCGGGACGGCGACCAGGAGCTGAAGGCGTACAACGCCTACCTCGCCTCGTTGCAGGCGCGCGGACAGTAGCGGTGGACGCACCTTCCGGGTGACGATGGGGTCCACGGCCGCGCGGCCGACAAGGAGGGTGCGCGCATGTCCGGTTCCACGAAGGCGATGGGGATGCTCACCGTCGGGGCCCTGGTGGCGGTCACCGCCTACACAGTGGCGCTGGGGAGCAACGGCTGGCTCTGGTTCGGCTGGGTGGTGCTCGGGCTGATCACCCTGGGGATGGCCGCCACGCGCGACACCTGAACGGAAACCCGTTTCCGGTGTGAGGGGCGGGCCCGGCAGGGCTGGGACGACCCGTCCGGCCGATAGGCAGCGCCCCATCGGGATCCCGGCCCTCTCGAGGAGGTCCTCGATGCCCTCCGTCTTGAGCGCTGTCCGGTCGTGCCTGCGGCCGGCGCGGAACGCACCGGTGCGAGAGAGCCGTACCGACGGCTGTCGTCACCAGCCGCTCGCACCGACAGCACGCCCCATGCGGGCGCATCGAGCGGGGTCGGACGGTGCGCCCTTTCGGGAGCCTTCGAGGAGTTCATCGGCCACTGGAGACCGCGTAGTACTGAAGGTCCTGCACGGTGACCGTACGCCGCGCCGGATAGCGGGTCGTGACGGCGGCGGCGGTACCCCCGGCGCGGCGCACCACGGCCTCGGTGCGACCGGGGCTCAGCGGCAGGTCCCGGGCGTACACGCCGACGGGAGCACGGTACGTGTAGGGCACGGTGCCCACGCGCGCGGCGACCGTGGCGGGCGCGGTCAGGAAGGTGAGCACCTCCACCTGGTCGCGCGGGGACGCGGTGCCCGGACGCGGGCGCATCAGTCGGGGCTGGAGCGAGGCACTGCCGGCATCCGTGAACTGGATGCGGGAGGTGACGTACACGGTGTCACGGACAATCTCCGGCCAAGCTCCGGTCTTGAAGCGGGTGAGGTAGTAGGAGGAGATGTCCAGATACGTGTGCCCGTTGTGCAGTGAGGGTGCGAACTGGCTGCCCTCCGAGTAGTCGTTCCAGGTGGTGAGCTGCACCCAGTCCGCACCGTCGGAGATGGCGTGGTTCCAGGTCGACCGCAGGGTGGCGGTGTTGCCCGCCTCGTCGTAGATGCCCTGGTTGGGTCGGGCGTCCTGCACGGACACGGCCTGCATCCACTTCTTCCCCAGGGAGTGGGCGAGCTGAATGTCGCCGGGAACGTTGTCCTGGCGGGTGTAGCTGCGGTTGCCCCAGGACGAGAAGGCATGGCTGATCGGCGCGAACCTCTCGGCGTTGGCGCGGAAGTCCAGGAAGACCGGGACGAGCGCGGTGCCGATGCCGTGGTCACGCAGGCGCGCGACGACTTGACCCCACCAGGCGGGGTCCTGGGCCTCGGCCTTGAACGGAGAGACCACGAGGCGTCCGTCGCCCAGCCGGTATGCGGACGGGGACGCGGCAAGCCGGGCCAACTGGTCGGCGAGGGTACGCGGGTCCGTGTGCAGGGAGGTCATGTCCGGCATCAGTACGATTCGGAAGCCCGGATCGACGCGGCGCGCCGCGCGCAGCAGCATGTCGACGCGCTGCCGGTTGGCGCCGGCCAGGGAGAGAATGTCGACAGTGAAGCCGTCGAGGCCGGCGTCCCGGGCAGTCCGCACCTCCCGCTCAAGGTTGGCGAGTCGCCAGTCGCCGCTGGACGGCTGCACGGGCTGCGGCCGGTCACGCAGCAGTCCTCCGTAGGCCCCGTGCCTGCCCTGCTCACCTTCCGGCGTGAGGTAGTTGCGGGCGTAGTAGTCGTGCTCGGCGGGCTGGTTGTCGAGAGAGAGCGGGTACGGCGGAAAGTAGTGCGCGAAGACCAGATGCGGACCGTCGCGGAGCACATCGGAGCTCGGCAGGTCGAAAGGAAGCGTCTCGGCGCCCGTTCGCTCGGCTCGGGGCGCGCCTTCCCGGTCACGGGCCAGCCCGGTGCCGGCGATCAGTCCGATCAGCAGCAGGCCGAACACGGCACCGAGTGCGGCGCGCCGCCGCCGGCCTGACGGCCTTCGGTGCTGGTACGTTCGATGAGCGGGATGATCCGTCATGGGTGTCCTCCGCGGACTCCGGTGGGCCGCCGGTGGGGACTCTAGTGCACGTGCGGCCCCTTGTCCGGCGAATCGCCACCAGGCGGGCATTTCCGGCGGCCACCGCTGTCCCGTCAGGGAGTTGTGACGCCGAGCCGGTCGGTGTCGTGCGACTGCAGGTAGCCGTCGAGGGCGTCCTCGCGCATGGCCCGCCACAGCTGAGGGCCCGCGACGGAATCCAGGAGGACCACGGACTGACCGGAGATCATGCCGGTTCCCTTGGCGGGAGCGTTCATGAAGACGATGTCCCCGGGTCTGACCTCCTTGTTGTCCCACAGCAGGGCACGCAGGTCGTCGTCGCCGAGCCGATCGTCGACGCTCACGGCAGCGGTGAGGTCGTCCAGCACCTCGGTGGCCCTGACGGGGTTGGAGAAGGTCGAAGGACGCATGACCTTCGCCAGCAGCGTCCGCAGGAAGTACTGCTGACGGTGCGTGCGGTCGAAGTCGCCACGGGCGAGGTGATAGCGCTCACGCACGTAAACCAGGGCCTGCGTTCCGTTCATGTGGCGGTCGGCGCCGTCCACGACGAGGTCCACTCCGCCCACGGAGTCGGTGAGTTTCTTGAAACCGTCCCAGTCGATGACGGCGAGATGGTCGACGCGCACCTTGGTCAGCCGCTGCACGGTGTCGATGAGCAGCGGCGGTCCGCCCCAGGAGAAGGCGGCGTTGAGCTTGGCCTTGCCGTGTCCGGGGATGTCCACCCACGCGTCACGGGGCAGCGAGACGACGTACGCGCCGGAGTGGTCGGCCGGGAGGTGGACCAGCATCATCGTGTCACTGCGCTGGGCACCGTACTTCCACTCGGGCGCCTTGGCGTCACGCCCCGTGGTCGGCAGGACGGAGCGGCTGTCGACGCCGACGAGAAGGAAGGTCTGCCCGCCCTCGGAGGGCGCGGGCTGCGCCGCCGCGGGGACCTTCGTCGGGAAGACACCGGAGATGCGCTCGACCTTCCCGGTGTAGTGGTGGACGGCCCACCAGGCGCACCCGCTCACCATGAGCAGTCCCACAGCGAGCAGTGCGAGCGCCCCGAGGAGCACCCGACGCGTGCGGCTTCTGCCACGCCGGGGCTGCGCCTGCGATATTCCGGCGGCACCAACCCCCTTTTGCGAAACATCGGTTGACGGAACGCGGTCGTCGACCGCCCGGTCGGATGCCACCGGACCCGCTCCGCCCGCCTCTTCCTTCCGTTCCGCCGCTTCGTCCAGACCCGTCGCTTCGGCCTCGGCCGTGTTCCTGTCCCCCACCATGCACTCCCCACATGGACACGGCGCGGCCCCTTCCGCGCCAGGCGCACACTGTAGCCAGCACGTTCGACTTTCGTATTGCTTTCCGTGCGGCCATCATCACGCGCGATCAACCAGCAGACGCCGCACAGGACTTCGTACGGCTCGGCACTTCTCAGTGACGTTCACGTAAACGCCCCCATGTGCGCACAAGTTTGCCGTACTCTTCACCATCGTGCCGCATGTTCGACATATGAACGTTCGCGACATCCGGCAGCTCCTGCCGCAGAACGTGCCTGGGGGGGTACATGTGGGATGTTCAGGCCGCTGAATCCGAAAGTTCACATAAGACGCGCTCGCGGGCGCGCGCGTACTCACCGTGGGTGGGCCGCAAGTCCCCTTGGTATGTTCCCGCGTCGCTGATCACCGACCTCACCAGCGATGTGGACGTCATGTCCCGCACGTTCCGCGCCGTCGTCGACGGCCGCGGGGCGCACTGAGAGCGCCGCACGTGACCGGACAGTGCGCGCGGCGTCGCGCAGGTCCCGTTCGGCGCGGGTACGGATGAGCGCCTCGTGCCCTTCGGCGGCGAGCCGGCGGGCCACAGCGGAGCCCACCGGGCCACCGTGGCCGGCGGCGACGACACGGGCGCTCCCGGGCAGCAGCGATGCGGGCACGAGCCGGATCACGCCCGGCGCCGCAGCACGCCTGCACCGCCAACTCTGCCTGAATTTTCAGTAGTTCACGACATGCGTCCCGCACACGGCGGGCGTACGGACCGGATCCGCCCCCGGGAGGGGTCCGGCAGGGAGGGGAACCCCGCATGACCAAGACCGCGCTGATCACCGGCGTCACCGGGCAGGACGGCTCGTACCTGGCGGAACTGCTGCTGTCGAAGGGATACCGGGTGCACGGCCTGGTGCGGCGGTCGTCCAGCTTCAACACCGAGCGGATCGACCACATCTACCAGGGCCCCCAGGAGGCCGAGCGACGCCTCGTGCTGCATCACGCCGACCTCTCCGACGGGGTGGCGCTGGTGAACCTGCTGCGCGACATACAGCCGGACGAGGTGTACAACCTGGGCGCCCAGTCCCATGTGCGAGTCTCCTTCGACGCGCCGCTCTACACCGGCGACGTGACCGGCCTGAGCACGCTGCGGCTCCTGGAGGCTGTCCGGGCGAGCGGGGTGGAGACCCGTATCTACCAGGCTTCGTCCTCGGAGATGTTCGGCTCCACGCCGCCCCCGCAGAACGAGGACACCCCCTTCCACCCGCGCAGCCCGTACGGTGCCGCGAAGGTCTTCGCGTACTGGACCACCGTCAACTACCGTGAGGCCTACGGGATGTTCGCGGTCAACGGCATCCTGTTCAACCACGAGTCCCCGCGCCGTGGCGAGACCTTCGTGACCCGCAAGATCACCCGCGCCGTCGCCCGGATCAAGGCCGGTCTCCAGGACCGCCTCTACCTCGGCAACCTGGACGCGGTCCGCGACTGGGGGTACGCGCCCGAGTACGTCGACGCGATGTGGCGGATGCTTCAGCACGACGAGCCGACGGACTACGTGGTTGCCACCGGAGTCCCGGCCACCGTGCGGCAGTTCATGGAGACCGCGTTCGCCCACGCCGACCTCGACTGGAACGAGTACGTGCGCTACGACCCCAAGTACGAGCGTCCCAGCGAGGTCGACGCACTGATCGGTGACGCGTCCAAGGCGCGCGAGACGCTGGGCTGGCGGCCCGGCGTCCTCGTCGAGGAGCTCGCGCGGATCATGGTCGACGCCGATGTGCGGCAGGTGGAGGACCAGCTCGCGGGCGCCGCTGTGCGCATCGACCGCTGACGCCGGGTGTGTGCAGAAAGGCGACCGCGCCTACCGGAAGCGGATGTCCCGGACGTACGGGATCATCATCAACACACCGGAATTTCCTACTAGATGAGTCAAGTGCGCTCCATCGCGTGTCATGTACTCGTATGGTTCGCGAGCAAACACGTTCATGCAGCCCGTTCGGATCCCGGGGATCCCGGCGGGCTCGTCGAGGCAGAGGGCCCGCCACCGGGCCCGGAAGCCGGGGGGTACATGCAAAGATCCAGAGGGCTCAGCGCCGCCCTCGTCCTGTCCACGGCCGCGGGCCTGGGCCTGGTGGCCCTGCCACAGCCGGCGGCCGCGCTGACCCCGCCCGTCGCCTTCACCGCCGACGACCTGCCGACCTGGCAGACCAACGGCATCGTGTGGGCGCTGGCGGAGGCGGGCGGCACGGTCTTCGCCGGCGGCACCTTCTCGCAGGTGCGTCCGCCCCAGGGGGGCAGCGGCACCGCGCAGAACGCGGTGAACTTCGTCGCGCTGGACGCGGCGACCGGCAACCCCACGTCCTGCAACCTGTCCTTCACGATCGGAAGCGGCAGCGCGACGGTACGTGCGCTCGCCGTCTCGCCGGACAAGAAGACGCTGTACGCGGGCGGTTACTTCGGCGCGGTCAACGGCACGCCGGTCAGCAGCCTCGCCGCGATCGACATCGCCACCTGCACACCCAAGGCGAACTTCCACCCGAGCGTCTCCGCCACCGTGCGGGCGCTCGCGGTCACCGACGACACCGTGTACCTGGGTGGTGACTTCAGCTCGGTCGGCGGCAGCGCGCACGCGCGGTACGCGGCGGTCGACGCCACCAGCGGCGCGGTCAAGCCCTTCCAGGCCGACGTCGACGAGCCCGGCCGGGCCGTCGCGGTCACCCCGGACGGCAACAACGTGATCCTCGGCGGCGACTTCTTCACCGTCAACGGCGCGAACTCACACGCCCTGGCAGTCGTCGACTCCGGCACGGGCGCCAACGTCCGCACCTACCCGGGGTTCATCGAGAACAACTCGGTGGTCAAGGCGCTCGACACGGATGCGACCGGCTTCTACACCGGAAACGAGGGCACCGGCGGCGGCGTCTTCGACGGCCGCATCGCGCTGGACCTGTCCACGCTGAACCAGCGCTGGCGCGACACCTGCCTGGGTGCCACCCAGGCCGTCAAGTCGTACCAGAGCGTGGTGTACAGCGCCTCGCACGCGCACGACTGCTCCAGCGTCGGCGAGTACCCCGACGGGCGCCGTCGCCACCTCCTCGCGGAGCCGACCACCGGCACCAACAAGCTGGGCTGGTTCCCGGACACCAACGACGGTCTGGGCGAGGGCATCGGCCCGCGCGCCATGGCGGTCTCCGAGACCTCCGACAACAAGTACATGTGGGTCGGCGGCGAGTTCACCACCGTCAACGGCTCGGCTGCCCAGGGCCTGACGCACTTCGCGGCGACCCCGGACGTCGGCGCGCCGACGGTGCCCTCGGTCGGCGCGGAGTCGGTCAAGCCGACCGAGGCCCACGTACGCTGGCGCGCGAGCCTCGACACGGACGACACCAAGCTGACGTACAAGGTGTACCGCAACGGCGGTTCCACGCCGGTGTACACGGTCGACGGCGACTCCGTGGAGTGGTCGCGCCCGCAGCTGTCGTTCACCGACACCAACGTCACGGCCGGCTCCACCTACAGCTACCGGGTGACCGCGACCGACGGAGCGGGCAACGCCTCCGCGCTGTCCGCCACGGCGTCGGTAACGGTGCCGACCTCCGCCCAGAAGTACGCGGCGAAGGTGCTCGACGACGGCGCCAACCTGTACTGGCGCTACGACGAGTCCGCCACCCCGTTCGTCGGCGACTCCTCGTCCGGCGACCAGAGCGGCATCCACGTCAGCGGCCCCTCGCTGCGCCAGACTCCGGCCGCAGTGACCGGTCCGTCCACCGCCATCGGATTCAACGGCACGGACCAGATCGTCTACAGCGACAAGCGCACCACGGTGCCGAGCCAGTACTCGGTCGAGACCTGGTTCAAGACGACCACGACCAGTGGCGGCAAGCTCGTCGGGTTCGGCGACAACACCACGCGGGCCAGTGGTAATTACGACAAGCACGTCTACATGCGCAACGACGGCCGGCTGGTCTTCGGCGTGTGGACGGGCTCGGCCCGCACCATCACCACGCCCAACAGCTACAACAACGGCGCCTGGCACCACGTCGTCGCCACCCAGGGCTCCTCCGGGATGGCGCTGTACGTGGACGGCACCCAGATCGGCACGCTCGCCGAGTCCAACAGCCAGGCCTACAGCGGCTACTGGCACGTCGGCGGCGACAACCTCAACGGCTGGCCGAACCAGCCGTCCAGCAACTACTTCGCCGGACAGATCGACGAGACCGCGGTCTACCCGTCGGTGCTGAGCGCGGCCCAGGTGCAGAGCCACTACACCCTGGCCACGGCCCCGGCCGACAGCGTGCAGACCGTCCGCGCCACGGACGACACGTACGCCAACGCCGGTGCCGCGAGCACCAACTACGGCACCTCCACCTCGCTGGCGGTGCGCGGCAGCGCGGCGTACGAGACGTATCTGCGCTTCGACGTGCCTGCGGCCCCGGCCGGGACCGTGCTCAAGAGCGCGCGGCTCGCGGTGAAGACGACCACGCTGAGCAGTGCGGGCAGCACGGACGACTTCGCCGTGCGGCCGGTGACCGGAAGCTGGACGGAGGCGGGGACCACTTTCGCGTCCAGGCCCGCCCTGTCCTCGACCTCGGTCGGCACCCTCAGTGGGGCCACCGACCTGTCGACGGTCTACTCGGCGACGCTCGACACCTCGGCGCTCTCCCCCGCTCTGGGGGGCAGCTACGACCTGGCGCTCACGAGCACCGGGACGGACGCGCTCTGGCTGTGGTCCAGTGAGGCGTCGGCCGCGGAGAACACCCCGCAGCTGGTGCTGACCTTCGGGGCGCCGTAACCCTCACGGCGTCCCCGTGGGCTGGGTGCCGGGCAGTGCGCCCGGCACCCAGCCCACCCCACCTGGGCCCGCACCTTCGTGTGCGGGCCCGCCTTCATACCCGGCCCGCTCGGGCCGCAGGAGCCACCATGCACACTCGTACTCTCCGGTCCCTCCGGCGCGGTGCCGCCGCCGGCACACTCATCGCGCTCCTCGCGCTCTCCGGCTGCAGTTCGGACGGCGGTACCGACGCGGCGGCGAACCCGACGCGGAGCATCTCCGACGACCAGGCGGCCGGCGTCCCGGACGACCAGGCGAGCCCGGCTCCCCAGGAGTCGTCGAGCCCCTCCAAGGGACCGGTCCTGCCCGACGCGAAGCTCACTCCGGCGACCGGTTCCTTCACCGCCAAGGAGAAGAAGTACCTGCACGGCCGTGTGCCGAAGAACATGGACCCGGCCGCCGTGCTCCAGATCGGCCAGGAGACCTGCCAGCGCATCGAGCGCACCGCCGCCCACGACAAGGACGCCGCCATCGGCGCGCTCATCGCCGGGGACCTGCCGTCCGCCGACGACGCGATCGGCCAGCTGTGCCCGAAGCAGAAACCGCTGCTGGACAAGGCCGCGACCGGCTTCGCCGACGGTACCCGCAAGAAGCCGGCGCCTGGCACCTACCGCGCGCTGACCACGGCCGAGGGCTGCACCTGGAAGGCACTGGGCGCGGACGGCAAGGTGCTGGCCTCGGGCCCGGGCCCGGACGCCCCGAAGAAGGTCACCGCGAAGATTCCCTCCGGGACCCGTACGTTCGTCTCCTCGGGCTGCTACGCCTGGCTCCCCGTGTAGGGGGTGCCGTTCGGACCGGCGCGGGTCCGCACCGGTCCGAACACGAGAGGGAAACCTCTAGGCCCGCTCGTACATGTCGAGGAGCGTGCCGAGGACCGCGTCCATCGCGAACGTCTCGGCGGTGAGTTTGCGGGCCGCCGCCGACGCGGTACGCCGGACGTCCGGGTCCAGCAGGTCGAGCACCGCCGGGGCGATGCCGTCGGGTCCCGTCACCACACGGCCGGCCCCGGCCCGGTCCACGTCGCGGGCCAGTCCGTTGGAGTCGGTCACCACGACCGGCGTGCCGACGGCCATCGACTCCAGGACCGACATCGGGAACGGCTCGTCCACCGACGGCAGGACGTACACGTGCGCCCTGCGCAGCTCCTCGGTCATCCGTGTCACGTCGAGCGGTCCCGGGCAGCTCACCTGCGCGGCGAGTCCGAGCTCGTCGATCCGCCGCCGTACGAAGGCGAGTTCGCCCTCGTCGGGACCCGCCACGACGAACGTCGCCTCGGGGTGCCGGGCAAGGATCGCGGGCGCCGCCTCCACCAGGTCGACCGGGCGCTTCCGGGCCTGGAGCCGGGCCGCGTACAGGATGCGCGGCGGTCCGTCCGGCGCGGCGCCCTCGGGCTGCGTGGGCACTCCGTTCACCAGGCGGACGGCGCGGGCGAGCCCCGTCCCGCCCACCACGGCCTCCAGGTCCCGCAGTTCACGGGTGGTGAGGTGGAGGACGGCGGTGGCACCGCGTAGCACCCGCCGGACCGCGACCGTGTCGAGAACGCGGGCCGAGCGCCGCTCGCTCGGGTCGACCATGCCGTGCGTCTGGAGGAACAGCGGCTTCCCGGCGCGCAGCGCGGCTAGCGCCACCGGCAGGGTCACCAGGTCGCGCGCCAGATGGACATGGACGACGTCGGCCTGCCGTACGAGACGGTGGGCGCCGGCGAGGAGGGACAGCGACGTCAGTCCGCTGAACCCCAACGGCAGGATCCTGTGCGCCTGGTGGAGCCGGGCGGGCACGCCCTCGACCTCCTCGGGCAGGGGCCCCTCGAAGCCGTCGGCGAGGGCGGTGAGCCGCGCGTCGTGCCCGCGTTCCCGCAGTCCCTTGCAGAGGTTGAGGGCGACCCGGACCGGACCGCCGAAGGCGTGGGTGGGGCTGTGCAGGGTGACCGCGTGCAGCACTCTCACGCCGGCTCCTCGACGGGTCGGCGCCGGTTGTCGGCGGCGTGCAGGGTCAGTTCGGGCAGGTCCTTGTGGAGGACCGCGCCGGCGCCGACGACGGCGCAGCGGCCCACCTTCACCCCGGCGAGGACGGTGGCGCGGGTCGCGATCCAGGCGCCGTCGTCGACGGTGATCGGCGCGTTGCGGTACCGGAAGTCGGCGGCGCGGTGGTCGTGGCTGCCCGTGCACAGCAGGGCCTCCTGCGAAACGCACACATGGGCGCCGAGGGTCACCGGCTCCAGGTTGAGGATCCACGCCCCCTCGCCGATCCAGGTGTGATCGCCGACCGTCAGCTTCCACGGCCACAGCACGCGCACCCGGTGCCGGATGAGCACCCCCGTGCCGATCTCGGCGCCGAAGGCCCGCAGCAGGGCCGTCCTGACCCGGGCCGGGGTGAACCACGCCATGAAGACCGTGTTCATCACCGCGAACCAGAGCGCCTGGACGAGTATCCCGCGCCCCTTGTCGTATCCGGCCAGAGTGAAGGCCGGGAGATCACGCATCGATCCATCCCCCCAACAGCGTCTCCCCGGACGCTACTTCGCCACACTCTAGTAGCTGACCATTCACCGCAGGCCAGGGCTCGTTAGACTGCCGCCGGGGATCATTTTCGGGGCGGGGGCGCCATGACGCAGCAGATGGACCAGGGCACGACCAGCACACCCGGGCCACCGGAGCGGGGCCGGCAGGTGGTGGTACCGCCCTTCCGGCCGCGCACGCTTCTCTCCCGCGCCCTGTCCGTCCCGCTCGTGCTCGGCTTCGCGGTGTTCCTGCCGCTGCTCGTCGTGGTCCAGCCCGGCACCGGTCTGCACGACTCGGCGTTGTGGCTCCAACTGGCGCTCACCATGTACGCGGGCATCCGGCTCTCGACCATGATCCTCTCCAGCCGGCGCAAGCTGCTCGCCGGTTCGTTCTGGCTGTTCGTCTACATGGCGATGGGCGTGGCACCGCTCGCGCAGGCCGTTCTCGGCCGCACGCCGACGCCGGTGGTGGGCGCGCGCACCGATCTGACGGAGGCGGTCGCGCTCGTCCTGATCGGCTGTGTCGCCTTCGACATCGGCACTCTGCTGGCACGCCAGCGACCCGAGCGGAAGCGGGAGGACAAGCTGCGGCCGGCGCTGGTCCACCGACGCCGGCTGTACCTGCTGACCGTGGTCGCCTTCCTCGGCTCGGCGCTCCTCGTCGTCAAGCTGGGCGGCCCCGCGGTCTTCTTCACGAGCCGCCAGGAGATCATCAGCAGCGTCCAGGAGGCCGGGCTCTCCCAGGCCGACTCGCAAGCCGGGCAGGCCATCGTGCGGGGCTTCGGCACCGTGCCCGCCCTCATCGCCTGGCTGGCGTACACGCGCTGGCTGGTGACCTCGCGGCGTGCCCGCCGCTCGGTAGTGATCATCGTGGTCTGGGGGGCGCTGGCCGCCCTGAACGCGGTGGTCAACAACCCGATCTCCAACCCGCGTTTCTGGTTCCTCACCGTCCTCTTCTCGCTGCTGTTCACCGTCTTCCCGGTGAGCGCCGCCTTCTACCGGATCGCGCTCAGCCTGGGCGTCATCGTGGCGCTGGTCGTCTTCCCGTTCGCGGACCGCTTCCGCTACGACGACGCCAACTACCGTCCGGTGCAGACCACTTCGCCCCTGGAGCCGCTCGCACTCAAGGACTACGACCAGGTCGGCATGTTCGCCAACACCATCACGTACGTCCGGTCAGGCAGCGGCCACACCTTCGGCCGCCAGTTGGCCGGCTCTGTGCTGTTCGCGGTCCCCCGCTCGGTGTGGCCCGACAAGCCGATGGACACCGGGGTCATGGTCGGCCAGTGGATGGGGGCGACCAACACGAACCTCTCGTCGCCGGTATGGGCAGAGCTGTGGATCGACTTCGGCACGATCGGCATGGTGGCGGGGTTCGTGGCCATGGGATACGCGGCGGCGCGGGTCGACCGGCGCTATGCCCGCCGCGCGGTGCGCAGCGCCCGCCCGGGCAGCCTGATCGCTCTGGCCGTCCCGCTGGTCGCCGGTTACTCCTTCATCCTGCTGCGGGGTCCCCTGCTCCAGGCCTCGGGCCGGGTGGCCATCGCGGCGTTCTGCATCGCTCTGATCACCACGTTCCGCCAGGACCGGGCGGCGGGGCTGCGCTGACCGGAGCGTCCTGACCGGGCGGGGCCGGGCGGGTTCACGCCGGCCGACGGCTTCTGTCCGGCAGGCCCCTCGCGGGACCGGCGAGCGGAAGGCCGAAGGGACATCCGGCCACGGGACTGCGGAACCACGCGGCCACGGCGCACGGGGCCAACCGGCCCCCAGGAGTGCGCCGCCCCTTGGGCGAGCGCACAGAGCACCCTCCCGTCCCTTCCGCCCACGAAGTGACTCTCAGCTCGCGGGGACCGCCGGAACCGCCGTCGTCGGGGCCGTCTCCTCCACCCGCAGGCGCGCGACCCGGGACCAGGCCGCCACCGCCTTGAGCGCGGAGCCCGCGGCCAGACCCCAGGCGGCTCCGAGCGCCGAGCCTGTCAGCAGGTATCCGGCGAGCATGAGGACGACCGAGAGCAGCGAGAACACCACCTGGACCGACAGGGTGGCGCGCGGGCTGAGTACGCGCAGGGTCACCAGGGCGCAGGTGCCAAGGCCCATCACCGCGTACTGGGCGCCCGAGGCGGGCAGCAGCGCGGCGGCCGACTGCCACGTGGCGCCGAGGAGTTGGCGCCCCACGTGGTCGGGAAGGGCGTACAGCACGAGACCCCAGGCGAGGCCGACGGCACTGAGCACGAGGCCGAGCAGCGCGGCGGCGCGAGTGGTGGCCCGCCGGCCGCCCAGCCGGTTCAGCAGCGGCGGCCCGAAGGCGTTGACCGAGTTGAACAGGACGTTGAGCGGCCCGAAGAGTGTGGTGGCCCCGCGCAGGGCACCGACCGCCAGCGGGGCGGCGAACAGGCCCAGCCCCAGCACGGCGAGCTGGCTGGAGGCGTTACCCACGGCGAACTCCACGACGAAGCGCTGCCCGAGGTGCCCACGGCGTACGTAGGGCCGCAGGTCCGCCCGCGTGCCGCGGACCTTGGGCCACAGCAGGCACAGGCCGAGCACCAGCGCCGGGACGGCCGATGCGCCCCACACCGCCACGAGGAGCCCGGGCGCGGCGTGCCGGGGCTGGAGCAGCAGCGCCGGAACCACGCACACCAGGCGCAGGCTGTCGGCGGCCAGGGCCAGGCCGGGCCGCCGCAGGGTGGAGAACGCGTACCGCAGTCCGTCCTGCACCAGGACCAGGGGCAGGACGAGTCCGAGGGCGAGGAAGGCTCCGCCGGGGCCGGCCCAGCCGCCGGTGACGGCGCCGGTCACCGCGCCGACGGCGGCGAGCAGCACACCGGCGACGGTGGAGGCGAGGGAAGTGAACGCGATCGCGGACCGGCAGGCGGCGCCGGTGGTGACGGTGTCACCCCGGGTGAGGACCACGGCCTGGCCGACGTAGGCCATGTTGAGGCCGAGCAGCACCGTGAAGGTGAGGTACACCATCGAGAAGGTGGCGAAGCCGTGCGCCGTGGAGACGCGGGCGGCGATCACCAGCACGGCGATGTTGGTGAGACTGGACGCCGCCTGGTCGAGCACGGAGGCGAGGGCGGCCGCCGACCGCCGCGGGGTACGCGGCGGCCCCGACGGCTGCTCGGACGGCGGCTGTTCCTGCAGGACGGTCACCGGTCTCCCGAGCGGACGGTGCGCAGCGCAACTGTGTCGCTTCCGTCGCCCTCGAAGTGCCGCTCGGGTTCGGAGCTGTTGGTGGGCTCGGGGGTCCTGGCCGGCTGCCTCTTGGGCGCCCGCCGTCCGCCTGTGCGGCGCGCGCCGGACGCACGGACCCGCTTGGAGTCGGTGTGCGTCACCGCGCCGAGGACGGTGCCGCCCGCGCCGACGATCAGCTCGCGGATACGCATCAGGTCGGCTCGGTGCACGGTCCGCGGGTCGCAGACGATGAGCACGCCGTCGACACGGTCGACGAGCGCGAGGGCGTCGGCGTACGCGAGGACGGGCGGGGCCACGACGACGACGGTGGCGTCCGGATCGTCGGCCTCGGCGATCAGCCGGGTGGTCCGGGCGGAGGTCAGCGCGCGCGGTACGTTGCGCACGCGCTCGCCGGGGACCAGCCCGAAGGCTCCCGACTCGCCCGCATCGACGAGGAGTTGCCCTCGGCTCGGCCACTCGCCCTCGGCGTGCTCGCCGCTACGGCTCCAGCGGGGCCGGGAGGCGGCGGACACGTGGAGCCGCTCGGAGAGCGACGGGGTGCGCAGGTCGGCCTCCACCAGCAGGACGTTCTTGCCGGTCTCGGCGAACGAGGCGGCGAGGTTGACCGCGACGGCGACGCTCGACTCCATGGAGCCGCGCGGGGCGACGACGAGCAGGCGGCGCCGGTCCGCGAACCGATCGTCGTAGGCGAGGCGGAAGGCGATCGAGCGGTACTCCTCTGCCGCACGGGAGTCGGTGTGGCCGACCACCAGGGTGCCCGCCGAGCCGCGCGGCAGCGCGCCGAGGACGGGACCGCGTACGGCGCGGGCGACGTCACCGGCCGAGCGGGGCGCCGGGTCGAAGACGAGCCGCACCCAGGCGCCGAGCAGGCCGAGGCCGACGCCGACGAGGCCGCCGAAACCGAGCGACAGCGGCAGACCGGGCCCGTCGGACGAGGCGGGGACCGTGGCGTTGCGGATCACGTTGCCGGGCGTCATGTCGAGCGCCTTCAGGCTGGTGATCTTGCTGCGGAGGTCGGTGATGCGGTTGAGCAGGTTGGCCTGCACCGCGTAGGCGGAGTCCGCGGCGGATCCGTCGGGGAGCTGTTTGATCTGCCGGGAGAGCTCGTCGTTCTGCTTGGCGACCGGATCGAGCTGGTCCTGCAGACTCTTGAGCATCGAGTCGCGGACGGACTCCCACTGGTCCTTGCGCATGTCGATGTACGACGCGGTGAGGGCGTTGGCGCGGCTCGCCGCCTCCTTGGGGTCGGACGCGTTGTACGTGAAGTGCAGCACGAGGGTCTGCGGCGGGTTGGTGACCTGGAGCCCGCCCTGGAGCTGGTCCACCTCGTCCGCGCTCATGTCGAGCTGCTTCGCGGCGCCTTGTGCGACCGAGCGGCTGAGGGCCGTCTGCCGCTCGGACCCCATGTTCAGCGCCTTGTCACCGGAGAGCGTCGGCGCGAAGGGGTCGCTGGTGGGGGCGCGGAGCACGATGTCGGTGGTGGCGGCGTAGCTGTCGGCGCCGGTGACGCCGAGCCAGGCGCCGGCCATCAGTCCGATGCCGACACCGCCGCCTATCAGCCACCGGTAGCGCAGCAGTTGGCGGAACTGCTCACGCAACTGCTCCGGCTCGTCCTCCCCCCGGGCGGGAACGTGTGTCTCGTTCACCTTCCAAGTCCCCCCATTGCCTCGTCGATCAGCGCGTCGATGCGCGCGAGACCCGCCTCCCGTGACAGATGGGCCGCTACATGGCGCGGACCCGCCGCGCCCAACTCGTGCGCCATCTTCGGATCTTCGGCGAGTCTACGCACCGCTGACAAGAACTGATCAGGATTCTCCGGTTCCACAAGCATTCCGGCACCTGAGCGCAGCACTTCGCGGGCCGTACCGCCTTCGGCGGCGACCGAGGCGACCACCGGGCGGCCGGCCGCGAAGTAGGAGGTGAGCTTGGAGGGGACGCTCATGTCGAGGACGGAGGCGCGCTGGGTCACGGCGAGGACGTCGGCGGCGGCCAGGACGTCGGGGAAGTCGGCGTCGTCCACGGCCGGCAGAAACTCCAGGTTGGGCAGCCCCTCGGCCAGTTCGGCGAGATGCTCGCGCTGGTTGCCGTCGCCCATCAGGACGATACGGGTGGC
The DNA here is from genome assembly GCF_042872425.1 of Streptomyces sp. NPDC005262. Lineage (NCBI taxonomy): Bacteria > Bacillati > Actinomycetota > Actinomycetes > Kitasatosporales > Streptomycetaceae > Streptomyces > Streptomyces sp. NPDC005262. The sequence goes on from NZ_JBIAKK010000013.1 coordinate 101,238, forward strand.
CGGGTCGCGGCGGGCGGCGTCCACCAGTACCTCCAGGCCCTGCTTGAGACCCATGTTCCCCGAGTGCAGGACCACGGTCTGCTCCGGCCCCCAGCCGAGCCGCTCGCGGGTACGCTCACGCGGTGCCGAAGGGGCCTGTATGTGCGACCAGTTGGGTACCAGGCGTATCCGCCCCGGATCCACGCCCATCGCCCGAACCCGCTCGACGAACGTCTCGTGGATGACGCCGACCAGAGTGGCACGCCGCAGCACCCACGACTCCGCGCGCTCGGCCAGTTCGGCGGCGCGGCCACCGCCCTGGATGCCGGACTGGGCGGCGGCCGCCCCCATGAGGTCCTGCACGACCGGAACGTACGGTGCCCGGTGGCGAGCGGCGACGCGGGCGCCGAGCACGCCTCCGGCGAGGCTGGGCAGTTGGGCGAGCACGGCGTCGAGGCGGCCGGTGCGGGGCGGCGCGACGAGACCGTGCGCGAGTATCGAGCTCTCGAACAGGGCCCTGCGCAGGGCGCTCTGGCGCGGTGGGACGCTGTGCCGCCTGCGATGCACGGTGACTCCGGCCCGCTGCTCGGTGACCCGCCACACCTTGCCGTAGGCGGGGTCGAGGCGCCAGGACGGGTAGTGCGGAAGCCCGGCGAGGACGTGGGTGTCATGCCCGCGGCTCGCCCAGTGCTCGGCGATGCCGGTGGCGTACGGGCCGATACCCGTGTGCTCGGGCGCGTAGTTGGTGGACACCAGGAGCAACCGGCGTCTCTTCGATGCGAGTTCATCCTCCTCGACTGCGGTGCCGTCCGGCTGTGTGGCGCGCTGCCGCGGCACGGAGGCCGCTGCACGGGCAGCCCCGCTCCCGGCACGATTGCGACGCTCGTCGTGGATGTGTGTCACGCGACGAAACCCTCCCCCCGGCCGCCTCGGCGGCCTCCCCTGTGTGTCCGCGCCCTACGGGACCCCCGGTCCCGCGCACTGCTCGGCAGTGAACCAGGACGCACCCCAATTGTTCACCCTTCCTGCACCGAGCATGGACGCTATCGTCAAAGTCCGCACATCCCCGCGCAGGAGTACGCACAGGGGGACATCATCGATCGCGGGGGCGTCTGTGCCGTCGAACAAGGCGCATCGCGTGGGCTACACGTCGGGGCGCCTACGATCTTTTCCACACCGGGCACTTGGACATCCTGCGCCACGCGCGTGACCAGTGCGACCACCTGGTGGCAGGCATGTCTCCTTGGACGCCGCGTCCGTGACCTCGGGAGTCGGACCCGCCGGGACTGCTTCCCGACTCATGCGCCGTGACCGGACCTCCCTCGTCGGACCGACCCCGGCCCGCACCGACTCCCGTGCGGCACCCAGCTGACACCTTGTCAGTGGAGTCAGCAGCGGGTCGGCTTCTACCCGCCCGAAGACGGTTACATGTGACGCCGGCTGCACATAGGCTGTCCTCCCTGAGATCTCCGCTGACCTGGCAGAATGCAGCCCTGGAGCCGATCCGGCAGAGCTAGGAGCCGCCCCGTGTTCTATTACGTGCTCAAATACGTCATTCTGGGGCCGTTGCTGCGGTTGCTGTTCCGGCCCAGGATCGAGGGACTGGAGCACATTCCGGAGGAGGGCGCGGCGATCGTCGCCGGTAACCATCTGTCGTTCTCCGACCATTTCCTGATGCCCGCGATCATCAAGCGGCGCATCACCTTCCTCGCCAAGGCGGAGTACTTCACCGGCCCGGGGCTGAAGGGGCGGCTGACCGCCGCGTTCTTCCACAGCGCCGGGCAGATCCCGGTGGACCGGTCCGGCAAGGAAGCGGGGCAGGCCGCGATCCGTGAAGGCCTCGGGGTGCTGAACAAGGGCGAGCTGCTCGGGATCTATCCGGAAGGGACCCGTTCGCACGACGGCCGGCTCTACAAGGGCAAGGTCGGTGTCGCGGTGATGGCGATCAAGGCGCAGGTGCCGGTGGTGCCGTGCGCCATGGTCGGTACGTTCGAGATCCAGCCTCCCGGCAAGGTCGTCCCGCGGATCAAGCGGGTCACCATCCGATTCGGTGAGCCCCTGGACTTCTCCCGCTATGCCGGGATGGAGAACCAGAAGGCGGCGATCCGGGCGGTCACCGACGAGATCATGTACGCGATCCTCGGGCTCTCCGGTCAGGAGTACGTCGACGAGTACGCAGTCAAGGTGAAGGCCGGGCAGGCCGAACAGACGAAGAAGTTCCCGAGACTGCGACGCTGAACGCGAATCCGCGATCGGCGAACTCGCATGGCCGGACGGGGCCGCCTCCGCCTAGCGTTCCCTCCATGGGCAAAGGGCAGGCATGGATTCTTGGAGCGACGGGACAGATCGGGCGGGCCGCGGTGCGGGCGCTCGTCGAGGACGGCTGGGAGGTGACGGCGGCCTCGCGCGGCGGTGGGCGGGACGAGCAATGGGCCGACGGCGTGCGGACGACGGCCCTCGACCGGGACGAGGAGGGGGCGTTCGCCGCGGCGCTGGGTGACGGCTGTGACGTACTCGTCGACATGGTGGCGTACGGCGAGCAGCACGCCCGGCAGCTGACCGGGCTCGCCGACCGGATAGGTTCCGCGGTCGTCATCTCCAGCGGTGCGGTGTACGAGGACGATCGCGGACGCAGTTTCGACACCCAGGGCGAGCCCGACGGGGCACCGCGGTACCCGGTGCCGATCCCGGAGACGCAGCGCACGGTGGCACCGGGGGATGCGACGTACGGGACCAGGAAGGTCCGGCTGGAGCGGGATCTGCTGGCGGCGGGGGACACCCTGCCTGTGACGCTGCTGCGGGCCGGTGCGATCCATGGCCCGCACTGCCGCTCGCCGCGCGAGCTGTACTTCGTGAAGCGGCTGCTGGACGGGCGCGGACGACGGGTGCTCGCGTACGACGGCACGAGCCGCTTCCATCCGGTCCATGTGTCCAACGTGGCCGAGCTGATCCGGCTCGCCGCCGGGCAGCCCGGGTCGAGGGTGCTCAACGCGGCCGATCCTCAGGCGCCCACGGTCGCGGAGATCGCGGCGGCCGTCGACGGGGTGCTCGGCCGGGAGACGGAGACGGTGCTGGTGCACGGAGCGCCGCCGGTGGGCGAGGTCGGCGAGACGCCGTGGACCAGCGCCCATCCCATCGTGTACGACATGACGGCTGCCGCGAAGGAGCTCGGCTACCGGCCGGTGACGGGCTACGTGGAGTCGCTGCCGGAGACCGTCGAGTGGCTCGTCGGGCAGCTGGACGGCCGGGACTGGCGGGACGCCTTCCCGGCGATGCTGCGCGCGTACGGCGAGGGCCTGTTCGACTATGAGGCGGAGGACGCCTGGCTGGAGCGGTACGACCGGGAGCGGCCGATGCGGTAGGGCCGGGGCCGGCGAGCGGGGCCCGTACGCGGAGACGGACGGCCGGTGATGATCCTCCGGCCGCCCGTCCCCCTCACTCAGCTGCCTACGGCTTCGGGGTGGCGTGCGGGGCGCACGTCACGTCCTGCCGGTCGGTCTGCCCGGTGAGCAGGTAGTTGTCCACCCGGTCGTTGATGCAGGGGTTGACCAGGCCCGTGACGCCGTGCGAGCCGGCGTCCTTCTCGGTGATCAGACGCGAGCCCTTGAAACGCTTGTGCAGCTCGACGGCGCCCTCGTACGGAGTGGCGGCGTCACGCGTGGACTGCACGATCAGCACCGGCGGCAGGCCCTTGCCGGTCTTGACCTCCAGCGGGGTCTGCTGCTTGGCCGACCAGGTCGCACAAGGCAGGTTCATCCAGGCGTTGGCCCAGGTCATGAACGGGTAGTCCTTGTGCAGCCGGGTGTTGTCGCGGTCCCACTTCTGCCAGCTGGTGGGCCACTTGGCGTCCGCGCACTCGACAGCCGTGTACACGGCGTTGCCGTTCTCCGAGGAGGCGTTCCCCGCGAGATCCGACATGTCGGGGCCCGCGGCGTCGACCAGCGCCTGGGTGTCGCCCGCCCGGTAGTCGCTCCAGGTCTGGGCGACGAGCACCCAGGTGGAGTCGTAGTACGGCGCGTTCTGGAAGAAACCGATGAGTTCGGCGGGTCCGACGACGCCGCCGATCGGGCTCTTCTTGGCCGAAGCGCGCAGCTTGAGCCACTCCTGCTCGACCTGGGCAGGAGTGGTGCCGATGTGGAAGGCCGCGTCGTTCTTGGCCACCCACGCCGTCCAGTCCTCCCAGCGCTGCTGGAAGGCGATGTCCTGGTTGAGGTTGGCCTCGTACCAGATGTTGTCCTTCGCCGGGTTGACCACGCTGTCGACGATCATGCGCCGGACGTGGTCCGGGAACAGCGTGCCGTAGACCGCCCCCAGATAGGTGCCGTAGGAGACGCCCAGGAAGTTGAGCTTCTTCTCACCGAGCGCGGCGCGGATGACATCCAGGTCGCGTGCGGTGTTCGGCGTCGTCATGTGGGGCAGCATGTCGCCGCTGCGCTCGGCGCAGCCGTCCGCGTACTCGGCGGCGAGCTTGCGCTGGGCGCGCTTGTCGGCCTCGCTGTCGGGTACCGGGTCGGCCTTCGGGGCCTTCACGAACTCCTGCGGGTCGACGCAGGAGATCGGCGCCGAGTGGCCGACACCGCGGGGGTCGAAGCCGACGAAGTCGTACGCCTTCGCGGCCTTCGTCCACAGCGGGTTCTTGTTGGTGATCCGGGTGGGGAACCGCAGCCCGGAGCCGCCGGGGCCACCCGGGTTGTAGAGCAGCGCGCCCTGCCGCTCCGCCTTCGTGCCGGTGCTGACGTGCCGGTCGACGGCGAGCTTGATCTGCTTGCCGTGGGGCTTGGCGTAGTCGAGCGGTACGGTCACCCAGCCGCACTGAATCGGAGTGGACAGGGCCCAGTCCGCCGGGCAGTCCTTCCAGTCGATGCCGGTGTGGGCCGCACGTGCGGCGGCGATCTGGACGCCGCGCGCCTCCGAACCGCTGTGGTGGCGGCCGTCGGCCGTGGCCGTCGGTGCGGCTATCGCGCCCGCTATGAGCGTGCCCGCGATCAGAGTGCCGGCCGAGCCGAGCACTGCTGTGCGTCTCAAGTGGAACCTCCCCCATCGTCTGAAGCGCCGCGATCAGCAGCGCAGTTCACATCGAGACCTCCCGCGGATCCTGTCTCCTGTGAGGTTCCTGAGAACAGGGCGTACACGCACTTCTTTACCGAATCGATAACCGGACACCCGTGTCCCGCTGAGCGGTGCGCAACCGCGTCAGCCGGCCAGCACCTCGTCCAGGGCATCGTCCAGGACGTTGCGCAGCAGCCGTGCGTCGGGCGCCACGGCGGTCACCAGTACCGCGGGGCCGACCAGCCGGGTGAGAACGGCGGTCGTCCCCAGCAGCCTCGTATCGGGGCACCTTTCCTCGAACACCGGGTCCACGACGAGGAGCTGGCCGACCGCACGATGTCCGCCGAGCACGGCGCCACCGTCCCAGCCGCCGGGCGCCCCCGGTCCGTACGCCACCTGCTGGTCGAGAAGCGGGCGCCCGGCGCGGCGGACGGTGAGACGGCTGACGAGAGTGCCGGTGGTCTCGCCGTGGCGTCCGAGAATCTGTTCCTCCCGAAGCACCAGCCTTGCGGTTTCGGCGAGTTCGACCCTGGTGGTCATGCGCAGCTCGCTGCCCCACGCCGAAATGAGCTGCTCCGGGAGCCAGTTGAGCTCCGCCCCCTCCCCGACCTTCAACTCGATGTCGTATGTGGCGGGTCGGACATCCGGTCCGGGGCCGGGGAGCGCCACGGTCGCCGCCGCGGAGTCCACCGTGAGCCGGGCGCCGTCCTCGACCCGCGCCTCGATGGCCAGCCGGTCGCCGCCCAGCGGTGCGCTCATCGCACCGACGACGGTGACCCGGGCGCTCGGGGCGACGTCGGTCCTGGTCCGGCGCAGGGCGAGCGGCCCGTCGCTCTCGAGGACGGGGAGAGCCGTGGCGCCGCGGCCGTCCGGGACGGCGGTGATCCTGGCGGTCGCGTGGACGCTCATGCGGTCCAGGCGGCGAGCTGCGCCCGTACCCAGTCCGCGACGGGCCCGACTCCTCCGCCGGAGGTGAGGGACGTGAGGACGACAGGGAGTGTGCCGCGCCGCTCCGCGGCGTCGCGGGCCATCCGGTCCAGGTCGGAGCCGACGTACGGGGCGAGGTCGGTCTTGTTGATCACGAGAAGGTCGGAGGTGGTGACGCCGGGACCGCCCTTGCGCGGGATGTCGTCACCGCCCGCCACATCGATGACGAAGATCTGGGCGTCGACCAAACCTTTGGAGAAGGTGGCGGTGAGGTTGTCGCCGCCGGACTCGACGAGGATCAGATCGAGCGGGCCGACGGTGTCCTCCAGGTCCTCGACGGCCTCGAGGTTGGCCGAGATGTCGTCGCGGATGGCGGTGTGCGGGCAGGCGCCGGTCTCGACGGCCTGGATGCGCTCGGGCGGCAGCACGGCGTTGCGCAGCAGGAACGCGGCGTCCTCGCGGGTGTAGATGTCATTGGTGACGACGGCGATGGACAGCTGGTCGCGCAGCGTGCGGCAGAGCGCTGCGACGGTCGCCGTCTTGCCGGAGCCGACCGGGCCGCCGAGCCCGATGCGCAGGGCGCGACGGGTGCCGTCGGCGCGTGCGGCGTCGGCACCGATGGCGGCCGGGCCTTCGTGGGAGTGGTCGAGGTGCATGGGGTGCGGCTCCTGGGAAGTGGGGTGCGGGCGGTCCTACGAGGCGAACAGGCGCACCGGCCAGGCGGCGTGCGCTTCGGCGGTGACGTCGAGCAGAGGCGCGGAGGCGGCGGGCAGCGCGTCGATGCCATGACCAACGGCGGCGGCCGCCTGTTCGGCGACCCGGTCGAGTTCGGGCGCGAGGCGGGCGAGGACGGCGGTGGCCTCGAAGGGGTTGAGGGAGAGCAGCCGGACCGCCGCGGTGGCCGGTCCGCTGACCGCTTCGTACGCCACGCAGTGCGCGGCGTCCTCGGGTCCGAGACCCGCCGCGCGTGCGGTGAGGCCGAGCACGACCGGCTGGTGGGCACCGCGCGGCCGGGCCTCCGCGAGTGCGGCGAGTTCGGGGCTGGGCCAGGTGGCGCGGGCGGCCCGCATCAGCTGACGGCCGAGCTTGCGCGCGACCGCCCGCAGCGCGGGTGACGGGGTGCGGGCGTCGGCGGCCTCGTCGAGCGCGAGCGGGTCGAGGCCGTGGGCGGCCGCCGCGGCGAGTGCGGCGGAGGTGAGTCCGACGGTGTGCAGGCGCCCCCGGCAGAAGGCGGCAAGGTCCTCGGCGTTGCGGATACGTCCCGCCTCGACGGCCGCCTCGGCGCCGCCGGAGTGGGCGTGCCCTCCGGCGGGGAACCGGCCGTCGGCGAGGACGAGCAGTGCTGCGCGGCTCATCACATGACCTGTCTCAGAAGAGGAAGTAGCGCTGGGCCATGGGGAGTTCGGCAGCGGGTGCGGGTTCGACCGGTTCGCCGTCGATGGTCACGGCGAAGCTGTCCGGATCGACCTGGACCCGCGGCAGCGCGTCGTTCTCCCGCATGTCCGCCTTGGTGACCCCCCGGGTGCTGGTGATCGGCACGAAACGTTTGCCGAGTCCGAGGCGTTCCGGCAACCCGTCCTCGATGGCCGCGCCCGCCACGAAGTTGAACGAGTTGGCGGCAGGCGCCCGGCCGAGTGCGCCGAACATCGGCCTGGGCATCACCGGCTGCGGGGTGGGGATGGACGCGTTGGCGTCGCCCATCTGTGCGTATGCGATCTGTCCGCCCTTGATGACGGTCTGCGGCTTGACGCCGAAGAAGGCCGGGTCCCACAGCACCAGGTCCGCGAGTTTGCCGGTCTCGACGGAACCGATCTCCTGGTCGAGCCCCTGGGCGGCGGCAGGGTTGATGGTGTATTTGGCGACATATCGACGCACCCGATGGTTGTCCGCCCGCCCGTCGCCGGGCAGCGGACCGCGGCGCTTCTTCATCACATGGGCGGTCTGCCACGTGCGTAGGACGACCTCGCCGACGCGGCCCATGGCCTGGGAGTCGGAAGAGATGATGGAGATCGCTCCGAGGTCGTGGAGGATGTCCTCGGCCGCGATGGTGGACGGCCGGATCCGCGACTCGGCGAACGCCAGGTCCTCCGGGACGGCCGGATTGAGGTGGTGGCAGACCATCAGCATGTCGAGGTGTTCCTCGATGGTGTTGACGGTGTGCGGCCGGGTGGGGTTGGTCGAGCTGGGCAGGATGTAGGGCTCCGAGACCACGGTGATGATGTCCGGCGCGTGCCCGCCGCCGGCACCTTCGGTGTGGTACGCGTGGATGGAGCGCCCGGCGATCGCGGCGAGGGTGTCGTCCACGAAACCGGCCTCGTTGAGGGTGTCCGTGTGGATGGCGAGCTGAGCGCCGCTCTCCTCACACACCTCCAGACAGGCGTCGATGACGGCCGGAGTGGCCCCCCAGTCCTCATGGATCTTGAATCCGAGGGCTCCGCCGCGCAGTTGGGCCCGCAGAGCGTCGCCGGACATCGTATTGCCCTTGCCGAGCAGTCCGATGTTGACGGGGTAGGCCTCCAGCGAGTCGAACATCCGGGCGAGGTGCCAGGCGCCCGGCGTGACCGTGGTGGCCTTCGTGCCCTCGGCCGGGCCGGTGCCGCCGCCGACGAGAGTGGTGACACCGGCGGAGAGCGCCTGGTCGACGATGGTCGGCGAGATGAAGTGGACGTGTGCGTCGACAGCACCCGCCGTCACGAACTTGCCGTTGCCCGCGATGATTTCGGTCTCCGGACCGATGACGAGGTCGGGGTGGACGCCGTCCATCGTGTCCGGGTTGCCGGCCTTGCCGATGCCGGTGATCCGGCCGTCGCGGATGCCGATGTCCGCCTTGACGACGCCCCAGTGGTCGATGATGACGGCGCCTGTGATGACGGTGTCGGGAGCCCCCTCGGCCCGGGTGGTGCGCGCCTGGCCCATCGATTCGCGGATCACCTTTCCACCGCCGAACACCGCCTCGTCGCCGGCCAGTCCCGGGCCTCCGGAGCGGTCCTCCTCGATCTCGACGAGCAGATCGGTGTCGGCGAGCCGGACGCGGTCGCCGGTGGTCGGCCCGAACAGATCGGCGTATACGGCGCGGTTGAGCTCAGCCATCGAGGGCACCTCCGGTTTCGCCGCGCAGGCCCGGGACGATGCGCCGTCCGGCGAGGGGCACGAGTTCGATGTCGACGGGGATGCCGGGCTCGAAGCGGACCGCGGTCCCGGCGGCGATGTTCAGCCGCAGGCCGTGGGCGGCCGGACGGTCGAACTCGAGGCCGGGGTTGGCCTCGGCGAAGTGGTAGTGCGAGCCGACCTGGACGGGCCGGTCGGCGGCGTTGAGGACGGTGAGGCGGGTGACGGGGCGGCCCGGGTTGAGCGGCACGGGCCCGTCCGCGTGGAGGATCTCTCCGGGGATCATCGGCGGCGCCCCGTCAGACGATCGGATCATGGACGGTGACCAGCTTGGTGCCGTCCGGGAAGGTGGCCTCGACCTGGACGTCGTGGATCATCTCGGGGATCCCGTCCATGACGTCGTCCCGGGTGAGTACCTTCCGCCCGGACGCCATCAGTTCGGAGACCGTACGCCCGTCGCGGGCACCCTCCAGCAGATGCGCGGTGATCAGCGCCACCGCCTCGGGGTGGTTGAGTCGCAGTCCACGCGCCCGACGCTTCTCCGCCACGTCGGCGGCCACATGGATGAGCAGGCGTTCCTGCTCATGCGGGGTCAGTTGCAACGCTTCCACCTCACAGTCTTCCGCCCGGTACCGGTGCCGGGCGCAGCGAGACATTAACTGTGCTCAACAGACTGTTGAACTCAGAACCGACGTCTCACGCCGAGGTATTGCACGTTAGGGCGGAAGTTTTTCCGGCGCGTTAACTGATCTTTCGCAGGTCCATGGACATGAGGCCGCGCAGCCCGTTCTCCAGCACCTCGGGCGCGGCGTCGTCGAACATCGCCAGCTGCACGATGAACCCCTGGGCGGTGGCGATCAGAGTGCGGGCCACATGATCGGACGGCACATCGGCGGCCAGGATGCCTGCCTCGCGGTAGACCTCGACCAGCTCGGCCCAGGCCAGCCGCAGCCCTCCGTACGCCTCGCCGAGGGTGCCGGCCAGCCGCTCGCTGCGCAGGGCCTCGGACCACACCTGCACGATCAGCCCGGCGTAGGCCCGTCGGTCCATTCCGCGGCTTTCTCCAACGAACAGCGTCCGTGTCACACGGCCGATCAGCACATCGGGGGTGGGGGGCGGGTTGACCCGGGCTGCCTCCTCGAACGCCTGCCGGACACTGCCGACCGCCTCTCCGGCGATGGCCGCGATCAGATCGTCCTTGCCGCTGAAGTAGCGGTAGACCGCACCCGCCGAAAGCCCTACCTCCTGCAGCACGTCCTGCATGGAGGTGCCGTGGAAGCCGTTCCGCGCGAAGCAGCGTGCGGCGCCGTCGAGGATCTGCCGGCGGCGGGCGTCGAGGTGTGCCTGGGATACGCGAGCCATGACCTCAATCTAAAACGAACGTTCCTTCTTGACAAGGAACGACGCTGGAGGACAGTGTGACCGCAGTAAAACGAACGATCCTTCTCTTTGAATCGAGGCCTCCCGTGCCCGCCACTCCGAACCGCCGCACGGTGGCGGTCGTCCTCCTGATCCCCGTGGTGGTGACCATCGCACTCTGGGCCTTCGCCTGGCCCGCCGCCCGGATCGCACCACGGGACCTCCCGGTGGGCATCGCGGGCTCCGCACCGGCCGCCGACCGGCTTCAGCAGCAGTTCGAGCAGCACGGGGACGCCTTCGAGATCCACCGCTTCGACGACGGGGCCGCGGCCCGTACCGCCGTCGAGGACCGGGTCGTATACGGCGCGGTCGTGATCACACCGAAGGGGCCGCAGCTGCTGACCGCCTCGGCGGCGAGCCCGGTGGTGGCCCAGCTGCTCCGCGAGGCCGTCACCACTCAGGCCGTGGCCGGCAGCCAGGTGCACGTCACGGATGTCGTGGCGGCTCCGGCCGGGGATCCGCGTGGCAGCGTGCTCGGCGCGAGCATCCTGCCGCTGGCGATCGCGGGTGTCGCCGCCGGATCCGCCGTCACGATGCTGAGGCTGCGCGGCGGCCGGGCCGCCGGGGCGCTGATCGGCGTCGCCGCGCTCGTCGGGATCGCCGCCGCGGCCCTCACGGACAGCTGGCTCGGGGCGATCACGGGCGACTGGTGGACCGAGGCCGGGGCGCTCGGGCTCACCGTGCTGGCCATCGGCGCATCCGTGGCCGGGCTTGCCGCACTGATCGGCCCGGCCGGGGTCGGGCTCGGCGCCCTGCTGATGGTGCTGCTGGGCAACCCGTTCTCCGGCATCACCAGCGCACCCGAGCTGCTGCCTCAGCCGCTCGGCGCCATCGGGCAGGTGCTGCCGCCGGGGGCGGGCGGGTCGCTGCTGCGGTCCGTCGCCTTCTTCGACGGCAGTGCGGCAGGCCGCGCGGCGCTGACACTCGGCCTGTGGGCGGCGGTCGGACTGACCGCGGTCCTCGTCGGTGGCCGACGCCGGACACCCGCGGCGACGGCCCCCACACCTGGCGCCCCTGAGCCGGCCCTGGCGGGCTGAGCGCCCTCCCGAGTTGCCGTGCACCCCCGCTGTAGCGGACGGGGGTGCACGGCGCTTTTGCGTCACGGGTCATGGAATTGCGGTGCCACCGGGCGCGGGGAGCCGGGTGACAAGGTGACGCTGCCGGGGCCGGGGGTACGCAACGGGTCACACCGGTGACGACGCCGGGGCCCGGGAACGCAGCGGATGACACGGTGACGACGCCGGGGCCGGGTACGCGGCGGGTGCATCCGGCGACCTCACCACGGGACCACAGGTCGTCAGTTGCCCTGGTCCGTCCGCCCCCGGTGCTCCGCCGCGATGCCGAAACGTCGCCGTTCGCTCGGAGCGGACGCGGCGGAGCCGATCGAGGAGACCGAGCTGATCACCTGCTCCTCGGCAGCCGCCTCCTCCTTCTCGAGTCGCTCCAGGTCAGCGGCCGAAACGAGCGCCACCAGCGGCTTGCCGTGCCGGGTCACCACGACTCGCTCGCCGCCGTAGACGACACGGTTGATCAGTTCGGCGAGCTCAGCTCGGGCTTGCGTCACCGGAATCTCGTAGGCCATAGTCCCCATCATAACCTTCTGTACGTCCTGTACATTTTTTACGGACGCTTGTGCAGGCCGCACGCAGACGCAGACACCGGAGGAGAGGCTTCACCATGTTCCGCCCTGCCGCCCGATACGTACTGCCCGAGTTCACCGAGCGCACGTCCGACGGGACCCGCACCCTCGACCCGTACTCGAAGCTGCTCGCCGAGCGCATCGTCTTCCTCGGCACCGCGGTCGACGACACCGCCGCCACCGACCTGATCGCGCAGTTCATGTACCTGGAACACGCGGCGCCCGACCGCCCCGTCTCCCTCTACATCAACTCCCCCGGCGGCTCCTTCGACGCCATGGCAGCGATCTACGACACGATGGAGTACCTCACCTGCGAGGTGGAGACCTTCTGCCTCGGACAGGCCGGTTCCAGCGCGGCCCTGCTGCTCGCCGCGGGCGCTCCCGGCCGGCGGCACGCCCTCCCCGGCGCCAGGGTCGTCGTGCAGCAGCCCGCGCTTCCCGAGCCGCTGCAGGGCCAGCCGTCCGATCTGGAGATCGAGGCACGGGAACTGATCCGCATCCGTGAGCAGCTCACCCGCCTGCTGGCCCGTCACAGCGGGCGAACTGCCGAGCAGATCGCCGCGGACATCGAGCGCGACCTCATCCTCGATGCCCCGGGCGCCAAGGCGTACGGCCTGGTGGACCACGTACTGGAGAACCGCAAGCCGTCACTCCCGCCGAACGGCGCGAGGTGAACACCGGATGCAGCCACCGGAGTTCCCGCCGCTGCCCGCACTGACGCGCGCCGAGGGCGAGTTCATCGACCGTTATCTGGAAGTGCTCGACCAGCTGGGGCGGATCAACCCCGCCCACGACAGCGACACCTACGGCGCGCTGCGAGCGGCGCAGGCACTCGCCTCGCGGGCCGTCGCCCTGCGCAACGCACTCGCGTTGATGCACGAGCGAGGTGAAGCACAGATCCACGCCGCCACCTTGGCGCGAGCGCTTCGCGTCCTGGACGGGGAGCGTCGGGCCCGGCGGGTCACCGTGCCCCCTGCCCAGACAAGTTGATCAACTCCCTTCCGCGACACGCCCGGCGGCCTGATCAAAATTCCTCGCTCGTTCGGCGTAGGAGATCCCCCGCGCGAGGGATTGTTCAACTTGCGCCTCCAGCGTGGCCGGTGAACGGAGTCTGCCATTCCGCCGCTGGTACGGGGCCGGTCGGGGCGACCGGGTCGGGTTCGCGTAACTACCGTACCCACCCGTACGGATCAATCACGACAAAACTTCCATATCGCTTCCAATCCTAGGAAATCCGGCACTCGGTGAGTCAAGATCCGTGAGACGACAAGCCCCCGCCACCGCGGCGGGGCGGTCCGGGTGGACGCCGAGTCCTGCCGCCGCCCGGATGCCTGGTCGACGGAAGTGGATCGGCAGGAGTGGAGGACCCGAGCACAACGGGTCGACCGGACATCCGGTCGACCCTCGGGGTGAAGCCGCCGAGTGCGGCCGGGCAACTTCGCCAGCCCGAACCCGACAGGTCATCCTTCACAGGCGGCTGACGAAGGGTTGCGCATGACTGCGCAGGTTCATGTCCCGTCTCTGCTCACCCGGGCCGGTACCGCCACGGTTCTGACGCTCGCCGCCGTCGGCGGCTCCGCGATCGCCCCCGGCGGTGTGGCCGAAGCCCAGGCCGCGGCTCATTCGACGAAGGCGCTCAACATCGTCGCGTCGAAGAAGGGGTCGCCGTACCGGTACGGGGCCACAGGTCCCCACCGCTTCGACTGTTCGGGTCTGACGATGTACGTGTTCAAAAGGGTGGGCAAGAAGCTCCCCCGCACGGCCCAGCAGCAGTACAACAAGACCCGGCACATCTCGGCCTCGCAGCGGCGCCGCGGCGATCTGGTCTTCTTCCACTGGGGTCGCAGCGTCTACCACGTAGGGATCTACGCCGGTAGGGGCAGGATCTGGCACTCGCCGAAGACCGGTGCCGTGGTGCGGCTGGAGAAGATCTGGACGAGGAGTGTCTGGTACGGACGGGTCCGCTGACCCCCGCCTCTTCCGCCATGCAGGTTGCCGGTCACCTCCGCCCGTCAGTGCAGCAGGGGGCCGGTGACCAGCACCAGGCCCAGCGCGGTGAGCGCCGCGCCGCTGCCGCCCTCGATGGCGCGGGCGGCACGCGGCCGGCGCAGCCACCGGCCCAGACGGTCCACCAGGAGCGCCACGGCCGGGAACCAGATCAGCGCGAGCAGCACGACCACGGTGGCCAGCAGCAGGGTCCGGGACACGGGCGGCTGCCCGTCCGGAACGAACTGCGGCAGCAGGCTGAGAAAGAGCACGGGCGCCTTCGGGTTCAGGGCGTTGGTCAGAAAGCCCTGGCGCAGCGCGCGTCCGTATCCGGTCACGGAAGGCCCACCGACCCGCCCCGCGTCCGGTCCCGGGTCCGAGCCCCCGTCCGTGGTGCGGCGCCGTGCCGCGTGCAGGGCGCTGATCCCCAGGTGGAGGACGTACGCCCCGCCGAGGAACTGCACGGTGCGGAACAGCGCGGGCACGGTGACCAGAACCGCCGCGAGCCCGGCGACGGCCAGCGCGGTGTGGACGAGCAGTCCGCCGGCAACGCCGAGCGCCGTCGCCACCCCGGCCGCCCGTGAGGCGAGAGCGTTCCGTACGACCACGGTGAAGTCGGCGCCCGGCAGTGCCACCATCCCGGCGGCCACCCCTACGAAGGCGATCAGTTGTGCGTCCATGGGTCCACCATGGACCGCAGTAGCCTTCACCATGTACTTGCAATCTTCTGGGTGGGCCAAAAGGAACGCTTAATGTTCGACCCGACACGCCTTGCGGCACTGGTGGCGGTCGCCGAGGCGGGTTCGATCACGCGTGCGGCCGCCCGTCTCGGCTACACCGCGCCCGCGCTCTCCCAGCAGCTCGCCAAGCTGGAGCGGGAGGCGGGCACCCCGCTGCTGGTCCGCCACCACCGCGGCGCGCGTCTTACGGCCGCGGGCGAACTGCTGGTCGTCCGCGCCCGGCGGGTCCTCGACGAGATGGACCGGGCCCGGCACGAACTGACGCGGCTCGCCGGGCTCTCCGGCGGACGCCTCCGGGTCGGCACGTTCACCACCGCGGGTATCCATCTGCTGCCGCCCGTCCTGAGCGCCTTCCGCCGCGCCCATCCCGACGTGGAGCTGGCTGTCGCGGACTACGAGCCACCCGACGGGATCGCCGCGGTGGCCGCGGGCGAGGTCGATCTCGCCCTGACCCACGCATACGAGCCGGCGTCCGCGGTGCCGCTGCCTTCCGGCGTCCGTGTCGAACCGCTGCTGGTCGAGGAGCTGGTGCTGATCACGGCGGTCGGACAGATGCTGGCCGAGGGAACGGGACGGCTGCCGGTGACGGAACTGGCCGGCCGGCCGCTGATCAGCAGCGCGCCGGCCCATCCGCCCCGCCAGGGGGTGGAGAACGCCCTGGCCGAGGCGGGCGCTACACCCGCCGTGGTCTGCGAGTCACCAGGTTATGCGCTGGTGTGCGCCCTGGTCAGTGCGGGGATCGGGATGGCGGTGGTGCCCGAGATGGTCGCCGCGATGGCGCCGACGCCCCTGTCCGTGCGACGGCTGGAACCCGCGGCCTTCCGGCGGACCATCTCGGTGGTGCACCACGGCGACCGGGCGAGTGGGGCGGCCGCGACGCTGTGCGCACTGCTGCGCGGCGGCTTCGGGAGGACTGCCGGGCAGTGACCACGCGTCGGGTCGGCAGCCGACGCCGCCGACCGCCGGCGACACGACGTCCGGGCCGGACCCGATTCCGGGTCTGCGAGGACCGTGGTCAAGTCTGGACGGGGAGAGTCCAGGGGAGCGCGATCCAGACGGTCTTGCCTCCCTCGGCGGTCGGCGTGACCGTGAGGCGTCCGCCGTACTCCTTGGCCAGACAGCGAATGATCACCATGCCGCGTCCGTTGTCCTGCCGCACGGCGGCGGGCAGCCGCTGGGGCCAGCGGGGGTGGCTGTCCGTCACCCCGAGATGCAACTGCTCCTCCCGCTCCAGCCGCAGGTCCACGGTGAAGGTCGGCGACTGGCCGAAGGTGTGCTGGACGGCGTTGGTGGTGAGCTCGGAGACGATGAGCCGGATGGTGTCGGCAGTCTCCGTGTCATCGGGGAGACCCCAGTCGGCGAGCACTTCCGCCACGTATCTCCGGGCCGAGGAGACCGAGAGCGGCTCGCTCGGCAGAGTGACACTTGCTTCTTGATGGTCTGCCATGGCGAGCCGTCCTTTTCCCGCCCGGACCGACCCGCGATCGACCCGGGATGCGCTTCGCGCCAGACTGCCACTGATGCGGCCCTCCGCGACGGCGATCCACCAAGATATGCATATATCTGTCGCTCGAAGCGGTGAACTCTGTGCCGGAATACCGCACATGGGCGGCAAGATGGCCCCTCGGCACGAGAGGGAGGGAGACCGCGTATGCAGCACGGTCCCGCGGTGCGCCGCCGCAAGCTCGGGGAGGAGCTGCGGAGTCTGCGCCACACGTCCGGACTGACGAGTCGTGACGCGGCGCAGCTGCTCGGCTGGCATCAGTCGAAGGTGAGCCGGATCGAGACCGGTACGAGCGGTGTGAAACCGGCCGACGTGAGCCGACTGCTGGATGCCTACGGTCTGGACGATCCGCAGTTACGGACGCTTCTCGAGACGCTCGCGGGCTCGGCGGGAGGCGGCGGAACCGGCTGGTGGCACGCCTACCGCGGTCTCATTCCGCCCCAGTACCGGGACTTCATCAGTCTTGAGTCCCAGGCCAGGACCGCCCGCACGCTGGAGACCTCGGTGGTGCCGGGGCTCCTGCAGACCGCCGACTACGCACGTGCGGTTACCCGTGCGTCGCTGGACGGACTGCCCGCCGGCCAGTTGGACTCGCTGGTGGAGGTACGGCTCGCCCGGCAGGGGGTGCTGCGGACCGATCCGCCGCTACGGCTGACCGCGGTGCTCGACGAGGCGGTGCTGCGGCGCGAGGTCGGCGGGCGCCGGGTGATGCGCAATCAGTTGCGCCATCTGATCCGGGTCGCCCGACTTCCGCACGTCGAGCTGCAGTTGTTGCCGTTCTCGGTGGGTGGGTACATGGGTCTCACCGGACCCTTCATTATCTTCTCCTTTCCGAACACTTCTGATCTGGATGTGGTCGTTCTCGACCACTTGACGAGTAGCCTCTACCTGGAACGGAAAGAAGACCTTGAGGCGTACAGCTCGGCCTTCTGCACTTTGCAGGCACACGCGCTGTCGCCGGAGCACTCGTTGGACCTGATCGCCGCGATCGACCGCGACGGTTAGTGCCGCGACCGGCAATGTCTGCGACGGGGCGAAGCTTGCCGGGAGGGGCACCAGGAACCTCAGACTGCCCGAGGGGGCCCGATGTCCGATTGCCTCGCAGATCACGCGTTACGGTGGCGGCGCAGCAGCCGCAGCACGGGGATGAACAACTGCGTGGAAGCAGCGCCGTTCGGCCCGGAGCGACTTGCTGTGCGTGACTCCAAGGACGTGTCCAGGCCGCCGCTGCGGTTCTCGGCGGCGGCCTGGAAGTCGTTCGTCTCCGGTCTGACCGACGGCCCGGCCGGCTGACCGGCCGTTTCGCGGCTCCGGTCAGGCCGCCGGGGCCGTCCGCAGGACGGTCTCCACCGCGATCGCGATCTGCGCCTCCGTGAGATCGGCGCGGGCGGTGAGCCGCAGCCGCGAGATGCCGTCCGGGACCGACGGCGGGCGGAAGCAGCCCACCGCGATCCCGGCCGTGCGGCAGTCGGCCGCCCAGCGCACCGCCGCGTCCGCCGAAGGCGCCCGGACGGAGACTACGGCGGCGTCGGGGCGCACCGCGGTCAGCCCCGCGGCGGTCAGTCGTTCGTACAGGGCGGTGGCGACCGTCCGGGCCCTGCCCGCCCGTTCCGGCTCGCGGCGCAGCAGCTGCAGGCTCGCGAGGGCGGCGCCCGCAGCGGCCGGTGCGAGCCCGGTGTCGAAGATGAACGTACGGGCCGTGTTGACCAGATGGTCGATCACCCGGGCCGGTCCGAGGACCGCGCCGCCCTGGCTGCCCAGGGACTTGGAGAGGGTGGCTGTGGCGACGATTCCTTCGCCGCCCGCGAGACCGGCGGCGGCGAGGGCGCCGCGCCCGCCTTCACCGAGCACGCCCAGCCCGTGCGCGTCGTCGACGAGCAGCGCGGCCCCCCGCGCGCGGCAGACGTCGGCCAGTCCGGGCAGCGGTGCGGCGTCACCGTCGACGGAGAAGACGGAGTCGGTGACCGCCAGGGCATGACCGTCGTGCGCGTGCAGCGCCTTCTCCACGGCCTCGGGGTCGGCATGCGCCACGACGGCGGTCTCGGCCCGGGAGAGCCGGCATCCGTCGACGATGGAGGCGTGGTTGCCAGCGTCGGAGACGATCAGGGAGCCCCGGCCGGTGAGGGCGGTGAGCGCGGCGAGATTGGCCGCGTAGCCGGAGGAGAGGACCAGGGCCGCCTCGAAGCCGGAGAATGCGGCCAGTTCGCGTTCGAGTCCGGCGTGCAGCGCGGTGGAGCCGGTGACCAGCCGGGAGCCGGTGGCGCCCGCACCCCACCGGTGCGCGGCCTCGGCGGCGGCCGCGGTCACCTCGGGGTGCCGGGTGAGACCCAGGTAGTCGTTGCTCGCGAGGTCCAGCAGTTCCGGTTCGGCGGGCCGGGGGCGGAGCGTGCGGACGAGTCCGGCGTCCGCACGGCGGCGGGCCTCGTCGTCGATCCAGTCGAACGGGGCGAAGGGCATGGCGACGGTCCCTTTTGTAGGCAGCTCACAGACCCTAACCGGGTGCGCAGCCGGGCATGGTGTGGCAATACACACACCCTCTGTGGGCTCTGTTGTCCGGTTCCTCCTTGGCTGAGGGCGGTGGAGTAGGCAAGGATCATCGCCATGGACCTCCTGAACACGCTGGTGGACAAGGGGCTGCGGCGCGAGCTGCCGACCCGAGAAGAAGCGCTCGCCGTGCTGGCGACCTCCGACGACGATCTGCTCGAAGTGGTGGCCGCGGCCGGAAAGGTGCGCCGCCAGTGGTTCGGCCGGCGGGTGAAGCTGAACTATCTGGTCAACCTCAAGTCCGGGCTCTGCCCCGAGGACTGCTCGTACTGCTCGCAGCGGCTCGGCTCGAAGGCCGAGATCCTCAAGTACACCTGGCTGAAACCGGACGAGGCGTCGAAGGCCGCCGCCGCCGGGGTGGCGGGCGGCGCGAAGCGTGTGTGTCTGGTGGCGAGCGGCCGCGGTCCGACCGACCGGGACGTCGACCGGGTGTCGCAGACGATTGAGGCGATCAAGGAGCAGAACGAGGGCGTCGAGGTGTGCGCCTGCCTGGGTCTGCTCTCCGAGGGGCAGGCCGGCCGGCTGCGGTCGGCGGGCGCCGACGCGTACAACCACAACCTCAATACGTCGGAGGGGACGTACGGGGACATCACCACCACCCACACCTATGCGGACCGGGTGGAGACCGTGCAGCAGGCGCAGGCGGCGGGGCTCTCCGCGTGCTCCGGCCTGATCGCCGGGATGGGCGAGAGCGACGCCGATCTGGTCGATGTCGTCTTCTCGCTGCGCGAGCTGGACCCGGACTCGGTTCCGGTGAACTTCCTGATCCCGTTCGAGGGCACGCCGCTCGCCAAGGAGTGGAACCTCACACCGCAGCGCTGCCTGCGCATTCTGGCGATGGTCCGGTTCGTCTGCCCGGATGTCGAGGTCCGGCTCGCGGGCGGCCGCGAGGTGCATCTGCGCTCGATGCAGCCGCTCGCGCTGCACCTGGTCAACTCGATCTTCCTGGGCGACTATCTGACCAGCGAGGGCCAGGCGGGACAGGCGGATCTGGACATGATCACGGATGCCGGTTTCGAGGTGGAGGGCGCGGGTACGACGACGCTGCCCCGGCACCGTACGGAGGCAGGTGCCGAACCCGAGACCGGCGGCGGCTGCGGCGGACACTCCGGGGGCTGTGCGCCCTGTGGTGACGTGGCCGACGAGCCCGCGGTCGTCGACGCAGAGGCTCCGGCCGCGCGCACTGATCTGGTGGCGGTCCGCCGACGCGGCGCGGGAACGGATCTCGCCCCGAATGCCTGACCCCCTCTCCCCCGCACAGCTGCGGACCCTGGACCGGGCCCACGTCTGGCACCCGTACGGCCCGATGCCGGGCCGGCAGGAGCCGCTGATCGTGGAGTCCGCGTCCGGGGTACGGCTCCGGCTCGCCGAACCGGCTCATGGGCAGGACGAGTTGATCGACGGCATGTCGTCGTGGTGGTCGGCGGTGCACGGCTACAACCATCCGGTGCTCAACGAGGCGGCGCGCGGCCAACTGGACCGGATGAGCCATGTGATGTTCGGCGGCCTCACCCATGAGCCCGCCGTGCGGCTGGCAGCCCGGCTGGTCGAGATCACGCCGGAGCCGCTGCGCCATGTGTTCCTCGCCGACTCCGGTTCGGTGTCGGTCGAGGTCGCGGTGAAGATGTGCCTGCAGTACTGGCATTCCATCGGTCGCCCGGCCAAGAAGCGGCTGCTGACCTGGCGCGGCGGCTACCACGGGGACACCTGGCAGCCGATGTCGGTGTGCGACCCCGAGGGCGGCATGCACGGGCTGTGGTCGGGCGCGCTGCCCCAGCAGGTGTTCGCCGACGAGCCGCCCGGCGGTTTCGACACGCCGCCGGACGAGGCGTACGTACAGCATCTGCGGGACCTGATCGCGCGCCATGCCCATGAGCTGGCCGCGGTGATCGTGGAGCCGGTGGTGCAGGGTGCGGGCGGAATGCGGTTTCACTCCCCCGCATATCTGCGGGCGCTGCGCGAAGCCTGCGACGCCCATGACGTGCTGCTGGTGTTCGACGAGATCGCCAGCGGTTTCGGGCGGACGGGGAAGCTGTTCGCCGCCGGGCACGCCGGGATCTCTCCTGACGTCATGTGCGTCGGCAAGGCGCTGACCGGTGGCTATCTCACGCTGGCGGCGACGCTGTGCACCACGCGGGTGGCGGACGGTATCTCGCGCGGCGAGGTGCCGGTGCTGGCGCACGGGCCGACGTTCATGGGCAACCCACTCGCCGCCGCGGTGGCCCTGGCGTCGATCGATCTGCTGCTCGGCCAGGACTGGCAGCAGGAGGTCAAGCGCCTGGAGAAGGGGCTGCGGGACGGTCTTGCCGGTGCGCGTTCGATCGCGGGAGTACGGGACGTACGTGTCCTGGGCGCCATCGGCGTCGTACAGCTCGATCACGACGTGAACTTGGCTGCGGCCACCGAGGCCGCGGTCCGCGAGGGCGTGTGGCTGCGTCCGTTCCGGGACCTGATCTACACGATGCCGCCGTATGTGACCGGCGACGACGATCTGGCGCGCATCTGCCGTGCGGTGTGCGCCGCAGCGCGGGAGGGCTGAGATGCCGGTACTGGTAGTGAGCGGCACGGGTACGGAGATCGGCAAGACGGTCGTCACGGCGGCGGTGGCCGCGGTGGCGGTCGCCGCCGGGCGTTCGGTGGCCGTGCTCAAACCGGCCCAGACGGGTGTCGCGCCGGGGGAACCGGGCGACGTCTTCGAGGTGCGCCGGCTGGCAGGCGAGGCAGTCACCGGCCTCGAACTGGCACGGTTCCCGGAGCCGTTGGCGCCGGGCACGGCCGCCCGGCGGGCGGGCATGGCGCCCGTGCACCCGGAGCAGATCGCGGAAGCGGCCGAGAAACTCGCGACCGAGCACGATCTGGTGCTGGTCGAGGGGGCGGGCGGGCTGCTCGTACGGTTCGACGAGGCGGGCGCCACTCTCGCGGACGCGGCCCGGCTGCTGGCCGCCCCGGTCCTGGTCGTGACGGCTGCCGGGCTCGGCACACTCAACACGACCGCCCTCACCTCGGAGGCCCTGCGGACACGGGGGCTCGGGTGCCTCGGGGTGGTGGTGGGCAGCATGCCCGCCGAGCCGGACCTGGCCGCGCGCTGCAATCTCGGTGATCTTCCGGTGGTGGCGGGTGCGCCGCTGCTGGGGGTGGTGCCCGCCGGGGCGGGGGCGCTGGCGCCCGTCGACTTCCGTGCCAGGGCCACGAGTTGGCTGACGGCGGAGCTGGGCGGGATCCGGACCGCTCACTGAGCCGCGGAGCGGTGACGGCCGAAAATCCGGCCGTCGGCGAAGCGGCTGAGCGGCGCGCGACGGGGGAGAATCCAAGTAGCCGTACTGTGCCGGTCGGGCTTCTCCGGTCGGTTTTCGGGGCGGGTCCGGCCCGCCCGCGCCGAGTGGTCCGGTGGAGCCGGCCCGGTCGAGCCGGTCCTGTCGAGGAGGTCTGTCATGCGTCTGCGGAGCACGAAGATCCCGAAGGATGCGGTGCACCATCCGGTCTTCGCCCGGGTCTATGCCCGTGTGAGCGTGGCCGCCGATACCGGATCCGGTATCGCGGCGATCCGCGCTGATCTGCTCACGGGCCTGTCGGGACGCATCATCGAGATCGGCGCGGGGAACGGTCTGAACTTCGCTCACTACCCGCCGGCCGTGTCCGAAGTGGTGGCGATCGAACCCGAGCGGTGCCTGCGGCAGTTGGCGCTGCGGTCCGCGCTGCGTGCCGGTATGCCGGTGGATGTCGTGCCGGCGGCCGCGGAGGCGCTGCCGGTGAAGAGCGAGGCGTTCGACGGGGCCGTCGCTTCACTCGTGCTGTGCACCGTACGGAATGTGGAACGGTCGCTCGCAGAGATCCTCCGGGTGCTGCGCCCGGGCGGGGAACTGCGCTTCTTCGAGCATGTACGGGCCGACGACCGCGCCATGGCGACGACCCAGCGGGCACTGGACCGGACGGTGTGGCCGCTGGTGTGCGGTGGGTGTCACACGTCGCGGGACACACTCGCCGCGATCGAGAAGGCCGGGTTCGTGGTGGAGGAGTACCGCAGGGTCAAGGTGCCGAAGAGCGGGATCCGTCTCCCCACCTCCGCTTGCGTGCTGGGCGTGGCCCGCCGGACGACTGTGCTGGACTGACCCCTCGGGTCCTCCCGCTCCAGCTCGTCCACGGACGCCGGCAGGACGTCGGCCGGCTCCTTCTCAGAAACCCCGCGCAGAAGGAGTCACAGGCTCCATTGGCGGAGCTCGTCGGAGATGGCCCGGACGTCGGCCTTGCCCTCCTTGACCAGCCGGGCCAGGTCGCGGACCTGTTCGGGCGAAGTGATGACCTTCCGTCCGGAGGCGACGAGATAGCCATAGGCGACGGCGGAGGCGAACATCGCGTTGGAGTGTTCCAGCGCGGGGACGTGGAGGAGCAACTGCAGAAGTGCGGCGGCCCTGATGTACGGGTCGCTGTATACGGGGCTGCCGAAGATCTCCGCCTCATGACGGGCCACCGCGGCGACGAGCGCACCCCAGTCGACGACCTGCGGATCGCCGGGCGTCTTGTGCTCGGCGACCATGAGCAGCCAGGAAAGGTCGATCCGGAGGTTCAACGGGTGCCTTCGCGCTCCGGGCCGAACTCCTCGGCGAAGACCGACTCGTACTGCTTCATGAAGTCGGCAGCCGCTTCTACAAAGGTATGTCCGACTTCGCCCGCATCCTGTTTGACGAGCTCCTCGATGTAACGGTTCACGCTCATCCCCCTCTGCAGCGCGCGCTGCCGCGCGGCCTCGGCGGTGGCCTCGTCCACTCGTACGTTCAGCTGAGTCTTGGGCACAGCAACACGCTAGCGCGGGATTGCTAGCACAGGCAAGGAGCGTGGTCGGACATACGGACAACGCTCTTCCTTGGCAGAGTGTGTGGCCTGTCCATCGATCAACCCCGGCGCGAGGAGAGGCCGTGGCAAGGCCGTTTCGATTCGGAGTGAACATGCTGACGCCGGCCGGCCGGCGGGACGGACTGGCGCACCCGCTGCCGCCGCGCGGAGCAGCTCGGGTACGACGTCGTCCTGGTCCCAGACCACCTGGGCCTGCCGGCCCCCTTCCCGGCACTGGTCGCCGCCGCAGAGGCGACGGGAGCGGTACGGCTTCTCGTACCTGACGGTGCTGGAGCCGAACATGGAGGCATGCGGCCCGATCGTCCAGGAGCTCGCCGGCAACTGACCGCATGGTGGCGTGCGTTCGTCGGTCGGGGGCGGGACCGACCTGGCAGGAGGCACCTGGGGGACCGATCGCCACACCGGCCACTGACCGCACACCGATCGTCACGCTCCGACTCCTCACGCCGGACCGGGCCCCCACATCTGCCCCGGCCGGATGCGCCCGCCCTCGCGCGGGGCCACCCTGGAGTCATGCCGACACCACCGATCACCATCCACGCACCCACCCCGTCCGGCGCCCGGCCCGTAACCGTGCACGTCAACAATCGCGACGAGAGACTCGGGCTCGCACACAGCGACAACGACCTCATCGTGTTCCTCGCCGACGCCGGACTGGCTGACCCGAAACGGATCCTCGACAACCGCGCCGTGGTCCAGTGGCAGGGCGCTGAAGCGCATCAGTACAAGGCCACCTGATTCACGGCGCGCGCGGGCGGCCGGGCGGAGGCACCCTGAGGGGATGAGTCCCCCGATAGTCGTGCACGGCTGCGCACCGACCGGTGGCCGTGCGGTCACCATCAACGGTGACATCGCAGGGCTCGCCCACGACGACCGCGACCTGATCGAATTCCTCCGGCGGGCCGGGATCTACGATGCCGAGCATCTCCTGGACGACCCGAACTGGATCGAGTGGCGCGGCGGGCCGGCTCACCGGTACGAAGCGGCATGACACAAGCCACGCGCCTCCGGAGCGGAAGGGAGCCCGGTGGGGTGGGTCAGGCGGTGGAGCCCTGCCCCCGCATCGATCCCCGACCCGCTCACCGGGGGACGACGGGTGCCGTCGACGCGACCCCGCGCCGGCAACGGCGCCGCATCGCCCCGTGATCGGTCGCCTCCGGTACTCAGTCCAGCCGGGTCAGGTCCGGCCGTAGCCGTTGCCAGACCGGCTGACGCAGCCGGCCGGCGGCGGTCCACTCGGAGGCGGTGACCTCCGCGACCAGCCGCGGCTCGACCCAGTGCGCATCCGTCACCCGGACCGGACCGGTGAACGGTGACGTCGGGCGCGCGAGAACCGCCAGGTACGCGGCGAGTTCACCCAGCTCACGCTCGGACATCCCCGACCCCACCGATCCCGCGTACCGCAGGCCTTCCGGAGTGTCCACGCCGACCAGAACCGCGCCGGGCACGTCCCGGGCCGCGCCCCGCCTCTGCGTCCAGCCGCCGATGACCACGTCCAGGGTCTCGACCCTCTTGGTCTTGCGCCAGTCGGGCGAGCGAGCCCCTGGCCTGTACGGGGAGGACAGCCTCTTGGCGACCACGCCCTCCAGGCCCTCACGCACCACGGTTTCCCACGTCCGGTCACCCTGTCCGTGCACGTATCCGGGCGCGGACCAGTGGGGACCGGCCAGCCCCAGCCCCGACAGGACGTGGCGACGCTCGCGGTAGGAGGAGGTGAGCAGCGAACGGCCGTCCAGGAACATCACGTCGAAGAGCACGAGTTGGACGGGCGTCTGCTGTGCCAGGCGACTGGCGTGGAGTGTGTTCGCCACACCCATCCGGCGCTGGAGCAATCCGAAGTCGGGCCGCCCCTCGGCGTCCAGGACCACGACCTCGCCGTCGAGGACGACACCCCGCCCACGCAGGATCCCGCCGAGCGCCTGCAGCTCGGGATAGGTCACGGTGATGTCGTTGCCCGCCCTGGAAGTCAGCTGCACGGTTCCGTCGCCTGCGCTGGTCAGGACGCAGCGCGCACCATCCCATTTGGCCTCGAACGCCCAATCCTCGTCGTGCACCGGCAGCGGCCCCGGCACGGCCAGCATCGGTGCGATCGACGGAGGCGCGAAACGGGCGCGCCCGGGATTCGGGGCCATACCCTCGATGATCGGACGCCGGACATGACTCCGCAGACCGCTCTCGATCACTCGGTGCGGAAAAGGCTCGCCGAACGGGTCGGAGTTCTGATTGGCTCACCCGATGAGTGATCTCTCCGTCCGTTGCGCCGACCTCTCCGACATCGACGCCGTGCTGCAGTTCTGGAGCGAAGCCGCAGAAGGAACCAGCATCAGCGACGACCACGACGGGGTGGCCCGGCTCATCTCAAGAGACCCCGAAGCCCTGCTTCTCGCCGAGCGTGACGGTCTCCTCGCGGGAACCGTCATAGCCGGTTTCGACGGGTGGCGATGCTCCGCCTACCGGCTGGCCGTACACCCGGACCGCCGTCGGCAAGGCATCGCCACCGCCTTGCTGGAAGCAGCGGAACAGCGATTCATCAGCCTGGGTGGGCGACGGGTCGACGCCATGGTCCTGGAAGCCAACGAACGGGCGCACCACACATGGACTGCCGCGGGTTACCACCGCGAGGGCCACTGGCGACGCTGGGTGAAACCGCTGTAGGACTGTCGTGGATCAAGCCCCCGCGCGCCCGGCAGCCGGTCGGCGAACAACCGCAGCACCGGCGACTTTGCCGATCCTTTACTATAGGTGCACTACCGACCCCTCCTCCCGAAAGGTGTGAGCGTCCGCCCATGGGCGAGCCTCCCAGTAGAAGCCGACATCGCCGACATCGAGCGATCTTCCTGTCCCTGCCCGATCATGGGACGGAGGTGAACCGATGACCGAAGTGCTCCTGCTGCTCGTGGCGGTACTGCTCTCGCTCGCCTGCGGTGCCTTCGTCGCGGCCGAATTCTCCCTGACCACGGTCGAGCGCGGTCAGCTCGAAAGGGCGGAGGCGCTGGGCGAGCGGGGCGCGGCGAGCGCCATGAAGGCGGTGCGCAGCCTCACCTTCCAGCTCTCCGGCGCACAGCTCGGCATCACCGTCACCAACCTGGTCGTCGGCATGATCTCCGAGCCGTCGATCGCGAAACTGATCCGCGGTCCGGTGGAGGCGACCGGGCTGTCCCCGAGTGCGGCGTCCTCGGTCGCGCTGGTGCTCGGAACGGCACTGTCCACGGTGTTCCTGATGGTCGTCGGCGAACTCGTACCGAAGAACTGGGCGATCTCCTCGCCGCTCGCCATGGCAAAGACCGTGGCCACCCCGCAGCGGGCCTTCACCGCGGTCTTCCGGCCGTTCATCAGCCACCTCAACAACACGGCCAACCGGATCGTGCGTCGCGTCGGTCTCGAACCGACCGAGGAGCTGGCCTCCGCCCGCAGCCCGCAGGAGCTGGTGGCGCTGGCCCGACACTCGGCGAAGGCAGGCGCGCTGGAGGCGGACACCGCGGAGCTCTTCGTCCGCACCCTCAATCTCGCAGATCTGACCGCGGAGAACGTCATGACCCCCCGGGTGCAGGTCACCGCGCTGGAGGTGCAGGCGACCGCCGAGGACGTCGCGAACGCCACCCGGGCGACCGGGTTGTCCCGCTTCCCCGTCTACCGGGGCAGCCTCGACACCGTCGTCGGCGTCGCGCACATCAAGGACGTGCTGGCGATCCCGGCCGAGGAGAGGCCACGCAGACGCGTGTCGGAGATGCTGCGCGAGCCCCTGCTCGTACCGGAGACCCTCACCGTTGACCGGCTGCTCGACCGGCTGTCCGGCAAGCTCGCGATGGCCGTGGTCATCGACGAGTACGGCGGCACGGCCGGAGTCGTCACGCTGGAGGACATCGTCGAGGAGGTGGTCGGCGAGGTACGCGACGAGCACGACCCGCACGAGACGCCGGACCTCGCGCCGGCCGGTGAGGACGCCTACGGACGCACCCTCTGGTCGGCCGACGGCGCCGCCCGCACCGACCAGCTGCGGACCATCGGACTCCGGGTGCCGGAAGGACCGTACGAGACGCTCGCCGGACTGATCGCCACGGAGGTGGGCCGGATCCCGGCCGTGGGCGACTCCATCGAGCTGGCGGGCTGGCGACTCGATGTGGCGGACGCCTCGGGGCGCCGCGCGGCCCGGGTACTGCTGCACGCACCGCTGCCCGGCTCCGACGACGGGACGGAGGACGGACGATGACCGCCGTCCAGCTATTCATCGGTCTGCTGACCCTGGTCGCCAACGCGTTCTTCGTCGGCGCCGAGTTCGCTCTGATCTCCGTACGCCGCAGCCAGATCGAGCCCCAGGCCGAGGCCGGGGACCGGCGGGCGCGGAGTGTCGTCTGGGGTCTGGAACATGTGTCGGCGCTGCTCGCGGCAGCGCAGTTGGGCATCACGCTGTGCACGCTGGTCCTTGGTATCGTCGCCGAACCGGCCATCGCCCATCTGCTGGAACCCGTCTTCGACGTGCTGGGTGTGCCGCACGGACTGGTCCATCCGATCTCGTTCGTGATCGCACTGACCGTGGCGACGTATCTGCACATGCTGCTCGGCGAGATGGTGCCGAAGAACATCGCGCTGGCGGAGCCGGTACGGACCGCGCTGATACTCGGTCCGCCACTGGTCACCCTGGCCAGGGCGCTGCGCCCGGTGATCTTCACGGTGAACGCCTTCGCCAACGCCCTGCTGAAACTTCTGCGGGTGGAGGCGAAGAACGAGGTGTCCGCCACGTTCTCCGACGACGAACTGGCCCGTCTCGTGAAGGACGCCGGGGACGCCGGGCTCGTCGACGACCGCGCGGCCGAGCGTCTGCGGCACGCCCTGGAGCTGGGCCGTCGACCGGTACGGGATGTGGTGCTGCCGGTCGACCAGGTGGTGTCCACCCGGGTCGGGACGACACCCGCGGAGCTGGAACGGCTCTCGTACGAGTCGGGTTTCTCGCGTTTCCCGGTGATGGACAGCGAGCAGCGGATCCTGGGCTACCTCCATGTGAAGGACGCCCTGGACGCCACACCGCGCGATGTGCCGTTCCCGGTGACGGCCATGCGGCCGATCGCCCGGGTGCGGGCCGCGACACCGCTCGACGATGTGCTGACGGCGTTGCGAAGGAGCCGCACACACCTCGCGGCGGTGCTCGACGAGGACGACAAGCTGGCCGGTCTGGTCACGATGGAGGATGTCCTGCGCGAGCTGGTGGGACGGTCGCAAGGACGCTGACGGAGCCGGCGCGGGCCGTGTGGTGGTGAGGCGTACGCGCCGGCCCCACGGCCCGCACCGCCCGGCGGGCTCGGTCCGGTCTCCGTGAAAGGCGCCGGCCCCACCGCGATACGATCTCATCGCCATGGAAATGAATGCCTCCTACACCAGTCTCGTCGCGGTCGGCGACTCGTTCACCGAGGGAATGTCGGACCTGCTGCCCGACGGTTCGTACCGCGGCTGGGCCGATGTCCTCGCCGGCCGGCTCGCCACCCGCTCCCCCGGGTTCCGGTACGCGAATCTCGCCGTACGGGGAAAGCTGATCCGCCAGATAGTCGACGAGCAGGTCGAAGCGGCGGCCGCCATGCAGGCGGATGTCGTCACGCTCGTCGGCGGTCTCAACGACACGCTGCGACCGAAGTGCGACATGGGCATGGTGCGCGGGCAGCTGGAAGAGGCCGTGGAGCGTCTGGCGCCGGCGTGCAAGAAGCTGGTGCTGATGCGCAGCCCCGGTCGCAACGGCCCGGTGATGGAGCGGTTCCGTCCGCGCATGGAGGAGCTGTTCACCCTGGTCGACGAGTTGGCGAACCGCCACGGTGCGCTGGTCGTCGATCTGTACGGAGCTCCGGCGCTGGGAGATCCCCAGCTGTGGGACGTCGACCGGCTGCACCTGACCGACGAGGGACACCGCAGAGTTGCCGAGGCGGTCTGGCAGACGCTGGGTCTTCCGGTCGAGAACGACTGGCAGACGCCGCTTCCCGCCGCCGTGCCTCCTCGGTGGACGACGCGGCGCGTCGACGACCTCCGCTTCGCGCGCATGCATCTGGTTCCATGGATCGGCCGGCGTCTGACCGGCCGGTCGTCCGGCGACGGACGGACGGGCGCCCAGTTCAGCACCGAGCTCGGGAAGGCCTTCTGGGTCACCCCCGAGGACGACCGGACCCCGGGCCCGGTGGCGACGTGGCGCCGGGTGGACGGCGCCCGCCAGTGATGTCCTGTCGGGGCCACCGGGCGCGGCTCCCGCACCGGTCATCCGCCTCGGGTACGGCATCCGTCGCCCCGGACCGCCGATGTCAGGCGTGACAGGTACTGCAGCTGTTGTCACTGAGGTGTGGACCCCGCCGCCAGTCGGGGGGTGATGCCCATGACGCGTTGCGAGTGGCCCGACGCTGTTCGGCGAACTCGCGGTTGGTGAGCGTCTGCCTGCGACGCACGTCGGGGAGGTCCTGCATCGAAAGGAGCCGGTCGCAGGCTCTGAGCGAACCGAGGATGTCGCCGACCCGGCAGGCGGTGATCGAGTACTCGAAGAGCAGCCCCCATCGGTACACCCACGGCTGGAGGAACAGCAGGTCGTCCGGCGGTTCCCGGTCGAGTCCGGCGCAGACGAACGCGTGCGCGGCGCGGTGGCGGCCGAGGCCGCGCAGCCGCGAGGAGAGTTCGTAGCAGGCCTCGAGCCGTTGCGGCCGCGACTCCCAGGCACGCGAGAGCGTGTCCATGGCGGCAGGCCAGTCGTCGGCATCGGCCTTGAGGATCCCGGCCTGCAGCAGCGAGCAGTACACCTCCTCGCCGCAGCCGCCCATCCGCGCGCGGCGCTCGTACAGGGCGATCGCCTTGTCCCTGTCGCCGAGGTCCCGCATGGTCTGCGCCAGATAGAAGACGTTCCGGGCGTTGTCGGGGTCGCGTTCGAGTTCGGCACCGAGCAGACGCACATCCCGCTCGTACTTGTCGTGCCGCGTTCCCCCGTCGGCGTGGTCCTCGATGACGAGGGCGTCGAGAGTCCGCCGGTCGTCGCGCTGGTCGGAGGTGAGGTACTCATGGGTGACGCCTTCGTACCGCCAGGCGATGTCGCCACGGACCAGACGCTTGACCCGGCACTCGGTCGCGCCCTCGTGCCGCAGCAGGTACGAGTCGGCGGTCAGCGGAGGCAGCGACCCCTCCCGGTGGATCACCAGATCGGCGTCGAGGAGGAGCAGATAGTCGGCCTTGGCATGGGCGTGCCTGATGTTCAGGGTCCGGTTGTGGCCGAAGTCCACCCAGGGCTCTTGGTGGAGCTCGCCCGGGATGCCGTCGAGCGCGGCACGGATCAGCTGCTGTGTTCCGTCGCTCGAACCGGTATCGGAGATCACCCAGGTGTCGATCAGGTCGCGAACGGAGGCGAGGCAGCGCTCGATGACGTGGGCCTCGTTCTTGACGATCATGCACAGGCAGATGGACGGCTTCATGGCGACACCAATTCCGGACGTACGAGTCCGGGCGACCCTATTGACGTGGCGTCCGGGAGCGGTGGCGGCTCGCCGGTGCCGCTCCCGGATCGCGTGCGTACCCGTCGGGGCGTCGTGTCACAGGGCGCGCAGCATTCCGCTGTTCGGCTCGCGCGTTGCGCTCGCGGCACACCCGGGCTCCCCGCTGTCCTGCGTCCGCACCCACGGGTCCGGGTTCAGGGCGCGTCGGAGTTGCCCCGGGTGTTCTTCCCGGTGCCCTTCTCCGCTTCCGGGGCCGCCGGGGTCGCTCCCGGCTTCTCCTTCCTGCCGGTCCCGTTCCCCTTCGACGGCTGAGCGGCGAGGATGCCGTCGCAGTAGTCCGGCACCGCCGACACGCCACCGGCCGCCGACGCCAGCCGGTCGAAGGCCGTCGCGTCCGCTGCCTTCCCGCTGTCCTGCACATGGCGGAACGCACGGCAGAGTGCCGCATCGTCCTTCGCCTGGTCGGGATGGTTGGAAGCCCGCCCGGTGCCCGGGGTGTCCGTCGCCCCTTGCCGCGTGCGGTCCGCGCGGGGCGTCGGCGTACTTCCTTGACTGCCGCCGGGCTTTGCGGGCTCGCCGTTCGCGGGGTGTGCGGGGTGCGGCCGGTCGTGGCCGCCGTCACCGAACGGTCCCGGCATCGTCCCCGAGCCGGCGGCCATCGCGACCCCACCCAGCGCCACCACCGCCGCGAGGCCGGCGACGACGGCCCGGACCGAGCGCACTCCGCGCCACCGCTCGACCGGACGCCAGTCGTCGCGCCGACGGCGGCGCAGCGGTGAGACCGGTGTGTGCGCGCCCTCGTCGCGCGCCGCCCGGAACGCATCGAGAGCCCGCTCCTCGGCAGCGGGGCCGGCTTCCCCGGCGCGCTGCGCGGCTGTCAGCAGTGCGTCCACTTCGGGGGTCACCGGCATTCCGGTCACCCGCTGCGTTTCATCTCTCATGTCTCATCTCTCAGCGTGCGCCGCGTCGCAGACGTCACAGTGCCCGACCCCGCCGAGGTCATGCGCTCTGCCAGTCGCTTCAGTCCACGGTGGGCGGAGGTGCGTACGGCCCCGGCTCGCTTGCCGAGCACACGCGCCGTCGCGGGGCCGTCGAGACCGACGACGACACGCAGCAGAACCGCTTCCGCCTGCTCCCGCGGCAACTGCCCGATGAGCGCGAGCGCCTGCTCGGTGGAGAGCGTCTCCAGGGCGGCCGCGGCCGTGTCATGACCGCTGGGCAGTTCGAGGACGTCCTGCTCCAGGAATGCGGTGCGCGGCCGCCGCTTCTGTCTTCGCAGATGGTCCAGCGCCCGGTGCCGGGCGATCGTCGCGGTCCAGCCGCGGAACCCGGCCCCGTCACCACGGAACCGCCCGAGATCGCGGGAGATCTCCAGCCAGGCGTCGGAGGTCACGTCCTCGCCGTCCTCGCCGACCAGGCCCCGCACGTAGCCGAGCAGCCCGGGATGGACCATCCGGTACGCCACCGCGAAGGCTTCCTCGTCCCCCTGCTGGGCCCGCTCCACCGCGGCGCCGAGCTCGGCGTCGTCCACTCGCCCGCGGTGCTGTTTCCCGCCCTTGGTCACACTTTCCTCTTCGTACCGACTGCGTCGCACCCGCACCGCCCCGGCACCGCTCACGGTGCCCATGCCCCCGGGCTCGCGAGCCTCTCGACTAGTTCTGCGTGTCGTGGCACAGAAATGTCACAGCAAGGGGCTTCGCGGCACCGAACGCACTGACCGGGCCCGTCGCCGCCCGGTGGACGTGAATCGCAGTCAGGAGACCGCATCCGACGCCCGACAGCCCGGCAATTCACGTGACTCACAACACACTTCGCCGACCCGTGTGACGTTTCGAACCCTGGGTGCGCTGGGTACACCAGGCCGCCCATGTGACGGGTGTGTCTTGAGCAAACTTCTCTGAGGGGTGGGGCATTTGAGCCCGCGCACGTCGCATGCGTACAGACCGATGAGCCTGAAACGCCGCGCCTGGCTGACCGTTGGCGCTGTCGTTCTCGGTGGGGCCGGAGTGGTGACGGTGGCGATGGCAAACCCGTCCGACGGCCCGGCCGGACCCAAGGGGCCGGA
This sequence comes from Streptomyces sp. NPDC005262, assembly GCF_042872425.1. Classification (NCBI taxonomy): domain Bacteria; kingdom Bacillati; phylum Actinomycetota; class Actinomycetes; order Kitasatosporales; family Streptomycetaceae; genus Streptomyces; species Streptomyces sp. NPDC005262. Next base: position 134,497 of record NZ_JBIAKK010000013.1, read on the forward strand.
GGTTCGGCAGGCAAAGCTGCGGTCGGTCGCGATCGACGACGGCACGGCCACGGAGCGGCAATTGCCGGTCACGAACACCGCGGCGTTCTCGATGGTCGGTATCGGCTGGGAAGGGGCGGCAAAGGTCGACGGCACCGCCGAAGTGCGTACGCGGGCTGCCGGGACCGGCAAGTGGTCGCCCTGGCGCGAGCTGGAGGTGTCGGCCGACGGGCCGGACGGGCGGGAACGGGCAGCCGCCAACCGGGCCACCGAGCCGATGTGGGTCGGGGCATCGGACGCCGTACAGGTGAAGGTGGGGTCGGGCCGGCCGGGCAAGGCACTGCCGAAGAACCTGAAGCTGCACATGGTCGACCCCGGAGTCAGCAAGGCCGAGTCCAGGAACCCGGCGGAGGCGACTCTCGCACCGAGCGGTCCGGAGAACGCGGCGTTCGCACTGGAGGGGACCCCGGCTCCCACCGCGTCGGACACCGCCGGCGCTCCCACGGACACCGCCTCACCGGCCGATCCCGCAACGCCGTCGGCCACGGAGACCGCCACCGGCACCCCGACGGAGACGGCCACGGGCACCCCGACGGGTACCGCGACGGCCACCCCCACGGACACGGCCACCCCCTCCCCCGTACCCACCGCGCCGCCGTCGACCGTCAACCGGCCGCCGATCATCAGCCGCGCCCAGTGGGGCGCCGACGAGTCGCTGGTCGAGGATCCGCCCGAGTACATCGACAAGGTGCGGGCGGTCTTCATCCACCACACCGTCGACACGAACAACTACAGCTGTGGCGACTCGGCCGCGATGGTCCGCGCGATCATGACGTACCACGTGAAGACCGAAGGCTGGAACGACCTCGGCTACAACTTCCTGGTCGACAAGTGCGGCCAGATCTTCGAGGGCCGCGCCGGCGGCACCGATCTCCCGGTCAAGGGCGCGCACACCTACGGCTTCAACTCGTATTCGACGGGCATCTCCCTGCTCGGCAACTTCGAGACGGGCAAGCCGACGCCGGCCGCGCTCCAGTCCGCGGCGCGCATCGCCGCATGGAAGCTCGGCCAGTACGGGGTCAGCCCCACCGCCAAGGTGACACTGACCCGCCTCGTCACCGACGCCGACGGCAACACTCAGCCCGACGGTGACGTCACGTTCAACACCATCGCCGGACACCGCGACGGCTTCGCCACCGCATGCCCTGGTGCCAACCTGTACGCCAAGCTCGGCGCCATCCGGACATACGCGACCAACGGCACCCGCAACGCCGCGATCCCGACCACCGATTTCAACCGGGACGGCATCACCGACCTGGTGGTCGGCCTCCCGAAGGCGGCGAGCAGCGACGGAAGCGTCACCGTGCTGCCTGGCACCGCGGACGGCCCGAGCTCGACGGCGAAGCGGACGCTGAACCAGAGCAGTGCAGGAGTGCCCGGCAACTCCGAGGCGGGCGACCTCTTCGGCTCGTCCGACGCCTGGGGCGACGTCAACGGCGACGGGTACGCCGACCTGCTCATCGGCGGGCCCGGCGAGGACATCACGCAGGCCGACAACGGCACGGTCGTCGTGATGTACGGCCCCGCCCTCACCACCGGCAAGAGCTATTCGGTCACCACTTCCGGCCGGATCGGCGGCGAGAAGCTCGGTACGACCGTCACCTCGGGCGACTTCAACGCCGACGGCAAGGCCGACATCTTCTCCGTCGCGCCGGGCAAGCCCGGCCGCTGGTGGGCCTGGGACGGCAAGACCGGTGCGGCCAGGTCCGGTTACCTGAACACCACCGCCTACACCGCTGCCGTGGGCTACGCGGCCGCGGTCACCGGCGACTTCAACAAGGACGGCTACGCGGACGCAGCCGTCAGCTACCGCGACCCGAGCGGCATCGGACGCCTGCTGTGGCTGAAGGGGTCCACCACCGGACTCCAGCGCGTCGGCATCCTCGACGCCCGCGGCGGACGCTCGCTGGCCGCCGGTGACATCAACGGCGACGGCGCCACCGACCTGGCGGTCGGCCAGCCGTCCGCCACCGAGTCCGGGCACACCGCCAAGGGCGGCGCGGTCACGGCCGTGTTCGGTTCGGCCACCGGTCTGACCTCGACCGGCCGCAAGACGATCCACCAGGACACCACCGGTGTACCGGGCGGCGGCGAGACCGGCGACGACATGGGAGCGTCCGTCTCCGTCGGCGATGTCGACCTCGACGGGTACGGCGACATTCTCACCGGCGCGCCGGGCGAGGACATCACCCGCAGCGGCGTGAACGAGAGCAACGCCGGCCAGGTCTTCCTGATCCACGGCTCCGCCACCGGACCCACCGGCACCGGGGCCGTCGCATACAGCCAGGACACCACGGGCATCCCCGGCGCCACCGAACCCAACGACCGCCTCGGCTCGTCCGTGTCCCTCACCGACCTCTCCGGCTACAGCCGGGCGGACATCGCGATCGGCGCGGATGGCGAGGACGCCAACAACGGCACGATCCTGCAGATCGACAACACCAGCACCTCGGGAATCAAGGCGGACACCGGCCTCTACTACGGGGTGTCGGCACTCGGTTCGTCCACCGGCATCCGGATCGGACTGACCCTGGCCCCGTAACTCCCCGGTCCCGTACCGGGCACAGACACCGGAGCCCCTCGGCCTGACCCGAGGGGCTCCGGTCATGTGGTGCGCCAGACAGCCACCGTCTCGTCACCTTCGCTCTGTACGGTGCGCCGGTACAGCGGTGCAGGTGAGGCAGGGGATGAGCGCGAGGTGGATGCGATGGCTGGTAGGGCGAGCGGTGGTGTGAACAGCGGTACAGGCGGCAACGGACTGAGGCGCCGCCTGGGGGTCTTCGATGCGGTGGTCATCGGTCTGGGCTCGATGATCGGAGCAGGCGTCTTCGCCGCGCTCGCTCCGGCCGCCCGCGCGGCAGGGTCGGGGCTCCTGATCGGTCTGGCGGTGGCCGCGGTCGTGGCGTACTGCAATGCCACGTCGTCGGCGCGGCTCGCGGCCCGCTATCCGGCCTCCGGCGGCACGTACGTCTACGGGCGTGAGCGGCTGGGCGACTTCTGGGGCTACCTGGCAGGCTGGAGTTTCGTCGTCGGAAAGACGGCCTCCTGCGCGGCCATGGCCCTGACCGTCGGCGCCTACGCCTGGCCGGGGCAGGCCCATGCGGTGGCCGTCGGCGCGGTGGTGGCGCTCACTGCCGTGAACTGTCTGGGGGTCCAGAAGTCCGCCTGGCTGACCAGGATCATCGTGGCCGTGGTCCTCGCGGTCCTCGCTGCCGTCGTCACCGCGTGCCTCACCGGCGGCGTCGTCCAGGCGTCCCGATTGGCGCCGGGTTCCGACGCCACGGTGAGCGGAGTGCTGCAGGCTGCCGGGCTCTTGTTCTTCGCCTTCGCCGGATACGCCCGCATCGCCACGCTGGGCGAGGAGGTCCGGGACCCGGCTCGCACGATCCCACGAGCCGTCCCCGTGGCTCTCGGGATCACACTGGTCGTCTACGCGGCCGTCGGCGTGGCGGTGCTGTCGGTCCTCGGGCCCGCCCGGCTGGCCGATGCCACAGCACCACTGGCGGAGGCGGTCCGTGCCGCCGGCGTCCCCGCGCTGGTGCCGGTGGTCCGTGCCGGAGCGGCGGTCGCCGCCCTCGGTTCGCTGCTCGCGCTGCTGCTCGGGGTCTCCCGTACGACGCTGGCGATGGCCCGCGACCGCCATCTGCCGCACGTACTGGCCGCCGTCCATCCCCGATTCGGCGTACCGCACCGCGCCGAGGTCGCCGTGGGCGCGGTCGCCGCTCTCGTCGCCGCCACCGGCGATGTCCGCGGCGCGATCGGCTTCTCCTCCTTCGGCGTGCTGCTGTACTACGCCATCGCCAACGCAGCTGCCCTCACCCTTGCACCGTCCGAGGGCCGCCCCTTGCGCGCGATTCCGGTGCTCGGTCTGGCCGGCTGCCTGGTCCTCGCTGTCACCCTTCCCGTTCCGTCGGTGCTGTCGGGCGCAGCGGTGGCGCTGCTCGGTGCGGCTGCGTACGGCCTCCGCAGGGGTCGGACCGCGCGTTCCTGAAGCCGGTGCCCGGCAACCCGGGTGAACACGGGCAGCGGAGCATGGAGCCGTACCGAAGGACCCCGAGCCGGGGTCCGGGCGGCTTCCCTCGCGCGAGAGACCGCGTTCGTAGTAAGCCACAAACCGGGCCGCGGCGCTGGCCTGCAGAAACCGCCAGTAGAATCTGGACACGTGACTGCTGTGTCTGCGAAGCCTCGCATCCCCAATGTCCTGGCCGGCCGCTATGCCTCCACCGAGCTGGCTGTCCTCTGGTCCCCCGAGCAGAAGGTGAAGCTGGAGCGCCAGCTGTGGCTGGCGGTGCTGCGCGCTCAGCAGGACCTCGGGATCGAGGTGCCCGACGCCGCCCTCGCCGACTACGAGCGGGTCCTCGACCAGGTCGACCTGTCGTCCATCGCCGAGCGTGAGAAGGTCACCCGGCACGACGTGAAGGCACGGATCGAAGAGTTCAACGCTCTCGCCGGGCACGAGCAGGTCCACAAGGGCATGACCTCCCGTGACCTCACCGAGAACGTCGAGCAGCTGCAGATCCGGCTCTCGCTCGAGCTGATGCGTGACCGCACGGTGGCCGTCCTGGCCCGGCTCGGCAGGCTGGCCGGCGAGTACAGCGAGCTGGTCATCGCCGGTCGTTCCCACAATGTCGCCGCCCAGGCGACCACCCTCGGGAAGCGCTTCGCCACCGCCGCGGACGAGCTGCTCGTGGCGTACGGGCGGCTCGAGGACCTGCTGGGCCGCTATCCGCTGCGCGGCATCAAGGGCCCCGTCGGCACGGCGCAGGACATGCTCGACCTGCTGGGCGGCGACGCCGCGAAGCTCGGCGAGCTGGAACAGCGCATCGCCGGCCACCTCGGCTTCGGGCAGGCCTTCACCTCCGTCGGCCAGGTCTACCCCCGCTCGCTCGACTACGACGTGGTGACCGCACTGGTGCAGCTGGCCGCCGCACCCTCGTCCGTCGCGAAGACCATCCGGCTGATGGCCGGGCACGAGCTGGTCACCGAGGGCTTCAAGCCGGGGCAGGTCGGCTCGTCCGCGATGCCGCACAAGATGAACACCCGCTCATGCGAGCGTGTCAACGGTCTGATGGTGATCCTCCGCGGCTACGCCTCGATGACCGGTGAGCTGGCGGGCGACCAGTGGAACGAGGGCGATGTGTCCTGCTCCGTGGTCCGCCGGGTTGCTCTCCCGGACGCCTTCTTCGCCTTCGACGGTCTGCTGGAAACCTTCCTCACGGTGCTCGACGAGTTCGGGGCGTTCCCCGCGGTCGTGGCCCGCGAACTGGACCGGTACCTGCCGTTCCTCGCCACGACCAAGGTGCTGATGGGTGCCGTCCGCGCCGGTGTCGGCCGCGAGGTCGCGCACGAGGCCATCAAGGAGAACGCGGTCGCCTCCGCCCTGGCCATGCGCGAGCAGGGCACGGAGCGCAACCAGCTGCTGGACAAGCTGGCTGCCGACGACCGCATCCCGCTGGACCGCGCCCAGCTCGACGCCCTGATGGCCGACAAGCTCTCCTTCACGGGAGCGGCGGCCGACCAGGTCGCCGCGCTCGTCGCCCGGATCGAGGAGATCACCAAGCAGCACCCGGAGGCCGCCGGATACACGCCGGGCTCCATCCTCTGACGGCCGAAACCACAACCGGATGACACCCGAAGAGCTTCAGGCCGCCCGCGACCGCACCGTTCCCGATGTGGTCGCGGGTGGCCTGCGTGTGTTGTTCTGCGGAATCAACCCGAGCCTGATGACGGGCGCCACGGGGCATCATTTCGCCCGCCCTGGCAACCGCTTCTGGCCGGTGCTCCACCTGTCGGGCTTCACCCCCCGCCAGTTGAAGCCGTCGGAACAGAGCGAGCTGCTGGACCACGGCCTGGGCATCACCAATGTGGTCGCCCGAGCCACGGCGCGAGCCGACGAACTCGCGTCCGAGGAGCTCCGCGAGGGCGGTGTCATCCTGGCGGCCAAGGTCGAGCGGCTGCGACCTCGGTGGCTGGCCGTCGTGGGCGTCACGGCCTACCGGACCGCGTTCGGTGACCGACGCGCGCAGATCGGCCCGCAGGACAGGACGATCGGCGGTGCCCGGGTCTGGGCCCTGCCCAACCCCAGCGGTCTGAACGCCCATTGGACCGCCCGGACCATGGCCGAGGAGTACGGGCGCCTCCGCACGGCCGTCGACTCGGCAGGCCCCCGTAATACGGCCTGAGAGACTCGAACCGCGCGGATGATTCAGCCCCCCCCTGGGACCGCTCGGCCCCGGATGGACACCGTCGCCGGTCAGGGCGGATCGATCTCCGTCACCAGGACGCTCAGTTCGCAGCCGGGGCCCTCCTCCTCCAGATGGAGTCCCATCGCGATCCACCGGTCCTCGATGCGCCAGAGCTGCAGGAATTCACATCCGGCGACCGGATCGGTCCAGGGCTCCGGTATCTCCTCGCCTGCCATCATCCGCGCCTGCGCACTCCACAGACTGATCATCTGCGGCTCACCCCAGCGCCCCGCGAGCAGCGTCAGCAGCGCGTCGTGCTCCGCGAGACACTGTGCCCGGTGCTCCAGACGCCCCGCCTCGTCGTCGTCCCGGTGCTCGTCGTCCCCGTGCAACCACACCATGTGGTAACCGGGCCCGCTGACTCCTGAGCCCGACTGAATGCGCTCCGCGGGGAAGTCCCGGGCGCGCATCCCGTCGATGAGGCGGAGGTGATGTGCGGTCGTCATACCGCCAGTAAACCGCCCGGCACTGACAACCACTTCCCTGGCCTGAGCCTTGAGGGACTTTCAGCCGTCTCTGGGCGCCGGACGCCCCCCACCAGGGCTCCGACAGTGGGCAGTCCGGCCGTCAGGCGTCCCTGCGCCGCATCGCCCACCAGCCTGTCAGCAGCGCCGCACCCGCCCAGGCCGCTGTGACCGCAAGCCCCGTCCACGGCCCGAGGCTCCCCTCCGGATTCTGGTGCAGTACCAACTGCCCTGCCCGGTCGGGAAGATACTGCGCGACACCGCCCGCGATGTCTCCGACCACGAAGGAGACGATCAGGATGAACGGGATAAGCAGACTGAGAACGGCGACGGCGCTGCGCAGCAGAGCCGTCAGGCCGGCCGCGAACAGGGCCATCAGGGCCAGATATATCCCTCCGCCGAGAGCAGCTCGGAGGGCTCCTGGTTCCCCCAGGCCGATCGCGTACTTCCCCATGAACAACTGCCCCACCAGGAAAGCGGTGAAGCTGGTGACGAGCCCGATGACCAGCGCGAGTGCACCGACGAGGGTCATCTTGGCTGCGTAGAAGAGGTCACGGCGCGGCACTGCGGCGAGCGATACCCGCAGGGCACCGTTCAGGTACTCCGAGGAGAGCGCGGTCGCGCCGAAGCTGATTGCCGCGATCTGGCCGAAGTTCAGCGCGTAGAAGGCGCCGAAGACCGGATCGACACCCGGGTTGTCCGCCTCGGCCTGGCCGACGGTGGCGAACGCGAGCACAGTGACGGCGAGTGTGGCGAGAAAGACCGCTATCAGGGAGCCGGCCACGGACCGCACCGATCTGATCTTGATCCACTCGGATCGGAGCACTGCGAGGGTCGACATGGTCAGGCCTCCTGACGAGTGGTGGGTGAGGCTGCTGCGGACGCGAATTCCGCCGCGTCGGCGGTCAGATCGAGATACGCCTGCTCCAAGGTGTCCTGCTCGTCGGCGAGTTCCAGGATGGGAATGCCTTCGAAGGCGGCTATGGGACCGATTTCCACCGCCTTGGCCCCCTCGACGGTCCAGCGCCCGTCGTCGCCCTGCGACAACGCGTATCCCTTGCGGGTGAGCACGTCACGGAGTCGGCTGGACTCGGTCGTGCGTACGCGCACGCGCGGGCGGGTGCGGGAGTCGAGGAACTCCTGCATCGGCAGGTCGACGAGGAGTCTGCCCCGGCCGAGGACCACGAGGTGGTCGGCGAACGACGACGTCTCGTTCATCAGGTGGCTGGAAACCAGGACCGTGCGGCCCTCGCGGGCCAGTCGCTTCATCAGTTCGCGGATCCAGACGATGCCTTCCGGGTCTAGCCCGTTCGACGGCTCGTCCAGCATCACGACTTCCGGGTCACCGAGCAGTGCGGCCGCGATACCGAGACGCTGTCGCATGCCGAGCGAGAACGTCCTGATCCGATGGCTGCGGACCCGGCCGAGCCCCGCCTCCTCCAGTACCTCTTCGACCCTGGTGGGAGCTATGCGGTTACTGGTGGCGAGAGCCAGCAGATGGTTCCGCGCGGTCCGTGAGCCGTGGGCGGCCTGGGCGTCGAGCAGCGCGCCCACCCGGCGCAGCGGATCGTCGAGCGTGGTGTAGGCACGGCCACCGATCGTGGCCGTGCCGCCCGTCGGCCGGTCCAGGCCCAGGACAAGTCTCATGGTGGTGGACTTGCCGGCGCCGTTGGGGCCGAGGAAGCCGGTGACCCGGCCGGGCCGCACGCTGAACGTCAAGTGGTCCACGGCGCGAGTGGCCCCGTATTCCTTGGTGAGCTCATGGACGTCGATGCTGGTCATGTCCTCAGCCTGGCGGCCGCGCCCAGCTCCTGGCCTCCCCCGCAGGAGGGGATCATCTCCCTCGCTCGGGGGAGCCGCCGCGCGGAGGGTCACTGACACGATGGCAGCATGCGCCGCTTCCTCCGTCCGCTGACCGACTCCGTCACCTACACCCGCTGGCTGCATCTGCTCATTCCGAGCGCGGTCGTCAGCGTGTGGCTGTTCATCTCCCCCGATACACCGTGGGCGGCGTTGGTCTTCGCCGTGCCGGTGGGACTGCTGCCCGCCATGCGGCTCGCCGAGGGCGTCCAGGCGCAGTTGTTGCTCACGCCTGACGAGCGGGGCAGTCCGGACGCATCGATCGCTGCCGCGTCCGCGGTGACCTGGGCGGACCGCTGGCGCACCGTGGCCTGGCTGGAAGTGCGGTTGCTGCTGTCCGGCGTGGCGATGTTCGCGACGGTGTGGCTGCCCGCGACAGCCGTCGACCTCGTGCTCACCGTGACCGATGCGGGCCCGAGCGGCGATTGGCTCCTCCGCGGGGTGGAGCCGCACTCGTGGTACATCCTGTTCGTGCCGTTGCCCCTGCTGGTGCTGCTGGCCGTCATGGTGGTGTGCGGCGAGCTGGTCACGGCCGCTGCGCGGTGGCTGCTCAGCCAGTCGCCGGTGGAGCGGCTTACCCGGCTGGAGGAGCGCACCGAGCAGTTGCTGGAGCGCAATCGCATCGCGCGCGAGCTGCACGACTCGATCGGGCATGCCTTGACCGTCGCGGTCGTCCAGGCGGGCGCGGCGCGGGCGGCGAAGGATCCTGAATTCACCGAGCGGGCGCTGGCCGCGATCGAGGAGACGGGCCGGGATGCGCTGGACGATCTGGAGCGGGTGCTGCGGGTTCTGCGCGAATCGGACGCGCCGGTGAGTCAGCGGCCGACCCTTGCCGAGGCGGACCGGCTGCTGGAGTCGGCGCGCGGTTCGGGGGCGAAGGTCGATGCCGAGATGTCCGGTCCGGTGGAGCTGGTTCCGGGGCCGGTGTCGCGCGAGGGCTACCGGATCCTGCAGGAAGCCCTCACCAATGTGTTGCGCCACTCCGGGACCGTCCCTGTACGGGTACGCATCACGGTGGCGGAGGGCTGGCTTGAGCTGGAGGTGGCGAATCCACTCACCGGATCGACAGGCTCGTCCGGGGGCGGTAGCGGGCTGCGGGGCATACGCGAGCGGGCCGCGCTCCTGGGCGGAAATGCCAAGACCGGTCCGTACGACGGTGAGTGGCGGGTGCACGCAAGCCTCCCGCTGGACCGCCTGAGCGCTGTCCCGTAATCCCCGGTGGATCGGAACGCGGCGTCAGATGCGGCGCATCGCAAGGCGGCGGGGCGTCCTCGTACCGGCGCGTACTCGGGGGTTCCGACAACGCGGCGAGCCGCCGCAGCTGTCGTCGCGCGCCCGCCAGGGATTGCGATGCAGCCCTTAGGCTGACCCGATGCCGGTTACCGTTCTTCTGGTCGACGACGAACCTCTCGTACGCGCGGGGCTGCGCGCGGTCCTTGAGGCTCAGCCCGATATCAAGGTGGTGGGCGAGGCGGCCGACGGCGCGGCAGTGATCCCGCTGGTGCACAAGTTGAGCCCCGATGTGGTGGCGATGGATGTGCGGATGCCCTTGATGGACGGCATCGAGGCGACCCGGGTGGTGCTGCGCACAGTGCCGGATCCGCCGAAGATCCTGGTGGTGACGACGTTCGAGAACGACGAGTACGTGTACGAGGCGCTGCGCGCGGGGGCGGACGGCTTCCTGCTCAAGCGCGCCCGGCCCGCGGAGATCGTGCATGCGGTGCGCCTGGTCGCGGAGGGGGAGTCCCTGCTGTTCCCGGCCGCCGTCCGGCAGCTCGCCGCCGAGTACGGGACGAGCAAGGCGAAGGCAGTCATGAAGCGGGCGGCGCTCACCGAGCGCGAGGCTGCGGTGCTCCGGTTGATGGCGCGGGGACTGTCGAATGCGGAGATCGCCGCCAAACTCGTCATCGGCGTCGAGACGGTGAAGACCCATGTCAGTGCGGTGCTGGCCAAGTTGGGAGCCAGGGACCGGACCCAGGCGGTGATCGCCGCGTACGAGTCCGGGTTCGTGGCTCCGAGCTGACACAGGGCCCGCCCGGAACCCGTCGTGGCCCACGGTCGCCCTGCTTCCGGGCAGCGAGTACGATCCGCCTGACATGCGCACGAGCTGGAAGGAATCACCGTGGGCCGGCTGACCGGTGGGGACCCGTCGCTGTTGCGACGGATCAATTCCGCGGTGGTGCTTCATGCTCTCAGGGGTGCCCACTCCCCCACACTCACGGACCTGACCCGGATCACGGGTCTGTCCCGGCCCACGGTGGAAGGCGTCGTCGAGGGGCTCTTCGAGGCCGGGCTGGTCGTCGAAGCGACGCCCGACGAGGGTGAGGCCAGGCGCCAGGGCAGGCCGGCCCGACGGTTCCGGTTCCGCGCGGAGGCGGGGCATCTGCTCGGCATCGAGATCGGTCCGCACCGCGTCTCCGCGCTGCTGTCCGGACTGGACGGCCGGATCATCGGTGCCGGTTCACGCGAGGTGTCGGAGACCGCCGGCGCGGATGACCGGCTCGACCGGGTCAGGGCCGTGGTCGCCGATCTCCTGCGGCGTACCGGGGTGGCCCGGAGCAGTCTGCGTGCGGTCGGTGTGGGCAGCCCGGGCATCGTGGAGGCCGACGGGACGGTACGGCTGGGTACGGCGCTGCCGGACTGGACCGGTCTCGCGCTCGGTGAGCGGCTGCGGCGCTCCTTCCGATGTCCGGTCCTGGTAGAGAACGACGCCAATGCGGCGGCTGTGGCGGAGCACTGGAAGGGCGCGGCCACCGAGTCCGACGACATCGTGTTCGTCCTCGCGGGGCTGAGTCCGGGAGCCGGTTCGCTGATCGGCGGTCGGCTGCACCGCGGTTTCGGTGGGGCAGCGGGTGAGATCGGGGCGCTGCATCTGCTGGGCCGCGAAGTCACTCCGGAGAAGCTGCTGTCGACGACGGACACGCCGCTGGACCCCTTGGACGAGCAGGCGGTCGCCGCGGTGTTCGCGCAGGCTCGCCACGGTGACGTGCGGGCGATGGCGGCGGTCGACCGGTTCATCCAGCGCCTGGTGCACGATGTGGCGGCGTTGGTACTGGCACTCGACCCGGAGCTGGTGGTCATCGGCGGCTGGGCCGCGGGACTGGACGGCGTCCTTGATCCGCTCCGGGGTGAACTCGCCCGCTACTGTCTCCGGCCGCCGAGGGTCGCGCTGTCCCTGCTCGGCGAGGCGGCCGTGGCCACCGGCGCCTTGCGCCTGGCACTCGACCATGTCGAGGAGCAGCTGTTCGCGGTGGAGGGAACGGTGACGGCCCGCCGCTGAGTGCGACGGGCCGCGCTTCCATGTGCGGGGCCGGCGGGGCCGGCCGGTCTCAGGAAGCCTTGCGCTCCTGGCCGGGGTGGCTGATTTCCAGGTCACCCGAGGCGCCGAAGGTGAGCCGGCAGGTGTCGGCCCGGTAGGTGGCGACGGAGACAGCGGCCGTGCCTCCCGCGGCGAGGTAGCGGGTGGTGACGACGAGGACGGGTGCACCGGGGAGGCGGTCGAGCTCCTTGGCATCGTCCGCACGGGCCGAACCGAGCTCCACCGAACGGTCCTGGCCGTCAAGGCCGAGACGGTGCAGTTCACGCACGACACTGCGGGCGCGGGTGGGGCCCGACGGGCTCTCGATCGCCGACAGTTCGGGCACGGACGACGACGGTACGTACAGGAACTCCGCCGCGACGGACTGTCCCTGGGTGACCCGGATCCGGCGGACGATGTGCACGGGCTCGTCGCTCTCCACGTCGAGCATGGCGACCACCGGGGCGGGTGCGACGGCGCTCGTGCAGTCGACCGCCTGCCAGGCCTCGCCGGCTACGCCGTCCGTCCAGTCGTGCTGCGCGGTCGAGACGGCCACGCCCAGGCGCGGCGGCGCGACGGTGGTCCCGACGCCACGGCGGCGCTGCAGCCTGCCTTCGAGTTCGAGCTGCTCCAGAGCCTGCCGGAGCGTGGCCCGTGCGACGCCGAACCGAGCAGCGAGCTCACGCTCGTTGGGCAGGATCTCTCCCACCGCAAAGTCCGAGTCGAGTGCCTCACTGAGCACGGTCTTGAGGTGCCAGTACTTCGGCTCCTGCACCGATTCCAGCTGCGTGGTCCCCACCCTGTCCTCCGCAATCACCCAGCGTCTTTTTCCGCGACGTTATTTATTAAAGGTTCCTGTCTTAACGTTGAGACCATAGGACGGCACACCCCCTTGGTCAAGACCAATCCTTATTCCGTCACGGAGCGAAACGGGCATCTGCCGCTGAGCGTTCACAGGACATTCGTGGTGCCGTGAGGTACGCGCAGCACAAAGCCCCACGTCCGGCGGGTCCGTGGGGCTTCGGTCGAGGCAGGTGTCCGAGGCGGGCGTCGGATCGGGCAGGCTATTCGACGTCCAGACCGATGAGCTTGTCAGGATTGCGGACGATATATACGCACTGGATGACACCGTCCCTGATGTCGACCTGGAAGACAGAATCGGGCTTTCCGTCCGAAAGCACCAGCAGGGCCGGGCCGCCGTTGAGTTCCAGGAACCGGATCTCCATGCCCGGAGGCTGACCGTGGGCGACGGCCAGGAGGAAGCGGCCGACCTTGTCCTGGCTCTCGATGATCCGCAGCGGCGCCTTCGACTTCCCGCCGCTGTCGCCGACCAGCCGCACATCGGGTGCGAGCAGCGCCAGCAGCTTCTCGATGTCGCCGCCCGCCGCCGCGGCGAGAAACCGTTCCGTGAGGTCACGGCGCTGGGCCGGATCGACGTCGTAACGCGGCTTGCGCTCCTCCACATGCCGCCGGGCGCGCCCTGCGAGCTGACGCACCGCGGCCTCGGTCCGGTCGAGGGTCGTGGCGATCTCCCCGTACGGGAATCCGAATGCCTCGCGCAGGACGAAGACGGCGCGCTCCAGCGGGGAGAGCGATTCGAGGACGACGAGCACGGCCACCGACACGGAGTCGGCGAGGACAGCCTGCTCGGCGGTGTCGGGAACAGCGGGGCCGAAGTCGGTGACGAGCGGTTCGGGCAGCCAGGGTCCGACGTACGCCTCGCGCCGCGACTGCAACTGCCGCAGCCGGTCGACGGCGAGCCGGGTGGTGATCCGTACGAGGAACGCCCGCGGCTCACGTACGTCCTCACGCGACGCGGACGACCAGCGCAGCCATGCCTCCTGCACCACGTCCTCGGCGTCGGCGATCCGGCCGAGCATGCGGTAGGCGACCCCGGTGAGGACGGGGCGGTGTTCTTCGAAGACGTCGGTAACGGTGTCGGTGGTCACGGATCCATCCCAGCCGACGCGCCGTGCCCTGTCCAGCACGAATTGCCCAGCCCCCTTGAACTGCAGGCTACCGAACGGTAATTGTTATTGACGAGGCGTCTACATCCGTTCTGCGGAGGCCACTTGCACGTTCTGACCGGAACTCGACACTCCATCCCTTCACACACGGCCCACCCCTGGGAGCAGCAGCATGGCCAGCACGGTCTCGTTCAGCGTCGACTCGCCCCGAGGTCCGCGGACCGTGTCCGTGGTGTACGAACGGACCGGTTCCGGAGAGCCGCTGCTGCTGCTCCACGGCATCGGACACCACCACCAGGCCTGGGATCCGGTGCTGCCCGCGCTGGCACCGGAGCGGGATGTGATAGCCGTGGATCTGCCCGGCTTCGGCGCCTCCCCGGCGCTCCCGGACGGTGTCCCGTACGGCCTGGGGAGCGTGGTGCCGGTGCTCGGCTCGTTCTGTGAGGCGCTCGGCGTGGACCGCCCGCATGTCGCCGGGAACTCGCTCGGTGGACTGCTGGCACTGGAACTGGGCCGCGAGAAGCTCGTACGGTCGGTGACGGCGCTGTCGCCCGCCGGTTTCTGGACGCAGAGCGAGCGGCGCTACGCGTTCGCGACGCTGCGGGCCATGCGACAGGGCGCACTCGCAATGCCGATGCCGTTGATCGAAGGGCTCTCGCGCAGCGCGGCCGGGCGTGCCGCGCTGACGAGCACCATCTACGCGCGACCCGGCCGCCGTTCACCCGAGGCGGTCGTCTCGGAGACCGTGGCCCTGCGCGAGGCGGCCGGATTCCACGAGACGCTCGCCGTCGGACGGAATGTCGCCTTCACCGACGATGTGCCGGGGCTTCCGGTGACTGTCGCCTGGGGCAGTCGCGACCGTCTGCTGCTGCGCCGGCAGGGGATCAGGGCCAAGCACACCATCCCCGGTGCCCGGCTGGTGCGGCTGCCCGGCTGCGGGCATGTGCCGATGAACGACGATCCGGCGCTCGTGGCACGCGTCATCCTCGACACCAGTCGCTGAGCAGGCAGAGGCTTCCGGGCCGGCTTCACCGTGCGGCACGGCGCGCCGCCGAAGGCCCAACGGCAGCCGCACGGAGCGGACATCGACGTGTGACGCGGCCCGGTGTTCATCTGAGGTTGGTGTGCTCGCCGCCGACGGGCACAAAAGTGGGGCTCGTCGACCGGCCACCCGTACCTCTGTCCCGCTGCCCCGGAGGCGCCTCCATGTCGTACCGCCCGCGCATCGCTTCGCCCGACCGCCGCGCTGTGCTGCGCGGTTCACTCGTCGCTTCGGCCGCGCTCGCTCTCCCCTTGACGGCGACGGCGGCCCCCGCCTTCGCCCTGTCCGGCCGACCGCGCGCGGCCTGGGGCGTTCAGGTGGGTGATGTCACCGCCTCGTCCGCCCTCGTCTGGGTGCGCTCGGACCGTCCGGCGCGGATGATCGTGGAGACGTCGGCAACGGATTCGTTCCGGCGGGCGCGCACCTGGTACGGGCCCCTGGTCGGCTCCGGTACCGACTTCACCGGCACGACGCCGCTGTACGGGCTGCCCGCGGGCGAGCAGGTGCACTACCGGGTGACGCTCGCGGACCCGGACGATCCGCGCCGGACCGGTGAGCCGGTGTACGGGACGTTCCGTACCGCGCCCGCCCGGCGCCGTGACGGGGTCCGATTCCTGTGGTCCGGCGACATCGCGGGACAGGGCTGGGGCATCAACCCGGACATCGGCGGCTACCGGGTGTACGACGAGATGCGCCGTCTCGACCCGGACTTCTTCCTCTGCAGCGGTGACAACATCTACGCGGACGGGGTGATCGAGCCGAGCGTGACGCTTCCCGACGGCCGGGTCTGGCGCAACGTCACCACCGAGGAGAAGGCGAAGGTCGCCGAGACGCTCGCCGAGTACCGCGGGAACTTCCGCTACAACCTCCTGGACGACAACCTGAGGAAGTTCAACGCACAGGTGCCGTCGATCATCCAGTGGGACGACCACGAGGTGCGCAACAACTGGTATCCGGGACAGATCCTGGACGACGTCCGGTACACCGAGAAGAACGTCGACGTCCTGGCCGCGCGCTCGATGCGGGCGTTCCGCGAGTACTTCCCGGTGTCGACGCTGCACGAGTCGTCCGGCGACGGCCGGGTGCACCGTGTGGTGCGGCACGGCCCGCTGCTCGACGTGTTCGTCCTCGACATGCGCTCGTTCCGCAACGCCAACTCCCCCGGCCGGCAGCCTGACGACACCACGGGCATCCTCGGCGCCGAGCAGCTCGACTGGCTCAAGCGCGAGCTGTCGCGGTCCCGCGCGGTATGGAAGGTGATCGCCGCGGACATGCCGCTGGGACTTGTCGTCACGGACGGTGCGACGGACTTCGAGGCGGTGGCCCAGGGCGATCCCGGCGCCCCGCTCGGCCGTGAGCTGCAGATCGCGGAGCTGCTGCGGTTCATCAAGCACCGCCGGATCACCGGCACGCTCTGGCTGACGGCCGATGTGCACTACACGTCGGCGCAGCATTACGCCCCCGAGCGCGCGGCGTTCAAGGACTTCGCACCGTTCTGGGAGTTCGTGTCGGGGCCGCTGGCCGCCGGTGGCTTCCCCGCCAATGCGCTGGACAGCACGTTCGGTCCCGACCGGGTCTTCGTGCGGGCGCCCGACCGGGCGAATGTGTCGCCGATGGAGTCGCCGCAGTTCTTCGGCGAGGTCGACATCGACGGTGACAGTGGCGAGTTGACCGTGCGACTGCGGGCTCAGGGCGGTTCGGTGCTGTTCAGCAAGGTTCTGCAGCCGGGACGCGTCGGGCAGTGAGCCTGTGCCGCTCACCGACGTGGGCGGAGCCCCCGGACGACTGTCCGGGGCCGATTGTCGGTGGTTGGGTTCCACGGTTCTTGCGCGACCCGGCCGGTTCAGGTCTTGGCCTCCTCCGCCACGGATTCCTCCCGGGCCGGGCACGTGCGCGGCCCTGACACGACGCTGTTCGGCAGGGATCCGGCGGTTCCCGTCGGCCGTGACCAGGTAGTGCCCGATCGGCGTCCGGAGTGCGCATGCGGCCGCCGGCCGCCTGGGAGCAGGGTGCGGGGCGACGGCCGTGGACATCGTGCCGTAACCGGACGCGCATCACCGTGACCGGGCCGGCCCGCGACCGGTCCGCCCACCGCGCCACTCGCTGACCGCACCCGCTGCGAAGCGTTCACAGGCTGCCGCAGCCCCCGCATACACCGCCACAACCGCGATCACTCAAGACAGTAACCCGCCAAAAACCGGCGATAGGGACCTAGATCCATACTTAACCCATCGGTCACAAGGCGTTCGTGATCAGGCAACACCGCTCCGTCACAGTGGAAGCATGACTGATGTGACATCTGCGAAGAGTGCCCGCCGCCCCCACCACTGGCGCCGGGACCTGATCGAGCTGGCCGCCCTGTTCACCGCGGTCGCGGTGGCCGACGCGATCGCCAACCTGATCGGGCACCAGCCGGACGGCCCGTATCTGCTGGTCGCCTCGGCCGTGGCGCTGACCGCGACGGCCACGTTCCACACCTGGTGGGCACGGCGGCACAGCCACGCACCGCCACCGACCGCCGACGGCCTGAGCGCCGACCACGACAGCTCGGGCCCGGGCCGTTCCACCGACCGCCACACCGCCGCCACAGATACCGCCGCCGCCACCGGCGCTGTCGCTCCGGTGGCTACGCCCATCGCCGCGGGCCCTGCCCTCCCCGCCGGGGAAACGGTGCTGTGGCGGATGCGTACCACTGTCCGGGACACCCCCGGCAGCCTGGCCGCGCTGTGCATCGTTCTCGCCCGGCACCGGGTCGACATCCTCACCCTGCAGACGCACCCGCTGGCCGAGGGAACGGTCGACGAGTTCCTGCTGCGTGCCCCGGCCCCGCTGCAGATGCAGCAGCTGAGCCGGGCCGTCTCCGCCGCCGGCGGCAGTTCCACCTGGATCGAGCGTGCCGACGCGCACGATCTGGTGGATGCCCCGACGCGCATTCTGGGCCTCGCCACGCGCACGGCCCTGGACGCGGCCGAACTCCCCCTCGCCCTGCGCCAGCTGCTCGGCCGCTGCACCATCCACTCGCTCCCTGCCGTGTCGATCAGCGGCCGCGCCACCGGCGAGACCGCGCCGGTCGAGGGGGTGCTGGAGGAGACCGTGATGCGGCTGCGCGACCCGTCCGGCGGTGCGATCACGATCGAACGGCCCTATCTGCCGTTCACACCGACCGAGTTCGCCCGGGCCCGCGCCCTGGTCGAGCTCGACGCACGGCTCGGCCCCCGCGTCCCGCGCAGCGAGCACGTGCTCACGCTCCCCGAGGGCAACGAGATCACCGTGCGCCGTGCGGACCAGAGCGATCTCGCAGCCGCCCGCGCCATGCACGACCGCTGCTCCGATCAGACACTGCGGCTGCGGTACCACGGCCCGGTCCAGGACGCCGACCGCTATCTGGACCACCTGCTGAGCCCCCGGTTCGGCCGCACCCTGGCCGTTCAGACGGCCTCCGGCCGGCTCGTCGCCCTCGGCCACCTCCTCTGGGACGGCGACGAGACCGAGGTCGCCCTCCTCGTCGAGGACGACTGGCAGCGCCGCGGCATCGGCTCCGAGCTGCTCGGCCGTCTGGTGACGCTCGCCATCGAGGCCGGCTGCGAGAGCGTCTACGCGGTCACCCAGGCGTCCAACACCGGCATGGTCGCCGCGATGCGAGCCCTCGCGCTGCCGCTCGACTACCAGATCGAGGAAGGCACGCTCGTCATCACCGCCCGGTTGGAAGCCACTCCGGTACGCTCCCTGCCGCCGTACGAGCAGGCGGGTCGCTGAGCGCCTGACACAGGTCGGCCCACAGGTCCTCGACGTCCTCCAGGCCGACCGACATGCGCAGCAGCCGGTCCCCGACACCGGCGGCCTGCCGGTCTCCCTCATCCACGATGCGGTGGCTGATGGAGGCGGGATGCTGGATCAAGGTGTCGACACTGCCGAGGCTGACCGCCGGTGTGATCAGCCGTACCGCGGAGATCACCCGGTGCGGATCCCCGTACACCTCGAACGAGACCATCGCTCCGCCCACCCTCGGGTAGTGGACCCGGGCGATGCGTGGGTCGGCGCTCAGCCGGCGGGACAGTTCGGCGGCGCTCGTGGAAGCGGCCCGAACCCGCACCGGCAGGGTGGAGAGCCCGCGCAGCAGCAGATACCCGGCCATCGGATGCAGCACCCCACCGGTGGCGAAGCGGACTTGACGCAGCCGGGCCGCGAACTCCTCGTCGCAGGCGACGACCCCGCCCATCACATCGCCGTGCCCGCCCAGGTACTTGGTGGCGCTGTGCAGGACGATCCTGGCCCCGTGCTCGACGGGCCGCTGCAGGACGGGGGTGGCGAAGGTGTTGTCGACGAGCAGCGGCACCGAGCCGCAGGAGTGCGCGAGCGCACGGATGTCGACCTCGGCGAGCGTCGGGTTCGCCGGCGTCTCGACCATCACCAGACCTGTGTCCGGACGGATGGCTCCCGCGACGCCCGCCGGATCGGTCCAGGTGACTTCGGTGCCGAGCAGTCCGGCGCCGAGGAGGTGGTCGCTGCAGCCGTAGAGCGGGCGGACGGCGACAACATGGCGCAGCCCCATGCTCGCGCGGGCCAGCAGGACGGCGGTGAGCGCCGCCATTCCACTGGCGAACGAGACGGCGCCGGCGGTCCCTTCGAGCCGGGCGAGTGCCGTCTCGAACCGGGCCGTGGTCGGGTTGTCGAGCCGGGCGTAGACGGGCGGCCCGTCGAGCCTGGCGCCGGTGGTGGCGAAGGCGTCGATCCGTTCCGCCTCTCCCCTGGAGTCGTACGAGGGGTAGGTGGTGGACAGATCGATCGGCGGGGCGTGCAGGCCGAGTGCAGCGAGGTCGTCGCGTCCGGCGTGCACTGCTTCGGTGGCCAGCGCCCTGGACCGGGGTGTCGTCGAGGGCAGCATCGAGGCTTCGGTGTCCATGACACCACTCTGAACACTCACCGGACCGGCGTGGCGAAGTGCCGTGCTACGTTCGGCGAATGACCGATTCTGTCGTTCTCGACCCGGTGGATCTGCACATTCTGCGGCTGCTGCAGAACGATGCCCGGACCACCTACCGTGAGCTGGCCACGGAGGTCGGGGTCGCGCCGTCGACCTGCCTGGACCGGGTGACCCGGCTGCGACGCTCGGGAGTGATTCTCGGCCATCAGCTCCGTCTCGACCCGGCCCGGCTCGGCCGCGGTCTGGAGGCGCTCCTCTCGGTACAGGTCCGCCCGCACCGCCGGGAGCTTATCGGCCCGTTCGTCGAACGGATCAGGGCGTTGCCGGAGTCCCGCGCGCTCTTCCATCTGACCGGGCCCGACGACTACCTGGTCCATGTGGCAGTCACGGACACCGCGGATCTGCAGCGGCTGGTGCTGGACGAGTTCACCTCGCGGCGCGAGGTGGCCCGGGTGGAGACCCGGCTGATATTCCAGCAGTGGGAGTGCGGTCCGCTGCTGCCTCCGTCATCCGCAACGCACCGACCGGCCGCGGAGACCGAATGAACGGGCCCGGCCACCGCGCCGAACGTCCGGTACCGGCCGTCGCGGCCGATCGGTCAAGTCCGGCCACCACGCCCGCATGACCCGGTGCGGTCTCCACGACTGTCACAACTGCGACAGCCCCTCGAAGCCGATTGCTAGTGACGCGGGCCCCTTGGCCGTACGAGGATGTTCGCATGTCAGACACTACGTACAGCGCACTGCCCCGCCAGGTCGCCGACGACTACGTCGACGCATTCATCGAACTCGACCCGATCGCAGGTACCTACCTCGGCGTCGAGGCAAGCTCCAGCCGCCTGCCCGACTTCTCCCCCGCCGGGCAGGAGGCTCTCGCCGAGCTGGCCCGTACCACCCTGGTGAAGCTCGACGCGGCCGAGCAGCTGCCGGGCGCGGACAGCGATGCCGAGCGCCGCTGCGGCCGCCTGCTGCGCGAGCGGCTGACGGCGGAGCTCGCCGTCCATGAGGCCGACGAGAGCCTGCGCGCCGTCTCCAATCTGCACTCGCCGGCGCACAGCGTCCGTGAGGTGCTGACGGTGACGCCGACCGATACCGACGAGGACTGGGCCGCGATCGTGGAGCGGCTGCGCGCGGTTCCCGCGGCCCTGGAGGGGTACCGCACCTCGCTCGCGCTGGGTCTGGAACGGAAGCTGTACGGCGGGCCGCGGGCCACCACCACCTTCGTCGGCCAGCTGACGGAGTGGATCGGCGACAACGGGACGGGGTTCTTCCAGAGCTTCGTCGCTCCCGGCCCGGACGCGCTGCGCGCCGATCTGGACGACGCCGCCCGGCGGGCCACGACATCCTTGGTGGAGCTGCGCGACTGGATGCGCGATGTGTACGCCCCCGGGATCGAGGGCGCCCCTGACACGGTGGGCCGAGAGCGGTACGCACGCTGGTCGCGCTACTTCAACGGCACCGATCTGGATCTCGACGAGGCGTACGCGTACGGCTGGTCCGAGTACCACCGGCTGCTCGCCGAGATGAAGACCGAGGCCGAGAAGGTACTGCCGGGCGCGGGTCCCTGGGAGGCACTGGCCCATCTCGACGTGCACGGCAAGCACATCGAGGGTGTCGACGAGGTCCAGGCCTGGCTGCAGGGCCTGATGGACGAGGCCATAGAAGCACTCGACGGCACACACTTCGAACTCGCCGAGCGGGTACGGAAGGTGGAGTCCCGGATCGCACCTCCCGGCGGCGCAGCCGCTCCCTACTACACGGGCCCGTCCGAGGACTTCTCACGTCCCGGCCGCACCTGGCTGCCCACCATGGGCGAGACCCGCTTCCCGGTGTACGACCTGGTCTCCACCTGGTACCACGAGGGGGTGCCCGGCCACCACCTGCAGATCGCGCAGTGGACGCATGTCGCCGACAGCCTCTCCCGCTACCAGGCGTCGATCGGCATGGTCAGCGCCAACGCGGAGGGCTGGGCCCTGTACGCGGAGCGGCTCATGGACGAGCTGGGCTTCCTGCCCGACGCCGAGCGCCGCCTCGGCTACCTGGACGCGCAGATGATGCGCGCCTGCCGGGTGATCGTGGACATCGGCATGCACGCCGAGCTGGAGATCCCGGCGGACTCCCCCTTCCGTCCCGGCGAGCGGTGGACGCCTGACCTCGCCCAGGAGTTCTTCGGCAACCACAGCGGTCGGCCTGCGGACTTCGTGGAGAGCGAACTGACTCGCTACCTGTCCATGCCTGGGCAGGCCATCGGCTACAAGCTGGGCGAGCGAGCCTGGCTGCTGGGCCGGGAGAACGCCCGCAAGGCGCACGGTGACTCGTTCGACGCCAAGGCCTGGCACATGGCCGCTCTGTCGCAGGGGCCGCTGGGTCTGGACGATCTGGTCGACGAGCTGTCGAAGCTCTGAATCCGGACCGCACTCGGTGGACGGCGGCCAGGCCCGGGCCGGTGCCAGGGGCCTGGCAGCCGTCGGCCACGGGCGTGCGCCCGCTCCTCCCGCCGCCGAGGAGGGTTTTCGCCGGGGCGGCCGGACGGGCGATGGTCATCGGCCCGGTCGGGGCGCATGGCCCGATCCGTTCAGCAGCCGCAGTCGTCCGAGTCGACGGGTGCGGTGAGCGGGTCGGCGGTGCGCCGCTCGCGGCCCTCCCAGGTCTCGAACTCGAAGCCCTCGCGCGCCCAGTACTCGAATCCGCCGAGCATCTCCTTGACCTGGTAGCCCAGTTCGGCGAGGGCCAGCGCGGCGCGGGCGCCGCCGTTGCAACCGGGGCCCCAGCAGTACGTGACCACGGGCACGGCCGGGTCGAGGAGGTCCCGGGCCTGCACGGCGATGAGCGCGGTGGGCAGGTGGACGGCCCCGGGAATGTGGCCCTGGTCCCAGGAGGCGGTGGACCGGGAGTCGAGGACGACGAAGCCGGGGTCCGCGTCGGCCGCGAGCGCGGCGGCGACGTCGGAGACATCGGCGTGGAAGGCGAGCGAGGCGCCGAAGTAGGCGGCGGCCGCGGCAGGGGAGGCCGGCGGGACGCGGAGGACGGGGTTACCGGCGGAGGCGGTGAGCTGCGAAGTCATGACCAAAAATCTACGACCGGTGATCCTTCTGCGGGAAGAAGAGATCACCGCCACCGCGCTTGATTCGCCGGGGGATTCCCTGTTGTCTGACGGCATGACCGACTATTCCACGGACGCGACCGACTGGCGCATCCTCGATGCCCTGCAACGCGACGGGCGGGCCACGTTCGCTGAACTGGCGCGTGAGGTCGCCATGTCCCCCAGCGCGGTGACGGAGCGGGTGCGCCGGCTGGAGGAGGCGGGCGTCATCCGTGGTTACGCCGCCGTGGTGGATCCGGAACGGCTCGGGCTGCCGATTCTCGCCCTCGTACGGCTGCGCTATCCGAACGGCAACTACAAGCCGTTCCACGATCTCCTCGACAGCACGCCCGAGATCGTGGAGGCGCACCACGTCACGGGCGACGACTGCTTCGTACTCAAGGTCACCGCCCGCTCGATGAGTCATCTGGAGGGGGTCTCGGGGAAGATCGGCGCGCTCGGCTCCGTCACCACCAGCGTCGTCTACTCCTCGCCCCTCCCCCGGCGGGCCATCAGCCGCTGACCGCGCCGCCGGCCCGGTGCCGCACCGCCGATCCGTGCCGCTCCTTGACCACTTCGAGCTGGGCGGGGATACGGCGGCGCAGATCCGCGACATGGCTGACGATGCCGACGCTGCGGTCCCGCTCGCGCAGCGAGTCCAGTACGTCGAGCACCTCGTCCAGGGTCTGGTCGTCCAGGCTGCCGAACCCCTCGTCGATGAAGAGGGTGTCCAGCCGGACCCCGCCCGCCTCGTCGGTGACGACATCGGCGAGGCCCAGCGCCAGGGCGAGCGAGGCGAAGAACGTCTCGCCGCCGGAGAGCGTGGCCGTGTCGCGCTCGCGCCCGGTCCAGGCGTCGACGACATGCAGCCCGAGGCCGGCCCGGCGGCCTCCGGTGCGCGCGTCGGAGTACACCAGTGTGTAGCGGCCCGACGACATGCGCTGCAGCCGGGCCGTTGCGGCGGCCGCGACCTGTTCGAGCCGGGCGGCGAGCACGTACGACTCCAACCGCATCTTGCGTTCGTTGTCGGCCGAGGTTCCGGCGGTCAGACCGGCGAGCCGCGCGACCCGCTCGTACTCCGCGCGCAGCGGTCCCAGCCTGCGCACTTCGTCCGCCGCGCGGCGCGAGAGCCGGTCGAGCTCGGTGCAGCGCTCCCGGGTGGCGGCGAGCGTGGTGGCGGCGTCCCTCACCTGTCGCTCGGCCGCGTCGTACGCGGCCTGTGCCGCGTCCGGGTCGGCCTGCGGGCGTTCGGCAGCGGCGCGGGTCTCCATCTCGGCCAGCCGGTCGGCGACGGCGGCGGCCTCGGCCTGCCAGGCATCGATCAGGTGCTGGAGTTCGCGCTGCTCGGCGGCCGGGAGCAGGGTCGCCGCGGCGGCCTGCGGCGTGTGGAACCCGGCCCGGAAGGCGGCGTCCGCGAGCCGGCCGTCGGCCTCCTTGCTGTGCTGTGCCGCCGCTTCCTCGGCGCGCACCGCCTCCCCGGCGTCGGCGAGCAGGGCGACCCGGCGCTCCAGCAGGGCGGCATGCGCGGCAACGCTGCCTGACTCCCCGCGGGCGGTCACCAACTCGGCTTCCAGTGAGGACTGTTCGCGGTCGAGGCCGTCCCGCCGGGAGGTCCGGGCAGCGGCACGGCGCTCGGCCGACTGCCGCTCTTCGAGCCGCTCGGCCTGCTCCCGTTCGGCGGCCGCGAGAGCCTCCCGCGCGGCATGCGTGCCGGCGGCGGTGCGGTGCGCCTGGGTGTGCTCGGTCGCCAACCGGGTGACCAGGGCGTCCAGTTCGGCGACGGTGGGGTCGAGGTCCGGTGACGTGCCGGCGCGGGCCGCATCGGCAGCGGCGCCTGTAGCGGCACCGGACAGGCCGTCGGCACCGGGTCCGGCGACGCGGGCGTCGCCGCCACCTGCCGCACCCGTGCTCCGCGCCTGCACCGGCCGGGCCGCCGCCCGCGCCGCAGCGTGCTTCTCGCGCACGACTCCGAGTTCCCGGTCCGCCTCCGTACGGACCTGCTCGGCCCGCCGGTACGTGTCGAGAGCGGCCTCCTCGGCCGCCTTGTCGACATGACCGTCACCGGCGCGAGCCGGCTCCGGGTGGTGGCCCGACCCGCACACCTTGCAGGCCTCGCCGTCGACCAGCTGCGCCGCGAGCTCGGCGGCGATGTCCCGCAGCCGCCGTTCGCGCAGCTCCAGCCACTTCTCATGGGCGCCGAGCGCGCGCTCCCGCGCCGCGGCCAGCCGGTCCGCGGCGGACGCCGACTCCGTCGCGAGCGCATCACGGCGCCGCGCCGCTTCCAGCTGTCGGCGAGCCGGTTCCAGCCGGCCCGCCAGCTGTTCGGCGCGGGTCGCGGACTCCTGCGCCGCTTCGATGCGTTCCTGAAGTTCGCGGCGGGCGGATTCCCAGCCCGCGAGCCAGCCTTCCGCTTCCAGGATCAGTTCGTCGTCGGCCCGGGCCTGCCGCTCCAGTTCGGCCCGCTCGGTGTCGATCTCCGCGCTCCGCCGCTCGGCCCGACGCGCGGCGTCGAGGCCGCCCAGCTCCTGCCGGAGCCTGCGTTCCACGGCTGCCAGCTGTTCCGCACCGGCGTCGGCAAGGCTGTCCGGCAGTTGGGCGCGGGCGCGCTCGCGGGCCGCACCCGCCGAGCGGTAGGCCCGTTCCGCTTCGTCACGGAGCTCCAGTGCGGGGGCGACGCGTTCCGCTTTGCGAGCACGTTCGAGCCGGGCCTGGTGCCCGTCGCGGTCGGGGCGACGGGCTTCGAGTTCGGTGGCGCGGCGCCGCGTCTCCTCGTACCGCTGCTGAAGCCTGGCGAGTTCGCGCGCGGTGTCGAGTTCACGGCGGGCTGCCGCCTGTCGGCTCTCGGCCGCGGCCAGGACGGACTCAGCGATGCCGAGCCGTTCCCGGGCACCGCTGCGGGCGACGGCGGACCACTCCAGAACGCCGTCGGACAGCCCCGGTTCGCCGGGCTGGGCGTCCGGCAGGGGCAGCTCGCCGGCCGCCGGTCCGGCGGCCTGGGCGATCCGCTGGGCGATCGCGAGAATCTGTTCGTCGCCGGCCTTGACCTGGGTTTCTGCGGTACGCCGCAGTTCGGTGAGGCGTTCCTCGACGGCCGCGAAGCGGCGGGTGTCGAAGAGTCTGCCGAGCAGCTTGCCGCGGGCTTCGGCGTCGGCGCGCAGAAAGCGTGCGAAGTCGCCCTGCGGCAGAAGCACCACCTGGCAGAACTGGTCCCGGCTCATCCCGATGAGCTGGGTGATCTCCTCACCGATCTCCTGATGCGACCGGCTGAGTGCCTGCCAGCCGTTCTCGGGGTCGTACTCGCGCAGCCAGCTCTGGGCCTTCTCGGTGGTGAAGCCGTCCCCCTTCTTCTTGGGGCGGGGCTGGGCGGGGCGTCGGGTGATCTCCAGTCGCCGTCCGCCGACGGTCAGTTCCAGCCGCACTTCGGTAGGCAGGCCGACCGGCGCGTGGTCGCTGCGCAGCGAGGTGCCGGGGCTCTGGCGGGCGCCGGGCACCGCGCCGTACAGCCCGTAGCAGACGGCGTCGAGGACAGAGGTCTTCCCGGCTCCGGTGGGACCGTGCAGCAGAAAGAGCCCGGCGGACGAGAGCGCGTCGAAGTCGACGTCCTGGGTGGCGCCGAACGGGCCGAAGGCGGTGAGGGTGAGTCCGTGGAGTCTCAACGGTTCACCTCACGTACGCCGTCGTCCACCCGTACGTGGTCGAAGGCGCCGCGCAGCACCGTACGCTCCCGGTCGTCCGCCCCGTTCCCGCCCCGGACATGTGCCACGAAGTCCTCCGCGATCTGCTGGTCGTCGCGCCCCTTGAGGCGCTGTGCGTAGGAGGCGAGCGGATCCTCGGGGGCCCTCTCGGGTTCGAGGACGAGGCTGAGGGTGTGCGGGAACCGCGCCATGAGCCGCGCCATCGGCTCGTCCGGACGGACGGGGTCGGTAAGGGTGACCTCCACCCACGCCTCCTCGTGCCGGGTCAGCGCGGGGTCGTCGAGGAGCGCGTCGAGGCGGCCGCGGAGCCGGGCGAGCGGCCGGGGCACCGGGAAGTCGATCCGTTCGGCGGTGATCGCTCCCGTGGCGTCGAGGTCGATCAGCCACATGGTCTTGCGGTGGTCCACCTCGGAGAAGGAGTAGGCGAGGGGCGAGCCGGAGTAGCGGACCCGCTCGGTGACGGCCTGACTGCCGTGCAGGTGGCCGAGCGCCGTGTAGTCGACGCCGTCGAAGACTCCGGCGGGGACGGCGGCGACTCCGCCGACGGTGATGTCGCGTTCGCTTTCGCTGGGTGCGCCGCCCGCGACGAAGGCGTGGGCGAGCACCACGGACCGGGTGGAGTCCGGCCGTGTCGCGAGGTCGGCGCGGACGCGGTCCATGGCGGCGGTCAGCACGGACTCGTGTCCGGCCCGCTCTGCTTTGAACACGTCCTTGACGAGGGCCGGTTCGAGGTAGGGAAGTCCGTAGAACGCGACGTCGCCGTGGTCGTCCCGCAGGACCACGGGGGTGGCGCACTCCGCGGGGTCGGTCCGCAGATGGATACCGGCCCGGCCCATCAGACCTGCGCCCACGCCGAGCCTGCGGGCCGAGTCGTGGTTTCCGGAGATCATCACCGTGGGTACGCCGGCTGCGGCGAGCCGGTGCAGGGCCCGGTCGAAGAGCTCCACGGCGGACAGCGGCGGCACGGCCCTGTCGTACACATCACCTGCCACCACGACGGCGTCGACCTCGCGCTCGCGCACAGTCGCCACCAGATGATCGAGGCAGTCGGCTTGCGCGTCGAGCAGGGAGGCCCGGTGGAACGACCGCCCCAGATGCCAGTCCGATGTGTGCAAAATCCTCAAGACTCGGCTCCGACCTGCATGTCTCTCACCCTTCGCCCCTGCGCCCGCCTCCGGCCGCACCCCTGAGCCGCACCGAACCGGCACGGGACGGCGCTGCCGTCGGTGGGCCCCTGCTCCCTCACAGAAACCGTTTCCTCACGACCCGGCTCCCTCACCGACCACAGTGTCCCATCGCCGCCCAGCGTCCCCGGCGCGTCGGCCGCCGGGCGGGCGCCGGGATCGAGCAGGGCCGACAGATCGCCGCCGCCGGGGATGAGGCCGGGTGATGTGGGTGCCTGGCCGATCCCCACCCCTCAGGCATCCCCGTACGCCTCGCCGCCCAGCTCCAGCAGCGCCTCACCCGCGGTCGCGTCGGCGAGCCAGCTCCGGAAGCTCTCCACGTCGGAGTCCGGCAGTCCGATCTCGATGATCACAGCCTCCGCGTACCGGACCTCCCGCACGGCCACTCCCGTGGCGCGCAGGTCGTTCTCCAGCCTGCCGGCCCGCTGGTGGCCGAGGGTGATCGTGGCGAGCCGGAACCGCTGTCGGGTGATCGTGCCGAGCTCGTCGAGCGCCTCGCCGACCGCCCCTCCGTAGGCCCGGATCAGTCCCCCGGCCCCGAGCTTCACGCCGCCGTAGTAGCGGGTGACGACGGCGACGACGTACCGCATCTCGCGTCGCATCAGCATCTGCAGCATCGGGACGCCCGCGGTGCCGCCGGGCTCGCCGTCGTCACTGGCCTTCTGCACCGAGGCGTCGGCGCCGATCACGTACGCGAAGCAGTTGTGGGTGGCGGTCGGGTGTTCCCTGCGGATGCGTGCGACGAAGTCCTGCGCCTCCTGCTCGGTGGCAGCGGGGGCGAGCGCGCAGATGAAGCGCGATCGGTTGATCTCGGTCTCGTGCACGCCCGCTCGGGCGACTGTCCGGTACTGCTCCTGCATCCGGCCACCCTATGCGCAAGGCGGGAATGGCCCACGACCGATGTCCGTTGACCGAACCATGTACGCAGACACGGGCACAGACGCAGAGACGGTCCGCAGGATCCTCCAGGACACGGGCGACACCTGGGCCGTGGTGGGCCTGTCCAACAACGAGTCGCGGACTGCCTACGGCGTCGCCGCGGTCCTCCAGCGCTTCGGCAAGCGCATCGTCCCCGTGCATCCCAAGGCGGAGCGGGTCCACGGCGAGCAGGGGTACGCCTCGCTGGCGGACATTCCGTTCCCGGTCGATGTCGTGGACGTCTTCGTCAACAGCGAACTGGCGGGCGCCGTCGCGGACGAGGCGGTCACGGTCGGCGCGAAGGCCGTCTGGTTCCAGCTCGGCGTGATCGACGACGCTGCGTACGAACGCACACGGGCGGCCGGACTCGACATGGTGATGGACCATTGCCCGGCGATCGAGATCCCGCTTCTGGACCGATGAGCGGGGTACCGCGACTCGGCCGGATGTGCGGGGTGTCACACATGCCGAACGGCTGGGAGAATGTCCCGCTGTGAGTGTTACCGGTGCGTCCGCCGTCCTGACCGTTCCCCACCGCCGAAGCCGGCTGGCCGATGAGCTGTCCGAACTCGGTGTGGCGCGGGGCGGTGTCCTCATGGTGCATGCGTCGATGCGCGCGACAGGGGCGGTGAGTGGCGGGGTGCGGTCAGTGATCGCCGCACTGCGGGACACGATCGGCGCGGACGGCACCCTGGTCGTCCCGTCGTTCACGCCGGAGAACTCCGATACGTCCCCGCACTACCGCGAGCGGGTGCGCGGCCTCGGCGCCCCGGCCCGGGAGGCGGTGCGGGCGAGCATGCCGCCCTTCGACCGGGCGACGTCGGCCGCACCGTCGATGGGCCGCCTCTCGGAGGCCGTACGACAGATGCCGGGGGCCGCGCGCAGCGGCCATCCCCAGACGTCGTTCACCGCGCTGGGCTCTCTCGCCGGGAAGATCGTCGCGCACCACCGCCCCGACTGCCATCTCGGCGAGGACTCGCCGCTGGCCTTCCTCTACGACGTACGGGCTCAAGTGCTGCTGCTGGGCACCGGGTTCGACTCCTGCAGTGCGTTCCACCTCGGCGAGTACCGCGTGCCCGACCCGCCCCGCCGCAGCTACCGGTGTGTGGTGACCACCGGAGGCAGGCGCCACTGGTGGGAGTACGAGGACGTCGCGCTGGACGACAGCGACTTCGCCGCGCTCGGAGCGGAGTTCGAGCGCACGGCCGACGGCACTGCGGTACGCACCGGCACGGTGGGGTCGGCGACGGCACGGCTCTTCCGCTTCACCGACGCGGTGGACTTCGCGACCCGCCGGCTTCCGTCCCGCCGGGCGGCGCGGCCGTAGCGGGGCCGAACGCCCCCTCGGCTCCCGGTGCTTGCCGCTGCCCCGCCGAGGTGTGTCGACCACGGCGTCGCGACGACTTCGAACGGAAGCATGGGCGCCTCACACCGTGATGCCGAGCCCCTCGACGAGCGTCGCGTTCGGCAGGGCCGCGAGCGCCTTCCCCGGGACGATCAGCTTGCCCCGGCGGCTGCCGCTGCCGATCAGTACCCACTCCTCGTCCACCACCGCGGGATCGAGCAGCAGCGGCCAGTCGGCCGGGAGTCCGATCGGCGTGATGCCGCCGTACTCCATGCCGGTCTCGCCGACCGCCGTGTCCATGGAGGCGAACGACGCCTTGCGGACGCCGAGGTGCTTGCGGGCCGCGCCGTTCACATCGACGCGCGTGCGGGAGAGGACGACGCAGGCTGCCAGGGTGACCTCGCCGCCGCGCTTGCCGGCCACCACGACGCAGTTGGCCGACCGGTCGAGCAGGTCGGCGCCGTGGTGGGCGACGAAGAGCGCCGTGTCCGCGATCTCCGGGTCCGTGTCGACGTGGAGGATCCGGTCGGCGGGTACACCACCCCATCCCCCGCGCACGGCCTCGGCGACCGGAGGGGTGAGGAGGTCGATGCGGTCTACGGCGGGGGCGGCGTTCTCGAAGGTGCCGATGGGTGCGCGCATACGCGCCACGCTAACAGCGTCCGCACGGCCGCCGACCGGGCGTCTCAGCGTACGGGCGGGATGGACACCGCCATCGTGAACTCGGCCGGTTCGGAGCCTTCGTTGCGGTAGGCGTGCGGGTGGTGGGCCTCGAAGGTGGCGGAGGTGCCCGCGGGTACGGAGTGGGCCTCGCCGTCGACTTCGAGGGTGAGCACGCCCGCCGTGACGTGGAGCAGTTCGACGGTGCCTTCGGGGTGCGGGTCGGAGGTGCTGCCGTCGCCGGGCATCAGGCGCCAGGACCAGAGTTCGATCGGGCCCCTGGCCTCCGTACCGACGAGCAGGGTGGTGGAACTGCCCCCGTCGGTGGACCACATGCGCACCGCCTGACTCTCGGGAACCAGCCGGACCTGCGATCCCTGTTCGTAGTCGAGCAGGGTGGTGATGCTGATGCCGAGGGCGTCGGCGAGCTTGACCGTGGTGCCGACACTCGGATTGGTGCGCGCCTGCTCGATCTGGATGATCATGCCGCGACTGACCCCCGCGCGCGCGGCGAGGGCATCCAGGGTGAAGCCACGTTCACCGCGCCAGCGCTTGAGGTTGCGCGCGAGCGACTGGGTGAGCTGGTCGAGGTCAGACACATTCCGTCCAATATTATGGATGACAGAGTCGAAAATACTGCACTACGGTGTGGTGCACCCAACCGTTCACCGCACTGTACTGCGAGGCATGCCGATGACAGCACTGTTCGCCCTGGCCACCAGCCTGCTGTGGGGGCTGGCCGACTTCGGCGGCGGGCTGCTCACCCGGCGTACGCCCGCGCTCACCGTGGTCGTCGCCTCGCAGACCGTCGCGGCGGTCGTACTGGGCATCATCGTGGTCGCCACCGGCGGCTGGAGCGAGGCCGGCGGTCAGCTCTGGTTCGCCGTGGCCGCCGGTGCGGTCGGCCCGGTGGCCATGCTCAGTTTCTACAAGGCGCTGGCACTCGGCCCCATGGGGGTCGTCTCGCCACTCGGCTCGCTGGGCGTGGCGGTGCCGGTGAGTGTCGGACTGATCGTCGGCGAGCGGCCCGGGCTGCTGCAGTTCGCCGGGGTCGCCGTCGCGATCGCGGGCATCGTGCTGGCAGGTGGACCGGAGCTGCGCGGGGCGCCGGTGCAGCGGCAGGCGGTGCTGCTGACACTGGTGGCCGCATTCGGCTTCGGGACGGTGATGTCGCTGATCTCGGAGGCGTCCACGACGGTCACCGGGCTGTTCCTGGCGCTCTTCGTGCAGCGCCTCACCAACATCGCGGTCGGCGGCGCGGCGCTGTACGTATCGGTACGGCGCGGGGCACGCGCACTGCCCGAGGAGGGCGGGGCGGCCGTACTGCTGACCGCGCTGCCCGCCCTGGCGTTCGTCGGCCTCGCCGATGTCGCGGCCAACGGCACCTACTCGATCGCCGCGCAGCACGGCCCGGTCACCGTGGCCGCCGTCCTGGCCTCGCTCTACCCGGTGGTCACGGCCCTGGCCGCCCGCGGCGTCCTGGGCGAGCGCCTGCGCGGGGTGCAGGCGGCGGGGGCGGGGCTGGCCCTGGTCGGGACCGTACTGCTCGCCACCGGGTAGGAAGCCGGCTCCAAGGGCTGTCCCGTAATCCCCGACGGGCGCACGACGACAGCCACGGCACCTCGCCGCGTTGCCGGAACGCCTGGATACGCCCAGCACGAGGACGCTCGTCCACCCTGCGGTCCACCGGCTCCGACGCCGCGCGCCGATCCGCCCGGGGCTACGGGACAGTCCTCAGGGCCTTTCCTCCAGTTCCGCGACGGCCAGCAGCTGTTCGGGCGTGACGTCGGCCGGGATCGGCACCGGAGCAGGAGTGCGCAGGGGCGGCTGCCAGCCCTTCACCGGGTCCCAGCTGCGTACGACACGTGCCGGCGCCCCGGCCACCACCGCATGGTCGGGTACCTCTCCGCGTACCACCGCGCCTGCCGCGACCACCACGTTGCGGCCGAGCTTGGCCCCCGGCAGGATCACCGCGCCCGTGCCGATCCAGCAGCCCGGTCCGATGGAGACCGGCTCCATGCGTGGCCACTGCCTGCCGACCGGCTCGTGCGGATCGTCGTAGCTGTGGTTGGTGGACGTGATGTAGACGTACGGCCCGCAGTACGTGTTCGAGCCGATGGTCACCGTGGTGTCGGCGACGACATGGCTGCCGCGGCCGAGCACCACACCGTCCCCCAGGGTCAGGATCGGCGCGGAGCCGAGGTCCAGATCCGGCATCAGCCCCGCGGTCAGGGTGACCTGCTCGCCGATGATGCAGTGGCCGCCCAGCTCGATCCAGGGCTCACCGAAGACGGTGCCCTGGGGGAAGGCCAGCCGGGTCCCCTCGCCGATGCGGCCGAAGCGGAGCCCACCCGGGTGCTGGGCGGTGATCGCGCCCGCTTCCTGGATCGCACGCCAGCCGCGGTGGACGGCGCGGGACAGGACACGGCGCCGCCAGGCGGTGAGGGATGAGAACGTGTTGCTGTTCTTCGGCACTCGCTCACGGTAGTCGGCACGGCCGGAACGATCACCGCGGCGTCCTGTGATGTTCACCCCACTCCGCGGCAGGGGCAGGGCCGTCGCATACCGTTCCCCTGGCTCGATCGAACACGGGCGATCGAACAACGGCGGCCGGACCACGCGGCCGAACAAACCGGAGCACGGAGGAACGGGCGATGGCAGAGCAGGCGTTGATCACGGGCATGGGCGGCCACGAACCGGACATCGACGTGGCGGCCTTCACCGCGCCGACGTCCGTCGTGATCGGCGAGGTCACCATGGCCGCGGGATCCAGCGCCTGGTACCAGGCGGTGCTGCGGGCCGACTGCGCCCCCATCACCATCGGTGCCGACAGCAACATCCAGGACAACTGCAGCGTCCATGCCGACCCCGGGTTCCCCGTCACCGTCGGCGAGCGCGTCTCGGTCGGCCACAACGCCGTCCTGCACGGCTGCACCGTCGAGGACGACGTCCTGGTCGGCATGGGAGCCACGGTTCTCAACGGGGCGCACATCGGCGCCGGATCGCTGATCGCCGCTCAGGCACTCGTCCCGCAGGGGATGCGGGTGCCGCCCGGTTCGCTCGTCGCGGGGGTGCCGGCCAAGGTCAAGCGCGACCTGACCGAGGAGGAGCTCGAGGGCATCAAGTTCAACGCGGTGGGCTACGTCGAGCTGGCCAAGGCGCACCGCCAGGCGCACCAGGGCTGAGCGCCGTACGAGCCGTCGGCCCTGGCAGCCAGCCGGCGGGTCAGTCCGCGGCCGGCACCGATTCCGCCTCGGCCGCGGTGCGCTCCCCGGACTGCGCCGCCGCCTTCTTGGCACGGCTCTTGAGGACCAGCATCGAGGTCAGCCCGATCAGCAGCGCGACCACCAGTCCGAGCCAGGAGAAACGCTTCAGCCAGGCCTCGGCGACGACCCCCACCGAGTAGATGACGGCCGTGGTGCCGCCCGCCCAGACGATGCCGCCGAGCACATTGGCGATCAGGAACTTCCAGTACGGCATCCGCAGGACGCCGGCCAGCGGTCCGGCGAAGATACGCAGCAGTGCGACGAAGCGGCCGAAGAACACCGCCCACATGCCCCACTTCTGGAACGACCGCTCCGCCATGGCGATCTGGTCCGCACCGAAGTGTCTGGGGAACCTGCCGCCGAGCCAGGCGAGCAGCGGCCGGCCGCCCTTGCGCCCGATGGCGTACCCGATCGAGTCCCCGATGATCGCTCCGGCGGAGGCGCAGGCGCCGAGGATCACCGGGTTGATGCCGCTGTGCCCGGCGGCCAGCAGTGCCGCGCTGACGAGGACGATCTCACCGGGCAGCGGAATGCCCAGGCTCTCCAGCCCGATGACGACGCCCACGAGGACGTACACGCTGACCGCGGGGACTGTCTCCAGCCACTCCTGGATGTGCAACGCCGGTTCCTCCCGTGCTGATGTGCTGTCGCCCGCCGGCGACTCGGCGCACGGCTGGAAGCCTACCCGTCCCACCACCCGCCCGGACAGCGCGAAGGGCCGCCCCCGCCCCCTCGTCAGGGTGGGGACGGCCCAGGTCGGGCGGTGCGGTCCTCAGGCGTTCGGGCGGAGTGTCCAGACGACGGTCATCTCACCGG
Organism: Streptomyces sp. NPDC005262; assembly: GCF_042872425.1. Lineage (NCBI taxonomy): Bacteria > Bacillati > Actinomycetota > Actinomycetes > Kitasatosporales > Streptomycetaceae > Streptomyces > Streptomyces sp. NPDC005262. The sequence continues at coordinate 169,301 of NZ_JBIAKK010000013.1, forward strand.
TCACCGCGCCGTCGGCGCGCTGGATCTCGATGGTGACGGGGAATTCGGGACGCTTGCCCTCGTCGAGTTCGGCGACGACGTCCGCCACCGGCCGACCCAGGGTCGCGGTCGCGGTGACGACACCCATCGCCAGCTTCTTGTAGCCGATCTCCGCCTTCACGGCGAGGGGCACGGCGCGGGACATCTGGTCGCCGAAGGCGGCGATGACGATCGCGCCGCTCGCCGACTCGGCGAGCGTGAACATCGCTCCGGCATGAGGACCGCCGACATGGTTGTGATACTCCGCCTGGTCGGGCATGCGGACGACCGCACGCTCCGCGGTCGTCTCGAGGAACTCCAGATTGAGGGTCCTCGCCATCGGAACGGTGGCGACGAGCATGTCTCCGACTGTCATCTGTTCAGCGCTCATGGGCCGAATGTTACTCACGAGTAGAACCGTTTGACCATCCCCGCTCCCCTCAAGACGGCCACATGGCAGCCGCCTTGACCGCTTCCCCACGGGGGCGGCCGTAGCCGACCGGCCGCCGCCCCTCTATCGTTACTCGCCATGTGGCCAGGACAGCAGCCGCCCGGGGGCGAGCAGAACCCGCAGGACCAGAGTCAGAACCCGTACCAGCAGCCGGGGTACCAGCAGCCGAATCCCTATCAGCAGCCGGGATATCCGCGGCAGGGCCAGCCGGGTTACCCGCAGCAGGGCCAGCCCGGTTACCCGCAGCAGGGGCAGCAACCGGGTTATCCGCAGCAGGGGCAGCCGGGATATCCGCAGCCGAACCCGTACCAGCAGCCGACCGTGCCGCAGTACGCGGTTTCCGGTCCGCCCGGTGCGCCGCAGCCGGGCGACAACAAGAAGAAGTCGACGACCCTCGTCGCGATCGTCGCGGCCACCGCCGTGGTCGTGGCCGCCGTGGTCACCGGTGTCGTGGTGATGAACAAGAACGATGACAAGGGCGGTACGGACGTCGCCGATGACGGGAAGTCGTCGTCCTCCCCGAAGCCGTCCGACAGCGCGTCCTCGCCCGAGGCGAACCCGCGCGGCACCGACGGGGACGCCAAGCCCCTCATCGCGGGCTGGAAGGTCGTCACCAACCCCAAGTGGGGCACCCAGTTCGACGTACCCGGTGACTGGGAGGTCGCCGCTCCCGGAATATTCTCCTTCTTCGAGGACGACAAGAAGGGCGACGGGTCGCCCGCGGTCGGCTTCTCCGCGCCGGCGTATTACAAGAGCAAGTGGTGCGTCGACGACGCCGACAAGGACGGCACCAAGGAGGACATGAGCCTGGCCGGTGTCGGCACCAAGGGCGCCCAGGGTGCGAAGAGCACCGACGAGGCGGCGACGAACGAGGCGGCGAACTGGGTGTGGGCCGCCTATGCGCAGCACATGCCGAAGGGCACCATCAAGATCGGCAAGCCCAAGCCGTACACCACGAAGTCCGGTGTCACCGGCAGTGTCGTCACGGCCACCGCGCCCGGCGTCACCAAGAAGAAGAAGTGCGACAGCGACGGCAAGTCGATCGCGTTCTCCTTCAAGAACAAGAACGGTGAGTACTCCTCGTGGATCCTCTACGCCGGAGCGGACGTGGAGGGCGAACTTCCGGACACCACGATCCAGAAGATCCTCAGCACCTTGCGGCTCACGGACGTCACCAAGTCCTGATGCACGTCTGACCGGCTCCTGATCCACATCCGCTCCGCGTACCGCCCGGGCAATGCATTTGGCAGGTCGGGCTCCGGACAGGGATAGTCCCTTGGTGACTCCTGCTTCCGTTCCCCCGTCCCGCATACGCCGCCCTGCCTGGGCCGGGCGCAACTACAGTCTGCTGACCGCCGCCGCGATCATCACGGGCCTGGGGACCCATGGCGCGTTGATCGCGGCGACGTTCGCCGTTCTGGAGTCGGGCGGTGACGGCGGCGACGTCGGCCTGGTCGCCGCTGCCCGTACCGCGCCCCTGGTCGTGTTCCTGCTCATCGGCGGCGCCATCGCCGACCGGCTGCCGCGCCACCGTGTGATGGTCGCGGCGAACGCCCTCAACTGCGTCTCGCAGGCCGCCTTCGCCTGGCTGGTGCTGGCCGGCGATCCGAAGCTGTGGCAGATGATGGTGCTCACCGCGGCCTGCGGCACCGGGCAGGCGTTCTTCAACCCGGCGGCCGAGGGCATGCTGATGTCCAGCGTCAGTGGCGAGCAGGCCGGCCGCGCCTTCGCCCTCTTCCGGATGTCGATGCACGGCGCCGCCATCGGTGGCGCAGCGCTCGGTGGCGCCATGATCGCGGCGATGAACCCGGGCTGGGTCCTGGCCGTCGACGCGGCGGCGTTCGCGGTGGCCGGGGCGCTGCGCGCCTTCCTCGATGTCGCTCACATCCCGTCGCGCGCACCGGGCGGCGGGCTGCTCTCGGATCTGCGCGAAGGCTGGCAGGAGTTCGTCGGCCGCCCCTGGCTGTGGTCCATCGTGGCGCAGTTCTCGGTGGTGGTGGCAGTGGTCGGGGCCGCCGAGTCGGTGTACGGGCCGCTGGTCGCCAAGGACGAACTCGGCGGCGCCCGCCCCTGGGGTCTCGCACTCGCCGCATTCGGGGTCGGCACGCTGTGCGGAGCACTGCTGATGATGCGCTGGAAGCCCCGGCGGCTGCTGCTCGCCGGGACGCTCTGCGTCTTCCCGCTGGCCCTGCCGTCGGCGGCGCTCGCGGTACCGCTGCCGGTGGCCGGGCTCAGCGCGGTGATGTTCGTCAGCGGTGTCGCCATCGAGGTGTTCGGGGTCTCCTGGATGACGGCCATGCACCAGGAGATCCCGGAGGAGAAGCTGTCGCGGGTCTCGGCGTACGACTGGTTCGGATCGGTGGCGATGCTGCCGCTGGCCACCGCGGTTGCCGGTCCGGTGGAGGAGCTGGTCGGACGAGGTCAGGCGCTCTGGGGCTGCGCCGTGCTGATCGTGCTGGTCACGGGAGCCGTGCTGTTCGTACCCGACGTACGCAACCTCACCCGCCGGAAGGCCGCCACGGTGCCGGTGGCCGCGGGGCCGTCCGCCACGGCCGGTAAGGCACCGTCAGCCGATACTGAAGGCGCCGTCGGGCGGCTCGGGTGAGGGCACCGCGTCTGCGTCCCCGACCGGCCGGGCCGCGCCGATGAGCCGGTCCAGCGCGGCGCCGTGCTCGACCCGGGCCGGAAAGGCGTCGGCCGCACAGCGGCGGGCCAGGGTCGCGATGTCGAAGGGGCTGCGGGAGGCGACCAGGACGACATTCCCGAACCGCCGGCCGCGCAGCACCGCCGGTTCGGCGATCACAGCGAGCTCGTCGAAGACGGCCGCGAAGTTGGCGAGCTGCGACCGGAGGAAGGCGAAGGGTGTGCTGTCGGCGAGGTTGGCGGCATACACACCGTCGTCCTTGAGCGCCCGACCGGCCGCCCTCGCGTACTCGACCGAGGTGAGGTGCGCGGGCACACGTGAGCCACCGAAGACATCCGCGATCAGCACGTCCACGGATCCGGCCGGTGTCTCCTCCAGCAGGCCGCGGGCGTCCGTGGCGTGCACGGTGACCCCGCTGCCGTCGGGGACCGGCAGCTGCTCGGTGACCAGGTCGAGGAGGCCGCGGTCGGCCTCGGCGACGATCTGCCGGGAACCCGGCCGGGTCGCGGCGACATAGCGGGGCAGGGTGAGTGCGCCGCCGCCGAGATGGAGTACGTCGAGGGGCGCGGCCGGCTCCCCGGCGCAGTCGAGGACATGGGCGAGCCGTCGCGCGTACTCGAACTCCACATGGCCCGGATCGTCGAGGTCGACGTACGACTGGGGTGCGCCGTCGACGGTGAGCAGCCAGGCCCGGTCCCGGTCCACGTCGGGAAGCAGTCTGGCGGTGCCCTGATCCACGTCCCGGATCACAGGTATCGGCTCGTTCACCCTTCCATTGTGGGGTGCGGGTTCAGCCGTTCAGAACCGCGGCGACCTTCTCGGTGTGCGTCGCGGACTGGGCGAGTCCGGCTCGCGCGGCGGCCGCCCGGCGGCTCGGGTCGAGGGGGTTGCGGCCGAATGCCTTCCTGGCGGCCGCGTCGGGGGTGATGACGGCGACCCGGGTGCCCCTCGCTTCGAGGTCGGTGGCCTGGGACCGGGGCGAGACGATCACTTTGTTGCCACTGTCCGTCGGTGCGATGACAACGACGCGCTCGCATCCGGCCGCGAGATGGGCGTTGGCCGGGGAGTAGACCCCGCCGTCGATCCAGTCCTGGCCGTCGATGGTGGCGACCGGCCAGACCGCGGGAACGGCGCAGCTGGCGGTGACGGCGTCCGCGAGCGGGACCCCGCTGTCCCTGTCGAACGTGTGGAGTTCCCCGGAGGCCGCGTGGACGGCGGTGATGCGCAGTTGCCGCTCGGGCCACTCGGGCGTCAGCAGCCGGCTCGCGATCAGAGCCCGCCGATCGGCGGCGGTGATTCCGGTCCGGGTCCCGCGCGTTATTCGGGCCAGCTTCCGCCCGTACGCCTCGGGGGTGCCCGCGGTCAGCGCGGCCCGGGCGTAGCGCATGAGCGTGGCCGTGCCGAGCCTGCCGCCGGTCTCGCCCTGCGGATCCGCGAGCTGGCGGGCGTACAGTTCCGGGAGGCCGAGCCGACCGGAGGCGAGCTGGGCGCCGACGACGGCCCCGGCGGAGCTGCCGATGATGAGGTCGGCGGTGGACAGGTCCACACCCGCCTCGGCGAGTCCGTACAGGATCCCGGTCTCCCAGGCGCTTCCGGTGACGCCCCCGGCTCCGAGCACCAGTGCAATGTCTGCCATGCCGTCAGTCTTGCGCATGGCAACGGACCCGCCTCCCTGGCATGCGGGGGGGCAGGTCCGTTGCGCGGCCGGGTACGGATCAGAGCAGGGCGGTCACGGTGCCCGCGCCGACCGTGCGGCCGCCCTCCCGGATCGCGAAGCCGAGGCCGGACTCCAGCGGTGTGTCACGGCCCAGCTCGACGGTCATGGTGACCGTGTCGCCGGGGCGAGCCACTGCCGCTTCGCCGAGGTCGATGTCGCCGACCACGTCCGCGGTACGGATGTAGAACTGCGGCCGGTAGCCGGTGGCCACCGGTGTGGTCCGACCGCCTTCCCGCGCCGACAGGATGTACACCTGCGCGGTGAAGCGACGGCTGGGCGTCACGCTGCCGGGCGCCGCCACCACATGGCCGCGACGGACCCGGTCACGCTCCACCCCTCGCACGAGCAGCGCCACGTTGTCGCCGGCCTGCGCGGACTCCATCGGCTTCCCGAAGGTCTCCAGACCGGTGACGACCGTCTCGACGTCCGCCCCGAGCACGGACACCCGGTCCCCGACACGGACGGTGCCGCGCTCGACGGCCCCGGTGACGACCGTGCCACGGCCGGTGATGGTCAGGACGTTCTCCACGGGCAGCAGGAACGGGGCGTCGGTGTAGCGCACCGGCATCGGTACGTACGTGTCGACGGCGTCCAGCAGCGCCTCGACGGACGCGGTCCAGCGCGGGTCACCCGCCAGCGCCTTCAGACCGGACACCCGGACGACAGGTACGCCGTCGCCGCCGTAGCCGTGCGCGGAGAGCAGCTCGCGGACCTCCAGCTCGACCAGGTCGGTCAGCTCGGGGTCGCCCGCGTCGGCCTTGTTGAGAGCGACGACGATGTGGTCGACGCCGACCTGGCGGGCGAGCAGGACGTGCTCGGCCGTCTGCGGCATGATCCCGTCGATCGCGGACACGACGAGGATCGCCCCGTCGAGTTGCGCGGCGCCGGTGACCATGTTCTTGACGTAGTCGGCATGGCCGGGCATGTCGACGTGCGCGTAGTGACGGGTGTCGGTCTCGTACTCGACGTGCGCGATGTTGATGGTGATGCCGCGCTGCGCCTCCTCGGGCGCCCGGTCGATCCGGTCGAACGAGACGTAAGAGGTGCTGCTGCCTGCACGGTCGCTGAGGACCTTGGTGATGGCAGCGGTCAGGGTGGTCTTGCCGTGGTCGACGTGGCCCATGGTGCCGATGTTGAGGTGCGGCTTGGTGCGCACGTATGCCGTCTTGGGCATGGCTCGATTCCTTCTGGATGCGAAGCTGAGAGAGAAGACCCCAGGGCCCTGCCGACCCTCCCCTTACGGGGTCCGCCGGACTGTCGGGGGAGGGTCAGCTTCGGGCGCCGCCGGAGGGCGCTGCGGCAGCGGCGAACGCTGCTGCGTCAACTGCTGCTGCGGCAGCGGCGAACGCGGCGGCAACATCGACGGAGGGGACGACGGCAGCCTTCGGCGTGTCCGCGACTGCGGACTGCGCTGCGAGGAAGGCGTACCGGAACATGGGTCCGATCATGGCCGACGGCCGCTTACCCGTCGAACGGTTTTCTCTCCGGGCGTTCTTCCGGCCCCGGTACGAGAGTTCATCCCCCGGCCGACGGGCTCCGCAGCTGGTTCGTGTCCGCGCACCCACAGCGGTGGGAGCCGGTCCCGGGCACCCCCGACGCAGTCCCGTGTGCTGCCGGCGGGGCGGCCCGTACGGGGCACATTACGGCGATCACACAAAGGTGTCGGTTAGTCTCCCCGAATGCTCGACCCCCTCCCCGACGCCCGGTCCGCCACCGGCCTGGCCCTGCGCTGCTCGAGGGCGCTGCGCTCGCCCTGGTCCCGGTTCTCGCTGCTCGTGGTGTTGCTGGTGGCCGCCGCGGCGGCGATGCTGCTCCTCGAACCGCAGCGGTTGCTGGCCACCGGGTGGCCGGCCCGGTTGAGCAGCGGCGGCGCTGCGGTTGCGCTGTTCGGCGTCGCCTACGGGGTGTGCACCGTGGCGTTCGTACCGCGGCCGCTGCTCAATCTGGCCGCGGGGGCGCTCTTCGGTTCTCAGGCCGGTCTGGCCGCCGCGCTGGCGGGCACGGTGCTGGGTGCGGGCATCTCGTTCGGCCTGGGCAGGGTGCTGGGACAGGAGGCGCTCCGTACGCTGCTGCGCGGGCGCTGGCTGAAGGCGGCGGACGGGCAGCTGAGCCGGCACGGGTTCCGTTCGATGCTGGCCCTGAGGCTCTTCCCCGGCGTGCCGTTCGCGGCCGCCAACTACTGCGCGGCGGTGTCGCGGATGGGGTATCCGCCGTTCCTGATGGCCACCGGGATCGGTTCCGTCCCGAACACCGCCGCGTACGTCGTCGCGGGCAGCGAGGCCTCGTCGCCGACGTCGCCCGCGTTCCTGGCCGCGATGGGCTTCATCGTGCTGACCGGGATCGGCGCGGCCGTCGTCGCCTGGCGCAAGCGGCACCGTCTCGGCGCGAAATGACGGGCGCGCAGGGCAAGAGGCACGGTTCCGGCGGGGAATGATCCGCGGGCGGCGACGGAGCGACCGTCCCGACGCCGAACGACCCGGCGGGCGGCGTCGGCGGACCGGCCGTGTGCCCGCTGAACGGCACTGGGCACAGCGCCGGCTCCGGTCGATGGCCGGGGGCAGCCGTCACCCCGTTCACCCGAGGACGATACGCTGCCCGCGCACGACAGACGATCATCGGGCCCGCCGTGGCCCTTCCCTCACATGACCGCACTCCGCACGTTGCCGACGGCCCTGCTGTCCGTCGGCCGATGCACGATGACTTCCGGGATGGCCAAAGCCCCATGAGCTGGTTCGAATCGTTCGTCCTGGGCCTCGTTCAGGGACTGACCGAGTTCCTGCCGATCTCCTCCAGCGCGCACCTGCGGCTGACCGCTGCGTTCGCCGGCTGGCACGACCCGGGTGCGGCGTTCACCGCCATCACCCAGATCGGCACGGAGGCGGCCGTCCTCATCTACTTCCGCAAGGACATCGCGCGGATCGTCTCGGCCTGGTTCCGCTCGCTGACCAACCGGTCGATGCGCAGCAACCACGACGCCCAGATGGGCTGGCTGGTCATCGTCGGCTCCATCCCGATCGGCGTCCTCGGCGTGACCTTCAAGGACCAGATCGAGGGCCCCTTCCGCGACCTGCGGCTCATCGCCACCACCCTGATCGTCATGGGCATCGTCCTCGGCGTCGCCGACCGTCTCGCAGCCCGGGACGAGACCGGCGGCAAGCACCGGGCCATCAAGGAGCGGAAGTCCCTCGAGGAGCTGGGCGTCAAGGACGGTCTGATCTTCGGCTTCTGCCAGGCGATGGCCCTGATCCCGGGTGTCTCCCGCTCGGGCGCCACGATCAGCGGTGGTCTGCTGATGGGCTACACCCGTGAGGCGGCGGCCCGCTACTCGTTCCTGCTGGCCATCCCGGCGGTGCTCGCCTCGGGCGTCTTCGAGCTGAAGGACGCGGGCGAGGGGCACGTGTCATGGGGGCCGACGATCTTCGCGACGTTCATCGCCTTCGGCGTGGGGTACGCCGTCATCGCATGGTTCATGAAGTTCATCACCACCAAGAGCTTCATGCCGTTCGTCATCTACCGCGTGCTGCTGGGCGTGCTGCTGTTCGCCCTCGTGGCGGCCGGTGTACTGAGCCCGCACGCGGGTGAGTCGGCGGGCTAGTACGGCTTCGAGCCTGATCGGGGCGGTGCGCGCCGGCCGGGACGGTGGTTGGGCCGGGCCGCCTCGCCCGAGAGCGGCGACCCGGCCTGCCGGCCAGAACCCGCCACCTGCATCTCTGAAGGATGGGCGAGGTCCGACCGGTCCACCACCTCGTCGGCGGAGGTGACCGCCACCTGTTCATGGAGGAGAGCGGCAGGGGGCTGCGTCAGTCGGTGTCGGCTTCCGGCAGGTCGGGGGGCGCGACGAACAGGCCCGCGTACTGCGGCCGCGGCGCCTCGACAAGGTCGCGGGCAGCCGTCGTACCCATGTCCTCGGCGCTGTCGTCCGCGCGGCGCGGTGAAGCGTCAGCCATCAAGTCTCCTGTGCATAGCGGTCGTTGTGAGGGCGCCGAGCCCGAGAAGGCTACGGCTGGTGTCCGGCGACGGTGCCTCTGCACCACTCCGGCGGCACACCAGGGCGTCCGGACCATCCGGCGGGGCCTGCAGGGAGTATCCACCAGGACACGTCCGGCCGTCAGCACCGGGCCTGCCGCCCCGCCCGTCCTTTCCGTCACCGCCGGTCGAAGCGCAGTCCGGCGGGGGGAAGTTGTCGCATCGTGAAGACGGGCCCGGCTCTGCCCCCCGCTGTCGTACACCGCCATGGCGGCAGGAGCGGAAGCCCGGAACAGGTGACGGAAGGCGCCCTGCGTCGACCTCCGGGCGGGGCCCGGAGCGGGCCGGGTCGTCACCGGCCTCACGACCGGTCCGGGGTGAAGTCACGCGCCTTGATCTTCGCCATCCGTCCGTCGGGGTGGTGCCAGACGATGCCCTCGCAGCCGTCGGCCGTGGCCAGGGCCAGCACGGCGCTCCGGATGCCCTCGTAGGTCAGCTCCTCCACGGCCACGTCGCGCGCGAGGGCGTGCTCGACAAGGCGATGGAAGTCGCTGCGCTCCGGGTTTCCGTTGATCTTCGGGCCGACCAGTTCGAAGGTCCCGGTGATCCCCTCGCAGGGTCCGATGTTCTGGACCGCCTCTGCGTGGAACTTCGCGAATGCCGACTGCCCGATCGGTTCCCAGCCGACCGTCTTGCCGGTGGCGTCGTCGGTGGAGATGACCTCGTAGTTCGGCGGCGACGCCTTGCCGGGTTTCACCTCGCGCCGTGCCCACCACTCACCTGCTTCGTCGAGCATCACGCACGTGCCGTCGTACTTGCGGGTCGCACGGCCTTCCCCGGCGAGCACCCACTCGCAGCCGGGCGTCACCTCCGGCAGCACGCGCGCGGGGCGAGAGGCGAAGTCGCGGACGAACATGGTGGGAATCTTGTTCATGCCGGAAGTCTCCAGGTTGACCGGCCGGCTCGCACGGGGATTCCGCTCACGCGGCGATCCATGCCTACGCGGCAGGCAGTTGTCCCGCTTCGGTGACCCGACTCATCGGTTCACCACCACGGACCAGTGAACGGCCACCGCACCTAAGATCAAACCGGCTCTCCGTGCACGACGGCTCAGTACGCCACGACCGCCCATGTCAGCGCCCCGACGACGGCCGCCGCGTAGCACCCCACGGCGGCTCGGACGAGGGTGCGCCGGGTGGAGTCACTCCACGGAGTGCCGGCCAGCACCCTGGCCAGCACGGGCAGTACAAGGATCGCGTGCAGGCTGACGCCGTGCAGCGGTTTGAGCGATGCAGTGGAGGCGTAGCCGGCCAACTGGTGGCCGGTGCGCGTCAGATAGACGCCGCGGGCGATCATCGCGGCGCCCGCCAGCAGCCCGACGACAAGGATCGCGAAACCGGCCCGCAGCGCGAGCGCCATCCCGGTCGGCCCCTCGGGACGCCGCACGAACGAGGCCACCGCCAGGGCGGCCAGAATGACGAACAGCACTCCCCCGCCGACGGCCAGCGACATGGAGACCGCCGTGTCGAAGGGGGTCTCCATGTTGAAGTGGGACGGTACGCCGCGCCAGGCCTGGAGGGTGATGCCGGAGACCTCCAGCACGCAGTCGGCCGCGAACACCGCCAGCAACACGTCACGGGTGCGGGTCCGTAGGCGGACGTACGAGGCCACCCAGCAGATCGCGATGAGCGTCAGGCCGAAGGAGAGCCCGAAGGTGACGGGCTTGCGCCAGGAGACCGGACCGTCCCAGGGGCCGCCGTCGACGGCGAAGACGATCAGATGCAGCAGCCCGGAGACGACGAGCGCCGCGCCGGTCGCGTAACACAGGCGCTCCAGCGGGCTCGGCTTCCGCCCTGGGGGCGCGGTCGGCGGTGAGTCGGGCGTGCCGCTGCGGACCGGTTCCGTCCTGGCGGATGCGGCGGGCTGGTTCTCCATGTCCGGAGCATCCCCCGTGGGGTGCGCGGCCGTCGTCGTACGTCCGGAGGCAGTCGCCGTACGCCCTCCGGAGTACCGCGATCGCCCCTCGCCGGATGACCTCAAGCCGTGGCTGCCGCGTCACTCAAGGGGGCGGCGCATATCTCAGCGTGACGATCGACCGGCTCCACCCGGACGCTCAACTTGACTCCTGGCGTCCAGATAGCCGAACCAGTGAGTCGCATATAACCGATTAACTCCTCCAGTTATCCACGTACATGAACACCGTAGTTGTGTATGACCTATTGGCTCCGCCACCACATGGTGCTAGAACTCCTTTCGCATGGCGAGCAAGGTCCTCGGATCACGCTGCGTCATGCCCAGGACCGCCTCCCCGCGGCCCTTCATTCGCGTTTCGCCACCAGAGTGGAGGCAGTCGTTCGATGCATTTGCCAGTGAGCCGTCGCACCTTCTCCCGCCTCGCTGTCGCACCGGCAGCGGCACTCGTGATCGGATCGGCCGGGCGCGCCTCGGCCGCCGGTACCGCGCCCCGCACCACCCCCGCTCCCGCCTCCGCACGGACGCGCGGCGAGATCGCCGCGACCGTCGACCGCGTCACCACGTTCATGGACGAGCACGTCTCCTACGGCGGCGGCTACGTCTGGAGCTACCTGCCGGACCTCTCGACGACCTGGGGCGAGATGGAAGCCCGGCGCACGATGTGCTGGATCCAGCCGCCCGGCACCCCGTCCGTCGGCCACAGCCTGCTCGACGCCTACCATGCCACCGGATCGGAGGCCTGCTACCGGGCGGCCAAGCGCACCGGGCTCGCCCTCGTCGCCGCCCAACTGGCCTGCGGAGGCTGGAACTACATCCATGACACGGCGGGCGAGGGTTCGCTGCGGAAGTGGTACGGGACCATCGGCGCCAACGGGTGGCGCCTGGAGGAGTTCCAGCACTTCTACGGCAACGCCACGTTCGACGACGCGGCCACCTCGACCGCCGCTCAGCTGATTCTCCGGCTCCAACTGGAGCGGCCGCACCCCAAGTTCGAGGCATCCCTGGACCGCGCGATCCGCTTCATCGTCGCGGCGCAGTACCGCGGCGGTGTCGCCGACGGCGGCTGGCCACAGCGTTTCCCGGCCTTCTCCGGCTCCGTCAAGCAGACGCCCTGGCCGGACGAACTGCCGTCGTGGCTGCCGTCCGGCATCCGGCACGGCATGGAGGACGGCGACTACACCGGACATGTGACGTTCAACGACAACGTCCTCGGCGAGAACATCAAGTTCCTGCTGATGTGCATCACCGCCCTGGGGCGCCGGGACCTGATCCCCGACGTCAGGCGGGCCATGGCCTGTCTCCACCGTATGCAGCAGCCGGGTCCGCAGGCCGGCTGGGGTCTCCAGCATCTCGCCCGTGCGGCAGGCGGCCGACCGGCCGGCGCTCCCGCCGGCGCCCGGTCCTACGAGCCGCGGGCACTGGTCACCCACACCACTCAGACCAACGTGTCGCAGCTCTTCGCCTACTTCCGTCTCACCGGTGACCATGAGTTCCTGCGCCGCGTCCCGGAAGCCATAACGTGGCTGGAGAGCTGCCGGCTCACGGACCAGCAGAAGGCGGAGAACCCGCTGCTGGCCTCCAGCACGCACCCGACCTTCGTCGAACTGGGCACCAACCGCGCCCGCTTCGTACACCGCTTCGGCTCCAACATCCGCAACGGCGCTTATTACAACGACTACGACCACCGGGACACCCCGAGCCACTACGGCGGCGGGCGCAAGGTCGACACCGCCGCGCTGCGCGCGACGTACGAGGAGCTCATGGCGATGAGCCGGTCCGAGGTCGCCGACCTCAAGGCCCGCTCGCCCCTCTCCGCCCACGGCAGGCGTGAACTGCCGGACTACTTCTCGATGAGCGACCTCAGTCTCGACGACCTCTTCCGGGACGCCGATCTGTCGCTGCCGACCGTGACCCGGGCGCAGGCCGATGCCGTCGTCGAGGGACTCGGCAGCCGCGATCACTGGCTGACGCCGATCGGTTCGATCACCAACCCCTACCGGGGTCCGGCACCCGCGACGCCGTACGACGGCAAGGCCTACATGAGCCGCAATGTGGGCGACATCTACGACACCTCGCCCTACGACCCGCTGAAGCCGCCGTTGGAATCCCCCTATACGCCGCAGGCCAGTCCGCTGGGCATCACCACGTCCGACTTCACCGGAAATCTGGGCACCCTCACGGCGTACATCGCCGGCAGCTGATACCCCACCGCTCCGCCATGAGGGCGGCCGTCGCCGGATCGCCCTCAGCTGAAGCGCGTCGCGGAAGTCCCGAAGCCGACAGTCCGGAGAGACCGGAGACCTGTCTGCTCGTGACCTTCCGCGACGCGCTTCAGCACTTCGCACCGCTTCGCCGTTCGCACTGCGGCTGCTCCTGCGCCGGACGCCGACCGGCCGTAGCGTACGGAACACGACCGGGGTAATACCGGGGGGCGGACACGGCCGAAAGTCCATGCCGTATGCCCCGTACACGTACCAGCCTGGGACGTGTACCGCTGGACCCTGGAGGACTCCATGACCACCGCCGAGCTTCCTGTGATCGCCGCCGTCGACGGTTCGTGGCGCAGCTACGAGGCGCTCGAGTGGGCCGCGCGCGACGCCGTGCGGCGAGGGCTTCCGCTGACGATCGTGCATGTCAGGCCGCTCAATCGGCATGCCAGCCAGGAGGAGCAGCGGCGGGAGGCCGAGGAACTGCTCGCGGAGGCCGTGGGCCGGGTGGCGCAGGTCGCGCCGACCCTGCACACGTCGACCCTCGCGCCGATGGACTTCCCGGCCGCGGCACTGACGGCGCTGAGCGAGCACGCGTCGTTGCTGGTACTTGGCTCGCGCGGGCTGGGCGGGTTCCGGTCACTGCTGATCGGCTCGAACAGTCTGACGACCGCCTCGATGGCCAGGTGTCCCGTCGTCGTCGTTCGCAGTGGCCGGGAGGACGAGGAGGGGGCGGAGGCGGCACCGGCGACACACTCGGACATTGTCGCGGGGGTGGCCGCCGACGAAAGCAGTGAGGCGGTGCTGGACTTCGCGTTCGAGGCCGCAATGACAAGGCCCGGAGCGCGCCTGCGGATCGTGCACGGCTGGACGATGTTCTCGTCGATGCTCTCCGGCGGCCCCGTCTTCGACCGGGATGCGGCGGCGGGCGCGGCCGAGCGGACCCTCGCGGAGCTCACCGCCGGGCGGCCGGAGAAGTATCCGCAGGTCGAGGTCGTGCAGGAGCCGGTCCACGGATCCGCGTCCCACACCCTGGTCACGGCGTCGGCGACCGCCGCCCTCACGGTGATCGGACGGCGCAAGGGCGGCGAGGAGCTTGGATTCGGGCTTTCCCCCGTGGCGCAGACAACACTCACTCATGCGCTCGGGCCGGTGGCCGTGGTCCCCTGCTGAGACGGCCACGGGCGGTGCGGGTGCCGGCCGTGGCGTTCTTGTCGTCCGGGATCCTGGTCCGGGGTTCCGGGCGACCGGATCATGGTCGGACATGGCGCCGCGCGTGCACAGCCCTTGGCGTCTGCGGTCGGCGGGCACACACTGGCCGGATGACGCAGCGCGTGGCTCTCGCGACCGTGATGGACCAGCTGTCCATCGACGCAGTGATCACCGGCTATGCGGTGGCGGTGGACGACGGCTCCTGGCAGGACTACCGGGACCTTTTCACCCCGGACGGCAGAGCCGACTACCGCAGCGCGGGCGGTGTCGAGGGGCCCGCAGCCGAGGTCGCGCACTGGCTCGCGGAGACGATGCGGCTCTTCCCCGTGCGCCAGCACCTGATCGTCAACCGCCGGCTCGACCTCCAGGACCTGGGCGGCTACCCCGGTGACCGCGCCGATGTGCGGGCCGACTACCTGAACCCCATGCGGCTGGAGGGTGCACCCGACGGAGATGCCCCCGGCAGCACTGCGCCGAACTTCGCCTCCGGCGGCCGGTACGCCTTCGGGCTGCTGCGTACGGACGCCGGCTGGCGGATCCGTACCGTGACCGTCCACGAGAAATGGCGCAGCCTCTCCGGCTCCCTCGCACCGAGCTGAGCCGCGCAGCCCCGAACCCGGCCTCGCCGCACCCGTTCCGCTCCCCCCACACTGGGTAAGGAGAAGTGCACCACTGCTCACCGGTCAGGTCGAGGAGGCGCGGTATGCGGATTCCCGTCGGTCGGCGTGAGCAGCGGGAGGGGATGCTCCGGTCACCCTGGTGGCGCGGCGCTGGAGCCCTGCTCGCCGGGGCACTGCCCGCGCTCGCCTTCCCGGCCCCGTCCCTGTGGTGGTTCGCCTATGTAGCGCTGGTGCCCTGGCTGCTGCTGATCCGCTCGGCCGGTACTGCGCGCCGGGCGGCGCTCGACGGCTGGCTCGGCGGGACGGGCTACCTGCTCGCCGTCCACCAATGGCTGATGCCGAGCCTGCACGTCTTCATCGTCGTCCTCGCGGCGCTGCTCGGTCTGCTGTGGGCGCCCTGGGGCCTGCTGGTGTCCAGGATGCTCGGCGGCGCCCCGTCCGTCGCCACGGCCGCGGCCGCCGTGGTCGTGGTGCCTTCCGGCTGGCTGATCATCGAGCTGGCACGCTCCTGGGAGGGTCTCGGTGGTCCCTGGGGACTCCTCGGTGCGAGCCAGTGGCAGGTACCCGCGGCGCTCCGTGTGGCATCGGTCGGCGCCGTGTGGCTGGTGAGTCTTCTGGTGGTGGCGGTGAACACCGCGGTCACCCTGTTGCTCCTGACGCCCGGCGCACGGACGGCCGCGGCGATCGCCGTCGTGGTGTGCGCGCTGGCCGTGGGCGCCATATGGATGTGGGCGCCGCAGCCGGAGCAGTCGGGCGTGGCCCGGATCGCCGTCGTGCAGCCGGGGGTCGTCGCGGGACCGAACAGCGTTGCGCTCCGCTTCGCGCGCAGCGAGCAGCTGACCCGCACGCTGGCGGGCCGCGACGTCGATCTGGTGGTGTGGGGCGAGAGCAGTGTCGGCCAGGATCTGTCCCGGCGGCCGGACCTGGCCGAGCGGCTCGCGAAACTCTCGCGCGGGGTCGGCGCGGATCTGCTGGTGAACGAGGATGCCCGGCACACCGGCGCGTCGGGCCGGACGGGGATATTCAAGAGTGCGGTGCTGGTGGGGCCGGACGGCCCGACCGGGGACCGCTACGACAAGATGCGCCTGGTGCCATTCGGTGAGTACATCCCGGCCCGTTCGGTGCTCGGCTGGGTGACGTCCGTGGGCAAGGCGGCGGGCGAGGACCGGCTGCGCGGCACCCGACAGGTGGTGATGTCCGTACCCGAGCCGCCCCGCAGGTACGGATCCACCGAGGGCCGCGCGCCGGAGCACACTCTGCGGGTCGGGCCGCTGGTCTGCTTCGAGTCGGCGTTCCCCGACATGAGCAGGCGTCTGACCCGGGACGGGGCACAGCTGCTGATCGCCCAGTCGTCGACCTCTTCGTTCCAGCACACCTGGGCGCCGGAGCAGCACGCCTCGCTCGGCGCGCTGCGGGCCGCCGAGAACGGCCGCCCGATGGTGCATGCCACGCTCACCGGAATCAGCACGGCGTACGGCCCGCGGGGCGAGCGCGTCGGCACGCCGCTGGGCACGGACACGAGCGGGGCCACCGTCTTCGACGTACCGCTGGCCAGTGGCAGCACCCTCTACGTGCGGCTGGGCGACTGGCCGGTGTACGGCGCGCTGGCCGTGCTGGCGGCATTCTGCGCCTATGAGGGCGGCCGGTCGCTGCGGCGGCGTAACCCGGAGGAGCCGGTCGGTGCCGTGGGTCCGAAAGCCGGGGTACCCGGTCCCTGACCGGGCACCCACGCTATGACGGGCCGTTCACGGAGACGATGTGCCCTCGCGCGTCGACGGTGAGTGCGACGCGCTCGACCTTGTTCTTCACGGCGAGCACCATCCACACGGCCCCCCACAGGAAGCAGCTGAACACCATCAGGAGGGCGTGCAGCACGTGGTTGAGCGGCTGTCCCCTGACCATCACGACCTGTGTCTCGGCCCGGGACTCCACCCGCCAGCCGGTCGCGATCCGCTGATTGACCGCCCAGTCGAGGATCAGGCTTCGCTGCGTCGCATCCGGAGGCCGCCCGTCCGCCGCGTAGTAGCCGGGCGGCGGCTGGAGCGCGCCCCATCCCTGTGGCTCGTCGTGAGGCTTCACGAGGTCACCTCCACGGGCCGGCGGTCCATTCCCCTCAGCCTGCCCCGGGGCCGAGCGAGACGCATCCGGAGCGGAAGGAACCCGTCCTGACCTGCGGATTCCGCTGTGGACGATCCACTGCGGCGCAGTGCGCCGGGGGTCAGACCCTGATCCGCGGATCCCCTAGGCACAGTCCAGGTCACGCAGGATGCGCTCGCACAACTCGTGGCTCTCGAGAGCGTCCCGGGCACTCAGCAGCTTTCCGGCCCGCACGGCGTCCAGGAAGTTCAGCACGCCCTGCTCGATGCCGCGCTGGCGCGCGACCGGCACCCAGTCGCCGCGTCGCCGGACGCTCGGCTGCCCCTTGTGGTCGATCACCTCTGCGAGGTTCACCACCTCGCGCTTGGAATCCTGCCCGGAGACCTCGAGCCGCTCCTCCGTCGAGCCGCTGAGCCGGTTCATCGCGCCGATGGCGGTGAAACCGTCGCCGGACAGCTGCAGCACGACATGGTGCATCAGCCCGTCGCGGATCCTGGCCCGTACGACGGTGTGCTCGACCGGGCCCGGCACCAGGAAGCGCAGGGTGTCGACGACGTGGATGAAGTCGTCGAGCACCATCGCCCGTGGCTCCTCGGGCAGACCCACCCGGTTCTTCTGCATCAGAATCAGTTCGCGCGGGTGCTCGATGCACTGCGCGTAGCCGGGCGCCAGCCGCCGGTTGAAGCCGACGGCCAGGCTGACACCGCGCTCCTCGGCGAGGTGCACCAGCCGCTCGGAATCGGCGAATTCGTAGGCGAGCGGCTTGTCGATGTACGTGGGAACACCCGCGTCGAGAAGCCGGCCGGCGATCTCCGGGTGTACGGAGGTCGGGGCGTGGACGAACGCCGCGTCCAGGCCCGCGGCGATCAGCGATTCGAGGTCGGTGTGGCGCTGTTCCGGTGGGATCCGGTGGGTCTCGGCGACGGCGGCCAGGGTGCCGGGGGTACGGGTCTGCAGATGCAGTTCGACCCCGGGCAGGGTGGTGAGTACCGGCAGATACGCCTTCTGCGCGATGTCGCCGAGCCCGATGCAGCCGACCTTCACAGGGGTCTCCCTCTCGCCCATGACCCGCCCGTGGCTACCGCTGCGGCATGGGCGTGTTCTTCGTCCCGGCAGCATACGTGTGCTGCGGCGGCCGCCAGTCGGCGATGCCGTCGAAGGTGCGCAGGACGAGGCCGGGCCCGAAGCGGGAGACGGCGGACATCAGGGTGTCGCGCAGCGCGACGGCAGGAGGGCTGGTCAGGCGCATCAGCCGGGTCACCTGGGCGGCCTTGCGGACGATGCCGGCCGTACGCGGGACCCGGTCCGCGCTGTACGCGGCGAGGGCCGCCGCCAGTTCGCCGTCGGGCGCCACGTGGTGGGCGAGCACGATACCGTCCTCGATGGCCTGGTTGCCGCCCTGCCCGAGCGTGGGCGCCATAGCGTGGGCACAGTCGCCGACCAGGACGGTGCGGCCCCGGTGGAACGCCGGCAGAGGGTCGATCAGATGGTGCACGTCGTTGCGGAGAATCCGGTCGGGTTCGACTGCGGCGATGATTCCGGGGATCGGGTCGTGCCAGCCGCCGAACCGGTGCAGCAGCTCGGCCTTCTCGTCGTCGGCCCGCTCTCCGGCTGGTGCGACCGCGGCCGCGTACGCGTAGATCCGGCCGTCCTTGAGCGGCTGCGTGCCCCAGAGGGCGCCGCGGCCCCAGGTCTCGTGGGGGGCGAAGGGCTTCCCGGGCGCAACGGCCACGCCGATCTGGTCCGGGAGAAGATCGACGGCTCGACCGGCGACTGACCGGCCCAGGACCCGACCCGGAGCCGACGGGGAGCCGGCTCGGCCCGACCCGTGCCCCGGGAAGCGGCAACGGCCGGGCGTTGCGCTGACCGGGGGTCACTCGTGCGGGCCAATCATGACTTCCCCGCTCCCGCGAAGTGCTGCCCGCACAGCAGAGTTGCCCAGGTGCAACGAACCAGAATCGCCGTGCAGCTCCTCGTCGGGGTGGCAGTCACTGCCGTGTCCGGCTGCGTGTCCGTGGAGCCCCAGCCGGGCCTTGCGCCCCGGCCCCAGACCAGCAGGACCGTCCAGGACCTGGCCCCCCAGATCGTCCGGCCACCGGTCCGGGACACGCTGGAGGCGCTGCCGGACCCCAAACCCTCCGAGGCGGCGTCCGGCCCGGCCACCGGGGTCCCCCCGGAGACCCGTCGCGGCGCGGCGCGCGCTCCCCGGCAAAGGCAGCATCCAGGCGTGACCGGCCCATGGTCGGCACACGTCCCGCGCGCGGTGCCCACACAGGTCCCTGACCTGCCGTCCTCCCCCGCCACCGGCACGGACGTCTGCGCACTCGGGCGGGGATACGGCGGCTGGCCGGCGGGCAGCCCCCAGTCCCGGATCTGCGAAGACACCTACGGCCACTGATCCCACAGCCGCCGCTCCAGTCGCCCGATCGCCGCTCGGACCCCACCCCCGTACCCGTCGTCCATCCCGTCGTCCGCGAGCACGTCGGAGGCCTTCCGGGCCCGGTTCAGATGGATCCAGGCAGCTTCCGGGCGCTGGAGCTTCACATAGTCCGCCGCGAGGCTGAGATGGAGCGCGGGATAGAAGGCCCGGACCGCGTGCGTGTCCCGGTGCTCCGCCGCCCGCTCGTCGGTCAGCCCCTCTGCGGCGGTCAGCGCCCTCAGGTCCCAGGCCAGTTCATCACCGGGATCGTCCTGGGTGTCTGCCATGTAGTGCGCGAGGGTGCAGCGGTGAAGGGCTTCGCCGTCCTCGCCGATCTCCGACCAGAGTGCGCCGAATCGGTTCCGGGCCTCTTCCCGGTCGCCACCGTGCAGCAGCATGATCGCCTGGCCGATCCTGGTCATGACGGCGTCCCTCGACGCCTCCTGCTGCTGCTCCGTCACCGCGGTCTCCCTCGCACCTGCCCAGCCCATCCCGGTCGGATCCGACCGCACCGGCCGCCGCGTCGCACCCCGTCGCTGCATAGCGTCCGGTCGCCGCGTCACGCCCGATGGAGTCCGTTCGAATCCGGTCGGCTCGACGCTAGCCGCTGATGCGGGCAAACCCGCTCAGGCTCGGGCAAAGCGCCCGAGCCTGTCGGGCAGGTGGCTGCGGTCAGCCCAGGTCGGGGATGCGCCAGTCGATGGGCTGGTGCCCCTGCGCCGCAACGGCGTCGTTGATCTGCGTGAACGGACGGGAGCCGAAGAACTTCTTCGCGGACAGCGGCGACGGGTGCGCACCCTTGACTACCACATGGCGATCCTCGTCGATCAGCGGGAGCTTCTTCTGCGCGTAGTTGCCCCAGAGGACGAAGACGGCCGGATCGGGCCGCGAGGCCACCGCGCGGATCACCGCGTCCGTGACCTTCTCCCAGCCCTTGCCCTTGTGCGAGTTGGCCTCGCCGGCCCGGACCGTCAGCACGGCGTTGAGCAGCAGCACACCCTGCTCGGCCCACGGCATCAGATACCCGTTGTCCGGGACCGGCAGGCCGAGCTCCTCCTTCATCTCCTTGTAGATATTCCGCAAGGAGGGCGGCGTCCTGACGCCGGGCCGCACGGAGAAGCACAGCCCGTGCCCCTGCCCCTCGCCGTGGTAAGGGTCCTGGCCGAGTACCAGGACCTTCACCTTGTCGTACGGAGTGGCTTCCAGTGCGGCGAAGACCTGCTCGCGCGGCGGATAGACCGGCCCCTTGGCCCGCTCCTCCTCGACGAACTCGGTGAGCTCCTTGAAGTACGGCTTCTGCAGCTCTTCGCCGAGTACGCCGCGCCAGGACTCGGGCAGCAGGTCGGTGTCGGTCACTTCAACAACCTCCGGTACGCAAATAGGTTCTTGTCCGAGAACCTACCGGGGGCCACTGACAATCGACCGGGCAAGCCCTACCAGCTGGCCTTGCGGTGCAACTCCCACATCTGCATGACCGTCTGCGGGTCCAGGGCGCGCTCGCCGCCGCCGATGTCCTCGCCCGCCGCCACGTACAGCTTGCCCTGCCACAGCGGCAGCAGCCGGACGTCGTCGACCAGGATCTTCTGGGCCCGCTCGAACTGCTTGCTGACCGCGCCCCGGTCGCTCTCCTGGCGGCTCTGCGGCAGCAGATGCTGGGTGATCTCGTTCTTCACGTACGGCATACCGGTGACGGTGTCCTTGCCCACGAAGGGGGCGATGAAGTTGTCCGGGTCCGGGAAGTCCGGGAACCAGCCGCGGCCGAAGACGGGGTAGTCACCCTTGGTGAAACCCGCCTGGAACGTCTTCCACGGAGCGCTCTTCAGCGTGATTTTGAACAGCCCGGAGGCCTCCAGCTGCCGCTTCAGTTCATCGAACTCGGGGGCCGTCGAGGAGCCGTACCGGTCGGTGGTGAACCAGAACGTCATGGCGACGGGCTCGGTGATGCCGGCCTTGACGAGTATCTGCCTGGCCTTCTCCGTGTCCGGGTCACCGAAGTTGTCGAAGAAGCTGGTGGTGTGCCCCGCGATGCCCTTGGGCACCATGGAGTACAGCGGTTCGGCAGTGCCCTGGTACACCTTGGCCACCAAGGCGTCCCGGTCCACGAGCTGGGCGATGGCCCGTCGGACGGCAGGGTTCCCGGCTGCCGGGTCCTCGGGGTTGAAGACCAGGAATCGGATGTCGGCGCCGACGGTCTCGATGAGCTGCAGCTTGCTGTTCTTGTCCTTGTTGTCCTCGAGCCTGACGACCTCCTCGGCGGTGAGGCCGCGGTAGGTGGCGTCGATCTCGTTCTTCTGCAGCGCGTCGACCATGGGGGCGGACCCCTTGAAGTACCGGATGGTCACGGCATTGTTCTTGCGGTTGGCGAAGCCCTTGTAGTTCGGGTTCTTCACCAGCTCGGCCCTGTCCCCCGGCACGTACGTGTCCAGGAGGTAGGGGCCGGATCCGGTGACCTTGCCGTCCGTGCGGACCTGGTCCTTCGGATAGTCGCCGGGCGCCACCAGAGACATCGCGGGGGTGGCCAGGACGAACGGGAACGTGGCGTCCGGCTTGTTGAGGTGGAAGACGACCTTGTTGTCACCCACGGTCTCGACCCGGTCGAGGGAGCCGAGCAGGCCGAGGGGGCCGCCCTTGACCTTGATGGTCAGGATCCGGTCGATGGAGTACTTCACGGCCTCGGCGTCGAGCTTGTCCCCGTTGGAGAACTTCAGCCCCTGCTTGATGGTGCAGCGGTAGGCCGTGCTGGTCCGGTCGGTGAAAGTGCAGGACTCCGCGGCGTCGGGCTCGGGGCTCGTACTGCCGGTGGGGAAGCTCACCAGGGTCTGGAAGACGTTGCGCATCAGCTCCCAGGAGTTGTCCCACGCCGCAGCAGGATCGAGGGTGGAGGGCTCACTCGTGGTACCGACGACTATCTTCTGATCCACTTCCGATCCGCTGTCGGACAAAAGACCGCAGCCGGCCAGCAGAGAAAGGGAAGCAAGGGCTGCAGCGGCCTGCAGCCTGGCCCGGTAGAACACGTGCACGCTCCTCGATCAGCCATGGGTCGGCAGACCATACCGCAGCGCCCCGTCGGGTCAATCCCTAGGCTCGACGGGGCACTTGAGGCAATCAGGGCCAAACCGGCTCAGGCTGTGCTCAGCCCACGCCCGCATTCAGGAAGATGCCTCCGTCGACCACCAGCGTCTGCCCCGTGATCCAGTCGGACTGGTTCGACGTGAGGAACGCGGCGGCGCCACCGATGTCCTCGGGGACACCGAGCCGGCCGAGCGGATAGGCCGCGGCCGCCTCCGCCTCACGGCCCTCGTACAGCGCCGAGGCGAACCTGGTCTTCACGACCGCGGGGGCGATGGCGTTGACCCGGACGACCGGTGCGAACTCATGCGCCAGCTGAAGGGTCAGATTGACCATGGCGGCCTTGCTCATGCCGTACGCGCCGATGAACGGCGAGGCGGAGACACCGGCGACCGAGGCGATGTTGACGATCGCCCCGCCGTTCTCCTTCTGCCAGGCCTTCCAGGTCTGCTGGGCGAAGCCGAGCGCCGAGATCACATTGGTCTCGTAGACCTTGCGGGCAACGGCCAGGTCGAGCTCCGCCATCGGGCCGAAGACCGGGTTCGTACCGGCGTTGTTGACCAGGAAGTCGACGCGGCCGAACGCCTCCATGGTGCGCTCGACAGCCGCCGCCTGGTGCGCCTCGTCGTGCGCCTTGCCGGCGATGCCGATGACCCGGTCGGAGCCGAGCTTCTCGACGGCCTCCTTGAGCGCGTCCTCGCCGCGGCCGGTGATGCACACCCGGTCGCCGCGGGCGACGAGCGCCTCGGCGATCCCGTAGCCGATCCCCCGGCTGGCGCCCGTGATCAGCGCGACCTTCCCACTGTCCTGCACAGTCATGATCTCCGTTGCCCTTCGGGTCAGTTGAGCGGTCCGCCGGCGACGTACATGACCTGACCGGAGACGAAGCCCGCCTCCTCGCCCGTGAAGAAGGCGATGGCGTTGGCGATGTCCTCGGGGTGCCCGACGCGCTGCACGGGGATCTGAGTGGCCGCGGCGGCCTGGAACTCCTCGAAGCCCATGCCGACCCGGGCCGCGGTCTGCGCTGTCATCTCGGTGACGATGAAGCCGGGCGCGACTGCGTTGGCGGTGATGCCGAACTTGCCGAGCTCCTTGGCAAGGGTCTTGGTGAAGCCCTGCAGACCGGCCTTGACAGCGGAGTAGTTGGCCTGGCCGCGGTTGCCGAGCGCCGAGGAGGAGGACAGCGAGACGATACGGCCGAACTTGGCGTCCACCATGTGCTTCTGGACGGCCTTGGCCATCAGGAACGCGCCCTTGAGGTGCACGTTCATCACGGTGTCCCAGTCGGACTCGCTCATCTTGAAGAGCAGGTTGTCGCGGAGCACGCCCGCGTTGTTGACGAGGATCGTCGGGGCGCCGAGCTCGGCGGCGACACGCGCCACGGCGGCCTCCACCTGGGCGCCGTCCGACACGTCGCAGCCGACGGCGAGGGCGGTGCCCCCGGCGGCGGTGATCTTCTCGACGGTGTCCTTGCAGGCCGCCTCGTCGAGGTCGAGTACGGCGACGGCGCGGCCCTCGGCCGCCAGGCGTACCGCGGTGGCGGCGCCAATGCCCCGCGCCGCTCCCGTCACGATGGCGACGCGCTGCTCGGTGGTGGACATGCTTGGTTCTCCTCGCCCTTGGATCGCGGCTCAGCGGACGTCAGGAAGTTCCCGATAACTGAGCAACCGCTTAGTACCTTCAGCAGACGAGACGCTAGAAGCCCTGGCACTCGGTGTCAACGGCCCACGGGGACAGCAGCGCATGTCACACCTGTCGGCGCCACGGCCCCAGGTGGGCAGGGGTGGCGCCGACAGGTGCCGGATCAGCGCACCAGCAGGTCGAGCAGCCGCTCGACCTCGGCCTCCGGATCGGTGGTGAGACCGCTGTGCACCGCACTCGGCTGAACGACCGTGGAGCGCGGGGCGATCAGCCAGCGAAAGCGCCGGCCCGCATCGTCACAGGCGGCCTGGCCGGCCGCGTCGCCACCGTCACAGACACCCTCGACGGCCCGCAGCGCCGCCCGCACGCCGACCACGTCGGCCTGCGGGTCCAGGGCCTTCAGCTTGTTCTCGTCGAGATGGGTCCGGGCGGCCACGAAGGACTTGGCACGGCAGTACACCAGCACACCCGCGTTGAAGCACTCACCGCGCTCGACCCGGGGCACGACGCGCAGCAGCGCGTACTCGAAAACGTCGCGCTCGCTCACCGGCCACCGTCCTTGCTGTTCTGCGTCGTACCGGTCAGGTCCGAACCGGCCTGCTCGGCCGCGGCCTTCGCGGCCCGGTCCTTCTTCGTGGGGTGCGGCCACGGTGCCAGGTGCTCGGTGAGCCACCCCGGCGCCTGGGACGGCTTGGTCTTCGTGGGCGCGTCCATCGAGATCCGCTCATGGATGGTGGCGGCACGTGCCAGCAGCGGCGCAGCATAGGCGCGACGCAGCGCGTCGGTCGTATCGAAGCCGGGCTCGTCGACCAGCCACTCGTCGGGCACCTCGGCGGTCACCTCGGCCACCAGCTGTTCGGTGACGAGCGGGGCGAGCTCGGCGGCCGCGGCCGCGATGTCCGGGCCGAAGGGTGCGAGCACATGGTCGGAAGCGTTGTACGGCTTGGCGGACGACGCCTGCGCGCCCGGCCAGTTGTGGTGCCAGATCATCGTGGCGCCGTGGTCGATGAGCCAGACGTCGCCGTGCCAGACCAGCATGTTAGGGTTCCGCCACGATCGGTCGACATTGTTGATCAACGCATCGAACCAGACGATCTTCCCGGCCTCTGCCGGGTCCACCTGGTAGGCGAGCGGATCGAACCCGATCGAACCAGGCAGATAGTCCATACCGAGATTCAGCCCACCGCTCGCCTTGAGCAGCTCCTGCACCTCCTGATCCGGCTCGGCGAGCCCGATGACCGGGTCGAGCTGGATCGTGACGAGTTCCGGGACCCGCAGTCCCAGCCGCCGGCCGAGCTCCCCGCAGATGACCTCCGCGACGAGGGTCTTGCGACCCTGTCCTGCGCCGGTGAACTTCATGACGTAGGTGCCGAAATTGTCGGCCTCGACAATTCCGGGCAGGGATCCGCCTTCCCTCAAGGGGGTGACGTAGCGGGTCGCTGTGACTTCTGTGAGCATTTTCCCAGGCTATCGGGCCAGGCATCCGGTCTTCACAAGTACCGGTGCGGACCGGAAACCGCCTTCCGCCGGAACCTGGCACGAATCGCGGGGAGAACCTGGGAGTTACAGCTCCGGACTTCGCCCCCCCCTGCTGCCCGGCGGACCGCCGGCCGGCACTCCCGGCCACGCGCCTCGATGATCACGCGGGACGGCCGCCGACGCGACGGCCAGCCCGGTGCCGCCGCCCACGGCGCCGGACGTCACCCCTGTCGCGGTCGGCAAGCGACTGTCGCGGGCGCGCTCAGGGACGTGGCACCGACAGGCCCGGCACCGGCACCGGCACCGGGAGCAGTGGGCGCCGAGGGGCGACGCAGAGGAACAAGAGCGGCGCCGGTGAGCCTCGCCCCTGATCACCGGGGTGCGCCGGACACGCCTGAACGGATTTCGCAGCCGATCGAAGCAGCTGCCGGGAGCAGCCGATCACCACCAGGAGGAACACAGACATGACGATGAAGGAAGCCGCCGGGACCAAGTCCGACGGTCTGCCGCTGCAGTCGGCCCGTACCAGGCGCTTCTCGCTCGGAGTGCCCCGGCAGTTCACTGTCTCACCGGACGGCGAACGGGCGCTGTTCATAAGGACTACGGGCGGCACCGACCCGGTGAGCCGGTTGTGGCTGTACGAGGACGGCGCGGAGCGGATGCTCGCCGACCCGGCGGCCGTGCGGAGCGACGGCGGGGACGGTGGCGCGGTGCCCCAGGAGGAGCTGACGCGCCGGGAGCGGGCCCGCGAGATGTCGTCGGGGGTGGTGTCGTACGCGACGGACGCGGACGTCCGGATCGCTTCCTACGCACTACAGGGTGAGTTGTGGGTGGTGCGGACGGACGGCTCCGCCCCGCGCCGGATCGCCACCGCAGGCCCGGTGGTCGATCCGCGGCCCTCGCCCGACGGCTCCTTGATCGCTTACGTGTGCGGGGGTGCGCTGCGGCTCGTACGGAGCGACGGGACCGACGACCGCCCGGCGGCCGCCCCGGAGGAGCCGGAGCACGTCACGTACGGGCTCTCCGACCACGTGTCGGCCGAGTCGCTCGGACGACAGCGTGGCTACTGGTGGTCGCCGTACGGTGATGCGCTGCTGGTGGCGCGCGTCGACACGTCCATGGTGCAGCGCAGGTACGTCAGTGATCCGGCCGATCCGGAACGGCCGCCGCGCGTGATCGCATACCCGGCGGCCGGCACGGCGAACGCGGAGGTGTCGCTGCACCTCGTGCGGCTGTCGGGCGAACGGGTCGCGGTCCGGCTGCCCGCGGCGGCAGGACCGGACCACCCCGGAGGGATGTGGACGGACCCGGCGTTCGAGTACGTCGCGACGGCCGACTGGGACATGCACGGGCCCATCGTTTCGGTCCAGACGCGCGACCAGCGTTCGGTCCACGTCCTGGCGGTGGATCCGGCCACGGGAGAGACCCTGCCCCTGCACCGCGCCCACGACCGCGCATGGGTCGCACTCCGCGCGGGAACGCCGCTGCGTCTTCCGTCCGGGGCGCTTGTCGTTCCCGCACAGCCGGGCGGCGACACCCAGGGACTGGCGATCGGTGGCCGCACGACACCGCCGGGGCTGGAGGTCCGTGAGGTCGTCGGCGCCATCGGCGAGCGGGTGTTCTTCACCGCGAGCGAGGAACCGACGGAGATCCATGTCTGGTCGTACGCGGCGGGCGCGACCGGGGACGCTCCCCTGCGCCTGACCCAGGCGTCCGGCGTGCACACGGCCTCGGTGGGCGGCTCCACGGTCGTGCTCGACAGCCGGACCCCGGAGGGACAGACGGTCACCGTGCTGCGCGAGGGCGCGCGGGTGGGGCGGATCGCAGTGCTCGCCGAGGCTCCCGTGGTCACCCCGCGGCCCCTCACGCTGAAACTCGGGGTGCGGGAGCTCCGCAGCAACCTGTATCTGCCGTCGTGGCACCGATCGGGCGACGACCCGCTGCCCGTGTTGCTCAGCCCCTACGCGGGCCACGGCCTGCAGCTGGTCCTGCCGGTGCGCAGCTGGTGGGCCGCGACCGCCCGGTGGTTCGCCGAGCAGGGGTTCGCGGTGCTGGTGACGGACGGTCGCGGCACCCCGGGACGGGGCGAGGCCTGGGAGAAGTCGGTGCGGGGCGACCGGCTGACGGCTGTCCTGGAAGATCAGATCGATGCGCTGCACTCGGCGGCGGCACAGTACCCGCAGCTGGACCTCGGACGGGTGGCGATACGTGGATGGTCGTTCGGCGGCTACCTCGCGGCCGCCGCCGTGCTGCGTCACCCGGAGGTCTTCCACGCGGCCGTCGCGGGTGCGGCGCCGACCGACCGCCGGCTGTACGACACCCATTGGGAGGAACGGTTTCTCGGCCATCCGGATGTGGAGCCGGAGACGTACGAGCGCAATTCCCTGCTCTCCGAGGCACACCGGCTGACGCGGCCGCTCATGCTGGTGCACGGATGTGCCGATGACAATGTCGCCGTCGCCCACATGCTGCGGTTCTCCGCAGCCCTGCTGGCCGCGGGGCGGCCGCACACCGTGCTGCCGCTCTCCGGAACGAGCCACCTGGTCACGCAGGAGGAGACGGCGAGCAACCTGTTGCTGCTGGAGCGGGACTTCCTCAAGAAGTCCCTGAGCCGTTGAACACGAGGCCCCGGCGGCGCGTACCCCTGGTCGAAGTCATGAACACCGCGGAAGGGAAAGCCAGCATGAGCGCACCGCAGGAGCACGAGGTCCGTCTCGGGCGTCGCACCGTTGTCGCAGGCGTCGGTGCGGCCGGGGTGGCTGCCGTACTCACGGCGTGCGGAAGCTCGAAGGACTCGGGCGGCTCGGATGCCGTCGAGCCGGCCAAGGGTGCGACCGGCGATGGCGGGAACGCTCTCGCGAAGACCGCGGACATCCCGGAGGGCGGCGGGAAGATCTTCGCCGACGAGGGCGTGGTGGTGACGCAGCCGAAGGCCGGGGAGTTCAAGGCGTTCTCGTCGAAGTGCACCCATAGGGGATGCGCGGTGACGAGTGTCTCGGACGGCACCATCAACTGCCCCTGTCACGGCAGCAAGTTCGACGCGGCGACGGGCGATGTGTCGGGCGGTCCCGCCACCGAGCCGCTGCCCGCCGCGACGATCACGGTCAAGGGCGACTCGATCATGCTCGCGTCGTAGCCCTTCGGTGGCTCTGCCAGCAGCCCAGCACCTCCCGCGTGGTGGTGACGGTGGCAACGAGCGCGAGCGTGTTGCGGATCATCGCGGGGGTGTAGTCGGATGGCACCCCCGCGATGGCATCGGATGGCACAAGGGCCGTGTAACCGAGGTTCACCGCGTCGAAGACGGCATTCGGGATGGCGACGTTGGCGGAGACCCCGACGACGACGAGGTTGCGGCAGCCGAGATTGCGCAGCAGGGCGTCCACGTCCGTGCCGGCGACTGGCGACAGGCCGTGGAGTCGGCGTACGACGATGTCCTCGTCCGCCACCTCGATGGGTGCGGCGATCCCGACCGCCGTGGTGCCGGAGTGCTGCTGGACCGGCAGTCGGCCGGCAGCCCGGAAGAGACGGGCGTTGCTGTTGGCGCCGCGCCCGTCGGGGCGTCGTTCGGCGACCGCGTGCAGCACCTGGACTCCGGCCTCGTGGGCGGCGGCCACCAGTCGGGCGATGTTGTGCAGGGCGCCGGAGGTCAGCGCTTCCTCGGCGAGTTCGGGCAGCGCGCTGTCCGGTCCCACGACACCCTGCTGGCACTCGACCGTCAGCAGGACGGTGGTGGCAGGATCGAGCTGCTCGGCAAGCTTTTCCCTGGGCGGCACGGCTGCCCCTCTCGGTAATTCGAGGCGACGGACCTCTCCTGACGGACCGGGCGCGCGAGGCTAACGGCCATTGCGCCAGGAGGGAAGAGGCTCCATGATTTCTGACACATGGTCAGCCAGCCGAAGGAGGCGTCCCATGACCGTCACCCAGCGACGGGGCCGTCGGATCATGATGACGGAGGCAGAACGCGACACCTACCTCGCGGAGCAGCGCACCTGCCGGGTAGCCACCGTCTCAGCGGACGGCCGCCCACACATCGGCGCCCTCTGGTTCGTCTGGGACGGCGCGTCCCTGTGGCTGTACTCGATCACCCGGAGTCTGCGCTCGTCCCAGCTGCGCCACGACCCGAGGATGGCTGTGGTCGTCGACGACGGCGCGGAGTACGGCGAGCTGCGCGGCGTCGAGTTGTCGGGCGAGGCGGTCTTCGTCGGCGAAGCCCCGCGTACGGGCGAGGACTGCCCCGAATTGGTGGGGCCGGAGAGGCTGTTCGCGGCGAAGTACTTCGGAATGGACGTCATGCCGCACGACGGACGACACGCGTGGCTGCGGCTGACTCCGCAGACGGTCACGTCGTGGGACTTCCGGAAGCTGGCGGACCTGGGCTGAGGTGCCGACCCCACCTGCCCCGTCTCCCTGAGGTGGGCGTGGTGCCTCGCGCGCCGGTCAGTCCGCGCCGTCGCCGTCCACCGGTGCGTCCAGGTCCCGGCCCGCCGCCCGCAGCGCCATGACCGCCGCCCTGATCGACGGGCGGCGATCAGCGTCCGTCCGCCACACGGCGTGCACATGACGCCGCATCTTCTGCCGTACGGGCACGAGCCGCACCCCGTCCGGTACCACTCCTCGGCCCAGCCGGGGCGCCACACAGACGCCCACTCCGGCGGCGATCAGCGCGAGCTGGGTGTGGTGCTCGCCCGCGAGATGGGCGATGCGCGGTTCGATGCCCTTCGAACGCAGAGTGAACATCAGCCAGTCGTGACAGAACTCGCCTTCCGGCCAGGAGATCCAGTCGTCGTCGGCGAAGTCCTCCAGATCGACCTCCGGCCTCCCCGCGAGCGGGTGGTCGGCCGGCATCGCTATGTCCGGCGCGTCGTCGAGCAGTTCGGCCATGGTGAGACCGCCGGGCACCGGCAGCCTCTTGTTGCTCCAGTCGAGCACCACCGCCAGGTCGAAATCTCCCCGCAGCACGGCCCGGATTCCGGCCTCGGGTTCCAATTCCGCTGTGCGTACCCTCAGTTCGGGGTGGTCCGCGTGCAGTGAGGTGAGCGTCGCGGGGAACAGTCCGCGCGCCGCGGTCGGAAAGGCCGCCAGTCGGACCTCACCCACCACCTCGCCGCGCTGGGCCTCGATGTCGGACTGGGCCAGTTCCACCTGGGAAAGGATCTTCGCGGCATGGTCGGCGAGCAGCTTTCCCGCGTCGGTGAGCCGGACCCCGCGGCCGTTCTTGGCGAGGAGCTGCTGCCCCACCTCGCGCTCCAGCTTCGCCAGCTGCTGGGAGACCGCCGACGTGGTGACATGCAGGCCGTCGGCCGCGCCACTGACCGAACCGAACCGGGCGAGGGCGTCCAGGGTCCGCAAGCGCTCCAAGTTCAACATGTAAGCAATGCTACGCGACCACTCGCACAAAGTCTCACTTGTCCTACGCGGTTGAACTCGTCATTGTTGCTGTCATGACCGCCGCTGCCATGACCACCGATCCCGAACCCGCGCCGAGCTCTGCCACCGTGCCGTCCGCCCCGATCCGGACGGCCACCACTGCGGCCTCCACCCCGTACTCCGTTCCTGCGGCCACCCGCCGCCCCGCACTGGACTGGCGGATCCGCTTCGGGGCGCTCTCGCTCATCTGGGGTTTCAGCTTTCTTCTGATCAAGGTCGGCACAGAGGGGTACGCCCCTTTCCAGGTCACCCTCGGCCGCCTGCTCTCGGGTACGGCGGTGCTCGCCGTCGCCATGGCGGTGCGCCGCGAGCGGCTGCCGCGGACCGCCCGCACCTGGGGCCATCTCGCCGTCGCGGCGTTCTTCCTCAACGCGCTGCCGTTCTCGCTCTTCGCCTACTCCGAACTGACCATCCCGTCGACGCTGGCCGGCATCTGCAACGCCACCTCGCCGCTGTGGGGCATGGCGCTGTCGCTCGTCGCACTCTCCGAGGACCGGCCGACCCGTCGCCGCGTGGCCGGACTCGGTCTCGGCTTCCTCGGCGTGCTGACCGTGCTGGGCGCCTGGCAGGGCTTCTCCGGACTGGACTTCAGCGGTACGGCGATGGCGCTCCTCGCCTCTCTCAGCTATCCGATCGGCTGGATCTACGTGCGCCGGACACTGGCGGGCAGCGGCTCGTCCACCCTTGCCCTGACGGGAAGCCAGCTCTTCCTCGGCACGGTGCAGATCGCGCTGGTCACCCCGCTGTTCACGTCGGCGCCCGACGGCTTCCCGCTGCTGCCGACGCTCGCCGTCGTCGCCCTCGGCGCGCTCGGTACGGGACTTGCGGTGCTGCTGCAGTACGGGCTGGTCAAGGAGGTCGGCCCGACGACCGCGCAGATGGTCACGTACTTCATTCCGGTCATCGCCACCGCCGCCGGGGTCGCCGTGCTCGGCGAGCAGTTGAGCTGGAACACCCCGGTCGGCGCGCTGATCGTCCTGGCAGGAGCCGCCCTCACCCAGAGCAGGGCCCGTTCGCCCAAGCCCACTCCACGCCCCTGAGCGCCGTCCCGTCGTCCTTGGTGATCAGCGCGCGGCACCGGATGCGGTGCATCGCAGGGCGGAGAGGTCCCTCGCCCTGGGCGTATCCCGGTGCTCCGACAACGCGGCGAGGTGCCGTGGCTGCCGCCGTGCACGCCGGGCACCACACGGGACGGCCCTTGAGGCCGGCCACCCGTCAGGGCCGCCTCAGCCGTAGCTCATCGGCCGGGGCGGTTCCGCCGCTGCCGCCACCGCGTCGGCCAGCGGCGCGATGTCGGCAGCGGTGAGCGGTGACACGGTGAGCCGGATCCCCTGCGGCGCGACGACCCGGAACCGCGCCCCGGGCGCCACCGCCCAGCCGGCGTTCAGCAAGCGGGCCACGGCTCCGGTCTCGTCGCTCACCGGCACCCACACATTCATGCCGCTGCGGCCGTGCGCCTCGATGCCACGCTCCACCAGCGCCTGGACGAGCGCGTCGCGTCGCTCCCCGTACGCCCGGGCGACCGCGCCGGAGTCCACCGCACCCGTCGTGAGCAGATGCGCCACGGCCTGCTGCAGCAGCCTGCTCACCCAGCCGGGCCCCAACTGCTGCCGCCCCAGGACGCGGTCGACCGTGATCGCGTCCCCGGTCAGCGCGGCAACCCGCAGATCGGGTCCGTACGCCTTGGCGACCGACCGGACGAACGCCCACCGGTCCGTTGCGCCTGCCAGCGGGTGCAACGGCAGATCGACGATGGCGTGCCCGTGGTCGTCCTCGATCAGCAGCACTCCACGGTGGCCGGCGAGGACACACCGCAGCTCCTCCGCCCGTGCGGCCCCGATTGCGGCGCCCGTCGGATTCTGCGCGCGGTCGGTGACCACGAGCGCGCGGGCACCGGCGTTCAGCGCGCGGTCGACCTCGTCGGGGAGCGGGCCCTCGTCGTCCAGGGCGATCGGCACGGGACGCAGCCCCAGCGCCGGGACGAGGTCGAGCAGGGCGCCCCAGCCGGGATCCTCGACGGCGACCGCGTCACCGGGCTTGAGGTGGGCGACCAGCACGCGCTCGATGGCATCCAGGGATCCGGACGCGACGGCCACGGGCCCGGCCGGCAATCCGTCGGCGTCGAGAGCGGCACGCACCAGAGCCTCGAATTCCGGATCCACGGGTGCCTCCCCGTACATTCCGGGCCGCTTCGCGTACGCGCGCGCCGCCGCCGCGAGCGCCTCGTCCAGCGGCGGCAGCAACGCCGGGTCCGGGTTCCCCTCCCCCAGATCCCGCACGCCGGGCGGCGCCTCGACCCTGAGCGAGCCGCGCACCGTACCGGCGGGGCGCAGGCGCACTCGGCTCCCCCTGCGCCCGGCCGTCTCGATGACCCCGCGCTCGCGCAGGGTGCGGTACGCGGCCGCCACCGTATTGGGATTGACCTCCAGCCGTGCCGCCAACTCCCGCATGGGAGGCAGCACTTGCCCCGGCGCGAGCTCGCCCGACCCGACCGCTCGCTCCACACTCGCGGCAATTTCCGATGCACGTCGCCCGACGATCCGATACTCTTCTAGCACAAACAAGATTATGCACTAGTGCAATGGAGTTGGCAATGCCGGACACCGCACCGCCGCAGACCACGGGCCCGGAGGCAGCAGCCCCGTACCAACCGACCGAGCGGACCGTCCCGACCCGTTCCCGGGAGCGTGCCTCGTACGACCGGGAGCTGGTGCATTCGATACTCGACGAGGCCTATCTCTGCCATCTCGGCTTCGTCCGCGACGGCGCGCCGGTCGTCCTGCCGACGCTGTTCGGCCGGATCGGTGAGCGGCTGTACGTACACGGTTCGACCGGCTCCCGGCCGCTCCGGGCGGCAGGCCAGGCGGACCCCGGCCTGCCTGTCTGTCTCACGGTGACGCATGTCGACGGTCTTGTGCTCGCCCGCTCCGCCTTCCACCACTCGATCAACTACCGCTCCGTGGTGGTCCATGGCGTAGCCCGTACGGTCACCGACCCGCAGGAGCGCCGCACCGCGCTCGAAGCGATCGTCGACCATGTCGTTCCGGGCAGGACCGCCGACTCCCGTCCGGCCAACGAGAAGGAGCTCGCCGCGACGGCCGTGATCAGGCTCGATCTCGACGAGGTCTCCGCGAAGGTGCGGACCGGCGGTCCGAACGACGAGCCGGACGATCTCGCGCTGCCGCACTGGGCGGGCGTCGTACCGCTGGCCCGCGGCTACCGTGCGCCACAGCCGTCGGACGATCTCGATCCGGCCATCGCCGTGCCCGACTATCTGACTGTCCTCTGACCGCGGTCCGGAGCGCGGGCTCTCTACGAGGGGGTGGACCCGCGCTCCCGGACGTCCTGACGACCTGACGTTCTGACGACCGATCAGCGGTCAGGCGGTCGGCGTCAGGCCGGAACGGCCGCCTGGCGGCGGGCGTTCGACGCACTGCGCGTCTCGGCGACGGCGAGCCCCGCCACCGCTGTGAGCAGCAGCAGTGTGCCGACAACCGTCGCCGCGGTGAGCTGCTCACGGAGCACGGCAACGGCGATCACCGCGGCGCTCACCGGTTCGAGCAGCATGATCACGGACACGGTCGCGGCCCGCACCGCCGCCGCGCCCGCGAAATAGAGCGCGTAGGCGAGCGCGGTCGGGACAGCTGCCACGTACACCAGCAGCCACACCACCTGGGCGGCGTCCGCGGTATGTGGCACGAGACCTTCGGCCGCCGCCATCGGCAGCAGCCCGAGTGCCCCGATCCCGAACGCCCAGGCGCTGGTGGAGAGCGCGTCGGAGCCACCGCCGTCGCGGCCCAGCCACCGGGTCAGCAGGGTGATGCCCGCGTAACCGGCAGCGGAGAGCAGCGCCAGCGCGACCCCGGCGGGCCGGACCGTACCGCCGTCGCCGCCGAGCACCAGCACGGCGAGCCCGGCGAGCGCGCCCACCACTGCGGCGAGTCCGCCGCCGCCCAGCCGCTCCCCCATGGTCAGCCGCGCACCGACCGCGATGAGCACGGGCCCCGCGCCCAGCGTGACCACGGTCCCGACCGCGAGGCCGGTCGCCTCCACGGCCGCGAAGTACGCGCTCTGGAACACGGTGAGGCCTACGCCGGTCCCGAGGATGCGCAGCAGCCGGCGCCGCCGTGACTCGGCGGGGGCGGCGGTGCGCCGGGGCCGCAGGACGAGCGCGGCCAGGAGCAGCACCAGGCCGCCTACGCAGCGCCAGAACGACAGGGCGAGAGGGCCGAGATCGCTGACCCGGAAGATCAGCGAGGCGGCGGCCCCCGCGGTACCCCAGGCCACTCCGGCGACGATCAGATAGAACAGGCTCCGCCCGACGGGCAGGCCGGCAGCAGGATTTGACACGTGACTTCTCCACAAGAAGGACAGGACGACGGCCGCTCGGCTCCGCGCGCGGGCAGCGACGATCCGCTCGGGGACTGCCCGAGCCCGGTCTTCGTCAGGAGTGGCTGCCCGCGCTAGGCGGCAGGCGGCGGAAGTACGTGCAAGTGCATGATCGGCACACTACGTGGCGGCACGCTCCGCGGACAACTCCTCCCCGGCCGCCGCCGTACGACCCCCGTCACGCGCCACACCGCGGTCCTCATGCTCCCCTCGGCCCTGCTCCTCACCCGGCCCCGATGCCACGGGCCCGGAAGCCGCCTTCGGCGTCGACGACTGGGCGATGAACGCACCGATCAACACCAAGGAACCGCCGAGGAGCTGGGGCGCGGAGAGATGTTCGCCGAGCAGGACCCAGGCGAGCACGGTCGCGATGACCGCCTCCAGGCAGGCGACGACGCCCGCCACCGCCGGGGAGAGCAGC
Source organism: Streptomyces sp. NPDC005262 (assembly GCF_042872425.1). NCBI lineage: Bacteria > Bacillati > Actinomycetota > Actinomycetes > Kitasatosporales > Streptomycetaceae > Streptomyces > Streptomyces sp. NPDC005262. The sequence goes on from NZ_JBIAKK010000013.1 coordinate 205,052, forward strand.
CGCACCGAGATCACACCGGTGACGTAGGCGATCACGGTGGCGAGCAGCACGATCCAGATGAGCAGCAGCCACGCGGGCACATCTGTCCCGTTCATGGCCGCCCTGCCCCCGAGCAGCGACCAGTCCATGCCCCAGGGCCGTGCGATCACGGTGAGGACGACCGCGCCGATCAGCAGTCCGTAGGCGATGACGCCCACCGGATGCGGAGGCTCCGCGCCCGCCGCGCCGTCCTGGCTCCCCTGATCCGAGAGGACGAAGTAACCGACCTGGCAGCATGCGGCACCGAGGGCCAGCAGCAACCCGACGACGTCGAAGCTCAACCCGGACCACACCTCGACCACACAGGCGAGGCCCCCGACCGCGAGGACCACGCCGACCGCGGCGGCCGGGGTGACCGGACGGCGCTGGACGAACCGGACCCAGCCGAGCACGAGCGCGGGCGCCAGGTACTCGACGAGCAGCGCCACGCCGACGGGAACACGGGAGATCGCGGCGAAGTAACAGGCCTGGACGCCCGCGACGGCGAGCAGTCCGAAGCCCAGCAGCAGCACCGGCCGACCGCGTACGAGATCTCGGTGGCGCCAGGCCACGGGCAGCATGACGAGAGCGGCGCCGGCCACCCGTAGCCACACCACATGAAGCGGGTCGAGCCCCGCCTCGATGAGCGGCTTGGCCGCCACCCCGGAACCACCGAATGCGAACGCCGAGGCAAGGGCTAGTCCCAGGCCGGCGCTTCTCCCCTGAGACGCGTGCATCGGGACATCATGACAGCTGCCGTCAGGACCGTCACCATGGTTACCACTGTCATGCGCGTCGAACGGATCACGCTCCCGACGTCAGCTCTGCCGGGAGGCCCTCGCGATCCGGTCCGCGAGCAGCGCCGCGTCGACACCGGCCCGTTCCAGCACCTCGACGGCCCGGCACTCCTGGTCCGCCGCCAGAGCGGCGAGCAGATCAAGTCCCCCGGCCCGCGGGTCACCGCGCAGTTCCGCCCGCCCGCGCGCGCCCTCCATTGCCGAGACGGCCGAGGGCGACCAGCCGTCCACCCCCGTCTCCGTAACCGTGGGCAGCGCACCGGAGTCCTCCACGGCACCCTGCCAGCGAAGGCCGTAACCGATGGAGCGCTGCACGAGATAGCCGAGCACCTTGGCGAGCTGCGGTCCACCGGCGAAGGCCGCACGGACCTCCGGGTCCGACTCGATGAGGGAGTGCAGCAGATGGGCCGTGTCGATCTGCCGGTCGCCGTCACGCAGTGCACGCCGGCGCGCACCTGTCACCACCGAGGCCAGCTCCACGGTGAGGATGGCGTCGAGCTCAGCACGGTTCGATGCGGGCTGCTGAGGGATCCGCGGCGTCCGGTTTTGCACACCTCTCACCCCATCAGTCCAGTGGTGCGCGAGCATCCCCGGAGGGGCCCATTTAGGTATCCCACCGAAGTTGGGCACATCAGAGCGGTTCCTCCTCCTTGCGGATGAGATCGCGCCAATGACGGATACGATCCTGGGAGACGGCGCGCGCCGTCTTGCCTTGTACTCCCGGAGCAACCGCGGGCCGCCCCGCACGCGTCCGTCACGCGTCACCATTTTCGCCACAGCCGGATGGGAGTGCCGGAGCGTCATGGATGGTCTCCCCGCCGGCGATCGACGGCCGGGAATACGTCCACCTGGGCCACGCACCCTGCGACGCCCTGCCCGCCGACTGTTCCGGGCGGCGTTCCACCGCCATGACGACGGGCCGTACCCTCGGGCGTTCGACCACTTCGACGCGGCGCCGATCCGGTGGGCGGGCCGCTCCCCACATACCTGACGGTTCATCAGTATTGAATGTTCTCGCTACTGCGGCTACGTTCCGCGACACCGTAACCCGACGAGAAGGGGTGGTCGCATGGCCGAAGTCAGTGCCGAAGCGCGTATCGAAGCGCCGGCCGAGAAGGTCTGGGCCCAGCTGACGGACTTCACCGCGTACGGCCAGTGGAATGCCACCCACACCAGCTTCCCCAAGGGCGGCCCGGCCACACTCGAGCTCGCGGCCACCTATGAGGAGAACATGAAGCTCATGGGCTTCCCCGCCGAAGTGACCTGGACGGTGGAGGAGCTCGAGACCGCCCGGCTGCTGACCACCAAGGGCAAGGGCCCCATGGGCGTCAATCTGGCCATGCGTTACTCGCTGACACCCGACGGCGATGCCACCGCCGTTCGCATCGACGGAGAGTTCACCGGCGCCGCCGTCTCCCTCATGGCAGGCAAGCTCAAGGACTCGGCGACCGCCGCGCTCGCCGAGTCCCTCCGAAAGCTGAGCGGGCTCGTCACCGCCTGACCGCCTCCGGGCGGACGAGGGGCCCGCGGTCGAGCCGCGGGGCCCCTCCTCCGCATCCGTCGGGTCAGTGCTCGTCGGCAAGGATCAGATAGAGCTTCTTACGGGCGTCGTTGATCACCGACAGTGCCTTCTGGCGCTGGTCGGCCGAGCCGGTCTTCCAGACCTGGCCGAACGCCTCCATCAGACCGAAGCCGGCCTGCCGGATCTCGTTCACGCTCTCCCAGTCGACCCCGCGCCCGGCCTCTTCCCAGGGCGCCTCGGGCCCGGACTCCGCCTCGGTGCAGCCGCTGTCGGTGAGCGTGAACAGCTTCTTGCCGCCCTCGCTCGCGCTGACGATCAGCCCCTCGTCCTCGAGCAGCTGAAGGGTCGGGTAGACCGAGCCGGGGCTGGGCCGCCAGGCCCCGCCGCTGCGCTCGCCGATCTCCTGGATCATCTCGTAGCCGTGCATCGGCCGGTCCTTCAGCAGCGCCAGGATCGAGGCGCGGACGTCACCGCGACGCGCCCTTCCCCGGCCGCCTCCACGACCGCGTCCCCCACCGAAGGGGCCGCCACCGAACGGACCGCCACCGAAGGGCGGACCGAACTGCCCGAAGGCGCGGCGCCCCTCGAAGTCGCCCCGACCTTGATGACCGGGTCCGCAGTGCCCATGTCCGTGCCCGTGCTCGTGGTCGTGTCCATGTGAACGCATCGCTACGCTCCTTCCATCGTTGATCTGTCGCGATGCGTCAACGATATATCGGAACAGGTCGTACGGCAATCGTTACGGAAGGGCCTTGCATACTTGCCCCGAGACGGCACAGGACGAAGGCGATGCGACATGACTGCACCCGACCCGGAGCACGGCCACGGCCCGGACCACGGCTACCTGCTCGACAACCGTCAGTCCGAGGCGGGTATCCGCTTCGGCGCCCTCGCCGAACTCTTCGACCCGGTGACCTTCCGGCATGTCGACCGGCTCGGGATCACCACAGGCATGCGGTGCTGGGAGGTCGGAGCCGGTGGCCCCTCCGTTCCCGCAGGGCTGGCCTCGCGAGTCGCTCCGGCCGGCGCGGTGGTCGCGACGGACATCGATGTGTCGTGGGCGCAGGGCGCCGCGGACGACGTCGTCGAGGTACTGCGCCACGATGTCGCCGCCGATCCCCCGCCCGCCGGAGGCTTCGACCTGGTCCATGCCCGGCTGGTCCTGGTGCACGTCACCGACCGTGCCGGGGCGCTGCGCCGCATGATCGAGGCGCTGCGTCCCGGTGGTGTACTCCTTCTGGAGGACGCCGACCCCGGCTTGCAGCCCCTGCTGTGCCCCGACGAGTCCGGCCCCGAACAGCGCCTCGCCAATCGCCTCCGATCAGGCTTCCGTGAACTCATGGCGGCCCGCGGCGCAGACCTCACCTACGGCCGGACCTTGCCCCGGCTGCTGCGCGAGGCGGGTCTGGCCGATGTGCAGGCGGACGCGTACTTCCCGATCACCTCACCGGCGTGCACCGTCCTCGAGGCCGCCACCGTGCGCCAGATCCGCGACCGGCTGGTGACATCCGGTCTCGCCACCGACGAGGAGATCGACCGGCATCTGAAGAACGTCGCCACCGGACGCCTGGATCTGGCCACCGCCCCGCTCGTCTCCGCGTGGGGACGTCGGCCGTAGCGCCCGGGGTGGCTCTCGGCATCCCGGGCCGCCGACCTGGAATTGGCCTTGGTCCGCCGTCGTCAAGGACCTCTACGGTCGTCCCATGAGGATCCGAATCGTCGACGCGTTCACCGACCGCCCCTTCACCGGCAACCCCGCAGCCGTCCTGCTCCTGGACTCCGACGCCTTCCCCGAGGCCGACCGGCTCCAGCAGGTCGCCCTGGAGATGAACCTCTCCGAGACCGCCTTCGCGCACCCCCTGCCTCCGGGCGGAGAGGCGGACTGGGCGCTGCGCTGGTTCACCCCTGCCACCGAGGTGGACATGTGCGGGCACGCCACCCTCGCCACGGCCCACGTCCTGCACACGACCGGAACGGCCGGCGGAACGGTGCGCTTCGCCGCCCGCTGCGGCATCCTCACCTCCACCTCGCACCCGGACGGCTCACTCACGCTCGACTTCCCCACGGCCCCGCTCACCCCGGCTTCCACCCCGGCCGGACTGGCCGTCGCCCTGGGCGCGGAACCGCTGACCGTCTATGACACCGGCGCCCACATCGGCGACCTGCTCGTCGAACTGGCCGACGAGGAGTCCGTGCGCGGACTGACCCCGGACTTCGCCGGGCTGGCCTCCTGCTCACGGCGCGGCATCATCGCCACGGCCGCCGCCGAGGACCCGTCCCGCGGCTACGACTACGTCTCCCGCGGCTTCTTCCCCCGGGTCGGTATCGACGAGGACCCGGTCACAGGGAGCGCCCACACGGCCCTGGCCCCCTTCTGGTCGGCCCGGTTCGGCCGTGACGAGCTGACCGGCCTGCAGGCTTCCGCCCGTTCCGGCCTGGTCCGCACGTCGCTGCGCGGTGACCGCACACTGCTGACGGGCAGCGCGGTGACAGTCGTCGACGGAGAACTGCTGACCACCTTCTGACCGACGGGCGAGGGGGCGTGCGCAATGGTCCGTACGCCCCCTCCTTCCGCGCAACCCGCTCAGGGCGTCGGCAGCCACCCCACTTTCCCGGCCAGCAGCGCGTACCCGACGAAGGCGCCGATGTCGAGCAGCGCATGTGCCACGACCAGCGGGCCCACGCGCCCCCATCGCCGGTACAGCAGCACGAAGACGACTCCCATCACCATGTTGCCGATGAACCCGCCGATCCCCTGGTAGAGGTGGTACGAGCCACGCAGCACCGAACTCGCCACCAGGGCGGCCATCGGAGTCCACCCCAACTGCCCGAGTCTGCGCAGCAGATACCCGACGACGATCACTTCCTCCACGACGGCGTTCTGCAGCGCGGAGAGGATCAGGACCGGATACTTCCACCACACACCGGGAAGCGACTCCGGAACCACCGTGAGGTTGAACCCGGCGGCCCGCGCCAGCAGATAGAAGGCGAGGCCGGCGCTGCCGATCCCCGCCGCGATCAGTACCCCACGCCCCAGGTCCGACCTGGGCCTGGTCCGGTCGAAGCCGATGGCGCGCAGGCTCGCCCCCTCCCTGATCAGCAGATGCGCCACCAGCGCGACGGGCACCAGCGCCGTGGCGATACCGAAGAGCTGCCAGGCGAGATCCAGCCAGGGGCGTCCTGGAGCGTACGAGTTGTTGAGCGTCGCCGCCTGCTCCTTCAAAGCCCCCGGTTTCGTCAGCGATCCGACAAAACTGATCAGGGCAGACACCGCGCTGGCACCCAGCGACAGAGCCAGCACCAGCACCGTTTCGGACCGCAGGATCCGTCGCGACACGTCCTCCTGAGGGAAAGAACCAGCCACACGCCCCTCCTCCACCTGTACACCCGCCTTCAGTTGTGCATTCGCGTCTCATCCCGCTCCCCGCCCCGCCAGGGTCTCGAATGCAGGTACGAAGATCATGCTCGATCGGCCGGGGGCGACCAACACCGGTGATGGTGTGGTCCCCCATTTCCTTGTTCATCCTCAAGGAGGGGCACCACCGACATGGGACGCCACAGCTTGCCCGATGACTACGCGACGCAACCGGACGGGGACAGCTCTCCGCCACGCCGTCGCACCGTTGTCATCGCCACCATGCTGGTCCTCGCTGTGGCGGCAGGTACGGCAGTTGCTGCGCAGGGCGGCCTGTTGTCGTTCTCCGAGTCCTGCGAGGAGTCCAGTTCGGCTCTCCATGATGACCTCCCCCGACATCGCCCCCGCCGTGCGTGCAGTCGCCGACAACTGGTCACATCGGCCGGCGGCAAGGCACCACAGCCGTACGCCACTTCATCCGCCGTTCCCCCCTCCACCGAGGACGTCCAGGAGACGCTCGGCATGTGAACGATCACTGTGCAGAGCGCACGGCTGACCGCGGTCGTCGACGCCTCAGGTTCCATGGCCACGTTCGTCCCGGGACGCAACCAGTCCCGGATGGATGTCACCAAGGCGTCGTTGATCCGGGCCCTCGGCCAGTTCACGCCGGACGACGAGATAGGTCTGGGGGAGTTCGCGACCACGCTCGACGGCGCCAAGGACTACCGCCGGCTGGTGCCGACCGCCCGGCTCGGCGACCCGGTGAAGGGCGGCGGCACCCACCGCGAGACGCTCGCCGCGGCCTTCTCCGCACTCCAGCCGGTGCCGAACGGTGCGACGGGTCTGTACGACACCACGCCGGCTGCCTACAAGGAGGCCCAGTCGACCTATGTGAAGGGGAAGTTCAACGCCGTCGTGATCCTCACCGACGGCTCGAACCAGAACGACCGCTCCATCTCCCGCAGTGCCCTGATCGCGGAGCTCAAGCGGCTCGCCGACCCGGAGCGTCCGGTACCGCTCCTCGCCATCGCGGTCGGCCCCGAGGCCGACCGCGAGGAGGTGGACGAGATAGCCAGGGTGACCGGTGGTGGTGGCTACCAGGTCACCGACCCGGCCGAGATCCAGGCCGTGATTCTGCAGGCCGTGATGACAGCCGGACAGAACAGCCGCGCCGCCCAGGGATAGCCGGCACGCGGCCGGGCACGGCATCGGACAGCGCGCACGGGCTCACCTGGGACAGCGTCGGGCCACGCCGGTCTACGGGTTGTCGGGCAAGCCGACCGGCCAGCTGTGCACGGGCTCGCCGCTGTGCATCAGCTCGGCGTACCGGCGCGTCGTCGCCCCGAGCGCCGCGTCCCGTGCGAGGCCGGCGTCCAGCCCCCGGTGGTAGGTGTCCGCCTGCCAGGACGCTCCGTTCACCCGCCGCTTGCAGCGCTCCTCGATGACCCCGAGGTAGTGGTCGCGGTCCGCGGGCTCGATGTTCCAGGCATCGAGCCCTGCCGCGGCGAGCGGCAGCAGTTCGTCCCGTACGAGCTTGACGGCCGGCAGCCGGGCCAGCCCGCCCGACCGGCCCGGCCGGGGCCAGATCAGCTCGGCGTCGATGCCCCGGCGGCAGGCGGTGTCGAAGTTCTCGGCCGCGGCGGCGAACGGCAGCCTGGTCCACACCGGGCGGGACTCCTCGGCGAGCGCCCGCACCAGGCCGTAGTAGAGCGCGGCGTTGGCCATCACATCGGTGACGGTGGGCCCCGCGGGCAGGACGCGGTTCTCGACACGGAGATGGGGTACGCCGTCGGCCAGCCCGTACACCGGCCGGTTCCAGCGGTAGACCGTACCGTTGTGCAGCACGAGCTCCTGGAGCGCAGGCACCCCGCCCTCGTCGAGGACCTGGAGCGGGTCCTCCTCGTCGCAGATCGGCAGCAGCGGCGGGAAGTAGCGCAGATTCTCCTCGAAGAGCTCGTACGCGGAACCGACCCACCGCTCGCCGAACCACGTGCGCGGGCGAACTCCCTGGTTCTGCAGCTCGGGCGGCCTGGTGTCGGTGGCCTGTTGGAAGAGCGGCGGGCGGGACTCCCGCCACAGCTCCCTGCCGAACAGGAAGGGCGAGTTGGCCCCCAGGGCGATCTGAACGGCGGCGACGGCCTGCGCCGCGTTCCACACGTCCGCGAACCGAGCCGGCGTCACCTGCAGATGCAGCTGGACCGAGGTACAGGCCGCTTCGGGCGTGATCGAGGTGGAGGTACAGACCAATCGCTCCACGCCTTCGATATCGAGCGCGAAATCCTCTCCGCGCGCCGCCACCATTTGATCGTTCAGCAACACGTAGCGGTCCCCGTCCGAGAGGTTCGCCGAGACCAGGTCCCGATGGTCGAGCGTCGGCAGTATTCCGATCATCATGATGCCGGCGTCGACCTCTCCTGCCTTCCGGTGGGCATATCCGAGGCCGGTCCTGAGCTCCTCGGCCAGTTGATCGAATACGCGTCCGTGCAGGCGGTGCGGGACTATGTTCACTTCCAAATTGAACATCCCGAGTTCGGTCTGGAAATCACGGCTCGCGATCCGCTCCAGCACCGCCGCATTCATCATCCTCGGCAGACCGTCCGCACCTGCCAGATTCAGCTCGATCTCCATGCCCATGAGGTTGCGCGGGCGGTCGAACCTCTGCTCCGCCAGGAGCCTCCCCAGCCCCTCCAGGCACAGGTGGAGCTTCCTCCGGTACCTGTGCCGATCGGACAGGTCAAAGGCGCCCGCCACGACCTTCTCCCCCATCGGAGCGTCCCTCCTCGAGTGGGCAGCCCGCGGCCCAGGCCGCTCGCGTCACGGTCGATAATGCCCAGGCAGGTGATCGATAACGCCCCCACGGACACCGCGGACCCACTAATCTGAGTGCGGCCGCCGGGGGCACATTCCGACGGCATGAAGCACTGCGCAGTTCCCACCGTGCGGTGGTGGTGAAATCGTCGACGTGTTTCGGCCGACCGCCGCCGGGAAAAAACACCAGGCAGCAGCTGCGCCACACCCACCGAATCAGCAGGTTCTCCGCATAATAAAGTCCGGATACCGCCTTGCCGGCAATACATGAGGCGGCTAGCGGAAACACCGTGTGAACACCTGTCGTATAAACTCCGCGGACGAGGCAGAGAGTTGACGCACCGGCCCAGTCACCGGCCTCCTCTGGCCCCGCACGCCGACAGCGCCGTCTGCACCCGCCCACGCATCACCGTGTCTCCGAAGTGAGAGGCGACCCACTATGCCGCTGCACGTACCTCCGGCTCCCGCGCCCGCCCTGCGCAGCGTCCTCGCGGCACTCGGTTCACCCACCGCAGTCCGCGAGGCCCGCACCCCGGCTCTCCGGTCCGTCCAGGGACCGCTGAGCCCCGAACTCCCGCTCCCCGTCCATGTGCTGGACCGGATCGGCCCGAGCGGGCTCGCACCACGCACCAGGCTGGCCGCGTGGCGCTTCCTGATCCGTAGTTCGGAGCGGGCCGTCGCCGCGGCGGACACCATGCTCACCCCGGACGGGTGGACCTTCTCGCACTTCTTCGAGGGTCCGTACATCACCTCGACCGAACTCGCCCTGCGCCAGGCGGAGCCACTGACACCGCACTATCAGCCACGCCTGCTCTCCATCCCAGAGCTCTACATGCTCACACTGTGGCTGCACGAGGACATCGAGGCCGCCGCGTCCGGCGGAGCCCTCGCTCCCACCGACCTTCTGGTACCGCTGGCTCCCGCCCCGCCCGGCATCGCGGCACACCGCCCGCACCGGGTCGCCGATCTGCTCCCCGTGATGACGCTGCGTATCACCCCTGGCCCCGGTCCCCTGCTCGGTTCACCGGCCTGACCACAGCCCGCCTCCGGCTCGCATTGCTGTGCCCCGTCGCCGTTTCCGGTGGCGGGGCACAGTACTGCTCGTACGCACTCCGAGGCCATCCGGACTAGTCCGGTCCGGCTACCCCGAACCACCCGAAGGGACAGTGCAGTTGTGTTGAACCGTCCGGCCGGGTGATGCGTCATGGGAGTAGGAGAAGTGCTGCCGCGAAATCCCTGCGGATTGACGCCCGTGGGGCAACACTGGGACCGGACCGATTGATACGGGGGGCGGCCATGAACACCTCATCAAGCCGCAGGACACTCACTACGACGCAGCGAAAGAACCCACCCATGTGCCAGCACCAGCCACCCTGCCCGACCGCCGACTCAGCCGACCGGGAGGCTGCCCGCCTGATGGCTCACCACCCGGAACAGGGCTGGAGCCTGCTGTGCAACGGAGTCCTGCTCTTCGAGGACACCGGTGAGCTGCTCCCGGACGGGCAGATCATCGCCCCGCACCGGCCACTGGGAACCGGCCAGGTGATGAAGGCCGCCTGACCGCGGCCCGTACGAACGGGGGCCGGCCCGGAGAAGATCTCCGCACCGGCCCCGACGCATGTCCGCGTCACACCCGACGGGTGAGTCAGTTGTCGTACTCGTCCAGCGGCGGGCAGGAGCAGACGAGGTTACGGTCACCGAACGCACCGTCGATCCGGCGCACCGGCGGCCAGTACTTGTCGGCGGCCGAGACCCCGGCCGGGAAGACGGCCTCCTCGCGGCTGTAGCCGTGCTTCCACTCCCCGCCGAGCATGGCGGCCGTGTGGGGGGCGTTGGCGAGCGGGTTGTCGTCCGTGCTCCACTCACCGGAGGCGACCTTCTCGACCTCGTGGCGAATGGCGATCATCGTGTCGCAGAACCGGTCGAGCTCGGCAAGGTCCTCGCTCTCCGTCGGCTCGATCATCAGCGTCCCGGCCACCGGGAAGGACATGGTCGGCGCGTGGAACCCGTAGTCGACCAGGCGCTTGGCGATGTCGTCGACACTGACACCGGTCGCCTTGGAGATCGGCCGCAGATCCACGATGCACTCGTGCGCGACGAGTCCGGCCGGGCCGGTGTACAGGATCGGGTAGTGCGGTTCCAGACGCTTGGCGATGTAGTTGGCGGCGAGTACGGCGACCTGCGTCGCGCGCTTCAGGCCCTCGCCGCCCATCAGACGTACGTAGGCCCACGAGATCGGCAGAATGCCGGCCGAGCCCCACGGAGCGGCCGAGATCGGTCCGACACCTGTCTCGGGGCCCGCGGCGGGCTGCAGCGGGTGGTTCGGGAGGTACGGCGCAAGGTGTGCGCGGACACCGACCGGGCCTACGCCCGGGCCGCCGCCGCCGTGCGGGATGCAGAAGGTCTTGTGCAGGTTCAGGTGCGAGACATCGCCGCCGAACCGGCCCGGCTTGGCGAGGCCGACGAGTGCGTTGAGGTTGGCGCCGTCGACGTACACCTGACCGCCAGCGTCGTGCACCTCGGCGCAGATGTCGGCGACGTGCTCCTCGAAGACGCCGTGCGTCGACGGGTACGTGATCATGAGCACGGCCAGCTCGTCGCGGTACTGCTGGATCTTGGCGCGGAGGTCCGCGACGTCGACCTCACCGTCGTCGGCGGTCTTCACCACGACGACCTTCATGCCCGCCATCACGGCGCTCGCGGCGTTGGTGCCGTGCGCGGAGGACGGGATGAGGCAGACGGTCCGCTGGTCGTCGCCGTTGGCCCGGTGGTACGCGCGCACGGCCAGCAGGCCCGCGAACTCGCCCTGCGAGCCCGCGTTCGGCTGAAGGGAGACCGCGTCGTATCCGGTGACCTCGGCGAGGCGCTCCTCCAGCTCACGGATGAGCGTGAGGAAACCCTCCGCCTGCTCGGCCGGCGCGAACGGGTGGAGCGCGCCGAATTCCGGCCAGGTGATCGACTCCATCTCGGCGGTCGCGTTCAGCTTCATGGTGCAGGAGCCGAGCGGAATCATGCCGCGGTCCAGCGCGTAGTCACGGTCGGCGAGCTTGCGCAGGTAGCGGAGCATCGCGGTCTCGGAGCGGTGCTGGTGGAAGACCGGGTGCTTGAGGAATGCATCGGTGCGCAGCAGGGACTCGGGCAGCGCGTCGGCGGCCGCACCGTCCAGCGCCTCGATGTCGCCGTCGGTGCCGAAGGCGGCCCACACGGCGGCGATCTGCGCACGGGTGGTGGTCTCGTCGCAGGCGAGGGAGACCAGGTCGGCGTCGACGAACCGCAGGTTGACACCGCGCTCACGGGCGTCGGCGACGACCTCGGCGGCCCTGCCCGGGACGCGCACGGTGAGCGTGTCGAAGTAGGCGTCGGTCTCGACGTCGATGGAGGCGGCCCGCAGGCCCTCGGCCAGGATCGCGGCGTAACGGTGCGTGCGCCGCGCGATCGTCCGCAGCCCGTCGGGGCCGTGGTAGACGGCGTACATCCCCGCCATGACGGCGAGCAGCACCTGTGCGGTACAGATGTTGCTGGTGGCCTTCTCACGGCGGATGTGCTGCTCACGGGTCTGCAGGGCGAGGCGGTACGCCTTGTTGCCGTCCGCGTCGACGGAGACACCGACGAGGCGTCCGGGCAGGCTGCGGGCGAACTTCTCGCGCACGGCCATGAAGCCCGCGTGCGGTCCGCCGAAGCCCATCGGCACGCCGAAGCGCTGCGTGGTGCCGACGGCGATGTCCGCGCCGAGGTCGCCGGGCGAGGTGAGGAGGGTCAGGGCCAGCAGGTCGGCGGCGACGGTGACGATGGCACCGAGCTCATGGGCCTGCTCGATGACGGGCTTGATGTCCCGGACGGCGCCGGAGGCACCCGGGTACTGGAGCAGCAGGCCGAACACACCGCGCTCGGCGATGTCGGCGGGGATGCCCTCGCCGAGGTCGGCGACGACCACCTCGACACCGGTCGGCTCGGCGCGGGTCTCTATCACGGCGATGGTCTGCGGCAGGGTGTCCGCGTCGACCAGGAAGACGCCGTTCTTGACCTTGCCGACGCGCCGTGCGAGTGCCATGGCCTCGGCGGCCGCTGTGCCCTCGTCGAGCAGCGAGGCGCCGGAGGTGGGCAGCCCGGTCAGCTCGGCGACCATCGTCTGGAAGTTCAGGAGGGCCTCGAGCCGGCCCTGCGAGATCTCCGGCTGGTACGGGGTGTAGGCCGTGTACCAGGCAGGGTTCTCCATGACGTTGCGAAGGATCACCGGCGGGGTGAAGGTGCCGTAGTAGCCGAGCCCGATCATCGGGGCGAGGACCTGGTTGCGGTCGGCGAGGGAGCGCAACTCGGCCAGGACCTCGGCCTCGGTGCGGGCCGTCGGCAGCTGCAGCGCCTCCGCGCTCTTGATGACGTCGGGCACCGCGGCCGCGGTCAGGTCGTCGAGCGAGCCGTAACCGACCTGGGCGAGCATCTTCGCCTGCGCCTCGGCATCGGGTCCGATGTGGCGCTGTTCGAAGGGGATGCCCTGCTCCAGCTGGGAGAGCGGAGTGCGACGGGGGGTCATGGTGGAGGCCTCCTGGTCTGTCACGACCTGCGAGGGGCACCGCGGCGCGGGTGCCCGGACGGCCTCCCCCTCTGTCATCTCAACCTGAGAGCTTCACCGGTCCGCCTTGCGGCGTACCGACTTTCACCGTCGGTGAGGTAGGGATCCGTCCCGGCGTCAGCCGCCACGAAACCCGCCCTGCTTTCCAGAGTGACCTCGTCCGTGCGGTACGGGGGCCTGAGAGATTCCGGGGAGGATTTGCTCCTTCGGCGCCTGCCGGATTTGCTCCGGAGGACTCTCCCGCACGGGGTCAGCGGCCATAGCCAGCCTACCAGCGGGCTTCGTCTCGGAAGTCTCGAGTGGCCGAAGCCCCGGATCTGCACTTTCGTAGTGCCTGTGGAGTAGCCGCGACCAATGGGAGGGACCGTGCAGACCGACATCGATCCGCGGAGCCTGATCGGCCGCAAGGCGTTCGACCGCAAGGGCACCAAGATAGGCACCATCGACGAGGTGTATCTCGACGACGCGACCGGCGTCCCCGAGTGGGCCGCCGTACGCACCGGACTGTTCAGCAGGGACGCCTTCGTCCCGCTGGAGCCCAGCGAATTCGTCGACGATTCGCTCCGCATCCCGTTCGACCGCGCACTGATCAAGGACGCACCCGACTTCGGCGTGGGCCGCCATCTCTCGCCGGAACAGGAGCTTCAGCTCTACCGGCACTACGGTCTGGACTCGCCGCCCGAGGAGCCTGGACCGGACCGCGACTTCGGCAGGCTGGCCGGCCAGGACGAGTAGTCCACGGGATCGCGCACCAGTGGCAACGGATCCGCGGGCGACAGCTCCGGATCGTCGATACGGAACGTGCGCACCCGGCCGGGCGGCGACTCCGGTTCCTCGAACCGCACTGTCACGCGGCCCACCCCGCTGCCCTGCACCCATCCGTGACCGTAGGTGTCATGGCGTACGTCGTGCCCGGCGGGCCAGCGCCGGGCCGCGAGCTGCTCGGGGGTCTCCTGCTCCGGTGCACCGGCCGCCGACACGTCCCCGTGCTCGCCGGGGCCCGGGTCCTCGGTGGCCGGGTCGGCGGGCGCGGCCCGCTCACCGGCCGCCTGCGCGAAGAGATCCTCCTGGGTGTAGTCGGCGAGCCCCGTGACGCCCACACCGAGGAGCCGTACGCCTCCGGTGGTGTCCACGGCCTCCAGGAGCCGCGCGGCCGCCTCTCTGACCACCGCGGGGTCGTCCGTGGGCCCCCGCAGCGTCTCGGACCGCGTGAGCGTCGAGAAGTCGTACCTGCGGACCTTCAGCACCACGGTCCGTCCCGACCGCTCCGCGGCCCGCAGCCGCTGCACACACCGGTCGGCCAGCCGGTCGACCTCCGTCCTGACCCGGACCCGGTCGTGCAGGTCCATGTCGAAGGTGTCCTCGACCGAGACCGACTTCGCGTCGCGCTCCGCCACGACGGGGCGGTTGTCGTACCCGAGGGCCATGCGGTGCAGTGAGACGCCGTGGGCCTTGCCGAGCAGCCGTACGAGCTCCGCCTCCCCGGCCTCGGCCAGGTCGTCGACCGTGGTCATCCCGGCGCGTCGCAGATGGTCCCCGGTGGCCGGTCCGACGCCGGGCAGGATCCGCACGGACATCGGCGCGAGCAGCTCGCGCTCGGTGCCCGGCTCGATGAGCAGCAGCCCGTTCGGCTTGGCCTCCTCCGAGGCGATCTTGGCCAGCATCTTCGAGCCCGCCAGGCCCACCGAGCCGGTGAGGCCGGTGACGGCTCTGATGGCGTCCCGCAGCTGCTCACCGACGGCCCGTGCCGAGGCCGAGTCGTCTGCCACCCCGCCGGCCTCCAGATCGACAAAGGCCTCGTCCAGGCTGAGCGGCTCCACCAGCGGTGAGAGCCGCCCGAGCAGCTCCATCACCTGGTCGCTGACCGTCCGGTACAGCAGGAAGCGTGGCACCAGGTACGCGGCGTTGGGTGCCAGACGCCGGGCCTGGGCCGTCGGCATCGCCGAGTGCACCCCGAACCGCCGGGCCTCGTACGACGCGGTGGCGACGACCCCGCGCGGCCCCAGCCCGCCCACCACGACCGGCTTGCCACGCAGGCTGGGCTTCGCCGCCTGCTCCGCAGAGGCGTAGAAGGCATCCATGTCGAGATGGAGGATGGTGGGCGCGGCTCTCACATCAATCGATGCTGCCCTACGGCACTGACAATCGCCGCACCCCTGATCCGCACGCGGTCAGACAGCGCGGTTGCGCCGCCGGGCAAGCTCGTCGGTGGGGTTGTTGCCGACCAACGTCTCACCGGTGTCCACCCGCTCGCCGTGCAGCTGCGACAGTGCGACGTCGACGTCCCGCCACACCACGCCGACGGCGATGCCGAAGACCCCCTGGCCCCCCTGGAGCAGATCCACGACCTCGTCGGGCGAGGAGCACTCGTAGACCGTCGCACCGTCGCTCATGAGCGTCATCCGCTCCAGATCCTGGAACCCCCGGGCGCGCAGATGCTGGACCGTGGTGCGGATGTTCTGCAGCGCCACACCGGTGTCCAGGAAGCGCTTCACGATCTTCAGCAGGACGACGTCCCTGAAGCTGTAGAGGCGCTGCGTGCCCGATCCGTAGGCGGGGCGCACGCTCGGCTCGACGAGCCCTGTCCGCGCCCAGTAGTCGAGCTGCCGATAGGTGATCCCGGCCGCCGCGCACGCCGTCGGCCCTCGATATCCGATGTCGCCGGCCGCTGCCGTACCGTCCCCTGCCATCGCCGCCGGTTGGACCGGTTGCCTGATGGTGTGGCCGGCTGTACTTCCGTGCTGCAGATACGGCCCACCCGCTGCCGTACCGTCGCCGCTGTTTCTCACGCCGACCTCCGTCCTTGACCTGCCATCTCGAAGGTAGGCAGTCACTCGGGGTGCGTCAACGATCGCCACACTCGGCACGCCGGGTGATAATCACCCTGAGGGTGGTTTCCCGTGTCCCATTCCCGGGAATGGCTTGCCGGATGCGGTGACGGAACCTCCGCAGGACGGTCACTGGCTGTTGGTACCGAAGTCCTCCGGTGAGATCTGGTCGAGGAACTCCCGGAACTTCTCGACCTCGTCCTCCTGCTCGTCCGGGATGGCGATACCCGCGTCGTCGAGCACCCCGTCACTGCCGTAGATCGGCGTGCCGGTGCGCAGCGCGAGCGCTATGGCGTCGGACGGACGCGCGCTCACCTCCACCCCGCCGGCGAAGACCAGCTCCGCGTAGAAGACCCCTTCCCGGAGGTCCGTGATGCGGACCTCGGTGAGCTCCTGGCCGAGGGCCTCGAGCACATCCTTGAAGAGATCATGGGTCAGCGGCCTGGCCGGAGCCATGCCCTGCTGGGCGAAGGCGATCGCGGTCGCCTCACCAGGACCGATCCAAATGGGGAGGTACCGGTCGCCTCCCACTTCACGCAGGAGCACGATCGGTTGGTTGGAGGGCATTTCCACCCGGACACCCACAACGTCGAGCTCGTTCACACAGCAACCCTAGGACGTGCTCGGCAGGTTTGGGTAGTCGGGCTCCCCCGTGATCAGTGGAGTCGGATCCGCAGAGCGGTCTGCACGAAGGCCGAATGAAGCCGTACGGACAGCTCCGCGAGCTCCTTCACCGTGGCCTCCGCATGGGCTCTGGTCTGCGGATTCCGGTGCCGGCGCAAGGGAGCGACCACCTGCTCGATCAGCCCGGCCTCACGCTCCGCAGCCCCTCGCATGGCCCGCAGATGACGCGGTTCGAGACCGAATCGACCCAGATCCGCCACAAGTTTGGCCACGGTCACCGTCTCGGCGTCGTAGCCGCCTTCCGCCGTCGGAGCGACAAGGCCGTACGACTCCCACTCCTCGAGCTCGCTCTCGGTGACCTCGGCCGCTGCCAGCAGCTCCGCGCGGCCGATCCGCGCCGCGGTCGCCCGCCCGGACTCGGCGTCGCCGGAACCGTCGGTCAGGTCCCGCTGCCCGCCCGCGGACGGCAGGGACGCCTGTTCACCGCGGGCGAGGGCGTCCAGGTGCTCCCGGATGACCTTCAGCGGGAGATAGTGGTCCCGCTGCATCCGGAGCACCTGTGCCAGCCGCTCGACGTCGTCGGGCCGGAACTTCCGGTATCCGGAAGGCGTCCGCTGCGGCTCGACGAGACCCTCGGCCTCCAGAAAACGAATCTTGGAGATGGTGACTTCGGGAAATTCGTCCCGCAGCTGCAGGAGCACCGCGCCGATACTCATCGCACGGTCGGCGGCGGTGGCGGTGCCGTGACCGGCACCGCCCGTCGGTGTTCTCAGCATGGACCTTCCCTGACGGGTCAGATGCCCCGCTGGCTCGCGTAGAAGACCAGCCGGTACTTCCCGATCTGCACTTCGTCGCCGTTGGACAGCGCGACGGAGTCGATGCGCTCACGATTGACGTACGTGCCGTTGAGACTGCCGACGTCCTCGACCGTGAAGCTGCCGTCGGGGTTCCGGCGGAACTCCACATGGCGGCGCGAGACCGTCACGTCGTCGAGGAAGATGTCGCTCTGCGGGTGGCGGCCGGCCGTGGTCAGCTCGCTGTCCAGCAGGAAGCGGCTGCCGGAGTTCGGACCGCGACGCACCACCAGGAGCGCCGAGCCGAGCGGCAGGGCGTCGACGGCGGCCTGTGCCTCGGGAGAGAGGGACGGCACGGACGTCTGCCCCGTGGCTTCCGCCTCGTACGCCTCGAGACCGGAGATGGAAATGGTCGAGGTCGTCTCCGAGGGGCGCTCGGACGGAGCACCACCCCTCAGCGGCGCACCACAGTTGGAGCAGAAACGACTGGCCTCGGCGTTGCGATGACCGCACCTCGTACAGACCGGCATGGACGCGAACCCTCCACCCGTACTTGAGGTCGATGGATCTCCGAAACCTATGCGGCCCGCACCGGCAGGGTCAACAGACGACGCGCCGGAACCACCCGAAATGTCGCCGCCCGCACCCGCCACCTCGTCGCGGAAGAGCGGGCGTTCCGTGCCCTGCTCATCGGCCTGGCCATGGCGCGGTGCGCGATGGCGGGCAGCTTCATCGCGTGCGCTCTTGCCGAACAACTTCCCAAACAACTTCACGGGCGATTCCCCTTGACCGAAATAGACCCGCCCGTGGGGCAGGACGAACCCTGAATGAACACACCTGCCGACCCGGACATCTTCACAACGTCCGTAGTCACTCGACAGTTTCCACCACGCGTCACCATTACGATGCGGCGACCCCCCGCAACCTCGTGCCTGTGTCCTTCGCCCCCCGTACCCGCCGGCGTCACTGGGAGGACGACCGAGCGTAGTCAGGCCGCTTCGCCGGTCGCAAGGCATCCACCACGATGTCGTCAGCCTGTGCCACATGCACGGTGGCCTGCTCCTTCTCCAGCGTCTGTACGACGCCGCCTGGGATGTTCAGCGCCGGCTCCAGGTCCTGCGGCTTGCCGATGACGTCGAAGACGTACGGCGCGGAGATGTGCCGGTCGTCGACCTTGATGTCACCGCCGTCACCGGAGAAGTACGTATTGGCAACCACCCTCACCCCGTTGACCTCGATCGCCTCGGCGCCGGCCGCACGCAGCTCCTGCAGTGCGTCGAGCAGCATGTCCGGCTCCACCGCGCCGCCCGGGTCGTTGACCGTCAGCGTGATCCCGGGCCCGTGCGCCGCCACGGTGCCCGCGAGGATACCGAGTTGCCGCTCCTTTTCCACTGTCTGCTTACGCGCTTCCTCAGCCTGGTCCGAACTGTTCTCGAGCTCTGTCCGCTGATCGTCCAGACGCTGCTTCTCGTCTTCAAGGCGCTGCGTACGGTCGTCCAGTTCATCGAGGATGCGGACCAGGTCCTCCTGGCGAGCGCCGCGCAGTGCGCTGTTGTCGCTGTTCGACCGCACCTGGATCGCCAGCCCCAGGCCGAGGACGAACAGCAGCAGCGCCACGATGAGTTGAGCCCGGGTCACCCGGGGCGGCCACACGGCGGCGATGAGCCGCCGGCGCCCGGTGAGCTCCTCGGGGGCGCCGGCCGGCGGCTCGCCGGTGCGCTCGGTGTCACGGGGAAATTCTTCGTCGCTCATCGGCTTCAGGCCCGGAAGACGTGCCGGCGGATAGCCGCGGCGTTGGAGAAGATCCGGATGCCGAGCACGACCACCACACCGGTGGAGAGCTGGGCCCCCACACCCAGCTTGTCGCCCAGGAACACGATCAGGGCTGCCACGACGACGTTCGAGAGGAACGACACCACGAAGACCTTGTCGACGAAGATGCCGTCGAGCATGGCCCGCAGGCCGCCGAAGACCGCGTCCAGCGCAGCCACGACAGCGATCGGAAGATAGGGCTCGACCACCGCCGGCACCTCGGGCCGGACCAACAGTCCGACCACGACTCCCACGACGAGGCCCAGTACGGCGATCACGATGTGCCCTTCCCTGTGTCTGCCGCACCACTGCCGGTGTCTGCGGCCTTCGGCTCTGCTGTTCGTACGATCAGGCTCGGAGCGGCCGGAAGGCGCACCTGCTCCTGGACGGAGATGCTGGTCCTGATGGAGAACGTGTCCTTCAGCGCCTGCAGATACTGCCCGTCGGCACTGTCCTGGAACGCGGTACTGAGCCGCTTCCCGTCCCCCACCGCAAGCACCGTGTACGGCGGTACGAGCGGTCTGTTGTCGACCAGTATGGCGTCGCCCGCGGCACGGATGGCCGACAGGGCTGTCAGCCGCTGCCCGTTGATGGCGATCGCTTCCGCCCCGGACTGCCACAGACCGTTGACGACCCGCTGCAGGTCCCGGTCGCGCACCCGCCCCGTATCGGCGAAACCGCTGGTCTCCCGCGGTCCACCACCACCCTGGTCGGTGTCCTTCGCGTCGTCGACGACGAGCTTCACACCGGGCCCCTGCACCGCGGTCGCCCCGGAGAGCAGCGCCACCAGCTCGCCCTGGTCCCCACCATGCTTTTCCAACGCTTTACGTTGACGCTCGCTCACGTCGCCCCGCAACTTGTCCACCTGGGACTCGAGACTGTCCGCCGCCGATGTCTCTCCATCGATACGGTCGATGAGCTCCTCGCGTTCCTTGGCAAGGACTGGCGCCGAGACGCGCGCCTCCGCGGCGCCGAGGGTGACCACCAGAGCAGCGAGCACAAGACCCGCCGCAAGGCCCAGCTTCGCCTTCAGCGTGCGGGGCATGCCCGCGCTCCCGTCGGCCTTGCGGCGCGCGGTGGCCTCCGCGTAACCGTCGTCCAGGCTGTGGTCCATCACATTGGTCAGCAGCGACATGGACGCGTCAGGGCGCGCGGGGGGTGAGGCCGTACTCCGATCGGGGGGCTGCTGCGACATGCCGCACATCGTCGCACGTCGCAACAGCTGCCGCCGAATGGCCCCACCGTTGCGTCGGGAGCCGCGGCACACCGCTTCCCGACGCACCCAGCGAAACGTCAGTGACCTGCGCTGTCCACGACCGTCGACCATTCGTCGAGCAGTGCCTGCGCCGATGCGTCGTCGGGGCCCTCCGCCCACAAATGGGTGACGGCCTCGGCCGGGTCCGGAAGCACCATCACCCAACGACCGTCCGCCTCGACGACGCGCACACCGTCGGTGGTGTCGACGTCCCGGTCGCCGGCGGCCTCCACCACACGACGCATGACCAGCCCCTTGACGGCCCACGGCGTGGCCAGATCACGGTGCAGGACATGCGCGCGGGGGATGCGGGCGTCGATCTGGCTGAGCGTGAGCTGTGTCCTCGCGACGAGCCCGATGAGCCGTACGAAGGCGGCCGAGCCGTCGAAGACGCTGCTGAATTCGGGAACGATGAAGCCGCCGCGCCCGTCTCCACCGAAGATGGTGCCTTCCTGCCGTCCCACACGCGTCAGATCGTCGGGCGACGTCGTCGTCCACTCCACCTGTGTGCCGTGGTAGGCGGCCACCTGTTCGGCAACTCGCGTCGTCGTCACCGGCAGCGCCACGCGCCCGCTGCGCCGCTCGGCGGCCACCAGGTCGAGCAACACCAGCAGCGCCCGGTCGTCCTCCACGATCCGGCCGCGCTCATCGACCAGGGAGAGCCGCTCGCCGACGGGGTCGAAACGCACACCGAACGCGGCCCGCGCCGAGGACACGATCTCCCCGAGCCGCACCAGACCGGCCCGCCGGGTGTCGGCGGACTCGGTGGGCCGTGATTCGTCGAGACCGGGGTTGATCGTCAGCGCGTCCACGCCGAGCCGCCCGAGCAGACTGGGCAGCACGAGCCCGGCGCTGCCGTTGGACGCGTCCACGACGACCTTGAGCCCTGCGGCGGCGATCCCGGTGGTGTCGACGTTGCGCAGCAGCGATCCCGTGTACGAGTCGAAGACGCTGGACGGGAAGTGCAGATCGCCGATCTCTCCCGGGAAGGCCCGCCGGTACTCCTGGCGTGCGTAGACCCTGTCCAGCTTGCGCTGGCGCGCCTGGGACAGGTCCGCTCCCCGCTCGTCGAAGAACATGATGTCCACCGAGTCGGGCACTCCGGGCGAGGTACGGATCATGATCCCACCGGCGCTGCCCCTGGCGGTCTGCTGACGCGCGACCGGCAGGGGTACGTTCTCCAGGTCCCGTACGTCGATGGCGCTGGCCTGCAACGCCGAGATGACCGCTCGCTTCAGCGCACGTGCGCCTCGGGAGTGGTCGCGGGCGGTGGTGACGGTCGAACCCTTTTTGAGGGTGGTGGCGTACGCACCGGCCAGCCGCACAGCGAGTTCGGGCGTGATTTCCACGTTCAGAATTCCCGAGACACCGCGGGTGCCGAAGAGATGAGCCTGCCCGCGGGACTCCCAGATCACCGACGTATTGACAAAGGCGCCGGCCTCGATGGTCTTGAAGGGGTAGACCCGGACATTGCCCTGAATGATCGATTCCTCACCGACCAGGCACTCGTCCCCGATGACCGCGCCGTCCTCGATGCGGGCCGCCCGCATGATGTCGGTGTTCTTGCCGACCACGCATCCGCGCAGATTGCAGTGCTGGCCGATGTAGACGTTGTCGTGAATCACTGCCCGGTGCAGGAAGGCACCCGTCTTGACGACGACGTTCGAACCGACGACCGTGTGCTCACGAAGCTCGGCCCCGGCCTCGATCTTTGCGTAGTCCCCGATGTACACGGGACCGCGCAGAACCGCGTCAGGATGCACCTCGGCGCCTTCCGCGACCCATACACCGGGCGAGATCTCGAAACCGTCGATCTCGACGTCGACCTTGCGTTCAAGAACGTCGGCCTGGGCCTTCACATAGCTCTCGTGCGTGCCCACGTCCTCCCAGTACCCCTCGGCGACATAGCCGTAGATCGGCTTGCCCTCCTTCATGAGCTGAGGGAAGACGTCACCGGACCAGTCCACCGAGACATCGGCCTCGACATAGTCGAAGACCTCGGGCTCCATCACGTAGATGCCCGTGTTGACGGTGTCCGAGAAGACCTGACCCCAGGTGGGCTTCTCCAGGAAACGCTCGACCTGGCCGCCCTCGTCGACAATGGTGATTCCGAATTCCAGAGGATTGGGAACCCGGGTCAGGCACACCGTGACGAGCCCGCCCTTTTCCTTGTGGAAGGCGATGAGATCGGTGAGGTCGAAGTCGGTGAGCGCATCACCGGAAATGACGAGGAAGGTGTCGTCCTTCAACGCCTCTTCGGCGTTCTTCACGCTCCCCGCGGTACCTAGAGGTTTCTCCTCGTTGGCATAGGTGAGCTCCATCCCGAGCTCTTCGCCGTCTCCGAAGTAGTTCTTGACGAGAGAGGCGAGAAACTGGACGGTCACGACGGTCTCATTGAGCCCATGCCGCTTGAGCAGCCGCAGCACATGCTCCATGATGGGCCGATTGGCGACAGGCAGGAGGGGCTTGGGCATGCTCGAGGTCATGGGGCGAAGGCGGGTGCCTTCACCACCAGCCATCACAACGGCCTTCATGTCGGAAACGTCCTCCTTGAAGAGACGACGGTCTAGCCGACTTCACCCGTCAGGGCAACACCTGAGACTTCACCGCGGACCGGCCACACTGCGCGGCACCGCATCAAACGAGCTCAATCGGCTTGTGTATCCGCCTTGACGAGCCGGCGGACCTGAACCACGTAGAGGATCCCTGCCCACCAATAGAGCGTTGTACCCCATCCTGCGAACGCCCATCCGAAAATGGCAGCCAGCGATCCAAGCCAACCACTTGCATCACTGAGCAGCAACAAGGGGAAGGCGTACATCAGGTTGAAGGTAGCCGCCTTCCCCAGGAAGTTCACCTGGGGCGGCGGATAGCCGTGGCGCCGGAGGATTCCCACCATGACGAGAAGCATCAGCTCACGTGCCAGGAGCGCCGCGGTGAGCCAGAGCGGAAGGATCTCACGCCACGTCAGTCCGACGAGGGTCGAAAGGATGTACAGCCGGTCGGCAGCCGGATCCAGGAGTCGCCCGAGGCTGCTGATCTGGTTCCACCGGCGGGCGAGCTTACCGTCGAGGTAGTCGCTGATCCCGCTGAACATCAGTACCAGCAGCGCCCAGCCATCGCTCTTCGGTCCGCCGAACTCGGGGCGAAGAATCAGCCACAGGAAGAGCGGTACCCCGACAAGGCGAGCCATGCTGAGGATGTTGGGGATGGTGAGGACCCGGTCCGTCTGAACCCGAGTCTCCTGGACCTCCACCCGGGGGCCTCCTGTGAAAGAACGTGCCAATGATGCCCCCTGACCTTACCCGCAGCCACTGCCGGCAGATGCACGGGGGTAGCGGTCCGTCCCTAAACGCAGAAAAGCCCCGCACCAGAGGTGCGGGGCTTTCCCGGAATAATTGTTCGGCGGCGTCCTACTCTCCCACAGGGTCCCCCCTGCAG
>NZ_JBIAKK010000014.1:0-213653 GCF_042872425.1 Streptomyces sp. NPDC005262
CGCCAAAGGCGCAGGCGCAGGACTCTCCAAAATCGGCGACATCACCAAAGGCCTCAAGGGGATCGGCAACGTCGAGATCCCCACGCTGCCCGACGATGCGATCGTGCTGCCCGAGGGTGCGCTCAAGCTGCCCGACGGGGCCGTGCACCTCCCCGAGGGCGCAGCCATCCCGGACGGGGCGGTCAAGCTCCCCGACGGCAACTTCAAGCTGCCCGACGACGTCCCGGTCCTGCCCGAGGGCGCCACCAAGCTGCCCACGGCACCCGGCGCACCGGCCCGGTATTTCGACAACGAGTACAACCTCCTCGACGAGAACGGCAACGTTCTCCAAAAGGTCGACGACGCCCGCGTCGAAGGCTCCCCCGACATCACCCCCGACACCGGCGCCGACACCCCTCACACCGAAACCCCTTCACCGGACAGGGAACCGGCGCTGGTCGGCGCGGGCGCGCACACCGCCGACACCACAGCCCACGTCGGCGCCAACGCGGGCGACCACGTCATCCGCATCGGCGACAGCCTCGGCAACGACCTCGGCGACATCGGCCGCACCGGCGACGACATCCCGGGCGCCGACATCGGCGACAACCTCCCCGGAGGCAACGCAGGAAGCCACCTCCCCGGAGGCGGAGTCGGCAACCACATGCCCACCGGCCACGCCGGCGACAACCTCCCCGGCAGCCATGCCGGCAACAACATGCCCAGCAACAACCTGGACAACGCCGCACCCGGCACCCACGTCGGTGACCACGTGCCGGGGCCCCGCACCGAGACCCCGGGCACGGGTCCCGCCGTCGGCCACGACGTACCCGGCGGCCCCAACGCCGACAACGGGCTCCCCCACACCGGCGGCCACGACCCGATCGGCCCCGGCAACCTGGACGACCTGGGACACACCGCGGACGACGCGGGCCACGTCGCCGACGACGGGGCCGCGCCCGCGAATCACGCGGACGAGGGCACCGGAAACGGCGGCCACAACGGGGAGCGTGAACTGACCCCCGCCGAGCGGAAGCAGATCCAGGACGAGCACATCCGGAAGGCCAACGACCCCGACAAGACGTGGTTCGAGAAGTACTACGACAGTCGGGGCCACCGATTGGACAAGTCCGCGACGGAGAGCGGCGTCGAGCTGCCCATCCTGGCCAAGGACAGCAACGGCAACTGGATATCCAAGTACGACCTGCCGCACGGACCGTCCGAGATCAGGTTCGATGAAACGCCGCTCAAGCGGGAGTCAGCCAGCCCTGGGGCTCTCGCACACCTTGACGATGTGGCAAAGCACCGCAAGGTCTCCATGGACCTCACCCATGCGGAGAGGACGTTCGAGAAGAACCCGTCCGCGGCGGCACAGGAGGCCCTCGACAAAGCGCAGGATGCGTACGCCAAGCAGCTCGGCGAGACGCCCAACAACAGCTCGATAGCCGAAAGGCTCGGTGAAGACGCGGCCGCATACCACGTCGTCCCCGAGAAGTTCCCCGACGCCCAGCATGTCCCGCTTCCGAAGACGCCCAACGGCGCCAACATGTTCGACCAGCTCTACAAGCGCGGCGACGGAAGCTATCTCATCGTCGAGGCGAAGGCGCCATCTGCGAGACTCGACTGGCGGCAGGGAGGCGGCGCCGCAGCCGGAATGATGGTTAAGCAGGGCACCAAGGAGTACGTCCAGACGATCATCGCCGAGATGCAGAGCCGCGCGACGCAGTCGGTGACGGACAGTGCGGGGCGCACCGTGACCAATGGTCAGTTGGCGCTCGAACTGATGAAGGCACTGGATAGCCAGAAACTGGAATACGTCCTGGTCAAGGCCAATGACAGTACGGGCACGTACGCTGGGGCGATGCTCGAACATTTCAAGATCAACTAGAGGAGAGTCAGTGGCTACGAGCATTCCCCGCCATGACTACCCCGTGGCCGGCATGGCCGACGGGATTGCAGTTCTCGACGAGACCGCGAGCTGGGTGCTTGAGCGCCTTGAGCAGTCGGACATCGCCCGTAGCCAGGCCCTGAATGCCATGCTGACCCTCGCGAAGTCGCGCTGCGCGATGGACCCACAGGTAACGAAGTTCGCGACCTGGGAGGCATGGGTCACCGCCATGCAGGTCGGCTCCGCGCTGTTCGCCGCGGCCACCACGACCGAAGACGGTGTGTCCTGCCGGATCAGGGAAGAGACACGGAACCTCCCCGCTACCGGGCCCCAGACCCACGTGAACGCGGGAACCTGGATCACCTCCTTCTACCTGGCCGTAATCTGCCGCGAGAAGGAGCGCCTAACGGAGCTGGCACAGGTTCCTGTCTCATTCCTGCGTGAGTCGGGTGCTGTGTTCGACGAGTACATCTACGCGTGGGTGGAGACTCTGCAGAGCTTCTGGTTCAGCCGGGACGACACATGGGACAAGCTGGTTACCGCGGTCGACGGCACGAGCCCGGAGGCGACCCAGTACGCCGATTCAGAGCTGATGCTCAAGATCCTGTATCCGCCGATCATCCTCTTCTACCGCTACCTGAGTCGGGATGCCGAGCAGTTCGGCGAAGCTCTGACCGATGCCCTCAAGTGGCACAAGGAGTACTGGTCCGCGGGCGAGGATCGGTCGACGAACAGCGACGGCCTCGTCGCCCTCGGCACGCTTGCCATCGCCTGCCTGGCCCGCGATGCCGGCATGGCGATCGAGGTCGAGTCCGAGTACCTGCCCAAGGAGCTCCTGGAGTTCGGCTGGGTCGGCGAAATCGACACCTGACCCCCAACCCGCGGCTGCCGCAGATCGCCGACTCATTGCGGACCGGCGCCCGGGGGGGAACTGCCGTGAGTAGTACAAGGACGGCACGCTCAGGTCCGAGGGAACAGCCCGAATGGGGCTTCCTGTAGGGGTTTCCAAAGAGTGGCACCCGAACGGCACCCTCGCCGCTGAGCGCGTGTTCGCCGAGGACGGGTTGACCTTGCTGGAGGATCGGCAGTGGGACGAGAAGGGTCGGCCCACGAAGAACTGGCGCAAGGGCGAGGGGTAAACCCCTCCGCGGCATAAGCCGGGTCACCGGACTGGTTCATCTCTCCGCTGAGCGGCATGTCCGCGACCACCCGTATTCCGGTCCAGGGTCCGTTCGACGAAACGGAGTTGCCACTGTGTCCGCGCGCCGGGCGTCCCGAGTGGCTCATCGTTGCAGGCCGGTGCCCCCAATTGCCCCGTACATCCTCCTGGTCGACGAAGAGGAAAGAATCAGTGAGCACGCCCGTTTCCCGTCATCAGTTCCCCATGGATGGTGTGGCGGAGACCATGGCGGCTCGCATCCAGAGCGCCGGCCGTGTACTCGACCGGCTTGAGACGTCGGAGACATCCCGCTCCCGTGCCCTGAGCAGCATGCTGACTGTGTCCAAGTCGTACTGCTTGGCGGACTCCACAGCGCAGAAGTTCCCGACGTGGGAGGCATGGGTCACAACCATGCAGGTCGGCTCCGCACTGTTCGCCGCGGGCACGGCGCCCGAGGGACCTGTGCCGTGCCGTATCGGGGCCGACGGCGAGGTGAAGAACCTGCCCGCGACCGGACCTCAGGACTACCTGCACGCCGGGAGCTGGCTCACCTCCTACTACCTGGCGGTGGTCTGCCGCGAGAACGGCCGCGCCAACCAGCTGGCTCAGGTACCCGTCTCGTTCCTCCGCGATTCCGGCGCGGAGTTCGACGAGTACACATACGCGTGGGTGGAAACCCTGCAGAACGCGTGGTTCGGCCGACAGGAGACTTGGGACACCCTGGTCACCGCGGTCAACGGCACCGACCCCGAGACCACACGGATCGCCGGTAAAGAACTGATGCTGAAGGTCCTGTATCCGCCCCTAGAGCTGTTCCACCTCTACCTGCGCCGGGAGGCCGAACGGTTCAACGAGTCGCTGGCCACGGCTCTCACCTGGCACAAGGAGTACTGGACCGCGAACGAGGCACGTTCCCTGAGCGGCGAAGGCCTGGTCGCCCTCGGCCCACTCGCCATCGCCTGTATGGCCCGCGATGCCGACATGCCGATCGAGGTCGAGTCCGAGTACCTGCCCAGGGAGCTCCTGGAGTTCGGCTGGGTCGGCGAAATCGATACCTGAGCCCCAACCCGCAGCTGACAACGATCGTCCAAGACGGCGCGGTCCCGTGCACGAGGATTCTTCGGTGTTCGGTCAGGCACCCGCGCGTACCGAGGCCGATGCGTGAGCAACTGAACCGCACGACTCGGCGGGCGCAGACCCACCGGGCCGAGCAGTACCGGCCGTTCACCGGCAACGGTGCGGGCAACGCGGCCCGGGCGCCCCGCCGTTCCGCATCCCCGCCCCACGCCGCACCGGTGCACCGGTGCACCGTCTGTATCGCCCTGATTCCTGTCCTTTGGAACTGCTTCATGATTGTCCGGGGTCTGTCCCACTCCCGGCTCCGGGTTGTACTGCTGACTTGTCCATGCCTTATGTTGCGGAGGCAAAGCAAGGGGGATTCCGTATGCCGCAACACACGCAGCCGACTGCAGCGCCGTGGACGACATCGGCCGGCGCCGGCGCGCTGACGCGCGTCGGGCGTGCCCGATGGGCAGCGGCCGGGCGAGGCGACGTTCATGCAGTGGACGCAGGACGCGGTACGCGCGACGGTTCGCCGACGACCGAGGCAATGGACGACTGAGGCAGCGGACGACGAATGGCACGGGATTACGACAGCCAGCTTCTGGAGTCGGTGGCGGTACGCCGCCGCAGGATGCGTGACGCGCTGCTGTTCGGTGTGCAGCGGTCGCGGCGCACGGCGGACGAGCGGCTCGGGAAGGTGTTCGCCGGGATCGCCATCGCGGCCGTCCTGTGCGCGGGATGCGTCGGGTGGTCCTTCCTCCAGCACACGCTGGCGAAGCAGAAGGCCGAGCAGGAGAAGCAGCAGCGCCAGGAGCAGCAGTACGAGCAGCCGACGCCCGCGGCGAAACCGGACGGGTCCGGGAAATCCAGCCCTGGTTCTCCGTAGCGCCGGCCGCCCGATGACGATTTCCATGAACAGCACCCTGGGCGCGTCCAGCCGGCCCCCGTCCTCAACGTCGCGACGATAGGTTCCCGTAAAGTGGTGAGCACAGCAATGACTTCCCGGGCTCAGCTGAGCCGGGTGACCCTGGTGGGCGAGCGACGCCGGGCCGACATCGTCCTGCCGTCCGACACGCCGATCGGCCAACTGCTCCCGGACATATTGCAGTTGCTGGACGACCGGGCCGCATCGCGTCCGATGACACGCCAGTTGATCACGTCGGACGGCTCCGCGCTGCCGCACGACAGCACGCTGTCCTCCGCCGAGATCGCGGACGGTGCCGTGCTCCGGCTGGTCCGGGCCCACTCCGCGCCGCCCGCCCCCGTCGTGCACGACGTCACCGATCTGGTGGCCGACGACCTCGACCTCCAGGCGTGGCGCTGGCGTCCCGCCGCCCGCCGGGCCAGCGCGGGCGTGGCGACCGTGGCATTCGCGGTGATCGCGGCACTGCTCGCCCGCCGCGAGTTCGCACTCGACGCCCTCGCGGGCGCGCTCGTCGCCGTGACGCTCCTCCTCCTGGTGGCCGGCGCGCTCGTCGCCAGGATCGGCCAGGGCAACCGCGGCCTCGCGACCGCCCTGCTGCTCGCCTCCGGCGGCCTCGGCATCCTCACCGCCTGGACCGCCGCGGACGCCTACGACTGGCCGGGCACCGCACGGCTCGCGGCCGTCGCGGGCGCGCTCGTCCTCGTACTGCTGCTGCTCGGCTACTTCTCGCCGCTCGGCCGCGGCGGACTGATCGGGGCCGTGGCGACCGCCGCGATCACCGTGGTGTGGGAGGCCGTCGCCGCCGTCCAGAGCGACCTGTCCCGGCTGGGCGCCGTCATGGCCGTCTTCTCCGTGGTACTGCTCGGGCTGCTGCCTCGGCTCGCCCTGATGGCCTCCGGTCTGACCGCACTCGACGACCGCCGCTCCGGCGGCGTCTCCGTCAGCCGCCACCAGGTGGGCAACGCGCTCGCGGCCACCCACCGCGGCCTCGCCCTCGCGACCACGGTCACCGCCGTCTCCGCGGCGGCCGGCGGCTGGCTGCTCACCCAGGCGCCGACACCGACCGTGTGGACCGGGGCGCTGCCCGCGCTCGTGGCCCTCGTGCTGCTCTCCCGGGCGCGGGCCTTCCCGCTGGTCGCCGAGGTCGTGGCACTCATCGCCGCCGCCGCGGTCCTCGTCGTACGCCTCGTCATGGTGTGGATGCAGCACTCCGGAGGCGCCGGGCCGCTCGCCGTGCTGTGCGCGGCCGCGGTCCTGCCGCTGCTCGTCCTGGCGGTGCAGCCGCCCGAGCATGTGCAGGTCCGGCTGCGGCGCATGGCCGACCTGGTCGAGTCCATCGGCGTCGTGGGGCTCTTCCCGCTCGCCGTCGGGGCGTTCGGCGTGTACGGACAGCTGCTCAACAAGTTCTGAGTCGACGCTCAGGCGCTCCGAGCGGGGCAGCAGGGCGGAAAGAGGAAGGCTGACATGCCGAACGGAGACAACTGGCAGGGCGATGTGCTGCGCGACCTGCGCGGCGCCGCCGGCCGGCAGAGCGCACCGCAGCAGGGCCCGC
Organism: Streptomyces sp. NPDC005262; assembly: GCF_042872425.1. Classification (NCBI taxonomy): domain Bacteria; kingdom Bacillati; phylum Actinomycetota; class Actinomycetes; order Kitasatosporales; family Streptomycetaceae; genus Streptomyces; species Streptomyces sp. NPDC005262. The sequence continues at coordinate 6,566 of NZ_JBIAKK010000014.1, forward strand.
CGCCGCAAGGAGCGGGGCAGCAGGGCGCGCAGGACCCCGCCGGGTACGCGCAGGGCGGCCCCACACCGAACGCCGCCCCCGGGCATGCGGCACCCCAGCAGGGCGCCCCCGCACCGGAGCCCGGCTACGGATACCCGCCCCAGCAGGGCACCCCCGCGGCACCCGACGGATACGCCCGGCCCGACGCCGCATACGGATACGCACCACAGCAGCAGAACACCCCCGCACCGGACCCCTCCTACGGCTACCCGCCCCAGCAGGCCGCCCCCGCAGGCTCCGCCGGATACCCGCAGGCCGCGCCGGACCCCACATACGGCCACGCACCACAGCAACAGGCCGCCCCCTCACCTGCCCCCGGCTACGGCTACCCGCCCCAGCAGGCCGCCCACCGGGCCGCCCCCGCGCAGCAACAGCCCCCGGCCACGCCCGCGCACACCTCCGCCTACACCCCCGCCACCCGCCCCCACCACGCCCCCGACTCCCGGCCGGTGGTCGACAAGGCCCTGGTCACCGCGGGACGCAAGCCGCGGCACGGGCAGTCCTTCGCCTCGCGGGCCACGCGCGCCGTGCGCCGCACCGTCTCGTCGTCGGCCGCGAAGGAGGTCGCCGAGATCACCCGGATCGCCGAGGTGCTCCAGCAGCCCGTGACGACCGGCCGGCAGATCGCCGTCACCTCCATCCGGGGCGGCGCCGGCAAGACGACCGTCGCGGCCCTGCTCGGCACCACGTACGCGCACTACCGGCAGGACCCGGTCCTTGTCGTCGAGGCCGATCCTGCGCTCGGCTCCCTGCCGCTGCGGCTCGGCGCGGAGACGCTGCGCTGGACCATCGGCGACTTCGCGGACATCGTCGAACCGCAGATGTCGCTGCTCGACATCACCGGCTACCTCGTCCAACTGCCCGGCAACGCCTGGCTGCTGCCCGGCAGCCAGGGACAGATCGGCGCCATGCTGGGCAGCAAGGCGTACGAGGGCGTCATGGTCTCGCTGCGCCGCTACTTCGGTGTCACGGTCGTCGACTGCGAGACGCTGCCCGCCGAGGTCGCCCGGGTCGCGCTCTCCGCCTCCCAGGCCCGCATCCTGACCGCCCCCGCCACGCTGGAGGGCGTCACCAGTACGTACTCGGTGCTCCAGTGGATGCAGGGGCTGCCGCAGCACGTCATCGCCGGCACGGTCGTCGTGCTCACCGAACTCGTACCGCACGCGGGACTCGACCTGGCCGAGGCCGCCGAGAAGCTCAGGTCCACCGGGGCGAGCGTCCAGGTCCTGCCGTACGACCGGCACCTCGCGGCCGGCGGCCTGATCCGTACGGAGCTGCTCGCCCACTCGACCCGGGAAGCCGCCACCCGCCTCGCCGCGGACGTCTTCCAGCTCTCCCAGAAGCGCCACTGACCCAGATGCCGAGCCCGACCGTGAGTGACGGACGCCGATGAGTACCCGACTGATCCACCGCCCGGCGAGGACCACCCGGCCCGCGCCCCCCTCCGAGGCACGCACCATCGAGGCGCCGCCCAACCTCCCCGAGGGGAAGTCGGGCAACATCGCGATGTCGCTGCTGCCCGTCGCCGGTGTCATGTCGTCCGTCGTGATGATGACCGTCGTACGCAACAGCCAGTTCGCCGGGCTCGGCGCGATCATCCTCGTCGTCACCGTCATCGGCTCCGTCGCGCTCGTCTTCTCCCAGCGCGGCAAGGCCCAGCGCACCCGACGCACCCAGCGCGAGGCCTATCTCGCCTATCTGGAGGACCTGCGCGAGGAACTCTCCGGCGAGGAACGCGAACGGCGCGAACGCACCGAGATCCTCACTCCGCCGCCGGACGCCCTTTACGACATAGTGCGCGACCCGGCCCGGCTGTGGGAGCGCCGCCGCTCCGACGGCGACTTCCTGCGGGTCCGCGTCGGCACCGGCGAAATGCCCGTACGCGATCTGAAGGTCGCCCAGCAGGGCTCCTCGGTCCTCACCCCGCCCGACCGCTTCATGCTCAACGAGGCGTCGGCGCTGATGTCCCGGTTCCGCAGCGGCACCGAACTCCCGCTCACCGTACCGCTCGACCGCGTCGGCAACGTCAGCGTGATCGGCCCCCGCGAGGACTGCCTGCGTGTCGCCCGCGCCCTGCTCGTCCAGACCGCCGCCACCCACGCCCCCGACGACGTGGCGATGGCCCTCGCCGTGCCCGGCGACCGGCTCGCCGACTGGGAGTGGGCCAAGTGGATGCCACATCTGCTCGACCCCGAGCAGCTCGACGGCCCTGTCGCCGCCCGCCGCATCGCCCCGTCCGCACCCCAGCTCGCCCGGCAGATCGGAGCGGAGCTGCGCCGGCGCGCCTCGTACGCGGCCGAGGTGCGCCGCGGCCTGTCCGGCAAGGACGCCCTGTCCATGACGTCGCGGCTGCTCGTCGTCGCCGACGGACACGGCGAGGACGCCGTGGACCTGCCCTGTCCCGACGACGCGGTGGGCCTGCGCGAGATGAGTGTCACGATGCTGCACCTGCTCGAACAGCGGGTCCAGGAGCCCGGACACGTCGGCGTACGCATCACCGTCGACGGCGACCAGGTGCTCATCGAGGACCTGCGCGAGCAGGAACCGATCAGTGCCCACGGCACCGTGGACGAGGTCAGTATCCCGTTCGCCGAGGGCCTGGCCCGGATGCTGGCGCCGCTGCGGCTCGCCGCCGAGTCCCTCGTCGACGCCCCGCTGTCCGGCCCCGTCGACTTCGCCGACCTGCTCGGCATCGACGACGTCGCGCAGCTCGACCTCTCACGCCTGTGGGCGCCGCGCGGCGAACGCTCCTTCCTGCGCGTGCCGATCGGTGTCAGCGACGCCCGCGAGCCGGTGCTCCTCGACCTCAAGGAGTCCTCCGAGCTCGGCATGGGCCCGCACGGCCTGTGCGTCGGCGCCACCGGTTCCGGAAAGTCGGAGCTGCTGCGCACCCTCGTCCTCGCCCTGGTCGCCACCCACCCGCCGGAGGACCTCGCACTCGTCCTCGTCGACTACAAGGGCGGTGCGACGTTCGCACCGTTCGCCGACCTGCCGCACGTCGCCGGTGTCATCACCAACCTGGAGAACCAGGCCGGCCTCGTGGAGCGCGTCCACGCCTCGCTCGCCGGTGAGGTCAAGCGCCGCCAGCAGGTCCTCAAGGACGCGGGCAACGTCGCCGACATCGGCGACTACGCCGCCCTGCGGTCCGACAAGCGGCCCGACCTGGACCCGCTGCCTCACCTGTTCGTCGTCATCGACGAGTTCGGTGAACTCCTCACCGCCAAGCCGGACTTCATCGACCTGTTCCTGTCCATCGGACGCATCGGCCGCTCCATCGGCGTGCACCTGCTGCTGTCCAGCCAGCGCATCGAGGGCGGCAAGCTCAAGGGCCTGGACACCTACCTCTCGTACCGGCTCGGCCTGCGCACCTTCTCCGCCGACGAGTCCCGCACGGTCCTGGACACCACGGACGCCTTCCACCTGCCGCCGCTGCCCGGCTTCGGTTACCTCAAGGTCGACACCAGCCACTACGAGCGCTTCAAGGCGAGCTACGTCTCCGGGGCCTACCGCGGCCCCGTACAGCGCGCCCAGGAAGCGGACTCCGGACCGCTCGCCCTCGAGTACGAGGCGTTCAACACCCTCGCCAAGAAAGAGAGTTCCGGCGAGCAGGAGCCGACCGTACGGCGCCGCGAGACCGGGCCGACCGAGATGGGCGTCATCGTCGGACAGCTGGAGAACGCCGCCGGTCCCGTACGCCGCATCTGGCTGCCGCCGCTGCCCGACGCCATCGCCCTGGACAAGGTCGCCGGCCCGCTGGACGTCGGGCCGCGCGGCATGCAGCTGGCCAAGCGGAGCGGCCCGCTCCGAGTTCCGCTCGGTCTGCTCGACGACCCCACCAAGCAGTGGCAGGGCCAGTGGTACCTGGACCTCACGGTCGCGGGTGGCCACGCCGCCGTCATCGGCGGCCCGCAGGCAGGCAAGACCACCCTGCTGCGCACACTCGCCCTGTCGATCGCACTGACCCACACCCCGCAGGAAGTCGGCGTCTACGGCCTCGACCTCGTCGGCGGCGGCCTCCAGGCACTGGCGGACCTGCCGCACGTCGGCGGCGTAGCAGGCCGCGCCGACCGCGAACGCGCCGGACGCACCGTCGAGGAAGTACGCAACGCACTCGCCGCCCGCGAGGAGCTGTTCCGCGAACACGGCATCGACTCCGTCGAGCAACTGCGCACCCTGCACGCCGCAGGCCGGCTGCCCCAGCTGGCCTCCGCCGAGATCGTGCTCATCATCGACGGCTTCGGCGCACTCCGCGACGACTTCGAGGAGCTCGACGACGCCGTCGTCGACGTCCTCAAGCGCGGCGGCGGCTACGGCATCCATGTCGTCGCAGGCATGCTCCGCTGGAACGACGTCCGCATCGCCACCCAGTCGAACTTCGGCACCCGCGTCGAGCTGCGCCTCAACGACCCCAGCGAGTCCAGCATCGACCGCAAGCTCGCCCAGACCCTGTCGCCCGACGAGCCCGGCCGCATCCTCACCGACGGCAAACTCTTCGCACAGGTCGCACTGCCCCGTACGGACGGCCTCCCGGACACGTCCGACCTCGGCGCCGTCCTGGAACGGACGGCCCGCACCGTCCGCGCCACCTGGAGCGGCGACGTCGCCCAGCCCGTACGGGTCCTGCCGCACGTCCTGGAACCGCACCTGCTGCCCGGCCCGGTCGCCGAGCCCGAGCGGGTGCCGATCGGCCTGGACCAGACGGCCCTCGCACCCGTCCTGCTCGACCTGTTCCACCACGACCAGCACCTGCTGATCATGGGCGACAGCGAATGCGGCAAGACGAACCTGCTCAAGACCGTCGCCGGCGGACTCATCGAGCGCTACAGCGAGGACGAACTGGTCTTCGCCGTCATGGACCCGCGGCGCGGACTGCGCGGCGCGATCCCCGAGGAGTTCCGCGGCGGCTACGCGTACAACGCCAAGATGTGCGCCGGCCTCGCCGCCGGCATCGCCACCGAACTCGAGAAGCGGCTGCCCGACGACAGCGCGGGCACCGAGGACCTGGAACCCGGAAGCTGGGGCAGCGGCCCACGGATCGTGGTCCTCGTCGACGACTACGACGTACTGACCACCGCGGGACTCGCCCCGCTCGCACCCTTCCTGCCGTACATCCCCTCCGCGGTCGACATCGGGCTCCACTTCGTCCTGACCCGCCGCGTCGCGGGCGCCTCACGGGGCATGTACGAGCCGCTGATGCAGGGCCTGCGCGAATCCGGCGCCTCGGCGATCGTCATGGCGGGCGACCGCAGCGAAGGCCAGCTGTTCCCCGGGGTGTACGCCACCCAGCAGCCGGCCGGCCGCGGCGTACTCATGCGCAGAGGCCAGTCGAACCGCCTCATCCAGACCGTGTACACCACCGGATGACGCCCGCGGGAACCGTCCCGCGCACCGCACCGACATCCACGCCCCGCACCACGAAGGACCGGACGACCAAATGACCAAGGACGTCATCGCCCTCACCCGGAGAATGCCCGACCCGCTGACCGTGCTCGCGGGTCTGCTCTCCGGAGGCCCCGACAAACTGGTGGAGACCCTGGGCGAGGACGCCGTCGTACGGCTCTGCGACGAGGAGGGCCGACCCCTCGTCTCCGTCGAGGCACCGCTGCTCGTACAGGTAGCCGGCGAGGCCGAGCGGCTGCTCGGCGCGACCTCACCCGCCGTCCCGTTCTGGTGGACCGAAGCACGCGCCACCACCGGCGTCGAGGAGGCCGAGCGGCTCGCGGGCACCTTCGCGGCCCGCCTCATCGCCCTCGCAGGGGGATCCGCCTGGCCACCGGAGGCCGCGCGCTCCGTCGCCGTGGTGAAGACCGACGGCGTCAGCGTCGCACCCACACCCGCCGCAGCCCAGCCCGCGATCGACGCGCTCACCGACAAGGTGGCCGTCGTCATCCAGGACCGGCCGGTGGTCGCCATGACCGCCTGGCTCTCCGACGCGTTCCGGGCCACCGCCGACGCCGAGCTCGGCCTCCAGATCGTCACCTCCCCGGGCACCACGCTCTCCCCCGCCGTACGCAACAGCCTGACCGGCTGGCCGTCGCGCTGGGTCGTGCAGGACGAGCGCGACGGCTACTACGACGGCCTGTCCGGCGCCGTACTGCGCTGGCAGAACGGCATGTTCGCACCGGTCGAGGCGGCCGACGCGACGCCCGACGACCCACGCACCCCGGTGGCCGCCTCCTTCAAGGAGTTCACCGACACCGGCGAGCGTCAGCTCGCCATCTCGTTCCGCACCGTCCACCCCGCCGACGACCGGCTCGTGCTCGGCGGCGCCCTGGAAGCGGTATGGCGCGAGCTCACCGGCAACCCCCCGGCGGGCTGGGGCACCGCCGAGCCCGCCAACCTGCCCTGGTCACTGCGCCAGCTCACCGATGTCGCCCACGACAGGTCGCCCGCGCCGACCTGGGTGGTGGTGGTCGGCAGCCCGGACCGGCCCGGCCTCGCCACGGTCCGCGTCAGCCGTACGACAGGCGGCGTGGAGGAGGACGTCACCCTGGCATTCGGCTACGGGGCCGGCGAAGAACCGCCGGTGGACGTCCTGTCCCGGGTCGCGGAGATCCTCGCCACCCGCCACCACCTGCAGTCGATGCTGATCCAGATCCGCAAGGCCCGCCGCGACCTGGCGGTACCGCCCCGCTTCGAAGGTCCCGGCGTCCCGGTGGCGTTCGTGCTCGGCGCGGAGGAGGTCCGCGAGATGCCCGGCGACCGCGCCCGGCGCACCCCGCTGTCCGAGCCCCCGGTCCAGCTCGGCCCGAAGACCCGCCCCGCGCTCTACTACCCGCTGCCCGGCGACCCTTCGGACCTGTCCGGCTGGCAGGACTTCGAACGCCTGATGCGCCATCTGAAGGGCGCCTGACCGTTCTCCCCGGGGGCAACTCGCCCCGCAGCGGCACACACGCACGGCGACCGCCCCGCGGCAGCCCCCGCGCGCGGCGGCCACCCCGCCGGTCCGCAGCCCCCGCGATCCATATCGACGGGGGCGCGACGCCCTCACTTCACCGCTCTGCTGACGGACGTTCATCACCGGTGCTCAGCCTGGTCCTTCACCGTTTTCCCTTGTGGAGGTACCCACACATGACTCGACCGGCCCGCCGCCGGATCGCCGTCGCGGCAGTCCCGGCACTCGCCGTTTCCCTACTGCTGCCGGCCGCGGCTGACGCCACCACCCAGCCGGGACGCGAGCAGGGTGTCTCCGGCAAGGTCGTCCGCACATCCACCCTCCCGGACATCCCGCTCGCCGCCTTCTCCAACGCCCTGCTGCACCACTCGGTGGCCGACGACCACGGCGTCGACCTCGGCGGCATCGGCAGCGACCTCTTCCCGGCCGGACGCCGCGGGGAGTTCTGGACCGTCACCGACCGAGGCCCCAACGGCCAGATCAAGATCGACGGCGTCAACCGGCGGACCTTCCCGGTCCCCGGCTTCGACCCCGCGATCGTCAAGGTCAAGGTCGACGGCTCCCGGCTCGAAATCCTCAAGGCGCTCCCGATCCGGACACGCAGCGGCGCACCCGTGACCGGCCTGTCCAACCAGAGCGGCCGTGACGAGAGCCCCTACACCTACGACGCCTCCACCCCGCTGGGGTTCAACCCCGACGGGCTGGACACCGAAGGCATCGTGCGATCCCACGACGGCACGTTCTGGCTGGTCGACGAGTACGGCCCGTCACTCGTCCACGTCTCGACGACCGGCCGGGTGCTCACCCGGTACGTCCCCAAGGGCCTGGCCCTGAAGGGCGCCGACTACCCGGTGGTCGAGGGCCTTCCGTCGGTGTTCCTCACCCGCAAGGGCAACCGGGGCTTCGAGGGCCTCGCCCAACTTCCGGGCGGGGACCTGGTCATCGCCCTGCAGAGCCCCCTGCTCAACCCCTCCAAGCAGGTCGGCGAGGCGTCGGGGACCACACGTCTGCTGCGCTTCTCGCCCCGCCGGGGCAAGGTCACGGCCGAGTACGCCTACGCCTTCGACCCGGTCGGCACGGTGGACCCGGGCGAGGACGACCCGACCGAGCTGAAGCTCTCCTCGGTGGTCGCGATCGGCCCGGACACCCTGCTGGTGCAGGAGCGCACGGACCGGGCCGCCCGTCTCCACCGGGTGGTACTGCGGCCCGGGAGCGACATCCTGGGCACCGCCTGGGACTCGACCGCCACCACCCCGTCGCTGGAGGCGCTGCCGGACCCGGCGGCCGCGGGGGTGCCGGTGCTGTCGAAGAAGCTCGTCGTCGACCTCAACACGGTGCCCGGCGCGCCGAAGAAGATCGAGGGCGTCGCCGTCGTCGACTCGCGGACGATCGCGGTCATCAACGACAACGACTTCGGCATGACCGACGGCGCCGGGGCGTTCGGCCCCGACGGCCGGCTCGTCGACAGCGGTGTGGAGACCACGTTGGTCCAGATCCGTCTGGACGCACGGCTGCGCTGAGTCCCCGGCCGCCGACGGCGGCCACGAGCGGCCCCGGCCCGCGTGGAAGAGGGTGGCGGACCTGGGCGCCTGGCTCTGCTTCGAGGACGAAGCCGGCCAGGGCCCGAGGCCGCCCAAAGGCCGCACCTGGGGCCAGCGTGGCACACACCGGTCGTGCGGGTCACCGCCCAGGGCACCGAATGCGTCTCTATGGCGGCGCTGACCTGCACCAGGCCCGGCCGGCGGCCCCGGCTGATCTACCGCATCCACCTCGACCGCGGCCCTGCCAAGGGCGTTCAGGCGTCCGGTCTCTTTCCGCACCGGTCGTACACCGTCCGCCGCCCTCGGACTTGCGCGTCCGCCACCACCGTGAATCACGGGACAGCCCTCAGAGGCCGGCCCGAGCGCACGCGATGAGCTGACAGTCAAGCAACCAGGGAATTCTCATCGACTGCGAAGACGGAATCGCATCGGTCGCGGACCCGGTCGTCATGGGTGGCAATGACAACGGCGCATCCGGCATCGCTCATCTCACGGAGGATGTCGATGACTGCCGTGGCATTGGCATGGTCAAGCGCTCCCGTCGGCTCGTCAGCGAGCACCAGGGCCGGCTGCTTGACCATGAGCCGGGCGAGCGCCACACGCTGCTGCTCCCCGCCGCTCAGATGATGGATCTTCTCTTCCTCCCGCCCCGCAAGACCGACGCGGTCGAGGGCTTCGCTGATACTCGCGCCGGTCGCGCCTCGCAAAGCCCGCCTCGGTTTGACAGCAACCTCTAGATTAACGGCGACAGTGGCGTTCTCTATCAAGGCGTAGTTCTGGAAAAGGTATCCGAGGACATCACGACGGAATCGCCGGGTCTCGCCTCGCCCGAACCGGGTTATATCTTTTCCTTCATGACGGATTTCTCCTCCGTCCGGCTTGTCGAGGAGACCGATGCAGTTGAGGAGAGTTGACTTTCCAGATCCGCTGGGTCCGACGATTGCGACCATCTCACCGCGATTGACGGTGGTGGTGACATCGGACCACAAGGTGCGGGTTCCAAATTTCTTGGACAGCTTCAAAATATCGATCACGACTGTACTCCTGCTTGGCGGAGGGATTTCACCTGCATGGGGCTCAAGTGGCGATTGCCCCTTCCTTTACGATGCGCCGATGAAACACTCCGAGAGCGAGAAGGACGGCACAGAATTCAATGAGAACCAGCCCACCGATAGCACCCAGGTCCAGCGTGGTGATCTGGACGGGAGGGAAGGGGGAAGGGATGCCTCGAGAGGTGAATTCTTTTACGTCCTGATGCTCCTGCCACACCTGAATCGGCACCCACCAAGCAAGGAAAGCCGCAACAAGACCCTCCACAGCGAGTATCAAGCGGTGGTTGGCAATGAATCTCCAACCGTTGATGTGTTGAGCGAACACGGATTGGGCATTCTTGCGTGAGTGAATGATGCAGACACCGAAGCCGGTGATGAGAAGCACGGCCACGGATGCGATGAGGTTGAAGAGAAGCAATCTGAAGTCGTTCACGGCTTCCCTCAGTCCTAGTGCGGCGTTCTGCCCCACTGGATTCACCGCCGCCACATAGGCTTGCAAGCCGTTTTTGTTTGCATCAAGGGGTTTCAGGACGTCGCCAGGATGAGGAAAGACGATCCCGTCCTGCGTCGCGAAGGTGGCATAGGCGTCATCGGTGAGAATATTCGAACCATTGGGGACCACGACGAGGACCGGATCGCGAAGCAAAGTCCGATCATCGTCCGGAGTGTAGGCGGCATTGGGGCTTCGATCACCGGAGTTGTACCCGAACACACGCTGACCGCTCTTGGCCTGGAGCACGTCCACCTTGAGCCGCCGACGCACATCCGCATCCAGTCTGCCGAACACATCAGGGACCGTTGCCCTGATGTCCGCTGCATGGCGGCCGAGAGATGCAGGGATGATCAGCCGCACCGAATCGGCCTTCTCGTCCCTCTTGCTGCGCGGCACCGGCAAGTACCGCTGCCCCTTCAGCCCGAGGACCGGTTGTTTGTCGAGGAAGCTTTCATTGACGACAAGCATCTCGCCCTTGGGGAGGCGAGCACTGGAGGAGATGTTCTGGAGATCCTCGCGCCCGGCAACGATGATCTCGCCTGCCGCATCGGCTTGGCGCAGCCAGCGCCCCACCTGCGCGACCACCGACTTCGAGTCGCCTCCCCAACTGCCGTTGAGACGGATCGTGACGGCATCGCCCACCTTGGCATAGATGTCCTGGTTGTCCTGCCGTGCCATGACGTGCTGGCTCGCCAGTGTGACGTCCATGGCGAAGCCAAGGGCAAGCAGCACTGCGGGGATGCGCACCAGGTACGTAGCGACAAACGCCGTTCTGGCAGGCAGCTCACCCTTGAGGGCTCGCAGTGCACCCACCCTGAAGGTGAGAGCGAGCGCAGCGGCATGGGCAACCAGCACGAACAGGACGAGCAGGCCGGCGAGGCACGCAGCCACCACCGTGAACAGACCCAGCCAGGCGAGACCGTTGTAGAGGCTGAGGATGACCAGTACCGCCGCCCCGACAGTGCCTGCGGCCGAGGCCCAGAAGACCGCCAGCTGTTTGAGATCACGAGCAAGGAGATCCATGAAGGAATGGCCTTGCAGGCGCAGTACTCCATAGTTCTTGGCGCTCAGCAGCACACTTGCGCCAGTCATGGTCACCGCGGCGAGAGCGACCACCCAGAAGGACCAGAGCAGATCATCGCCCGAGAAGAGAAGGGCCAGCTCACTGCGCGCAAGAGGATGCTGCACACTTGCGCCCAGGCCCAGATCGGCGAACTCCGCCACCAACGCGTCAGCGGCTTCGCGCGGTCCGAAGACGTAGTAGAAGCCCCGTGGGTCACGCTGTCCGATCTCGACGATCGGATGCACGTCCGTGGTGATGTGCCCGCTGAACGCCGGGTAGCCCTCCTTCAGCCACGACGCTGCCTCGGAGTTCGAATCACCCGAGGCCAGATACAGGTGCCGGCGACCATCGGGATTCTTCACATCCGGCAACTCGCGAGCCACCGCTACCCCGTGCTCATGCGAGAACGCGGTGATCGCCCGGGCAACCTGAGCACCGCTCACCGAATCGTCGGACTCGGACACCCAGATCTGAGCCGAACTGCCCAGCACCAGCTCCTCGTCCAGTCCTCGAACGAACAGAAAGGACATCATCGCCGAGAAGACCAACACGGCGGCATGGACGAACTTGATACCTCGGTGGAGCATCGGTTACCTAGGCTCGGGCACTCCAGGAGCGCGCATTCACGTTGATTGAAGATGAAGACCTGGCTGCGGAGCCAAAGCACAAGCCCGCAGCCAGGAGCAGCGGCTCAGGATTCAGGGCCGCGTGCGCGACGCATCAGCACGCCGGGTCGTAGTACGCCTTACTGACCGTCAGAGCCTTCTCCGCGGAAGCCTTGGACCACAGCTTCTCCTTGGTGCAACCGCTCTTCGCCCAGTACTTACCCTCGACCGACGAGGCGTGGTAGTTGTCCTTGTGATAGTAGTTCGAGTACACGTAGTCGCCGCCAACGGCGTGGCTCCACCTGCCGCCGCCGACGTCTTCGGAGGTGGCCAACGCGGGAGCCGCAGCGGCCACGATTATGACGCCGGCAGCGGCAACAGCCTTGATTCCGTTCATCTTCTTCATAATTGACTCTCTTTCGCTTTTCGATCTGGCTGGCATTTTAATTCGGAGCACACCGCACAGACGGCCGAAAGACCCCCACCGTCTGAATGACATCGCTATCGACCGGCATCCTGCCAGAAATTCTCCGCCTCAGCGGTTGTGCGCTGCCGAGTTCGAATGACTGGCTCGCCCGGTATCCCATGTCTGGGAGAACTCTCAGCGCTCACCCCGAAGTCCCTTTCCGGGTGGATTTCCAATCTTCCGTGCGATGCGCGGTAGTTTTGCTACGGCGTTCCACAGAAAAAAACAGACCGCAGGAAACGGCTCAGGCAGCAACCCATGGAACGGGACAGACATGTGGGTCCAGGCCCTCAGGGCACAAAGCCTTGATCACTGCCTTACGGATTGTCCGCCAGGTCCTCAGGGAGCACACCACATGGACGCACAGCTCAACCGGCTCCCGGGCACCGCTGCTCTGGCCAGGATGCTCCGCGGCCCACTGTTCCGCCAGAAATTCGTACACGTCAGCGGTCTTCAGTTCGCTCCCGAAAACCGTGTGCGCGACCCTCTCTTCGACGATACGGGCGCTGCGGAAACCGACGGCCTCCTCAACAAGCTGTCTGGCCCAGGCCAGCCCCTGCTCATCTGCGTACAGGCCGAAGTTCAGCGTGCGCGTCCTCATTGCATCAGCCCTTCACGATCTTCTTCTTGTCGCAGTGCTTTGCACGATAGCCCTGGGACATCTGGTCGTTGGCGTCCTTGAGGGCCGCCTTCCATGCGTCCGGCTGCGTCTTGGCCCAGCCGTGCCCGTTGAAATACCCGTGGGCGGAGCTGTCTGAGATGCGCCACTTGACGCACTGCACGGTCGCATTCCATCCCCCGGCCGCCTGCGCGGGTGCGGCAACTCCAAAGGCGAGCGCAGCCGATATAGCAGCGGCGACAAGGGGGGAGACGGCAAGCAACTTGCGCATGTCTGTTTCTCCAAGAATTCGATGTGCCAAATGGCAGGGGGCAGTCAGGTTGTTGTGGCCCACACCTGCCCTGCTACTGATAGGCATGCCAGATAACGCCTCGGCCACACAGGCCGGGCGAAATCTGAGAGTTGGTCCCCCTACCCCCTGGGTCCACCCGCCGTCGGAGGTCAGCCGACCGGGTGAGCATGCCAAAACCTACGGGACGTGAAGGCTTTTTATCAAGCGATTACCGATGTTTGAATCCTCAACCTCCGCTGGTACATGCGTGCTTGGGAGGATTTCACGTCGAAGTTGATTTAGTTCGCAACGAATTGATGGCTCATCACACTCCGCCAGAACAACGCGGAGAGCCTTTTCCGCCTTCGGGCCGAGGTCGGCCGGCGCTTGTCAGTGTCGGGCCATAGACCCTGGCGGTCGACGAAGATCTTCTGCTCGTCCGGGTCGATACTGCCGACCGTGCTCGCCGGGAGCAGGACCTCCAGGACCATGACACCGGCCAGCACACCGCGGACCACCATGGCAGGCCACCGCCGACCCGTCGGGTCGCACGTTATCGATCAGCTCTCGGAGCCCCCACGCCGCAGCGCCGCAAAGGCGTCGGACCAAGTCGCCATCCCGTATTCGGTGACGAGCCTCGATACCCCGTCGGACATCACGGCGGCGGCACGCACACCTCCGAGTGCCGTCGTACCCGTCAAAGCGTGTTCCGCTGCGTCTGAGCTGGCGGCCGCAACCCAGTAGCTGTTTCCCCGATAGAACCCTCTGAAGTCGCTCAACTCGCCTTCGCGGATTGGCACCTGCGGCGGTACCCACCGGACCGTCGCTGAGCAGGGCGAGAATGGTCGGTAGCCGTCGTCGGTGGCCACCCTCGGACGGCCCACAGACGGCCCGGCCCGCCGGTGGAGTGGGCGCGGGACAGCCAGAGGGCCTGTGGCTTGGCGCGCGGCGCATACCGGTTCCTGAACCTCAGCCGACGGGGTCCGGCCCCATGTAGCGTCAGCGTCAGGGGGATGAGATGAGCTTCGACGAGAATGAACCGCAGTCTGTTCGTGAGCAGCGCTTCGCGGCAGAACGGGCCAGGCGCAGAACGGCACGCAAGGCTGCGTCGCTCGACCTGTGGGGAGCCCACGTAGGCGCGGTCATCGTGACCGTTGCCCTGGTGTTCCTCAGCTGGTACGGCAAGCTGGTCGCTCTGGGCATCGTCAGCGGAGTCTTTCTGCTCTGGTTCGCCGCAGCCCTCGCGTGGGCCTACGCAGACGGGGACCACGGTCGGCACGCCCTCCAGCGCGCGTACAACGTCACCTTCGGATGGGGCAACGGGCTCTGAGCACCAAGTACCTCGCAGCACATTGGCCATGCCCCGGGTCTCCTATGTGGGCGCCGGCGCGAGTCCATCGGCAGATTTACAGTCCGCCCCCAGCCTCCCCGCGGACCAGACACTTCCTCAGTCGCTGAATGTGGCGCCCCACACCAACCCCACGGGCCACCACGAGAGTTGGGGGTGGCAGAGAATGTCGGGATGGCCACTCCGAGAATCCGTGTCGCCGCGTACGTGATCCGGCATTCCACCGTTCCCGAGCTCCTCGTGTTCGACCACGTGGGCATTCCAGAGGCCGGTACTCAGGTCCCCGCGGGCGGTGTCCGACCTGGCGAAGACTTGAGACATGCCGTCCTACGAGAAGTCGCCGAAGAGACCGGGCTGCTGACCGCCTCAGTGATCAGGAAGATCCTTACCGAAGACAAGCCCCACCCCGACACGGGGCAGCCCCGGAGAACTACCTTCTTCTGGCTCCAAGCGCCCACGGGCACCTCCAACGCATGGGACCACCGTGTGTGGGGTGATGGAGACGACTCTGGGTTCACCTTCGCCTGCCGCTACTTGCCGCTTCCTCTGAAACGGGCGCTGGCCGACAACCAGGACACCCATCTGAGGCACATCAATCCGCTATGGGTCTTGCCGGCGCAGCATCGGGATGTCGTTGGTGAAGGCTGCTGATCATGCCGCCACAGCGGGTCAGTGGGCTCAAGAATCGAGCACGGCCGCGACGGCCTCGATCTCGACGAGTTGATCCTTGTAGCCGAGCACGGTGACGCCCATCAAGGTGCTGGGGACGTCATGGTCGGCGAACGAGTCCCGGACTACCTCCCAGGCAGCCACCAGGTCCTCTCGCCGGGCCGACGCGACGAGGACCCTTGTACTGATGACGTCCTGGAGCGATGCGCCTGACGCAGCGAGGGCGGCCTGCATGTTCTCGATGGCCTTCGTTGCCTGACCCGCGTAGTCACCGATCGATGCCGTGGAGCCGTCATCGTTCAGCGGACACGCCCCGGCGAGGAAGATCAGGCGTGACTCGGCGGGCGCCGTGGCCGCGTAGGCGTACTCGGCGACGTCGGACAGGGAGGCAGAGCGGATCAACGTGATGGCACGAGCCATAGTCGGCGGGTCCTTTCCTATCGGGTGCTGAGCTCGCACATCCTGCCAACACCCCGTTGGTTCCCTCCTTCCCTTTTTTTCTTCGCCGCCCGCCCTGTGCCGTCACTTCTGCTCGACAATCACGAGCCGAGTGATCACCAACCGGATCGGGATACGGGCGGTGGCCGGCTGCCCCCGGCTCTGCCGGTACTTCCTGGCCGGCGGCCGGACCGCCCCTGTAAGGTCTCGCCGCTCGTGACATGTCGATCTTGCGTGACCTGGGCGTTCTTGGCTGTCTCACGGCATCGTCACCCATGATCAGTCTCAAATCCGTGGCATTTCCTCGCGAGGGCGAGGTCGAGATCAGGCGGCTTGCCCGAGTCGGCCGAGTACACCACGCTGAGCCCCGAGCACGAGGACTACCGGCGAGCCCGGATCGCGCACCGATGAGTTTCCCGCGCCGCGCTGGTCTATACGCCGGACACCCACGGACGGAAGGCTGGGCCATGCGGAAACTGATCTACGGCATGAACCTGACCCTGGACGGCTACATCGCCGCGCCCGGCGACGACATCGGCTGGAGCGGACCGCCGAGCGACGAGCTGTTCCAGTGGTGGCTCGACCACGAGCAGGCGAGTGGCCTGTCGCTGTACGGGCGCAAGCTGTGGGAGACGATGAGCTCCTACTGGCCGAGCGGCGACCAACAGCCCAACGCCACCCCGGCGGAGATCGAGTTCGCGCGGAACTGGCGGGACACGCCGAAGGTGGTGTTCTCCTCGACGATCGACAAGGTCGACTGGAACACCCGCCTGGTCACCGGCGACGCGATCGCCGAGATCACCCGGCTCAAGGCCGAGGACGGCGGCCCGATGAACATCGGCGGCGCGACGCTCGCCGGGGCGGCCATGCGCGCCGGGCTGATCGACGAGTACGCGATCGCCGCCCATCCGGTCCTGGTGGGCAGCGGCACGCCGTTCTTCACCGCGCTGGACGGCTGGGTGAACCTGAACCTGGTGGAGACGCGGACGTTTCCCGGCGGCGTGGTCCTGACCAGGTACGAGACGAGGCGCTGAGCAGCAGCACCCACGCGCTAGTTGTATTGATCACGAGCGTTGTTGACACGTCGTGGGGCTTGATCATGACGAAGACCTCCGGTGTGGTGGAGCTGTCTAGGACTGCACCGCACCGGAGGTCTTCGTGTCCCACCGTAATGCCCGTCTGACCGTTCATGGCAGGCGGCTCCTGGTCGAGCGCGTCAGCTCCGGGCGTCCGGTCGCCCATGTCGCGGCCGAGATGGGCATATCCCGCACCACAGCGCACAAGTGGGTCCGCCGGTTCGCCGCCGAAGGCGACGCGGGCCTGCACGACCGATCCAGCCGACCCCGCACCACCCCGCACCGGACCCCGGCCGCCACCGAGGCCGAGGTCTGCCGGCTGCGGCAGGAACGCAAGCTAGGCCCCGCCCGGATCGGCCCGATCCTCGGCCTGCCCGCGTCGACCGTGCACCGCGTCCTGACCCGTAACCGCCTGAACCGCCTGGCGTTCCTCGACCGGCCCACCGGACAGGTCATCCGCCGTTACGAGCGCGAGCGCCCAGGCGAGCTGGTCCACATCGACGTCAAGAAACTCGGCCGGATCCCTGATGGCGGAGGCCACAAGGTCCTCGGACGACAGGCCGGACGCGCCACCCGCAGCAGCATGGGCTTCGACTACGTACATTCCGCCGTCGACGACCACACCCGCCTGGCCTACAGCGAGATCCACTCCGACGAGAAGGTCGCCACCTGCACAGCCTTCCTCCTCCGCGCCGCCGCGTTCTTCCAAGCCCACGGCATCAGCCGCATCGAACGCGTCCTCACCGACAACGCCTGGGCCTACCGCAAAGGCCTCGCCTGGAAAGAAGCTCTCGCCCACCTCGGTGCCACCGGCAAGCTGACCCGCGCCTATCGGCCCCAGACCAACGGCAAGGTCGAACGCTTCAACCGCACCCTGATCGAGGAATGGGCCTACGTCCGCGCCTACACCAGCAACGATGAACGCACCGCGGCCCTGGACGACTTCCTCCACAGCTACAACTACCATCGCTGCCACACCGCACTCGGAGGCCAGCCGCCCATCAGCCGAGTCAACAACGTCGCAGGGCAATACAGCTAGTCCCACGGTGATGTCGTATACGACATCGATACCTTGAGCAGATGTACCGGGCCATGCTCGATGCCGGCCATGCGCCGTCCCACGTGGTCAAGGTGCACCGCATCCTGTCGCGGGCCCTGAAGATTGCCCACCGTCGCCGGATGATCGGCGAGAACGTCGCCGGACTGGTCGACCCGCCCGGCATCGCCGAGACCGGGGCGAACCCGTTCACCCAGGAAGAGGCGAAGGCGTTCCTAAGGGCCGCTCGCATCTCTCCAAGACGCCATGCGCCGCATGGGAGACGCCTTCCTGCCCGCCCCGGAACAGGTGCCTAGGCCCGCGACTGAGACCAGAAGTGAGACTGGAGACCGCCGCGCGGCCCGCTCCCGCGCCCGCCGCCGCATCCGCTAGAGACAAAAGCCCAGGTCAGAGCACATCTGACCTGGGCTTCATCGGAGCCCCCTGTCGGATTCGAACCGACGACCTACGCATTACAAGCTGTCCGGGCTTGTTCCACGACGGTCCGGGGGTGTCCAAGAGAGGGCTCGCCTCGCAGGTCAGGTGACGCGCTGGACGTTCGTGGACGGGTGCAGACCGCGTCGGATTAGGCAGCAATCGAGACTAGAATTGAGACTGGCGGCCGCCGTTGCGTCACGGCCACGGACAGCCCAGCACTGCGAGTGCCCCGGGAAGCGCCCGAGACCGAATCGGTCTGCCGGCGCGCCGACGGACTGCCCTTACGACCTCTTGTCGGAGTCGTGTGGGGTCCAGGACGTCCCTCGGGAGCAGCTCGCGGACCTGCGCCAGCAGGCTGAGGAGAAAACCGTGACCCGCGTCCGACGATCGTGGGACGTCACGGAGCGCCAGCGGTCGGTACTCGCCGCGATACGCGCCCACATCGCCGATCACGGCGAGGCGCCCACCGTGCAGGAGATCGCTGCGGCCGTCGGCCTGGCTAGTGCCGCATCAGGCAACGTTCGCCCTGTGGAAGCGTCACTGGATTGCTGCGCTGGGGCGGCAGCTGGACGACGAACCCGACCCGGCCGTCCGCCTGAGCGGGGATGGCTGCTCGGTGCGGGTGAGCACGGCCTGGACGGCGTCACGCTGGAGCCGCAGGTAGATGACGACGGTCTCGTTCCCGGTGAGCTGCTGGTTGAGGTGCGCCAGGATCGCGCGGAGGCGTGGCGGATCGGGCGGCAGCTCGGACATATGTTCGATTGAATCACCCGGGTCGCGGTCGGTCGAGACGGCCCCCGGCCGGACAAGAAACGGCCCCCGCCTCGACGGAGACGGGGGCGATCCAGCGCACTACTCGGATGCCGGAATGTCTGCCGGTCAGCCTACGGATGCCCGTAGCGCACGCACTTGAAGTACGTGGGCGGAGGCGCGGACCCGTCATCCAGGCAGACCCGGACGACCGCAGCTCCGCCAGGGGCTTCAGCCGGCACGGTGAAACTGAACGGCACGATCTCGCCGGCACACGACCTGGTGTTGCTGTATCCGACTCCCAGCTGCCCGTTGCCGGCGTCAAGGGTGAACGCCGTGGTGCCTCGGCAATTCTCCTGGTCAGCCGACTTGTGGACCCCCTCCACGAGGACCGACCGGCCGTACCAGGTCAACGTGCCAGTCGTGTACGTGTTCGTGACGGTGACGTTGAAGGGGGTGGTGGGGTAGGCCGCGGGTTGGGCGCTGGCTGTGGGCGCGGTCAGGAGCATGCCCGTGGTCAGTGTGACGGCGCTGAAGGCTGCGGCGAGATGGGTGCGCAAGTCGTCTCCAGGAGTGAGGCCGGTCCGGTGGCTGAACGCCCAGTCTCCTGGCCAACATTGGGTCGCGTCCACGACAGATCGAGCCAACCGCCGCTACCCCGGCCGACGCCGACACCAGCTCATCCGTCCGGCGCCTCCCTCTTCGGCCACTCCCACTGTCCTTCTCATCGGGCCACGTCGTCAGAGTAGCCATCGACAGGGCGAACGTTGCCTGATGCGGCACTAGCCCTTCGTCAGTGCTGTACCAGCTGTGCCGCCTTGAGGAGCCAGGGGTCGTTCGGCGCGCTCGGGGCGCCGACTCGCGGGACTACCGGCTCAGCTGACGTCCGACGACGCCCGCCCCTCGTCGAGCATCAGCTGCTCAGGCTGGCCCAACTCCCGACGCCCGTACTCGACTCCGCATGAACCCGTACAAAGAATCTGTACGGGTTCACTCGGCCTCTCGGTCTACGGCGCGCTGGCTAAGAAGTCGCGTCGGCGCAGGTGGCGTAGACATTGATGAGCGTCGCGATCGGGGAATTCTCGCGGATCGCGATGAGCCACCCGTCGCCACTTGGGGTGGGCGAATCCCGGGAGATGACGGGTCCGGGGTCGAAGAGGAAGTAGCCGCCACCGATGACGAGCTTCCCGGCGGGGCAGGGGGCCTCGAATGACTGCGAGCCGCCTGTCCCCGCTTCCACGGTGAACTGCTTCTCCACGAATTCGTACCCGGTGAGCCCTCCGGCCCCGGCGGGCCCCTGCGCGCCTGTCGCGCCCTGCGGTCCGGCGGGGCCAACAGGCCCCTGCTGGCCCTGCTCGTTCCAGGTGACGAGGACCTCGGAGCGGCGGCATCGCTCGCCGCCCTCGTAGTCGATGACGCGGAGGTTGCCCGTGCCCTGGTTGTAGTTGCTCGTGCCCTGGTTGTAGTAGCCCGTGCTCTGGTAGTAGTTGCCCTTGCTCGGGTTGTAGCAGCCGGTGTAGACGCCGTTCGCGTCTGGAATATCGGCGTATGCCGTGCCGCAGAGGCCGACCGCAAGGCCGAGAGCCATAGCGGTGGTCACTGCGATCCGGGATGAAAGCATGAGTGCACTCCTGAAGGCGGGATGGATGTCTGCTGAGCCATTCCTGACGCCCTCTCTCCCAACACCGACCATCGTGAATCTCCCCCGCTTGCCCTGCCCCTGAGCGGCATACGTGGATCAGATGGGCGAACCCTTTCACCAGCGATCTGGCCGATTATCGAGGTCAGGGATGGTGTCGCGCATGAAAGTAGGCGGCCCGCCGGTGTGGTCGGCGCGGTGATCGTCTCCAGTGTTCGTGAACGCCACACGCAGCAGACCCCCTCAGGATCAGACAGGGGCGCTGACGTGCCCCGCAGTGCAGGCCGGGATGCGCGGGGCCCGGTCCGGCACGAGGATCGATGTACGGGTGGTGGCATAGATGTCCCTCCCTGCTGCGGCCTGGACTGCCGCCCGACAGGAGGTACCCATGCCGTCGACGATCTGGAGCGGCGCTATCAGCTTTGGCCTGGTCACGATCCCTGTGCGTGTATCGTCCGCCACCGAAAACCGGTCGATCGCGTTCCATCAGTACCACCTCGAAGATATGGGGCGGATCCGCACCCGCAAGATCTGTGAGATCGACGGCGAGACCCTGAGCCAGGACGAGATCGGCAAGGGCTACGAGCTCACCAAGGACGAGGTGATCCCGGTCTCGGACGAAGAGCTCGACCAGATGCCGCTGCCCACCGCGAAGGCAATCGAGATCGTCGCGTTCGTCGACCGCGAGTCCATCGACCCGGTCCGGATCGCCGACAGCTACTACCTGTCGGCTGACGGCGCCGTGGCGGCCAAGCCCTACGTTCTTCTGAGGCGGGCCCTGGAACGAACTTCGAAGGCGGCGATCGCGAAGTTCGCATGGCACAACCGGGAGCGCCTCGGGTTGCTCACCTTCCGCGACGACGCCCTCGTCCTCCACTCGATGAAGTGGCCGGACGAGGTGCGCGCACCCGACGAGCTCGCCCCCGACGCGATCGACCTGGACGAGGACGAGATCAAGCGGGCCATGGCGCTGATCGACTCCATGGCCGCCGACGACCTCTCCAGCTACCGCGACCACTACCGCGAGGCCCTGGAAGAGGTCATCGAGGCGAAGCGCGAAGGGCAGGAGCTGCCCGAGCCGGCTGCCAAGGAGGACAAGGGCACCGGCGGTGTTGTCGACCTGATGGAAGCGCTGGCCGCGAGCGTGCAAAGGGCCAAGGAGTCCCGCGGGGAGACCGGTGAGGATGCCACGGTCCACGAGATGAAGCCCCGCAAGAAGGCGGCCGCGAAGAAGACGGCGAAGAGGGCACCCGCCAAGAAGGCCGCAGCGAAGAAGGCCACGGCGAAGAAGAGTGCCAGCCGGAAGCCACACAGCGCCTGACTACCCGAGCACCCCGAGCTCGGTGTCGGGCCGGCAGTGGATACAGGCCCGGACCCCATCGGCGAGCGCGGCGAGGGCCTGCTCCCGGGTGATGATGCGCTGCCGTTTCCCAGCCATCCGGCACCCCCCGACGTGCACCTCGACGGGCGGTCGGCCGACGCCGATACCGAGCTCGACAATCCAGTCCGGGGTCGGCGCGCGCCGCTCCTCGCCCTGCCGCTTCTCCCGCTCCCGCTGCTCAGCCGCGGCAATGGCTTCGTCGATGCGGGCCAGCCACATCGCGTACCAGGTCCGCAGGGTGCGGAGGCGTGGCAGGTCGGGGGGCAGAATATCGGACACATGTTCGAGCTTACGCCCCGGCGGGTGTGCAGTATTGGGGTGTCGCCGTGCCAGCATGGTGCGCACCGCGAGGCAGTCAACGAGAGGAGCCGCGGCCTCATGACTGACGCTGACCTGCTGCGAACCCTCGGCGTGGACCCGCCGAAGCTGGACCCGGCCCCGTCGTCGCCGTGGCGAAGCGCAGGCGTCGAGCGGCTGGACGGCCGTCATCCGTGTGTGCGTTGCGGCAGGCCTTCGAACGTGGCTGGGGTCGTCGACGTACCCGGGCATGGCCGGCGCTGGCTGGACCGTTGCGTGCCCTGCCTCATCGCCACCACCCCCCCGCGGCGGCCCCCGCGCACCGCTCACGAACACGCTGGCTCTGCTGCGGGAAGCAGCCCGGGAAGCAAGAGTCACCCTGACCGTTGTGACTGACGAGTCGTAGCCTGCCGTTGTGGACCTTCAGCGCTTTCACGTCACCCTGTCGCACAGCGGCCGGCCCATCATGCACGGCTGGTGGCCCGACCTGAGGACGGCCGAGCGGAAGTTCGCGGCCTGGATAGGTGAGCGCGGCGGCAGGGACGGCGCCCGCATCACGCTGGTCGACGAAGTCGATGGCGGGCGGCTACTGAAGTCGTGGCCAGACGAGGACCGCTGATACCGCAGGCATTGCCAACGGCGCCTGCTGTAGGGTCTCGCTGCCCATCGCCAGCGGCGGTGCCGTGACCTGGTAGTTGTCGTCGTGTCTCACGGCTTGGCCAGCCGTCCAGTCTCACGATCGTGTCCGAATCCTCGGGGCGGCTGGCTTGCTGGCTCGACAGCTCGCTGGCTAATCACCAGCTGACGGAGTGCAGAACGCAAGCGGGGCGCCAGCCGGAGTGGCTGGCGCCCCGCTGCCATGCCGTCAGGCCGGTTCGGGTGTGGGCGTCACGGTCCGGCTGCCGCTCAAAACGTCCACGATGCGGAAGTCGTCGCGCTCCAGGGCCTCGACGATCGCCACGGCCACGTTCTCAAGGCCGTCCGTGTCGGCAGGTAGGCCGCCGTGCGCCTTCCGGTAGGCGACCATGGTGTCCACGATCCTGAGCACAACATCGATGTTCTCCGCACTGCTCTGCATCACGCCTCCTGTTCGTCGTCGCTGCCGCCGTTGACCGCGCGGAGCCGCTGGTGAGCCTTGAACCCCTCCCCGGGTTCCGGCCAGTCGTCGGCGTAGATTCCGTAGCCGGGCGGCACCAGACCCCGCTCACCCATGTGAGTGAAGGGCCTGACCTGCCAATCTCAAACTCGTGTCAGATCTGCCATCGCTTGGCCATCGATCGTGAGATTTGGCCACGAAATCTGAGACCCTACACCTGCCATACCGGCTGTGGCCCCGCTGCGTCCCCCGTCGGCGGGGCCACCTGCTGTACCGCCCGGTTGCCATACCGGCTCGCTACCGTGGCCTTATCACCGTCGAGCCTTTGACTGGCGCAGCTACCTGACCGCCCCGCCCGGTTCAGGGCGGACGCTTATCAGTCCTCGGGCGCCGGCTCCGGATGCAGGACCGCCTTCTTCGCGGCCATTTCCAATGCGTACCGGCCTTGTTCGGTTGCCTCGGCTTCGGCGATCACGGCTGCCTGGAACGTTTCTGCCGCCTTACGCCACGGCGCCCAGCGCTCCTCGGAGTACGGCTCACTCAGGGCCTGCTCCTGCGCGGACAGAGAGGCACGCGCCAGTTCAATCAGCTTGTTGCTCGGTTTCGCCACGGCCGGATCGTAAGCGGCGGCGCTGACAATCGGCCGGAGCCGCATAGCCCGTGGCGTGCACCAAGTGCCTCACCGAGGACACCTGCGCAGCGGCGGCGAGCTGCGGGAGACGCAGCAGGCAAGGGCCATCGCTAAGGCTCCGTCACCCTCCGCGCCCACCCGACCATACAAATGGAGCTTGCCCGGCTAACCTCCAGGTGTGATAACCCGCGCGCGACCAATAAAACCCCAGGTCAGGAGCGGGTTGCGCGACTAACCCTCCGCTGTTCCAAGGTGTCGCCACCCACACGGCAACCGTGTGGCACGGACACAGGAGCACACCCATGAGCAAGCGCACGACGGTCCAGCACCAGCCTGCGAAGAAGAAAGAAGCACGCCAGCCCAGCATGGAGTTCCGGGCGGGTGGATTCCACATCAGCCTCTACCAGGTTCCGTGGAAGGTCATCACCGCACTCGCAAGTGCCACAGTGACCATGCTGGCCAGCAGTCACCCCTGGATGCTCTGAACACTGGTCTAAGGGGTTGGTCCTGCGAAACCGACGAAGTGTCCGCAGGACCACCCCGGGAGCCCGCCCGCAGGACATCCAGAGGTGACCGTAGATCCACCCCCTCCCCAGGCACGTCAGGAGCATGCAGAACCCCCCGCTGATCTGCTGTGTTAGCAGGTCAGCGGGGGTTACCCGTTCTGTGGCGGCGCTAGAGTCCGAACCTGGGTAGGCCGAGCCGGCAGATTTACAGAGGGTCTGCTTCGACGACTCTGACCAGGGGATTCAGAACTATTGACCACCGTCGGGGGACACTTGGGGGAATCTGCGGTCCCAGGGCCTGTCGACCGTCGGCTCTCTCAGGCCCTTCCGCGCCGGCTCGGAACGGCGATATATAGCTGCTGAAGGCCGTACAGAGCAGCGTGGAACGCAGCCGCGATCTCGCGTGCCCTCTCCTCGCTCTCGATCGCCCACATGGAGACGTAGTCAGGCCCAACGGTGGCTCCACTCGCCACAGTGCCAGCGGATACCAACTGCTCAGCTGCGGACTGCAAGACCATCGTCGCCTGGTGCGGAACGATCGGCTTGCTGCTGGCCATGGCGTCAAGCTCCACCTTCCAACGCCGCCCCTGACGAGCGACGCACACAGAGATCACGTCGTTAGTCCTGGCACTTCTGTAGGCCGCGTGATGGGCCTCCGCTTTGGTGCAGTCGGGGATCAGTGCAGCGCGAAGAGGCATTCCAGGCGTCGGCATGCTCGCATCGTCGCAGGCGCTCGCACCACTAATCAGGCGAACACCAGTACAACGCGCTCCTTCAGCCGAGATGCCATCTTGGGCGGCGCACGCTTCGGAACTCTGCATGATCTGGTTCGTCTTGGTTCACGAACGTCCACCAGCCACGCCACGACTGCGCCTACTCGGAAGCTGAACGGCTGCGGATGAGACTGTGAAAGGTGAGAGACCTCCGGGCGGCGTGCTCTAGCCCGGGCTGGAGCACCAACTGACGTCTGGCCCACTACCGCTGGCCCACATGGATCACGAAGCCTACGGTGTCGCCGGCTGGGCGCGGAGGAGTTGAATGGCGGTCGGCATGGTTCCCTATCCGCCTCTCCCCCCGTAGATTGGTGCAGCCTAACCAGCTGCAGCTCATGGGTCAGTCACCACGTTCCTCGGGTGTGACGCCGCGTGAGATGGGGGGACAGTTGCCGGAGCTCTTTACGATCCTGTCGGACAGGGTCGTCGACGACCACAGATACGTACACGTTGTTCCAACAGATCAGGCGCTGTTCGCACAGAGCGTTGCACCTCTGGTCACGGCTCACTACTTCGACGAAGTCGACACCCGAGCGCGTCTGCTCCGGTCCGCTCAAGAACTCTCGCTCTTCAGTGGGGAATCTTTTGAGGTTTCCGAGGAAGACGTTCAGCTAGCTCTCGGCGAGGAGCTGGACGCGGTACTCCCGGAAGCTTGGAAAGGCGACAGGAAGCAGCACCTAGATGTTCAGCGAAGCGAATTCGGGGAGATTTTGGCAGCCGAAGCCCTGAAGCAGGTTTTCGGTACGGTCATCCCAGCCTCAAGGATCAAGCACAAAGAAATCCCCGACCAACAGACCAGAGGTGCTGACGTGATCGGCATCGAGAATCTTCAGCAACCTAGAGCAACGCTGGTTCTTGGCGAGGTGAAGGGGTCCCAAGACCGCAGAACACCGCCAGGTGTCGTGTCTGGGATGGAGAAGAAGCTTGGTGAGCTCGTTGGAAATCGCCGCGCCCTACTACAAGAATTGTGCTGGCTCCGAGACCACGCCGACGACCCTTACATAGCGATATGTTCACGCCTTCATGCCTCGTTCATCCTTAAAAAGAACCAGTTCGAAATAGTATTAGCTCCGCTGCTTGTGCGCACATCAGATACGCATCACGACGACGATCCAGGATCATTTAAAGAGGACCCGGACAGTTTCGGAAATCCTATTCGGTGGGTTAGCATTGTAGTCGAAGGCGACCTATTTGAGATCGCCCAGGAGGTATACCGCGTCGCTAGAGAGGGGGCCGCATAGTGGATCGCAATCAAATGTTCGTAGACGCCTTCATGAGTGAGGGCGGAGATGAGCATATTGGGTCCGTGCGCCTCGACTACCTAGCCCAGTTTCTCGACGCCGACATCGCCTCCCTTGAAGAAATCGACCCTGAGTCGATCGATGAGATTTCGTGGTCATTTGAGTCATTGGCGATTTCTGCTACACGCACCGAGCAAGACGAGGGTCGCGTGGCAGAACTGGCTCGGCGGTCATTCCATCTCCGCACAGCCATGTGGACATCATCAAACCAAGCATCTCTTTATGACCTGTGGATGTTGATTGTTTCCGGCACTTTGGCGCAGAAGCAACCTGAACTTCGACTTCTGTTGAGCGGGAATCAGCTTGAACAAATTCCTGATCGGGAAAGCTTTTCCTCGTGGAGCGATCAGGTATGGGCCGGATCGGTTCACACTCTGGCTATGCTGGCCCGTAAAAGTCGTTCGTGGGACGATGTCGATGAGGGCATAAGTTCCCTTACCCAGCTCTCCGATCTGCAAAGTGAAGCAGAGTCCGCAATTTTCGCAGAATCTCCCCAAAGGGATTGGCGGGAAGATAAACAGAAGTGCAGGCTGCTTGGCCTTTATCACGTAGGTGAAGCTCTCGCCGTACTAGGTTCGTATCTCCGAACCGGTGCTCCCGAGAGTGTTCTAGTCACGCTCCAACGGCACAGTGAGAACGCTCGCCTGCTTCTCGGTTCCAGCGGTGACTTGGAGCTTGAGCGAGTTGGAGAAAGCATTGAGCCACTAACTATTGCCATGGCGAAGGCTTCGATTTGGTACAACACATCTAGGCTATCTACAGCAGCTCGGGAATTTGCTCAACAGATTGCATCTGAGGATAGAGAGTTCCCAGTATCCGAACTGTGGTGGTCGCAACGGGAGGCCCTCTCACAAAGCCTACTCGACCCATTTAAGACGGCGATCAGTGTTCAGATGCCCACGAGCGCCGGAAAAACATTGCTAGCCGAATTTTCGATCGTGCAAACCATGGCTCTCAATCCCGGGTCAGTCGTTGCTTATATTGTCCCAACGCGCGCCTTGGTTAATCAAATGACGCGACGCCTTCGGCGAGATCTTTCCGGAGCAAGTTTTGATGGCTCCGATATCTCTGTTGAGGCGGCAGTGCCGGTTTTCGAGTTGGACCCAACCGAAAATACCTTGCTCGGCGTTCGTCCTGATGTCCTCGTGACCACTCCCGAGAAGCTCGATCTACTCGTCCGATCGGATCACCCAAGCGTTCGGGATCTGTCACTTGTTGTTGTCGACGAAGCACATCACATCGCTGACGAAAGTCGCGGTCCTCGCCTCGAGCTGCTCCTTGCTACCTTGAAGAAAGAGAGGGGGCGGCGCTGCCGCTTCCTTCTCTTGACTCCATTCCTTCCCAATGCGTCGGATCTTGCCAAATGGCTTGGTGCCGGCGAAGGGGCAGCGATTGAGCTCAACTGGAAACCTAGCGAGCAAATCCGTGCTCTCGGTCACTGGACAAGAGACCGAAAGGCTAAATGCTACAACGATACGCTTGAATTGGTACCATCAGCAACACAGCCCTCCAACTGGGATGGCGTGGTTATGGATCTCGGTCGAGCATCTGTGACACTCGATAGCCGTCAGAGGGAATCTCTGTCTACTTCCCTGGCGATATCGCTGAGTGAGCGAGCGCAAGGTGGCACGCTTATCCTTACTGGTGGTCCTGGCAAGGCAGAAAAGCGTGCCTTGCAGGTGGCTTCTCAGCTACCCGAGTCTGCCCTCACCGATTGCCCAGACCGGCAGCTACTTAGTGCCGCAATCGATTACATCGAAAACGAGCTAGGCATTGATTACCCGTTGGCTCGCACACTGCGATCTGGCGTTGCCTTCCATCATGCCGGTCTGCCTCCAGAGGTTCGGAGCCTCGTGGAAATATTGCTCGATAGGGGATGTATTCGAGTAGTAGCGGGCACGTCCACGTTGGCTCAAGGCGTTGACTTTCCGCTTTCCTCTGTAATCATCGAGACTTTGAAGGTCCCTCAGAAACGCGGCGAAAAATACCGACCTTTGAGATATTCGGAGTTCTGGAATATTGCAGGGCGGGCCGGGCGCGCACTGAAGGATCGCGTGGGCGTTGTGGTCTACCCATCGACTGGGATGGCCCAGGATAGCGAGTTTCGCAATTATCTCGAAGGGGAAGCGGTTCACGTCGTATCAGCTCTCCTCAAGGCAATCACGCTACTCGACGCAAACCGTCCTGAGTACAACTTGAAGCTAGTTAGAGGCCATCCTCAACTAAGTCACTTTTTTCAGTACCTTGCACACGCTTTGAAGGTGGGAGGATTCGAGTCTGCAAGCGCTGAAGTCGAAGAGATTCTCCGCTCGTCTCTTGTATTTCATGGACTACAATCGGACGATCGAGAGATCGCTGAACGATTGGTCAGCTGGTCGCGCGGTTTCATGGAGGAGTTTCGGTCTAACTCGTTCCTAGGGATTGCTGACGTTACAGGGCTATCGCTTCCAAGCGTCGGTCTCTTGTCTGCTTCTTCCCCTAGAGTTTTCAAGGAACCTGAATTCTGGGCTCCGGAGAACTTGTTTGGCGACAACCTCAATCCTCTGACGCAGATCATTGAGGTTCTTGCGGAAGTTCCAGAGATGTCACTAGCGCCATCCGATGAAGCCGGTGGACTGAATTCTCGACGGGTTGCCGGCGTTCTTCGCGACTGGGTAGCCGGCAAGACGCTTCCAGAAATTGCAGATAATTGGTTCCCTACGGCAACAAAGCCATTGACGGACGCGGGCAAGTATCTTTTCCGTGAAGTCTCGGGGTATTTGCCTTGGGGGCTCGGCGCGTTGCAGCTCATCGAGCTTGCAGGAAATGATAGCGAAGAGGCTGCAAGGGCCTTCCACGTTCCTGCCATGTCATTTTATGGCGTCAACACCATCGAGGCGTTGCCTCTCCGCATGGTGGGTGTCCCTCGAGCTGCCGCTACACACTTCGGAGCTAGCGCCCCTCAGTTCGCGTCTTTCCAGGAAGCCAGATCCTGGGTTGCGAGCCAGCCAATGGCCATGTGGCAGACAGCCGCCACAAGGACCTTCTCGCCGGAGACGTTGAAAATCATCTGGGACGCCGTAGGGGGTTCCACCGCGTGACGCTGGAGGCTTCGCCTGCTAGGGCCGTCCCTACCGCAGCGTGAGTGCCCGGATTGAGATGGTGACGCCAAAGGCCCCCAAGATGACCTTGGGGGCCTTTGGGCACTTGGCAGGATTCGAATACGACCTGACTTCAGGTCAGTCCGCCGGAGTGTGCTGAGACGGGATCGGAGCCGACCTGCCCTCGTGAGTCGGGCCCACCGTCAGTGGCAGGTGAGGAAGGCTGAGCGCGGTAGTCGGCCGTTGAGCGAGCCACCCAGAAAGGCGATG
This sequence comes from Streptomyces sp. NPDC005262, assembly GCF_042872425.1. Lineage (NCBI taxonomy): Bacteria > Bacillati > Actinomycetota > Actinomycetes > Kitasatosporales > Streptomycetaceae > Streptomyces > Streptomyces sp. NPDC005262. Next base: position 36,339 of record NZ_JBIAKK010000014.1, read on the forward strand.
TGACGGGCTCTCAGTCCTCACGTGCCTGAACCCCAGTCGCTCGTAGTAGGAGTGAAGGCCCCCGTTCGTTCGCCAGGTGTCTATGCGCACCCAGTCACGACCTTCCATGGCAGCCAGCCTTGATGCCCAGTCAACGAGGCGCGCCCCGAGGTGCCGCCCGGCAGCTTGGCGAGCGACGATGAGCTTGTAGAGGTGGAAGGCAGTTTCTGGACGGTCCTCATCTGTCCAGAAGTCCCGATCCACGGGGCCTCTACTCACGGTGCCGATGACCTGGCCGGAGTCGACGACGACCCAGGCGCGCCCCTCATCGATCGATGCTCGCCACTTGTCGATCGCTTTGGCCCCGGTCTCGGCATCGCTCCATTGATCAGTGCCCTTTGAGCTGAGCCATTTCTCGGCTTCTGTCCGGAGAGCCATGAGGGAGGGCACGTCCTCCGCCCGCGCCGGGCGAAGGTACTCAGTCAGTGTCGACTTCATAGAGGATCTTGTGCCTATCTCCGGGGAGGATGGTGACCATGCAGCGCAGAGGCTTTCCGTCTGCGTCATAGCCCGTACGCGTGTGCTCCGCTACCGGAGTTGCCGCAGGTAGCGCTAGCAGTTCCGCCTCATGCCGTGTCGGCATACGCACCGCGATCTCATCCCTGTACTTGATCTGGATGAGCCCAACGGATGCGAGCACGCCACCCGGTGCTGCCACGTCGCGCGGCTCCATAAGGAGCGTCCCGGCGACGAGTTCCTGAGGGAAGTACGAGTCAGCGAGCGCGTAGGGGCGGTTGTCTATGTACCGGATGCGCTTGCGGGCCACAGCTAGACCATTGTCGGGCAGCGCGAGTGCGTCGCGAACGTGCGCGGGCGGCTCGACGATGGACACGGTGATCTCTTGCCGAGGGGACTTCCCATCCTCTGTGATGGCGCTCGCCCACTGGTCACCGGCGGTCTGACCCTCCACCGCGTTTGCGTGCCGGCTCCGGCTTTCCAGGGTCGTCCAGTTCCAGACCACCGGCGGATAGTCCTCACGGACGTACTTGCCTTGGCCCCACCCGGTGACAACGAGTCCCTCTTCGATGAGAGCACGGACGCCGGCGCGCACGGTCTCACGGCTGTAGCCGTACTGACTCATCAGCTTTGATTCGCTCGGGAGCACCGCCCCGGGGGCGAGCTCCCGATTCTCGATCTGCCTACGCAGGTCAGCTGCGATCTCCTGCGCCTTAGTCATTCCGCGTCGCACGGGCATCTCCAACCCTTCTGCTCCAACTCCTCCGTACAAGTTAGACGAGAGGGCTTGACGTTCCAAGTAGCCAGTGGGCAGACTCAGGTCGTGGCACTCCTCCAGACAGGTCGTACGGGGTGTCACGTACGTTGCTGCGCTCCGCTCAACAACTCCACAGCGTGATCCACCGCAGCACGACGGTCGTGACCGTTCCGGCCGAGGCGAGTGGAGACCAGCCGATCGAGACCGGGCCCGGCATCAACCGAGCCCCACCCCTCCGTGTGGGGGACACGCCATCGGCTCTAAAGAACCGCTACGGCACACCTTGAAACTGCGACGACTTCCGGGATCTCGGAACTCCCCGGAACGAGCAGCGCCGTGCGAGCAGGAGAACCGAACCCGTACCAGCGCTCACGGTGCCCGACATTCGCCCTGCCATTCCGGCGGGCTGCGGTGTCGGGTCGCCGCGGTCGCTCGTACCCACGAACGACCCACAAGACGGCGCGCGGCCCCGGTGTTGGAGCACCGGGGCCGCTGTTTTGGGCCGTCCCACTGTGAGGAGACAACGACCCATGAAGACCATCGTTGCTGGTCACGAAGCTGTTACCGCCACTGAGTTCGCTGAGCTGGCGTTGGGGATCGATCTGGAGCTGTTCACCGGTTCGGCCGCCGAGTCCGCGTTGGAGCGGGCGGCGCGGCTGGATGTGGCGCATGAGGTTCTCGCGGAGCTCCGCGAGAGCGACCCGGAGACCGCGGCGTACGCGGAGAGCCTGTTGCGGACGCTGCTTCTGAAGCAGCCGCGCCTGTCCGGTCGGCGTCCGCGTCGTGCGGTCCGCCGCCCGGTGAAGGGCTGCACCGCTCGTACGGCGGTCGCCGCATGAGCGCCCCACTGTCTGGCCTGTGGGCGTGGTGGCTGCGCCACGGCGGCGCGCTGCTGGTCGCGGCGTGCGTCGTGTCGTGGCTGCTGCCGTTGCCGCCGTGGGCCCGGTTCCTGTGGAACCTGCTCGTGGCTGCCGGCTGCTTCCGCCTGATGGCCCTGCACCGCGCGCACCGCTTCCGCGGTGGGGACGGGGGCCGTGATGAGGCGTAAGGCGAGCGCGGCCGAGCAGATCGCCGCACTACAGGGGCTGCAATCAGGCCTGACGAAGGTGCTCGTTGCGGTCGCGGTGGTCGCGCTGGCGTTCACCGCGACGAACGTGACGCTGTTCGCGATCGACCACCACATCAGCGTCTGGATCGCCTGGCTGCTCGACCCCATGGTCGCCGTCGCCCTCGGGGCGGTCCTGATCGTGGACGGCCGCCTGTCCGAACACGGGGTGCACCCGTCCGGATGGGCCACGGGGCTGCGCTGGTTCGCCGGCCTGGGCACGTGGCTGATGAACTGCTGGGCCTCGCTCTGGCCCGCGGGCACCGCCTTCGGTGTCCCGCGGGAAGTGGACCCGGCCGGTCTCGTCCTCCACTCGATTCCCCCCGTCCTGTTGATCGTTCTCGCGGAGGCGATCACGTTCTACCGGCGCGCGATCCTTGATCGAATCACCGTGCTGCGCGATCAGGTGGACGCCGTGGTGGAACGGGTGGAAGCCCCTCCCGTCCACCCCGCTTCCACCCCGGCATCCACCCCGTCCACGCTCACCGCCCCGGCTGCGCCTGCGGTGGCCGGTCGGAAAACATCGCCGCTGGTCATCTGCGGTGGACACCGGGTGTTCCCCCTCACCGTTCCTCCCACTTCCACCCAGAGCGGTGGCAACGTCCGGGAGGCGGTGAAACTGCCGGCCGATGAGGCTGCCCGGATCATCCGGGAGTGCTGGGTGGAAGGCGTCACCATCCCCGCGGCGGCGGTCCGTTCCACCCGTTCCACCTCCTACGTCCACAAGGTCTACAAGCAGCTCGAAGAGGACGGCGTGACCCGACGCCCGCACCTCGTCCCGGTGCCGGAGACCACGGGGGCGGCGCTCTGATGGCCACCGTCCCCGACTACCGGTGGCGCATGGCCCCGGACGGCTTGGCGACCCGTCGGCAGCTTCGTGAGATGGGGCTGTGGCCCGGCGGACAGGACGTGGCCGCGGAACTGCAGCGGCCCCGTCGTCGTCGCGGCCCGCTGGTCGCCTGCCTCTACCGCATTGACCGGGCCAAGCCCGTACGCCCGATGACCCCCGGCCGCGCCGCTGCGCTCGCCAAGGCGATGCGGGCTCGCCGGACCTGCCCCAACTGCGGCACGGACGCCGGGCACTGCATCCCGCGGTCGCTCGGCATGTGCGTCACCTGCGATGACATCCGAAGGGAGCGTTCAGCATGACGGAACTCACCACCGAACCGCTGGTGACCGACAACCAGCCCGCACCGACCACACCGCCCTCAGCCAACCGCGCACCGGCGCCGGCCGAGGTGACCGTGGAGCACACGGCGGGCGGCTGGCCCGTGGTCCCGATCGCGATGACCGGCGCCAACTCCACCGTGACGGCGCTCGCCGCGGCTGCCCTGGCTGGCGGGCCCATCGCCGCCGCGGTCGCCGCGACTGGCGCATGCGTCCTCGGGGTCGCCGCCGCAACCCGCAACCACCGGGCCCACCGCAAGCACGCCACCGGCCGCACCAACCGCGCCACGACCCACCACGGCGCCCGGATGGTCCGCGGAACGGGCGGTGGACACGGCGCATCCTCCCGCGGAACCGGCGGACGATCCGCGAAGCACACGGGTCGCGGCACCTCGCGCACCGGTTCCACCGGAAGCGTGCCGCACCAGCGCAAGACCACCAGCAACCGGCCAGGGAAGGCCACCGGCCACTCCTCCGGGAAGCCCACCCGGCAGCACGGCCCGGGGCGTGCGGGACAGGTCAAAGCGCTGCGCGCGTCGGCCCGCCAGTCGGCCCCGTCACGGGCAGCCCGCAGGGCCGAGACGGCCGGGGCACGTCGGGCCGTGGCCGATGCCCGCCGGGACGCCAAAGCGGTGGCCCGGTCGGCGTCGCTGGCTCGTAAGGGGCCGATCGGCCGGTCCGTGGGCAAGGCCGCGGGCCGGGTCGGAGCGGCCAAGGGCGCGCTGATCGACAGCAACAGGCAGACACGCGACCAGCGGACCGCCGGGAAGGTCGCCGCCCAGCGCGGCGACGTACGCAAGGCACCCGCCCGGAAGAAAGCCCGCAAGGCCCTGTGGCGGTCGGCCGCCCGGTTCCAGGGCCGCCGACTCCGAGCCGCCCTGCTCGCCGGGGCGTTGGGCCTGGTCGGCATGCTCACCACCCCGCTCGGCCGCAAGCTCGGCTGGGCCTGGCTCATGTATCCGGGCCGCCGCCTGTACGCCCGGATGACCCGTACCGCCGAGGAACAGCGCCACCAGCGGGACGACGCGATACGCGCCGCCCTGCAGAACGACGAGGCCGCCGCCGACACGGAGGCGATCGAGAACACCGACCAGATCAGCGACACGGCGGCACGCCCGACTGGGCCGCCGCCGGCAGCAGCCACCACCAGTGCGAGTGAGGGAGAGAACGTGTCTGGTTTCCGGTTCGAGGAGTACGCGGCGGAGATGGAATCCGCGGCCGGGCAGTACGACCCCGAGAACGCCATGGAGATCCTGGCCATGGTCGAAGGGCTCCCGGCCGCGCTCACGAGCGTGGCGAACGTGATGAAGGTCCTCGCCGAGCGGGCCGATTCCGAGTTTCCGCTGGAGAAGGACGTCGCGGACGGCTTCAACGACATCTTCGGCGCCGTGATGAGCGCGGTCGCGGTCGCTGAGGACATGGGGCCGCTGTTCCGCCAGTCCCACGAGCAGGACATCGCCCGTCACGAGGACCCGCGCAACGGGCCCGAGGCCGAGAAGGGATGGAACGTCTGAGATGACCACCAACACACAGGCCAGCACGGGGCCGGTGTGGGACTGGGCTGCCGGTCACGGACCCGTGACCGGCGCCATGTCCGCCACCACCGGATGCCTCGCCGTCGCCACCACCGGAGCCGCCACCGGCATGCCCCCCGGCTGGGCACTCGCCGTCGGCGCCGCCGGCGCCCTCGGCCACACCGTCTCCAGCCTGCGCGAACGACTGTCGGGCAGGACGATCGCCATGCGCTCCGCGTCCTGGCTGATCGGTGCCGGGTGGACCACGTGGGCCATGACCACCGGCCCGCTGACCTGGGCCGCTATCGGGTCTCTCGCCACGATCGGCGTGGGCATGGGCGCGGCCGCCCGCTCCACCCTCCTGTACGAGGAGGCCCGCGAACTGGAAGCCATCGCACAGGCCGAGCGCCAGGTCGCCCGCGAACTGTCCGCCGAACGCCGGGCGATCGCAGCGGAGTGGGTGGACCGGGTACAGCGGGTCTGCAACATCACCCTGCGGATCCTCGCGGTGGAGATCTGGCCGACCGGAACCGGCTTCACCATCGACGCCGAACTCCCCCCGGGCGGCACCACCTACGACCGAATCGCCCAGCACTCCGCCGCCCTGTCCGCCGACGCCCGCCTCCCGCACGGCTGCACCGCGGTCGCCTCCCAGGGCATCCACCAGGGCCGCGTCCTGATCGACGTGACCACAGTCAACGTGCTCTCCGAGGAGCGCACTTACCCGTCCGACTACAGCCCGCTGTCGATCTACACCGGCATCCCGTGGGGCTACCGCACCAACGCCGAAGAGATCTGCGTCTACCTGCGCGAGCAGTGCGCCCTGGTCGTCGGCCCCACCGGGTCGGGCAAGACGAACATGGTCCACGTCATCCTCGCCGGATTCGCCCGCACCACCGACGTGCTGACCTGGGTGATTGACCTCAACGCCGGATCCGCCGGCCTCCCGTGGATTCGTCCGGCACTGGACGCCAACGGGGTACCCGTCGACGGGGTCCGGCCAGGCATCGACTGGCTCGCCTCGACGTATGAAGAAGCCGTGCTGATGCTCGATGCGGCTCTGGCGGTCGGGCTGCGCCGCAAGGTCGCCTATCAGGACCTCATGGCCCAGGCGAACACCGACCAGCTCCCCATCAGTGCCAAGATCCCGCAGATCATGCTGGTCGTCGATGAGGGTGCGGAGATCCTGACCAGCACCGACCGGCGCATGAAGGATCTCGCGAAGAAGATCCTTGAGGTGATCCGGATGCTGCGGGCCATGGGCATCCGGACCGTGCTCACTGCATTGGGTGCCACGGGGTCCGTTCTCGGGAACCTGATGATTCGCCGGGAGGCCAAAGCCCGGGTCTGCCTCACCGGTGGGGAAGTCGAAGGGATGGACCTGAGCAAGGTCTTCCCCGGCTCTCGTGGGCTCCGCCCGGACCAGGCCCCGTACAAGGGGGCCGGGTTCATGGGGACGCCGGAGTCTGCGGCGGCGCTGTTCAAGAACTGGCGGATCCTGCCCAACCAGATCCGCGACATCGTCCACGCCACCTCCGACATGCACCCCGCCCTGGACGACATCTCCCGCAAGGCCGCGGGTGACGCCTACGCCTCCCGGTGGGATCCGGAGCGCACGGCCTGGATGCGGGACACCATCCACACCCCGGCCACCGACGCCCCGGCACAGACGGCCGGCAGCAACGGCGGGCTGAACCTGTCCGCGCTCCGGGACGATCGGGAGTCCGCTGAGGAAGCACTCGCCCGGAAGTTCCGCGAGCAGATCGACGCCGAGTTCGCGACCTTCGCCGAGTCCGGGACGACCACCGAGCACCCCACGGCGGGCGGGCTGAACCTGTCCGCGCTCCAGAACGAGGACAACGCCGCCCGGCATGCCGCGCTCTCCTTGCTGCTCGCCGCGGGCTCGGACGGGACCGGGGCATCGGCGATCGCCAGGGCGCTCGCCGACGAACACGGCACCACTCGGCAGACAGTCGTCGGCTGGCTCAAGACGTGGACCGAGGACGGCACCGCCCTCCGCGTCGGCACCGGCACCAAAGCCCGCTACGTCCACCGCCAGCACGCCCCCGACAACCCCAGCGAGGACTGAGCACCTGTCGCTTGTCGCCACCGGCACGAGAAGGGCCCTGGGCGGCTCTGGGCGGGCCGGAAACAGCTTGTGACCTGCAAGGCGACAAGCGACAAGACAAGACAAGCGACAAGGCACACGACAAGCCAGACGACAAGCGACACGACAAGTCAGCGCGGGCGGCACTCCCTCACATCACGGGGTGCCGCCCGCGCTGCTGAGGGAGCCCCGTCGTGCATGACACCGCGTACGAGATCACCACCCAGCCCCGTCCGGCCGACTACCCCGCCTACCTCCCCACCCCCGAGGGCCCGGTGATGCTGCCCTCGGAGATCCCGCCCGGCGTCCAGATGGTCACCCTGCCCGGCGGCATACGCACCCTCGCCTACACCCAGCCGTCCGCGCCGGCCGCACCGCTGGTGCCCGTCTCGCAGCCGATCCCGGCATGGGCCAAGACCACCGCGCTCCTTACGCCGACGATCGGCGGGGGCATCGCCGCCGCCGGCATCGGACTCTCCTACGCAGCCCCGGGACTGATCGCCGTGAGCCAAGCCCTCTGGTCCGCCGTCGCCCTCATCGCCGCCGCGGCCGTCGGCGTCCCCGTCCTTCTTCGCCTCGGGCGAGCCGCGACCGGCACCGGCCGGGGCAGTACGCACATCACGCAAAACATCACCGCGTCCGGGATGTTCGGCAAGGCCAACGGCACCATCAACCACCACTAACCCGGGAGTCGGTCGTGCCGCTCCTGGACTGGCGGGACGCCCGCCACTTCGACGCCTCCCGGAACCTGCCGTGCGTGCTCTGTGGCAAGCCCACCCCCATGCGCTCTCACGACCGCGAAGCGGTCCACAAGGTGTGCGCCGAGGACTGGTGCGACCAGAACCCCCACTCCAACCGCTTCCACAGCTGAACGCCGAGAGCGGCCCCCGTCTCACGCCAATGATCTGGGGCCGCTCTCGTCTGCCAGCACTCATCAGAACTGGAGACATCCAGCATGACGCAACCTGTCCCCATCCGGGAGCTCCCGCCGCCCGCGGGTGGCCTGAGGTTCTACCTGACCACCCACAAACGCCACTGGGTCAAGCTCACCCACGTGCCGCTGTTCCTGAAATCCGAACACTTCGCCGTCGCACGGACCCTGCCGGAAGCGCTCGGCCCCTACGCCGTGGACTCCGGCGGCTTCTCCGAGCTCCAGCGCCACGGCCGCTGGACCCGCACCCCACGCCAGCACGTCGATGATCTGCGACGCATCTGGGAACACGTCGGCCCCTACGACTGGGCCGCCGGCCAGGACTGGATGTGCGAAGACCTCATCATCCACGGCGGCCAAGCCGGACCCAACCACTTCGTCGGCACCCATCTCAGCGTTGCCGAGCACCAGCGGCGCACCGTGGAGAACTTCCTCGAACTGCGCTCACTGGCCCCGGACCTGCGGATCATCCCCACGCTTCAGGGCAGCACCATCCCGGAGTACGAGCACTGCCGGGACCTCTACGAACGCGCCGGCGTCGACCTGCGGGCGGAGCCGACCGTGGGGCTCGGCTCGGTATGCCGGTTGCAATCCACCAACGAAGGCGCGGCCATCGTCACCGCCATGGCCGCCCACGGATTACGCCTACACGGGTTCGGCTTCAAGACCCTGGGCCTGGCCAAGGTCGGGCACCTACTCGCCTCCGCGGACTCCGCTGCCTGGAGCATGCACGCCCGCAAGCGCCCGCCCCTGCCCGGCCACACCCACAAGAACTGCGCCAACTGCATCGACTACGCAATGCGCTGGCGCACCCGCGTCATCAACGCCATCCCCACCTGGCACCAGCCCACCCTCGAAGGGAGCGAAGCCGCATGAGCAGCCAACTGCATACCGCTCTCTCCCTGGCAGCCTCCGGCGTGCCCGTGCTGCCGTTACGAGCCGGGAAGGTGCCGTTCGGCAACTGTCGCCGCTGCGCCAACAACGCGTGCGGTGGGCGGCCGAACATGAAAACCCCCGGGCCCTGCACCTGCCTGGCGCCCTGCCACGGTTGGGCCGCCGCCACCACCGACCCCGGCGTCATCAACGCGCCGACGTGGGCCCGAGCGTGGCGGGAGGCGGCCGGGGTGGCCTATCACCCCGGCGGCGCTGGCCTCACCGTCGTGGACCTCGACAACGCGGCCGCCATCGCGTGGGCCCGTGCGAGCCTGCCCACCACACGGACTGTGCCGACGACCCGGGGCGAGCACTGGCTCTACCGGGGCGCGATGCAGGGTGCCAACGGGGTACGTTCGGGCGTCGACATCAAGTCCACCATGGCCTACGCCCGTTGGCTCGGCCCTGGCGCCGGAACCATGGGGGCCCTGCCGGACGTCGTGCGCGCACTGATCGTGAAGGACCCTTCCCCGGTTCGACCGGTGGCCATCACAGTGCCTGCGCTGGTCGGGGTCGGGGCGTGCCCGCACCGCACGCCCACCTATCTGGACCGTGGCATTGCTATGGCGGAGCAGCGCATCTCCGAGGCACGTGAGGCGGTGCACGCCACCGTCTATCGGGCGTTCCTCGCGGTGCTGTCCACGCACGGCCGGTGCGGCTGCCTCACCGAGGCGCACACCTTGCGTCTGTTCGCCGCGGCGCAGGCCAAGGGTGAATCGGCCCGGCACTGCACCGACGCGTGGACCAACGCCCTGACCACGTTGGGACTGAGCCATGGCTGAGGACGACAAGACTCCCGCCCGCGAGGTCATCGCGGACTACGCGCAGGAGCACTTCCGGTACTTCCGCACTGCCGACGGGACCGTGTACGCGCAGAAGAAGGGGCACCCCGTGGCCCGTCCGATCCGCTCCCAGGGAACGACAGGAAGCCACCGACAGGAACTGATGGTTGGTCTGTTCAAGGACGGTCGCGGCGCGTTCAACGGGTCCGCGCTCAAGGAGGCTTTGGACTTGATTGAAGCGCTCGCGCTGACCGAGGACGTCCAGCCCGTACATATCCGCGTGGCCCCCGGATTCAACGGAGCGACGTGGCTGGATCTGGGACGCAACGACGGGCAGTCCGTCCGCATCCACCCCACCGGCTGGGACATCCTCACCCCCGACCCGCATGAGGTCTGCTGGCGGCGGACCCAGCTCACCGGGGAACTGCCCCTGCCGGCCAAGGACACCGACGGCAAGGGCATCGACCTGTTGATGCGGCTGTGCAACTTCGCCAACGCCGAGACCGAATGCCTGGCCATCACATGGCTCATCGGCTGCCTCGGGCCGTCGGTGCCCGTGCCCGCGCCGTTCCTCACGGGACCGCAGGGCGCGGGAAAGTCCACGGGCGGGCGGATGCTCGTGCGGATCGTCGAGGGCATGAGCGGCGACCTGCGGCGAGCGCCGAAGGACGAGGAGAACCTGATCGCGGCCGTGGCGGCGGGATGGGTCACCGCCCTGGACAACCTCTCCCACATGACGCCGGACCTGTCCGACGCCATGTGCTGCATCGTGACCGGAGCCGAGAGCGTCAAACGAGCCCTGTTCACCGACGGGGACGTGTTCCGCGTCGGCTACCGCCGGCCCCTGCTCCTGACCGGCATCGATGTGGGAGTCATCCGGCCCGACCTCGCGGAAAGGCTCCTGCCTCTGCGGTTGGAGCGGCCCCGCGTCCGGCGCACCGAAGCGGAACTGTGGGCGGAGTACGCAGAGGTTCTGCCGGTCGTTCTCGGCTCGCTCCTGGATCTCACGGTCAAGGTCCGTGCCGTGGAGGCGGAGACCCCCACTGACCTGCGGATGGCGGACTTCGCGCACCTGTGCGCGCAGTTCGACGCCGCGACCGGTCTCGGGGCGCTCCCCGCGTACCGGGCCAGTCTGGACGACCTGAACGACGATGTGATCGAGGGCGACCTCCTCGCGCAGACCGTCCTCAGGCATGCCGAGACCATCGAGCCGGGCGCGGCGCAGCAGATGACGTCCACGGAGTGGCTGTCTTGCCTCAGCCGCCTCTACAGCGGCGACGAGTGCCGTCCCCTGCCCAAGGGGTGGCCGACCACGGGCAAAGTCCTCTCCGACCGGCTCAAGCGCCTCCAACCGACGCTGGCGGCCCGGAGTGTGCTCATCGACTCGGGCCGCACCAAGGCGGGCCGCTACCTCGAAATGACCCGCACGCTCCCCCCGGCCCCGCACGAGCAGGCACGGGCGTTCTGATCCGCGATCCGCACGCTCACGCGAACGGCAAGAAGAGCACGTGCTCCTCTTGCTGTTCGGCGGAACGCCGCCCCAAGGTCGTGCCGCGAAGCGGCTCCTTCTTCGCTCTGTAAGGCGCACCGAACTACTACAGGCAGCCCCTTCTTTGTCCTAAGTAGGAAGATGCTGCGTCACCTGCGTCACCCGGGCCGGAAAACGGCACCTGACCTGTGCCGACAGCGATGACGCAGACGGCCGGCTCTGCGTCATCCTGCGTCACCTGCGTCACCCGGTGACGCAGCCGATGACGCACGGGTGACGCAGAGCCGATCCGTAGCGTCACCCAAAATCGCAGGTCAGAGGCTTAAGTGACGCTGATGACGCGGTGACGCAGAAATCCGAACTTCGGACACACACGGCGCAAGGGCCCGCGCCCAACTCCCCTGCACGGCAATGCCGAACTGCCCTGGAGGCACCCCGGATGAGTACCGCGACTGCCGCCCCCGTCGACCGGCTCCTGTACAAGCCCGGAGAGGCGGCCGAAGCACTCGCCATCGGCCGCTCCACCGTCTACGAGCTGATGGCCGAAGGCTCCCTGAAGTACATCAAGTTGGGTCGCACGCGCCGGATTCGACGTGCGGACATTGAGGCGTACGTGGAGAGCCTCGTCACTCTGCCCAACTGACCAGAGCCCGCACTAGAGGCGCCCCGAGCACTCCGCTCGGGGCGCCTCTCGCATGGAGGAACAGATGAGCCCCCGCAAGTCCAACCTGGAATCCACCGTCTACTTCGGCGATGACGGCTGGTGGCACGGCCGCGTGACCATGGGCGTGCTGCCCGATGGGAGCTCCGACCGCCGGCACCGCATGGCGCGTACGGAGCCTGCGGTGCGCCGCAAGGTCCGCGAGCTGGAGAAGCTGCGCGACGAGGGGCGCACGACCAAGGCAGGCCGCAAACCCACGGTCGGACAGTGGATGGAGACCTACCTGACCGACATCGCGAGCCTGAAGCTCAAGCCTCGCTCGCTGGATGATTACTGGTCCAAGACCCGAAACGACATCATCCCCGGCGTCGGGAAGCACCGCATCGACAAGCTCGCCCCCGAGCACCTTGAGCAGATGTACCGAGCGATGCTCGATGCCGGACGCGCGCCGTCGCACGTGGTCAAGGTGCACCGCATCCTGTCGCGGGCCCTGAAGATTGCCCACCGTCGGCGGATGATCGGCGAGAACGTCGCCGCGCTGGTCGACCCGCCCAGCATCGACGAGACCGAGACGAACCCGTTCACCCAGGAGGAGGCGAAGGCGTTCCTGGAAGCGGCGGCCAAGCGGCCCACCTTCATGCGGTGGATCGTCGGCGTCGGCATGGGCTTCCGGCAGGGCGAGACCCTTGGACTGCGCTGGCCCTACGTCGATCTACAGGCGGAGCTGTTCCACCCGCGGTGGCAGCTCCAGCGGCTGACGTGGCGGCACGGCTGCGGCGACGCGCACGCCTGCGGGGCGCGCCTTCACCGCTTCGAGCCCTGCCCGCCGGACTGCGCCACGCACAAGGGCTACAAGCGCGGATGCCCGAAGCCGTGCACCAAGACGTGCGTCAGGCACGCGAGCATCTGCCCCGATCGCAAGGGCGGAGGTCTGGCATTCACCCGCCCCAAGACCAAGAAGAGCACCAACCCGGTACCGGTCCCGCCCGCGTTCATCCCCTACCTGATCGCGCACAAGGCACAGCAGGACGAACTGCGGAAGGCCGCCGGCGAACTCTGGCAGGAGCACCAGGCCGTGTTCACCCGGGCCGACGGACGCCCCATCGACCCCCGCGACGACTGGGAGGAATTCAAGGAGCTACTGGCGGAGGCGGGCATCGCGGACCGCCGCCTCTACGACGGGAGCCGCCACACGGCCGGCACGATCCTGAACGAGCTTGGGGTGGACATGCCCACGATCATGGAGATCCTGCGGCACACCCAGATCAGCCAGACGCGCCGCTACGTCAAGGGCCGCTCGCATCTCTCGAAGGACGCCATGCGCCGCATGGGAGACGCCTTCCTGCCCTCCCCAGAACAGGCGCCTGAGCCCACGACTGAGACTAGAACTGAGACTGGCCACCGCCGTGCGGCCCGCTCCCGCGCCCGCCGCCGCATCCGCTGAAGACAAAAGCCCAGGTCAGAGCACATCTGACCTGGGCTTCATCGGAGCCCCCTATCGGATTCGAACCGATGACCTACGCATTACAAGTGCGTTGCTCTGGCCAGCTGAGCTAAGGAGGCAACGCGCACACCAAAGCCGCGCGCGCAAGTTCCCTCACTCTACACAGCGGCTCGCCTCCCGATCCACGAAGTTCTTCGCGCCCGCGACCACCTGGCCGGTGCGAGATATCCGTCCCCCTCGAACTACTGACAGATTCTTAATGGCCAGGTAGCGTCGCTACGGGTTCACGCAAGTGGACCAGACCACTCCCTTACTCGGATCGTCCGGCACGTTCCTGCCGGTGGAGGAGAAGATTCAGCATGGCCAGTGTCACGTTCGACAAGGCGTCCCGCGTCTACCCCGGCTCCACCAAGCCCGCGGTGGACCAGCTGGAGATCGACATCGCGGACGGTGAGTTCCTCGTCCTCGTCGGTCCTTCCGGTTGTGGCAAGTCGACCTCCCTGCGCATGCTCGCGGGTCTCGAGGACGTCAACGGCGGCGCGATCCGCATCGGTGACCGCGACGTCACGCACCTGCCGCCGAAGGACCGGGACATCGCCATGGTGTTCCAGAACTACGCGCTCTACCCGCACATGTCCGTCGCGGACAACATGGGCTTCGCGCTGAAGATCGCCGGTATCAACAAGACCGAGATCCGGGCGAAGGTCGAAGAGGCCGCCAAGATGCTCGACCTCACCGACTACCTGGACCGCAAGCCGAAGGCGCTCTCCGGCGGTCAGCGTCAGCGTGTCGCGATGGGCCGCGCCATTGTGCGTGAGCCGCAGGTCTTCCTCATGGACGAGCCGCTGTCGAACCTCGACGCCAAGCTCCGTGTCTCCACCCGTACGCAGATCGCGTCGCTCCAGCGCCGCCTCGGCATCACGACCGTGTACGTCACGCACGACCAGGTCGAGGCCCTGACCATGGGTGACCGCGTCGCGGTCCTCAAGGACGGTCTGCTGCAGCAGGTCGACTCGCCGCGCAACATGTACGACCGCCCGGCCAACCTCTTCGTCGCCGGCTTCATCGGCTCCCCGGCCATGAACCTGGTCGAGGTCCCGATCACCGACGGTGGCGTGAAGTTCGGCAACAGCGTCGTCCCCGTCTCCCGCGAGGCGCTCACCGCCGCCGCGGACAAGGGTGACACCACGGTCACGGTCGGCATCCGCCCGGAGCACTTCGACATCGTCGAGCACGGTGGCGCCGCCGCCAAGACGCTCTCCAAGGACAGCGCCGACGCCCCGGCCGGCCTGGCCGTGTCGGTCAACGTCGTCGAGGAGCTCGGCGCCGACGGCTTCGTCTACGGCTCCGCGCACGTCGGCGGTGCCGACAAGGACCTCGTCGTCCGCGTCGGCGGCCGCGCCGTGCCGGAGAAGGGCACCAAGCTGCACGTCGTGCCGCGTCCGGACGAGCTGCACGTCTTCTCGACCTCCACGGGCGAGCGTCTCGTCGGCTGACGTCGCGCACAACGCCGTACGACGGCCCCGCACCCTTCGTGATGCGGGGCCGTTCGCGTATCCGAGCGCATGTTGAGGTTTGGGCGACGAGACTCCGGGGACACCGCCAAATACCCAGGGACTTCGGTCATTTCACCCGTGGTCGTCAACACGGAATTCGAAATGTTCTCTCGAACCGTCCCCCGCCAGGGTGACGAAATGTCGCCAAATCATCACTGCCCGCTACGCTCGCTGCGTGACCCACACCGCGCGCCGCATCGGCCGAACTCTCGCTCTCGTCCTGCCCGTCGTCATGGTCCTCTCCGGGACCCTCGCGGTCACCCGTGTGCCGTGGGCAGCGCACAATTCCACGTCGCAGGTACTCACCGCGTCGGCGGAGACCGTATCGAAGAAGCCCGCCGCGGCGCGCGCCCCGCAGGACGTGCTGCGCGACCGGCTCCTCGTGGAACTCCGGCAGAAGGACCCGGGTACCGCGCTGACGGACCTTCAGCGAACCGTCGAGGGAAGGCCGTCGCTCGCGCGCCACTGCATGTCGATCGCCAGGGCCCTGGGCCGGGCCGCGGTCGAGCAGTACGGTCCCGCGCGGGCGCAGCGGTTCTCCCGTCCCGTCTGTGACACGTCGTTCGCCTCGGGTGTCGCGCAGTTCAGCTGACCGGTGCGGGACGGGCACGGCATATCGTGCCTGGCATGCATACGTATCCGACGCAGGCCGTGATCCTGGCGGGTGGCCAGGGGTCGCGGCTGCGCCCGTACACCGACGACCGCCCCAAGCCGATGGTCGAGATCCCGGGCACCGGGACTCCGATCATCGGCCATCAGCTTTCCTGGCTGGCCGCGGAGGGCGTGACCGATGCCGTCGTGTCGTGCGGTCATTTCGCCGAGGTGCTCCAGGAGTGGCTGGCCGAGGCCGTGTTGCCGCTCCGGGTGACCACCGTGGTGGAGTCGGAGCCGCTCGGCCGTGGCGGCGGTCTCAAGTACGCCGCCGCCCGGCTGCCGGATCCTTCGGAGCCCTGGTACGCCACGAACGGCGACATCTGGACCCGTTTCTCGCTGCGTGAGATGGCGGCGTTCCATGCGGAGCGCGATGCGACCGCCACGCTGGCCCTGGCCCGTCCGCGGATCCCGTGGGGTGCCGTGGAGACGGATGCGTTCGGGCACATCACCGACTTCATCGAGGCGCCGCCGTCGCCGTATCTGATCAACGCGGGTGTGTACGTCTTCTCGCCGACGTTCACGACGCTGCTGCCGGACCGGGGCGACCATGAGCGGACGACGTTCCCGCGGCTGGCCCGAGAGCGTCGGCTGGCCGGGTATCCGCTGCCGCTGGGGGCGTACTGGCGGGCCATCGACACGGCGAAGGACCTCACGGAGGCGGCGCGGGAGCTGGACGGCCCGCAGGCCCGCTGAGGCGGACGGACGACGGGTACGGAGGAGGGGCGGTCGCCGGGTTTCCGGTGGCCGCCCCTCCTCCGCGTCTGTCGGGCGCCGGGCTCAGCCGAGCAGGCCGCCGATCGGGTTGCGGCCGCCGCCCGACGTGCCGCCGGACGTCGATCCCGTGGAGCCGCCGTCGGTCGAGCCGCCGCCGGTGGAGCCGCCGCCCGTTCCGGTGGAGCCGGACGAGGTCGGTCCCGAGCTGGTGGCCGGGGGCTGCTGCGGAGTCGTCTGCTGCTGGGGCTGCTGACCGGTGCCCTGCGTCTGGCTGGGCTGTCCGGCGCCGGCGGCCTGGCCGGACTCGCGGACGGTGTCCGTACCGGGCGTGGACGCCTGCGCGGACGGGGTGGCGGAGCGGGACAGCGACGGTGACGGCTTCTGCCCGGCGGGGGTGTGCGACGCCTGGCCGCCGGTGGACTCCTGCGGGAGCGGGGTTCCGGGCAGCTGGTTGGTCGGGTTGTCGTCCGGGCCGGGCACGGTGACGACCTGGGAGGAGCGGACGGCGCCGCCGAGCATCGAGCCGACCAGAAGTGTGAGCCCGACGACGACGGTGGCGACGACTGCGCCGCGGCGCAGCACGCGACGGCGCAGGTCCCAGATCGGGGAGCGCGGGCCGAGCCTGCGCCATGCCTCGCCGGCCAGCCGTCCGTCGACGGAGTAGACGGGGGCGCCCGCGATGACCAGCGGGCTCCAGGCCGCGAGGTAGATGATGTCCGGCGCGTCGTAGACGGCGACGGTGCGCCAGCTGACGGTGACCAGCAGCGCGGCGGACAGCAGGGCGCCGACGGAGGCGGCGACCCGCTGCCACAGGCCGAGGACCGTGAGGACCCCGACGACGACCTGGAGGAAGGCGACGGTGAGCCCGGCGCCGACGGGGTGGGAGAGCGCGAAGTCCCGCAGTGGTTCGGCGAGCGCCCAAGGGTGCAGTGACGACAGCCACTTGACCATGGAGCCGCGGTCGCCGCCGTCGAAGTACACGGGATCGCAGAGCTTGCCCATGCCGGCGCAGATGGAGATGAAGCCGAGGAAGACCCGCATGGGGAGGAGTACGACCCCGAGGTTCATCCGGCGGCCGGGGTAGTACGCGTGCCGGACGGTGTCCGTGCCGTGGCGGTGCGACCTGCTCCCGACGGTGCCGTCGAACTCGCCGTCTTCGTACCGCTCTTCCTCGTACGGCTCCGGCCCGTACGGGCCGGTGTCGACGGCGTCGTAGGCGCCGACCGCCTGCCGCATGGGCGGCAGCAGCGGGCCGTTGCCGGTGCGGCGGGGCTGCTGGGGTGCCGTGATGACGGGGTTCGGCTGGGTCTCGTCCAGGCGCGGGATGACCTGTGTGGCGCCCGGACCTCGACCGTCGTCGAACTCGGTGCCGTACGAGTGGTACGAGCCGTCGGGGCGGCCCGCGGTGGAGTTCCGTACGGCCTGGAGGAGTCCGGTGGCGCCGGGGTCGCCGGGGGCGGACCTGCCGCTCCACACGACGGGCGAGCGCCGGCCGCGCCCCGCGCCGGGGCCGCTCATGGCGGGGATCCCGACCGAACCCGCGGGAGCGGCACCACGCAGCCGTGCGTGCCGGCCGGGCGTGAGCTGCACCCGGAAGCTGGCGTGGTTGACGATGACCTGCGCAGGGTCGCAGTCCACCTTGGCCATACTCAGGGCGGGTAGTTCGTCGAACCGAGGCGTTCTGGTGTCCACACTCATCTAACCGAGTGATGTGTGTTTAGGACACTGCCTTGACGGACCCGATGTGTCCGAGGCCCGTCAACAGGTGGTGGCGGGTGCACACTCCGTCGGCCGACGTCCGACCGGGTGCATTTCCGTGGAGCGACTACTCGCGTTACTGCGGCGGGCGTAGGGGAATTGGCTCCGCCGCCCCGCGCCGAGGGGCATGTCCGACGGCGGCCACTGCCTGCGGTCCCCCGGCGCACCGGTTCGTGCCTGCGCGCCGACTCCGCCGACGGTGCCGCGCCGGCTGCCGGGAGGGTCCGCTGACCGGTCCGGTCGGCCCGGACCGGTCACCACCGGCGCGTCAGGCGCGGCGGCGTGCCGTCTCGTACAGCACGATGCCTGCCGCGACACCCGCGTTCAGCGACTCCGCGCCACCAGGCATCGGGATCCGTACCCGGTAGTCGCAGGTCTCGCCGACCAGGCGGCCCAGGCCCTTGCCCTCGCTGCCGATCACGATGACGACGGGGCCGCCGAGGGCCTCCAGGTCCTGCACGGTGTGCTCGCCGTCCGCGGCCAGGCCGACGACCGTGATGCCGGCCTTCTGGTAGCCCTCCAGGGCGCGGGTCAGGTTCGTCACCCGGGAGACCGGCGTACGGGCCGCCGTGCCCGCCGAGGACTTCCAGGCGCCTGCCGTCATCCCTGCCGCGCGGCGCTCCGGCACGACCACGCCGTGGCCGCCGAAGGCGGAGACGGAGCGGACGATCGCACCCAGGTTGCGCGGGTCGGTGACCCCGTCGAGCGCGACGATCAGCGGGTCCTCGCCGTTGTCGTACGCGGCGGCGGTGAGGTCCTCCGGGTGCGCGTACTCGTAGGGCGGGACCTGGAGGACGAGGCCCTGGTGGTTCAGGCCGTTCGTCATCCGGTCGAGCTCGGGGCGCGGCGCCTCCATCAGGTTGATGTTGCCGCGCTCGCCGGCGAGCTGGAGCGCCTCGCGGACCCGCTCGTCGTTGTCGATGTACTGCTGGACGTAGAGGGTGGTCGCCGGGACGCCGTCGCGCAGTGCCTCGTAGACCGGGTTACGGCCCACGACCATCTCGGACGTGCCCTTGGCGCCACCGCGTCGGGGCGCGGGGCGGCGGGCCGCGGCCTGCTTGGCCTGGGCGTTCGCCACCCGGTTCTTCTTGTGTCCCTTGCGGGCGGAGGCGGGCGGCGTCGGTCCCTTGCCTTCGAGACCACGGCGTCGCTGGCCACCGCTGCCGACCTGCATGCCCTTCTTGTTGGACGTGCGGCGGTTCCTGCGCTGGCTGTTCCCGGCCATGACCTACCTGTTTCGTTGCTTCAGACGTGCGTACGTAATGAAAGTGTGCCGCCCGGATCGCCGGGCGGCACACGGTGAGGACTACTGGCGCGGGCCGAGCGTCCATCGTGGGCCGGTCGGGCTGTCCTCGATGACGAGGCCCGACTGGTTGAGCTGGTCGCGGATCGCGTCGGCGGCGGGCCAGTCCTTGCGGTCGCGGGCAGCCTGACGCTGGTCCAGGACGAGGCGTACGAGCGTGTCGACGACCCCGTGCAGGTCCTCGCCGCGGTCGCCCTCGCCCGCCCAGTGCGGGTCGAGCGGGTCGAGGCCGAGGACGCCGAGCATGGCCCGTACCTCCGCGAGCCTTGCGACGGCCGCTTCCTTGTCGTCGGCGGCGAGAGCGGAGTTGCCCTGGCGCACGGTGGTGTGGACGATCGCGAGGGCCTGCGGGACACCCAGGTCGTCGTCCATCGCCTCGGCGAACGCGAGCGGCACCTCGGGGGCGGGCTCGACCTCACCGCCCGCCTTCTCGATGACGCGCTGGATGAAGCCCTCGATCCGGGCGAACGCGGACTCGGCCTCGCGCAGCGCCTCCTCGCTGTACTCGATCATCGACCGGTAGTGCGGGGTGCCGAGGTAGTAGCGCAGCACGATCGGACGCCATGCCTTGACCATCTCGCTGACCAGCACGGAGTTGCCGAGCGACTTCGACATCTTCTCGCCGGACATGGTGACCCAGCCGTTGTGCACCCAGTACTTCGCGAACTCGTCGCCGAAAGCCTTGGCCTGGGCGATCTCGTTCTCGTGGTGCGGGAAGATCAGGTCGATACCGCCGCCGTGGATGTCAAAGGCGCTGCCGAGGTACTTGTGCGCCATGGCGGAGCACTCCAGGTGCCAGCCGGGCCGGCCGCGGCCCCACGGCGTCTCCCAGCTGGGCTCGCCCGGCTTGGTCGCCTTCCACATCGCGAAGTCACGCTGGTCGCGCTTGCCGGTCTCGCCCTCGCCGGACGGCTGGCGCAGGTCGTCCAGGTCCTGGTTGGACAGCTCGAGATAGCCGGGGAACGACCGCACGTCGAAGTAGACGTTGCCGTCCGCCTCGTAGGCGTGGCCGCGCTCGATGAGGCCCCGCATCATCTCGATCATCTCGGTGATGTGGCCGGTCGCGCGCGGTTCGTAGGTGGGCGGGAGGCAGCCGAGCGCGTCGTAGCCGTCGTTGAACGCGCGCTCGTTCTCGTACCCGATCGACCACCAGGGGCGGCCCTGCTCGGCCGATTTGTTGATGATCTTGTCGTCGATGTCGGTGACGTTCCGGATGAACGTGACGTCGTAGCCGCGGTACTCGAACCAGCGGCGCATGATGTCGAAGTTCAGACCGGACCGGATGTGCCCGATGTGCGGGGCGGCCTGGACAGTCGCGCCACAGAGGTAGATCGAGACACAGCCCGCTGTGAGCGGGACGAAGTCACGGATCTGCCGGGCGCTGGTGTCGTACAGGCGAATAGTCACCCCTCAAGGGTAGTGGGCCCGCACCAGTGCCCCGCGACCCATTCGGGATCGCGAGGACAACTTGTGACAGGGACGATCCCCGAACGGGTCCTCAGATACGCCCGACGATCTTCTGCGGGGTGATCCGGACGACGACACGCTCGTCGTCGTCGCCGGAAGCGGGGTTGAACTCCGCGTACTTCTTCCCCGTGTACTTCACGGACAGTTCGTCGATGAGTGCGTCGCCGCCCTCCGTGGTGAGAGCCGCGACACCGCGGATCTCGGCGTAGGTGTACGGGGCGGCGAACGGCTGGACGACGACGGAGACGCGCGGATCGCGGCTCAGGTTCTGCTCCTTGCGGCGGCCGCGGGTCGTCGAGAAGAGGACGTCGTCGCCGTCCCTCTTCACCCAGACAGGGGACAACTGGGGGCTGCCGTCGGGCTGGATGGTGGCCACGGTCACGAAGACGGGGGTGTCGAGAAGCGACCTGAGCTCATCGGAGAGTTCGGCGGTCATGGCGTGCGTCCTCCAGGAGACGGGGTGCGTGCAGTGCTCCTACACGTACCCCGGCCGGGCGACGCCGCCCCGGCTTCCCGCACCGCCCACCCGGAAGGTGGCTGCCCCGTCCTCCGGCAGGGACCGGCGCACGTGACGGCTCGGTCCTCGTTGCCGGTTCCGAGGAGACACCCCGGAGGGGCGCCGGCAGCCGCCCGTCGGGCAGCGGCCGGCTGTGCCCGACCGGGTGCGCCGTCAGCCTGTCCGGTAGACCAGGGCCGTCGCGAGCCCCGCGAGCCCCTCCGCGCGCCCCGTGAAGCCGAGGCCGTCCGATGTGGCGGCCGACAGCGAGACGGGGGCGCCGACCGCAGCCGACAGCACCTTCTGCGCCTCGTCGCGCCGCTTGCCGATCTTCGGCCGTACGCCGATGACCTGGACCGCGACGTTCCCGATCTCGAACCCCTCGGCCCGGACGATCCGCGCCGCCTCGGCCAGCAGGGTGACGCCCGCGGCGCCCGACCACTCGGGGCGCCCCGTGCCGAAGTGCCGGCCCAGGTCACCGAGGCCGGCCGCGGAGAAGAGCGCGTTGCAGGCGGCGTGGGCGACGACGTCGGCGTCGGAGTGGCCGGCGAGACCGGGGCCCTCGCCCTCCCAGAGCAGTCCCGCGCACCACAGCTCGCGGCCCTCCTCGAAGGCGTGGATGTCCGTGCCGATGCCGACCTGCGGGATCACCGGTGCGTGCTCAGAACCCATCGTTCGCCCTCCTGCGCGCGAGAACCGCCTCGGCCAGCACCAGATCCAGCGGCCGGGTCACCTTGAACGCCTCTTCGTGCCCGGGTACGACGACGACGGGCGCCCCGAGCCGTTCGACCATGCCCGCGTCGTCGGTCGCGCCCTCGCCGTCGAGGGCGACCGTCGCGTGGGCGCGGACCAGGGTGTCCCGGTCGAAGCCCTGCGGGGTCTGTACGGCGCGCAGCCTGGCCCGCACAGGTGTGCCGAGCACCGGTTCCGGCTCGCCGGGCGCGCCGGGCTCGACCTCCTTGACGGTGTCGGCGAGCGGCAGTGCGGGTACGACGGCGGGCGCCCCGTCACGTACGGCCTCGATCACCGCGTCCACGGTGTCGACGGGCACCAGCGGGCGGGCCGCGTCGTGGACGAGGACGACGGAGATGTCCTCGGGCAGGGCGTCGAGGCCGAGCCCGACCGATTCCTGGCGGGTGTCCCCGCCCGGCACGACGACGTAGTCGGTGCGTTCGGGCAGGGCGTGTTCGTCCAGCAGGTTCTTGACCTCGGGCGCGCCGTCCGGCGGCGCGACCACGACCACGAGGGAGACGGACCGGGACGCCGCCATGGCCCGTACCGCATGGATGAGCATGGGCGTCCCGCTCAGCGCGCGGAGCGCCTTGGGGGCGCCCGGACCGAGCCGTACGCCGCGACCGGCCGCGGGAATCACCGCGGCGGTGCGGTACGGACGCGATTGATCAGACATCGGTTGCACTCCGAAGCATCAGCATGTTTGTTTCCACGGCCGACATGGGTATGGCCACAAGCGAGCCGGGCGCGATGCTTGACCTGACCGGGACCCTTTCCGTGATTCCCGGTCGGTGGGGCAGCCGCATCGGCCGCTCGGGGTCGGCTGTGCAAGATCGCAAGCAAGATATCGAAAGGTATCGATGGGCTGGTCCGGACCAATTCCGGACATGCCGCAGCGCCCGACGACACACCGTGAATACGGCTGGTCAGCGGGCACCGCGGCACATTTATTTACGACCGGTGCGATCCGGGTCAGGACGCGAGGACCTCGTCGAGCAGAGCCTCGGCCTTGTCTTCGTTCGTGTTCTCCGCGAGAGCGAGCTCGCTCACCAGGATCTGCCGCGCCTTGGCGAGCATGCGCTTCTCACCTGCGGAGAGTCCACGCTCGCGCTCACGACGCCACAGGTCGCGCACCACTTCGGCGACCTTGATGACATCGCCGGAGGCGAGCTTCTCGAGATTTGCCTTGTAGCGCCGGGACCAGTTCGTCGGCTCTTCGGCGTACGGCGCGCGCAGCACCTCGAAGACCCGGTCCAGCCCCTCCTGCCCGACTACGTCGCGCACACCCACGAACTCCGCATTGTCCGCCGGCACACGAACCGTCAAGTCGCCCTGGGCGACCTTGAGCACCAAGTAGGTCTTGTCCACGCCTTTGATCTGGCGAGTTTCGATAGCCTCGATCAGCGCGGCCCCGTGATGGGGATAGACCACGGTGTCGCCAACCTTGAACGTCATGTGACAGGTACCCCTTCCGTGGCTATCCAGAGTAACACGAGAACGGCTTCTCCTGAATGGCGTTTTCGCAGGTCAGGGCATATCTCGGGGCTTGACAACAGCAACACGAA
Organism: Streptomyces sp. NPDC005262; assembly: GCF_042872425.1. Taxonomy (NCBI): domain Bacteria; kingdom Bacillati; phylum Actinomycetota; class Actinomycetes; order Kitasatosporales; family Streptomycetaceae; genus Streptomyces; species Streptomyces sp. NPDC005262. Next base: position 59,969 of record NZ_JBIAKK010000014.1, read on the forward strand.
CGTGCTGCGGAAGACTCCCTGGAGACGGTATTCGCAGGTCGGAGGCGCTGTACGGGCGAGGCGAAACGCGCGCGTTACGCATCCTCGAACCCGCTCGGAAGTGGTTGAACGTCCCGGTTTGCCGGATTCCAGATGGCGGACTTTCCCTACTCCGTTCGGAGATCGATCACCCGTACGGACCTAAGTACCGATGGCCAATGAAATTGATCACCGCTCGGCCGCTGCGGAGATTATGTGCAAGGAATGCGTCAAGGCTCGGAGAATTGATCAAGCCCGTTATGTGAACGGCGCGCAAATCGCGAGGCGGGGGCCGGTGCGGGGACCGGGTGAGGGCTCCGGTGGTGATGCCCGGGGCGGTAGGGGCGGGTCGGGTGCGGGGCGGGGACGGCGGCTCGGTAACCTAAGGCCGCTGACACACCCTTAGGGCGGCTTTACGTCGCTCGCCCCTCCGTCCGTGAAGTCGTACGTTCAAGGAGTTGCCGCAGCCGTGAGCCGCAGCCTTCGACGCGGCGCCCTTGCCGCCGCCGCCATCGTGATCTCGATCGGTGCACTTTCCGCGTGTGGTGCCGGCAATGACGCGCAAACGCTCGAGATCAAGCCGGACAACGCTGCCACCACCCTCGGTGACATCAGGATCCAGAACGCGAACGTCATCACCCAGCCGGAGCACGGCGCCGAGGGGCCGGCGGTCATCGCGGCGACGGTGTTCAACAACGGCACCAAGCGCCAGACGCTCGACGCCATCACCCTGCCGGGCTCCGACGTCTCGGTGCAGCTGCACGCCGCCGAGGGCGGGGGACCGGTCGTCGTCCCGGCCGGCGGCTGGGTCGTCCTGGGCGGCAAGGGCAACGCGTCCGCCGTGATCGAGAACAGCCGCGAGGCCGCGCAGAACGGCAACGTCCAGGCGGTCGTCTTCAAGTTCAGCGAGACCGGTGACGTACCGCTCGGCGCGTTCGTCGTCCCGGCCACCAGCTTCTTCAAGGGCTTCGGCCCGAGCTCGCTGCCGTCGGCGCCGGCGCAGACGCCGTCCGCCTCGCCGTCCGCCTCGCCGTCCGAGTCCGGGACCCCGGGCGCGCCGTCCGAGGAGACCGGCGCCGCCGGCAGCGAGAACGACAACGCCGCGGGCAGCGAGAACCAGGACGAGACCACCCCGACCGACGCGGCCTCCGCGTCGGTGTCGACGGACACGTCGAACGGCTGACGTGACGCACGTATGACGCAGGCGCCCCCGGATCCGGGGGCGCCTGCGTCATACGTGCGTGGTGGCCGGTTTACGGCTCGAACTTGTACCCCAGGCCGCGCACCGTGACCAGGAAGCGCGGGGCTCCCGGGTCCGGCTCGATCTTGGCGCGCAGGCGCTTGACGTGGACGTCGAGGGTCTTGGTGTCGCCCACGTAGTCCGCGCCCCAGACGCGGTCGATCAGCTGCATCCGGGTGAGCACCCGGCCCGCGTTGCGCAGCAGCATCTCCAGCAGGTCGAACTCCTTGAGCGGGAGGTCGACCTTGCCGCCGGAGACCGTGACGACGTGACGGTCCACGTCCATCCGGACCGGACCCGCCTCCAGGGCCGCCGGCGTGACCTCCTCCGGCTCGCCGCGACGGCGCAGCACCGCGCGGATGCGCGCGACGAGCTCCCGCGAGGAGAACGGCTTGGTCACGTAGTCGTCGGCTCCTATTTCCAGGCCGACGACCTTGTCGATCTCGCTGTCCTTGGCCGTGACCATGATCACGGGGACGTTGGACCTGCTGCGCAGCTGGCGGCAGACCTCGGTACCGGGCAGGCCCGGCAGCATCAGGTCGAGGAGGACGAGGTCGGCGCCGTTGCGCTCGAACTCGTCGAGCCCGTCCGGGCCGGTGGCCGCGATGGCGACCTCGAAGCCTTCCTTACGAAGCATGTAGGACAGAGCGTCGCTGAAGGATTCCTCATCCTCGACGACAAGCACTCGGGTCACGGAAGGACCTCCGGGGCAGGAAATGTTTCAAGGGTGTCGGGGTTGGCGGTCCGGTAGGTCCCGTCGTCACCGTTGACGATGAGCGGTCCGCCGGTTGCACGGTCTCGGTCCCGTACGGAACCCGCTTCGGGCAGCCGCAGGGTGAAGGTGGAGCCCTGGCCCTCCGAACTCCACACGGTGACCTCCCCGCCGTGCGAGGCGGCCACATGCTTGACGATGGCGAGGCCGAGACCGGTGCCACCGGTGGCCCGTGAGCGGGCCGGGTCGACGCGGTAGAAGCGTTCGAAGACCCGCTCGCGGTCCTTCTCCGAGATGCCGATGCCCTGGTCGGTCACGGCGATCTCGATCTGGTCCCCACCCGGTACGGCCAGGCGCCTCGCGGCGATGCCGACGCGGGTGCGAGCGGGGCTGTAGTTGACGGCGTTCTCGACGAGATTGCCGAGTGCCGCTGCGAGCTGGCCGCGGTTGCCCCAGATGCGGAGCTCCGCGGTGCCGCCGGCGGCCATGGTGATCTGTTTCGTTCCGGCCTGCTGGCGGCAGCGGTCGATGGCCTCGGCGACCAGTTCGTCCACCCGGACCGGCTCGGCGTCCTCCAGCGGGTCGTCGTTCTGTACCCGGGAGAGGTCGATCAGTTCCTGTACGAGGTTGGTCAGCCGGGTGGCCTCGATCTGCATCCTGCCGGCGAACCGCTCCACCGCCTCCGGGTCGTCGGAGGCGTCCATGACGGCCTCGGAGAGCAGCGAGAGCGCACCGACCGGGGTCTTGAGCTCATGGCTGACGTTGGCGACGAAGTCACGCCGTACCGCTTCGATACGGCGTGCCTCGGTGAGGTCCTCGACCAGCAGGAGCACCAGCCGGGAGCCCAGCGGGGCGACCCGGGCGGAGACCGCGAGGGCCTCGCCGCGGCCCGTACCGCGCCTCGGCAGGTCCAGTTCGACCTGCCGTATCTCACCGTCCCGGCGGGTGTCCCTGGCCATGTGCAGCATCGGCTCGACGGCCAGCCGGCCGCCCCTGACCAGGCCCAGCGCATACGCGGCGGAGCTGGCCTTGACGACACTGTCGCTCTCGTCGAGCACGACCGCGGAGGAGGAGAGCACGGAGAGGACCGTGTCGACTCCGGGGGGCAGTGCCCCGTTGCTGTCGGGCCGCAGAGACGTGCGCGTCGGTTTCTTCTGGTCGCGCTCGCTCCAGCGGAACGCCAGCATGGCGATCACACCGGTACACAACCCGGCGATCGCTGCAGCTGCGGCGACCGCCGCGTTCACGTCCATACCTAAAGGTTAAGCGGGTGCCGACCCACTCTCCCAGCCGTCCGAGTGCTTACTCGAACACTCGTCGCCCAGAGTTCACCGAGGGGCAAGGGTTGGTTCACTTGGTCGGCCGGATCCGGACGCGTACGCCACGCAGGGTGAGACCGTGGGGTTCAGACCTGGCCCCGGCCTTAGTGAGGACTGGAGAGGACTTCCATGCGTGACGCTTACCACGAGGAACTCGACTCGATCGGCGAAGGGCTCGTCGAGATGGCGCGGCTCGTCGGGTCGGCGATCGGGCGGGCGACGACGTCCATGCTCGACGCCGATCTCAAGCTCGCCGAGAGCGTGATCGCTGCCGACCAGAAGGTCGACGACCTCCAGCACGACCTGGAGGCACGGGCGATCGCCCTGCTCGCACGCCAGCAGCCCGTGGCGACCGACCTGCGGATCGTGGTCACCTCGCTGCGGATGAGCGCCGATCTGGAGCGCGCGGGCGACCTCGCCCAGCACGTCGCCAAGCTGACCCGGCTGCGCTTCCCGGAGTCGGCGGTACCGAACGACCTGCACGCCACCATCCTGGAGATGGGGCAGCTGGCGCAGCGGCTGATGGCCAAGGCCGCCGAGGTGATCATTACGAAGGATGTCGACCTGGCGCTCCAGCTGGAGCAGGACGACGACGAGATGGACCTGCTGCACCGCACGCTGTTCCAGCACCTGATGGACGACCGCTGGAAGCACGGCATCGAGACCGCCGTCGACGTCACGCTGCTCGGCCGCTACTACGAGCGTTTCGCCGACCACGCGGTGTCGGTCGCCAAGCGGGTCGTCTACCTGGTGACGGGCGAGCACGCCGATGACCTGCAGACGTCGACCCCGGTGGAGGGCGCGTAGCGAAGACCGGGCGGCTTCTGCGCTAGTGCGCCGTCGGTGCGCCGTTCACGTGCGGGCCTGTTTGGGCATGCAATGGGGTGGGGCGGTACGCCGACGTCGTACGCCCCGGTCGTGCGTCGTCGTCAGTCGTACGGCCCTGTCGTACGCCTGGATGTACGTCCTTGAGGAGGAACGATGGATGACTCCCCCACGACCGACCCACAGCAGGAGACACCCGCTGAAGTGGTCCATCTGACGGTGCTCGGTGCCTGTGGCTGCGGCTCGGGCTGCGGGTGCGGCTGCCAGTCGGGCGCCCCGTGCCAGTGCGGCGGCTGACCGAGGCCGACCGGACGCAAGCGTGCAGACGGCGCCCCGCGCGGATCACTCTCCGCGCGGGGCGCCGGTCGCATGCCCTTTCAGGCGGTGCGGGTTCACGCGGTGACGGGCTCCGGGGAGCGGCGGATACGGGCCGCCGCGTGGCCGACGGCACCGATCAGCAGCAGGGCAACCGGGGCGAAGCGGCACCGGCACCGGCCGGCGGGACGCAGCGCGCGAGCCGGCCGCAACCGCATGGCGGACGCGTCGGGGATCGGGCACACCCTCGCCCGCTCCCCGACGCCGTTCAGACGGCCGGCTCCACCACGCCCTGCGGCGCGCCCGAGGCCGCGTCCGGCCCGGCCTCCGCAGCCGTCGCCGCCACCACGCCGGTCACCTTCTCCTCCGGCGAAAGCCCACGCATGAGCATCCAGTACCCGAGCGCCGCCACGGTCCCCAGCACCCCGCACATCCCCCACAGCCACTTCGCCCCGTAGTGGTCGATCACCAGACCGGACATCAGCGGAGCGACCAGCGCCGCCGCCGACCACGACAGCGTGTACATGCCCTGGTAGCGGCCCCGGCCGTGGGCCGGGGAGAGACGGACGACCAGGTTGCTCTGGACCGGTGCGTTGATGATCTCGCCGATCGTCCAGACACAGATCGTCAGCGCGTACACGGCGACCGATCCGGCGAACGCGGTCAGCCCGAATCCGTACCCCGCCAGCAGCGACGACACGATCAGCAGCCGGCGCGGGTCGCGGTGCTGGATGAAGCGGCCGACCGGGATCTGGAGCGCCACGATCATCACACCGTTGACGGCGATCGCGGTGCCGAAGTCGGAGCTGGAGAGCCCGTCCGTACCCATCGCGACCGGCAGCCCCACGTACCCCTGCTGGAAGATCAGAGCCACCACGAACGACAGCCCGACGACGCTCATGAACCGGCCGTCGCGCAGCACGGTGGAGAGCCGGACGGCAGGCTCGGCCGGCAGCGTGCCGCCGACCGCCACGGGCGCCTTCTGCGGCCGGGACTCCGGCACCTTCAGGAAGACGACGACCGCGCAGAACAGCGTCATCGCGGCCTCGACCATGAACCCGGCGAGATAGCTGTACTCGGCGATGAACCCGGCCCCGGCGGAGGAGATCGCGAAGCCGAGGTTGACCGCCCAGTAGTTCAAGGAGAAGGCACGCACCCGGTCCTCGGGGCGGACGATGTCGGCCATCATCGCCTGCACTGCGGGCCGCGAGGCGTTGCTGGCCATACCGACGACAAAGGCGACGGCGGCGATCGCGACCGGATGGACCATGAAGCCGAGCACGGCCACCGACACGGCGGTCGAACTCTGCGCGATCAGCATGGTGGGCCGGCGTCCGAGCCGGTCGGTCATCACCCCGGCACCGAGCGAGGAGATGACCCCGCCCAGTCCGTGCAGCGCGGCGACCAGACCCGCGTACGAGGCGGAGTAGCCGCGGTCCAGGGTCAGATAGAGCGCCATGAACGTGGCGACGAACGCCCCGAGCCGGTTGACCAGGGTGCTGGTCCACAGCCACCAGAACTCTCTGGGGAGACCGGAGACGGTCTCGTGTGCGGCCCGTCTGAGACCGGCGACAGACATACGGGTTCCCCCCGGGGACGTACGGAACGGATGCGATCGGTAAGTGTCCCGACCGCACTCCGAACGTTACGAAGCAGAGGTTCCCGACCGCCACTCGATTGACGCCCGCCGTCAATCGTCCCTGGCCGCCCCCTTGCGCTGTCCGCCCTGTGACCGGTTGAGCGAAGGCGCCGAGGCTTCGATTACGCTCGGGCCCATGGCCGACGCACCGTACAAGCTGATCCTCCTCCGCCACGGCGAGAGCGAATGGAACGCGAAGAACCTGTTCACCGGTTGGGTGGACGTCAACCTCACCGAGAAGGGCGAGAAGGAGGCAGTCCGCGGCGGTGAGCTGCTCAAGGACGCCGGTCTGCTCCCCGATGTCCTGCACACCTCCCTCCAGAAGCGCGCCATCCGCACCGCCCAGCTCGCGCTGGAGGCCGCGGACCGCCACTGGATCCCGGTCCACCGCTCCTGGCGTCTGAACGAGCGCCACTACGGCGCCCTCCAGGGCAAGGACAAGGCGCAGACGCTCGCCGAGTTCGGCCAGGAGCAGTTCATGCTCTGGCGCCGCTCGTACGACACCCCGCCGCCCGCCCTCGAGGACGGCACCGAGTTCTCGCAGAGCGACGACCCGCGCTACGCCACGATCCCGAGCGAGCTGCGCCCGCGGACCGAGTGCCTCAAGGACGTCGTCGAGCGCATGCTGCCGTACTGGTACGACGCCATCGTCCCGGACCTGCTGACCGGCCGCACGGTCCTGGTCGCCGCCCACGGCAACAGCCTCCGCGGCCTGGTCAAGCACCTCGACGGCATCTCGGACGCCGACATCACGGGCCTGAACATCCCGACCGGCATCCCGCTCGCCTACGAACTGGACGCCGACTTCCGCCCCCTGAAGCCGGGCGGCACGTACCTCGACCCGGACGCGGCAGCGGCCGCCATCGAGGCCGTGAAGAACCAGGGCAAGAAGAAGTAGCTTTTGTGATCATGCCCCTGAGCTGCGCAGACGGCGCGACTCGGGGGCATTTTCACGGCCTGGGCCCTCTTTGGGCCCAGGCCCCCGGGTCCTGCGCGCCGGAGCGCTCGCCCGAGAGCCTTCCGGGCCCGTTCCCGGCTGCTCGGCGTGAGGTGCGCGTACACCTTGAGCGTCAGCCCCGGATCGGAGTTGCCCGCGGTACTCAGCGAGGGCCTTGATGCTCTCTCCGGGCGTCCAGTAGGACGGACGCGTAGAAGTGACGCAGGGCGTGCATGCCGTGCTCGCGGGCGGCGGCGTGCTCGCGGCTCTTGGCCTTGAGGATGACGCCCACCTTCGCGACTTCCCCGACGGGCAGAAACGCCAGGCCGAACAGCGGCTGAGTGCCACGCAGGCAGACATAGCCCGCGGCCACTTCATCGACCCGCGCGCGTCCCGTGCGACGTTCCAGGAGTTCGCAGAGAAGTGGCTCGCGAGCCAGAGCGGCGACCCGAACACCCGAGCATCGATGGAGTCTCAGCTCAGGTTGCACGCCTTCCCGCGTATCGGCTCGCGTCAGCTCGGGTCGTTCCAGCCGGGCCACATCCGGGAGTTCGTGACGCAGCTCGAAGCGTCCGGCATGTCCGGCGCGTACGCACGCGTCATCTTCTCCAACGTCCGCGCTGTGCTCTCCGCTGCCGCGGAGGACGGATGCCTGCGCCGGAACACTTGCAACTCGCGCACGGTGACCCCGCCGGCCATGGGCGCGCGGCGCGTCGTTCCCTGGGAGCCTGAGCGGGTCTTCGCGGTGCGCGCCGCCATGGTCGAGCGCTTCCGGCCCATGCTCGACGTGGGGGCGGCTTGACCTGCAGCGACGACTTTCCGAGCCCCACAGGTTGCTAGGAGAGGGCCTTGTACCCGCCCCAGCCGGTGGCGATCTGGGTACGGGACCCGAACGACCCCTTCCCGTCACCGTAGTTGCGGTACAGCTTGCCCGCGCTGTCCCGGACGACGATGTCCGCCTTGCCGTCACGGTTGAGGTCGCCGACACCGACGACGGCGTTGTACGTGCCGCCCCAGTTGCCGAACACCTTGGCGCGGGCGCCGAACGTGCCCTTGCCGGTGCCGTTGTAGCGGTACAGGGTGTTCGAGGTGTCCTGGACGACCAGGTCGCCGATGCCGTCACCGTTGAGGTCACCGGTGCCGACGATCTTCTTGTAGCCCTTCCAGCTGTCGTACAGCTTCACGCGCGCGGACAGCTTGCCCGTGCTGGTGCCCTTGTACAGGTACACCGCGCCGGTCGAGGCGTTGCGCGCAATCAGGTCGGGCCGGCCGTCACCGCTGACGTCACCCGGAGAGGTCAGCACGTCGTACTGGGTCCAGCCGCTGGTCGCCAGCGTGGTGTACGACGTCGTCGGCTTGAGCGCCGCGCCGCAGCCCGGCTTGTACAGGCGCAGGGCCCCGCTGCTGTAGCGCACCAGGACGTCGTTGCACCGGTCCCCGCTCAGGTCGCCGAACGGGACCGCCTTGACGCTGGTCGCCCAGCCGCTGCCGCTGACCTTGCTCGAGAACGTCCCCGTGCCCGTGCCCCTCTGGAAGGTCAGGGCGCCCGAGGAGTTGAGGGTCAGCAGGTCGCCAGTGCCGTCCGGGCCGTCGGGGCTGCCGAAGTCGTGCCGTACCGGTGCCCCGTTGTTGAGGAAGCCGCTGCCGGTTGCCACGGTGGTGGCGGTGGACGTGTTCAGGCCCGTCGCCTTCAGGGTCCAGGTGAACCGGCCATTGGGGAAGCGGGCCCCGCTCGCGGTCTTGCCGTTCCAGCCCGCCGAGACCCGGGCGGCGCTCGCACCGCCGGTGACCGAGCGGCTCGCCTTTCCGGTCTCGCCGCTCTCCACCGAGGTGAAGGTGAGCGACCAGGAGCCGACAGGGCGGGACAGCAGCCACGAACCCGTCCAGGAGTCGGCGGTGGAAGGCGCGGCGTAGCTGTCGGCGCTCGAGTCGAACGCGGTCAGGGTGGACGGGGTCATGCCGGTGGTGGCGACGTGCGTCTGCTCGAACGCGTCGAACCAGGCGACCAGGCCCGTGTATTCGTCGACCGTCCAGCGGTAGCGGCGGTCTGCGGCCAGGCCGGTGTCCGGGACCTTAGCGGCGACCACGCGGGTGGCGCCGGTGGCCGCGTCGGTGAGGACCAGCTCGTCGGCGGCGTGGTCGTGGCGGACGGTGAAGCCGTCGCCGAGCAGCACGTCACCGGGGGCCACGGCGGCGGACGTGCCGGCCTTGGTGTCGTACACGCCCGCTGAGGCCGTGCCGCAGGCCCAGTACAGCCAGCGGCCCGCCGCCTGCAGCTCGGTCGGCACACAGCCGGCGCCGGGGACCGTGACCGTGGTGAGGGTCTTGTCCGTGGTGAGGCTGTAGGAGCTGACCTGGCCGGCGGTGGCGGTGGCGCTCCACAGGACGGGCCCGTTCAGGGCCGCGGCGCGGACCGAGCGCTTCAGCTTCTGACCGTAGCCGAAGTGGCCCACGTACTGCATCGGGGCGGAGCCGCCCGAGTTGTAGACCGCGTAGTCGTCGGACACGTCGACGATCGCGCCCTTCTCGGTGCCGAACTCAAGGTCGGGAACGCCCGAGCCGTCGCCGACGCGGGCCACCCGGTCCGCGTCCGACAGGCCCGATCCGCCCTCGTCGGCGTCGTAAAACGTCTCGAGGTAGGCGTCCCGGGGGGCGGTGACCTTGTTGCCCCACATCGCCGAGCAGGAGGTGCCCGGGTACGGGCACACGGCCGAGACCTTGTCGCCGGCCGTGGCGTCGGACGCGGTGAGCGTGGTGCTGCCGTTCGTCGTCAGTGTGCGCACGGACGTGGCGTCCATAGTGCTGCTGACGGCGGGGTCGCGCTCCGCCACGCGCAGGCTGCCTCGGCTGAGCGCGAGGCCCGTCTTGGGGTTCTCGTACGGCGGCACCTTGGCCACCTTCTCCAGCCGCGGGGTGCCGTCGGCGCCCTGGACGACGCGCTGCACCCACCAGTCGGTGGTGCTCGTGCCGCCGGTGACGAGGGCGGAGCCGTCGGGGGCGGCGACGGGGTCGCCGTACGAGCGGGTCAGCAGGGTCTTCGTGGTGCCGTCGGTCAGCGAGACGGCCGTGACGGGTCCGCGGTCCGCCACCAGGACGAGCCAGTTCCCCACGACCACAGGGGAGCCGGCCGTGCCGTTGCCCGCCACCGGGACCGTCTCCTCGGCGGCGAGGTCCGCGCGGGACCGGAGGTGCAGGCCCGCGGCCGGGGTGTACCAGCCGATCCGGTCACCGGAGAGGGAGAGTGACAGCCCGCTCCCGGCGCCGGAGAAGACCTGGGTGAGCTCCGCGGTGGCGAAGTCGAGGTAGTGGATGTCGAAGGTCGCGGCGCCGGTCGAGTCGGCGGCGCCCGGGTACGCGAGCAGCGCGCCCTTGGCGTCTCCGGTGCGCACGGAGGTGACGCCCGTCTTCCAGACCTTGTCGGCCGGGCCTCCGGTCACCACGCGGGTGCGCTGCTTGCCGTCGACGTAGTCCAGCAGTTCCAGCCCGGTGCCGGGCCGGGGCGAGCCGTCGACGCTGGTGTTCTGCTCGGCCGCCACGACCGTCCCGCCGTACGTGCCGACGTAGTCCAGCCGCGGCATGTCCAGCGTGCGCAGCGTGCCGCCGTCCGCTCCGCCGGGCGTCCACAGCGAGACGGGTTCGGTGTACGACCGGTGCGGGAGCGCGACGGTGTCGGAGCCCTGTCCGAACGTGCCCGAGGGGCAGGTGGCGCTGATGTCGTAGCAGCTGGTGGTGGTCGGCTGGTACGGCTGGCCCGCACCGGCGTTGCCGGGCGGGGTGGTGACGGTGGTGGTGCCGCCGTCCTCGTAGTTCGTCCAGAGCAGCCCGGCTCCACCGGCCTGCCGGTGCAGGAAGCCGGTCTCGCCGGCCGCGAGCACGCGGTCCGAACGCGTCGTTTCCGTGCGCGGGTCCTGAAGGAGAATCTCCGTCGTTCCCGCTGTCTGTGCGGTGGCCGCGCGGGCCGGCTCGCCGCCCCCCGAGACCACGGTGACGGCCGCGACGGCGACCGAGAGTGCGGAGACGGCGACGGTCAGACCGCCCCGTCCCAGGGCATGTCTGCCCACGTGAGAGTCCCTCCCTGCGAGGGCCCCTGCCCCGCCCAAGTGAGCGGACTTTACCAGCCTCTTGCCATTCTCTTACCGGGAGCCTGAGTGTTCACGTCCTCGGCCCCAGGCCCCCGGCGGCTGCCGGGCGGCCGTCACTCAGGAGACTCCTCGTCGGGCGACTCGCCCTCCTCCATCAGCCGCGAGCAGGCTCTCGCCGACGGGATCCGCGCCTTCATCCATTGCCGGCCTCACACCGAGTTGGGGGTGCTCGGGTAGCCAGGCAGCAACGCAGGCGGGAAACCGTCATTGTGCGCGCGGTAGAACTTTCCCTACTTCATCGAGCTCTTCGGCACCTGCGGCGACTGCGCCGCAGGTGCCGAAGAGGAGTGAGCCCCGGGCCCGCCCGCTCAGAAGTCGTAGCAGGCGTAGTCGCCGTCGGGGCCCTGGGTGATCCGGTCTGAGCCCCAGCAGTGCAGCATCGGCCCGATGCGGTAGAGGGCGGCGCCGCCGACCAGCAGCACGGCTGCGGCGAGCACGGCGGTCACGATCCGCATCACCTTCATCCGCCGTACGGCCCACCATCCGCCGACGACGGCAGGCACCCCCAGGATCAGGGCGATGGCAGAGACCGGCGCGTTGTTGTGCTGGAGCCCGGGGAAGGCATCTGGGTCCGCGGACTTCTGGACGGCGGCGTAGGCGAAGAAGAACAGGACCAGCCCGAGGAGCAGCAGCCCGACGACGCCCGCTCCGCGCCGGACGGCCCGGCCCCGGCTCGGCGTCCTATCGGCGTCCGGCGCCGCAGCGGCATCCGAGCGTACGAGGTGCCGATCGAGGATCGCCCGCAGCCGGCCCGCGTCCTCCGGGCTGCTCAGGCCGCGCTTGGGCAGGACGACGACGCCGACGGCGGACTTGTCGGCGCTGAGCAGCACGAACAGCTCCGGGGTCTCGGCATAGCGCGGGTACAGGTGCCAGTCGAGAGTGCCCGAGCTGTGGGCGGTGGTGAGGCGGATCCCGGTCTCGTCGACGACGACGCGGAAATCGCCCTGCCGCTCGCTGAGCCGGTGGAGCTGGCGGGCCTGCAGCCGCGGCACGGCGGTCATGAAGGCAACGAACGCCAGCGCCAGGTACAGCTGCCACGGTGTGTCACGGTGGCCGTCTCCGAGCGTCGAGAGCAGGAATCCGACGGCCGTGACCACCAGCGTGAAGATCCGCAGTTGGCGCCGGAAAAGGCCCGCCCTGGTGGTCTTCGCCCGGGTGCGGATCGCTGCCGCGAGGTCGTCAACGGTGTGCCGGTAGGCCAGCTCCACCGGTCTCTCCGCGACGGCGTCCGTCGCTTCCCGGCCATCGGCCATGTCCCCTCCCCGGTTCGTTGATCAACCGGAGCGTAGCGCCGGGGAGGGACGGGACCTGCTCGGGGTCAGGAGCGGAGGGTTGCGGCTGGTGTCTGGGCTAGGCCGTTTCCTTCGGGTCTTGCCGAGGCACCGGAGGCAGCGCCCCAGAGATTCGTCGCAGGGGTGGTGCTCGTAAGTTGAACCCAGGGGTGGTGCTCGTAAGTTGAACCTCAGATACGACACGTCGCGCGGTGCGGGTGGCGGGATGAAGGGTGGGACATGCGCGGGAGAGACGCGGTGGCGGCACTTGCCGAACTCATGCCGGTGGCCCACGGGGTGGACGAGCGGTTCGACTGGAGGCAGCGACGAGATCCTGCTGCCGCACACCGGGAGGGTTCCTGGTCGCTGCCCGTACCAGCGGCGGCGGCACACGTTCGAGGGGCGGTCTCCGTGAGACCGCCCCTGACCACCCACCAGCCAACTACATCCCGGCCGCCCAGCGAAATCCGCAGGTCAGGCAGCGAAATCCTGCTGGAGTACTAGAGCCAGCCGAGTCGTACAGCCTTCACTCCGGCTTCGAAGCGGCTTCGAGCACCGAGCCGCTCCATCAAGGTGGTGGCGATGCGGCGGGCAGTCCGGTGTGAGACACCAAGGCGCTTGGCGATGGCCTCATCCGTGTGTCCCTCGGCGAGCAGCTTCAGCGTCGTGGACTCCGTGTCGGTCAGGTCGTGCTTATCGCGAGGTGCGGTTGCCCCCAGTGGAGTTGCGCTCGCCCACACGCTCTCGAAGAGCGCGCAGAGGGCGATCAGGGTTCCGTGGCCGCTGAGCACGACAGCCGCTGCAGCGGTGTCGTCTCCGTTGACCGGAATAACAGCGGCAGCCCGGTCCATGATGATCATTCGAGTGGGCAGGGTAGCGACGGTTCGCGCTTCTCGGCCCAGCGAGGTAAGCCACTCCGCGTACTCCACGATGGGCGGGCAGTTGCGAACACTGTCCAGATAGATGGTCCGCATCCGCACACCCCGCCGAAGCAGCGCCTCGTCGCGCGGCCGAGCCTGCTCGAGTCCCGCAACAATGTGCTCGCTCTGGGGCGAGAAGATCATTACTTCCTCGCGCACTTCGCGCTCGAGCAGGTTCAGCCGGTCGCGGATGTGGTTGAGGCCGACCAGGTGCTCAACGCCTGGATGTGCTGCAGACGGTCTGAGGTCCGCGCACTCTGCGATGAGCCGGGCCGCGGCAGCCCGGGAGGCTTCGATGCGTTGCTGCTGCGCAGCCAGCTCGGCCTGCTGGCGAGCCAGCAGTATCTCCATGCCGATTTCGGGGCTGACCGCTCTGATCTGTCCGGGCTCTTCCTGCGAGGGCCTGACCAAAGCTAGTTCGCTCAGACGGTCGAGGCCGCCACGGACTGATTCCTCAGGCATGCCGAGTCGCTCGCACAGTGCGGCGACGCCCTCGGCCGGATACGTGAGCATGGCCCGATAAAGGGTTTCTGTCTCCTGGTCGAGTCCAAGCGTGGTCAGCAAGAGGCCCCCCTCAAGGTGTGGACGGCGATAATTTCATGGATCTTGTAAATGCCAAGAGGATGATCGGCAAACGTGGCCGCTTCAGTCCAAGGCCCCAATAGTCCAGCTTGATCAAGTGGTAAGTAGTTCGCCCCAGTTGGAATCCTGGGACCATGTATCTCATCCATGCTCATCTCAAGGGCCCTGCGGGAGCCGTGCTCGCCGACCAAACGGCGGAGCTCATCCACGCATGGGCACTGAGCCAGGAACAGGTCGAGCACGTCACCGCCCACCCCGGCGCCGCCCCCCACCCCGTCGTCGGTGTCTACGTACTGGCCGACTCGCTGCACCAGGCCGAAGAGCGCGTAGCCGCAGTCTGTCACCGCGCACTGCGGCAGGAGCCGTCGCTGTCCACGTGGACGCTCGTGCGGGCCGAAGCGCCGCTGCTGGCCCCATTGGTCCATGGCCCGTTGGGTCCACCAGAGAACCCTTCCATGGGGTCTGACCTACGACGAAAGTAGTTGTTGCCAGCAGGGCGACAAGCTCAGTCGGCACCACCGGAGATCAGGCCACCGCGGGACCTGAGGCCGGCGAAGTCCCCCTTACTGCTCATGGCCCAGAAAGGTCACTCACCATGAATGCCATCCGTTTCGCCAAGGCCGCCGCGGTCGCCGCCGCCGTTGTCGGAGCCTTCCTCATCACCGCCGTTCCCGTCATAGCGGAGACCACCCCGCCCCCGCCGGCCGCCGCTGCGGAAACCGGGGCTGGCGACGAAATACCGGCACATTCCCACGATTTCGATTGGGGATAACCCTGCTGGCTGCCCAGGCGAGCATCAGCCGCCGGAATCCCGTCCCGTACTCGTAACTAGCCCCGCAGAACAGCTGTCGATCTCGGCCTTCCGCGCCATCATCCCGCCACTGCCTCATCGGCAGACAGCTGCGCAGATGACCAGCTGACTCGTGTCCCGCGCACCGAGCAGCTCGGTAAGGGCAGCGGCATCAGAGGGATCCAATCCGCAGGAGAGTTCGGACGTGTCTTCCTCCGTCCGCAGAGCAACGACCCACTCCAGTGCGCAAGACAGTTACCGATCCGCATCGACCGATTGCGAATTGCCATGCATGGAGATGTCAGTTATGTGCAGGCAGGTCCGATACAGGGCTTCCCTGACCTGAGGCCGGCTGCCCGCCGAATCCCCCAGTTGTCGGAGCGCGAACACCAAGTTCTCCTCCTGCTCGCAACAGGCGGAACGAATCACGCGATCTCTCGACGTCTCGGCGTTGCCGAGGGAACCGTTAAGGCTCATGTCGGGCGCATCCTCCTGAAACTGGGACTGGAAAGCCGAACAGCCGCTGCCGTCACCGCCGTTTCCTATCTGAATCCGTGCCCGTGCGCTGTCGCATCTACGGAAATGGGCGATTTCGACCGTCTTGGCTCCTGCATCATCGCCGATCCGGTTATACCGAAAGTCTAATTGCCGGACAGGCGGCCCTAGCGGAATGCTTAGGGCAGCAAGAAGGAACAGGGAAGAAATCGCAAGGGCGAGGATTTCTGATCGAGTTCTCAGAAATCTAGGTTTCTGTAGCAGGGCTAAATGATGCCCAAATGGATCTTAGATTCAGATGCTGAGGATTACGTCAGGAACCCTGGCCACCCACTCGCTACGTGAATTAGTTGCATCGCGGATAAGCGTCATTCATTTCAATCAAGAGGAGTCTCTCCAATGCTTAGTCAGAAGATCTCTAACCGGAAGTCCGTGCGGGCCGGTATCACTGGCGTGGTTGCCGCCACGGTGGCCGGCCTCGCACTGGTGGCCCTGCCGGGCCAGGCCTCCGCCGCCGCCGACGGGGGCGTGCAGCCTCCGGGGCCCACTACCACTGCCGCGAACTATGTCGCCTACCTGGATGGCAGGGCGCTTGCGGGCGACGCCGAGGCTGCCGACATCGCCACGCAGTTCAAGGCACTCTCGTTTGAGGATCAGTTCAGATTCCTCACGCTGATCAGTGACTCGAATACGACCCAGGCGTACACCCAGGCGGTTAGCGAGCTGGGAGACGAGGCGGCCGACCTGCCACCCACGGAGGGATCGTCCACGAAGATGCTCGGCGCGGGACACGCGGTCGAGACCGTGACCGAGACCGGAGAGGCCGCACCGCTAGCACCGCAAGCCCAGAAGAACACCGTCATGGCGGCCGCAGCCTCCTACAGGGACATGTGGGCCTCGTACTCGGTCTACGACACGGTTTTCGGTATTCGCGTCACCAAGGTCACCATCCGCACCAACTACCAGGTCAACGGTACTGACACGACCAAGGTCTACCCCGGTAGTGCCTCGCACTACAACTACGTCCCGGCCGCCTCGTTCTCCAACACTGCGGTGTCCGAGTGGATCTCCTCGCCGCCCGCCGACAATGCTCAGTCGGAGACCGTTTGGACGGCCACCTGGAAGGGTGGCCTCGGCTCCTGGTCTGCGCGCGAGCGGGTGTGGGGCGACTACCGCGGCTTCGTCGGCGGCTACCTGAAGTAGCAGTCCGTACCGCGTCTCCAAGTCGGGGGTGGTGCAGACGGTGCGCGCCGTCCGCACCACCCCCGACCGCGTTGATCTGGGGGTTCCATCGCCACCCCTGCTCGTGTATCGTTTTTCGATAACAATGTTAATCGATAAGTGAGGTAGGTGCTGTGATGCAGGACCAGAAGCTGCTCGAACCCATCGCCACCGTGGTCTCGGTGACCCTGCGTCTACTCGTGGCTCTGATGGTCGCCGCATTCATCCTCTCCACGGTCCACGGCTGGGGTGCCGGCAGTGTTTGCATCACAGACTGGTCCTCCAACAGCTCGTACGCGGCACGAGACTTCACCCCTGAACCGGGCGCCAGCGTCGGCTCCGTTCCACGCTACTGCGCAGAGAGCGCAACCACCGCGCAGAACGTCCTGGCCGGCCTCAGCCCTCTGGCGTCACTTGCCTTGGGTGTTGGGAGCCTCTTGCTCCTCAACCTGCTGCTCCGCGGCGCGTCACGCGACGGAGTGCACACTCTTCAGACCGCCACCCGGCTGAGACTGCTGGGGTGGTGGCTCCTCGCGGGCAGCGTCGCTGCTGCGACCATCGCTGCCGTTTCGCAGGCGGCCCTCCTGGCGTCACTTGCCCGCGGCGTGGATCTCACAGCCGTCTCCTGGCTTCAGGTCTGGAACGCGCCTTATCTGGCCATATTTACTGGTCTTGGTCTACTCACTTTCGCCCGGATCACTCGTGCCGGCTCCAGGATGCGAGAAGACCTCGAAGGACTCGTCTAATGGCCCCCGAAGAAGGCGACGGCCATGCTGTCGTTGTTCATCTCGACAAGCTTCTTCAGCGTCGTGGAATGACGTTGACCGAACTTGCCGCTCGGGTTGGCGTGACAAATGTCAACCTGTCTGTACTCAAGAACGGTCGCGCAAAAGCGATCCGCTTCAGTACGCTCACGCGCATTTGTGAGGTATTGGAGTGCCAACCCGGCGACATCCTCACCGTTCGGACAGGTGAGGGTGAAAGTTCAGAAAACTAACCACCGGGCCTCGATGGTTAGCCGTTCAATGTGATCAGGGAGAGCATTCATGTACGGAACGATGGACACCGGGTCAAAGGTCGCGATCGGCTTGGTCGTCGCGCTGATCGCCGTAGGAATCTTCGCTGGAGTCAGGTGGCTTGGGAGATTGGCATCAACGGACTCGCCGGGCGACGAGTAGTTGCACTAGTACTCCAGCAGGATTTCGCTGCCTGACCTGCGGGTTTCGCTGGAGTACTAAGGGCTGTCCCGTAATCCCTGGTGGATCAGCGCGCGGCGTCGGATGCGGTGCATCGCAAGGCGGAGGGGCGTGCTCATACTGGACGTATTCGGGCGTTCCGACAACGCAGCGAGGTGCCGTAGCTGTCGTCGTGCGCCCGCCAGGGATAACGGGACAGCCCTTAGGCTGCTGCTCGTCGGTCAGCAGTAACTCACTTGCTGACCAGGGGATCAGGGGGACGAATGGCGATGTGCGATGCGCCCGGGGTGTTCCAGCCGCTGCAGGCGGACGATCCGCCTGTGGTGGCCGGTTACCGTCTGGCCGCGCGGCTCGGCGCAGGCGGCATGGGGCGGGTCTATCTGTCGCACACGCAGGGCGGCCGACCGTTGGCGATCAAGGTCGTCCGGCCCGAACTTGCCGACGACCCCGCCTTCCGGCGGCGTTTCCGCCGGGAGATGGAGGCCGCCCGGCGGGTCAGGGGCGCGTACACCGCGGAGCTGATCGACGGGGACGCGGACGGCGCACCGCCCTGGCTGGCCACGCTGTACGTACCCGGACCCTCACTGGCGGAGGCTGTCGGACGGGGCGGGGCGCTGCCGGTGCCCGCGGTGCTGTGGCTGATGGCCGGAGTCGCCGAGGCTCTCCAGGCCATCCACGGAGCGGGGATCGTACACCGCGACCTGAAGCCGTCGAACGTCCTGCTCGCGTCCGACGGACCGCGCGTGATCGACTTCGGCATATCGCTGGCTACGGGCGTCAGTTCGTACACCGCCACGGGGTCCACCATCGGCACACCCCAGTTCATGGCTCCCGAGCAGGCGTCCGGGGGCGCGGTCACGGCGGCGACCGACGTGTTCGCGCTCGGCCAGACCGCGGCGTTCGCGGCGCTCGGTGAGCCGCTGTACGGGGAAGGTCCCGCGGTCAGCGTGCTGTACCGGATCGTGCACTCCGAGCCCGATCTGTCCCTGCTGCCCACTCGGCTCCGCCCGCTGATCGCCCGCTGCCTGGCCGCCGACCCGGCGGAGCGGGCCACCCTGGCGGAGGTCGTGGAGTGGTGCCGGGAGCAGCTGGGCGAGGATGCCGACGCGGGCGCGGGGCCGACCGTCTGGCGAGAGGTCACGGGACCGGAGGTGACGGTGCCGCCGCCGGTGCCCGATCCCGCACCGGCACACACGCTGCCGCTGGTCGCCACCGGGCCGCAGCAGGTGCAGGATCCATGGGCGGCGCCGACGGACCCGGGCAGGGCGCCGTCACGAAGACGTGGGACCAGACTGGCTGTGGGCGCGGCCGGGACGGCGGTCGTGCTGGTGCTCACGGTCCTGGCGTGGACGGTCATGGACGCGACGGGCGCGCTCCGTGGCCGGGATCATGGCGGCTCGGGGGGTACGGGCTCGGCGGCGGGGGCTCGTCCGGGGACGACCGTGAAGGCGTCGACCTCCCCTTCCCCGTCCGCCCCTGGGGCGAAGTCGGGGGCCGACGGCGAGGGGACGGCCAAGGGGCCGGGCGCCGCGTCGGGAGCAGCCCAACCCTCCGCGACCGCACCCGAGTCGACGCAGGGCGAGCCCTACTCCCAGCAGTGGCTGGACGCGAAGAACTCACTGAGCTTCAAGAGACCGACCCAGCGCAAGGACCGCGCGGGGGACATCCGTTTCACCTGCGCGAAGGAGGTCAGCTGCACGCTGGAGAGCGACACCAGCGTGTTCACCATGGTCTTCGGCGACCCGGTCGCGGGCGTCGACGAATGCCGCCTCCTCACCACCGGTCAAACGGCCCATCGCCTCCCGCTCGCCGCGGCGGCGTCCGGCAGCGAGATCTGCGTCCGGCACCGCAACGGGGACATCGCGCTGCTCGTGATCGTGACGAAGGCGACCGCGATGCCGGACAGCGCCTTTGTGACCGCGGACATGACGGTGTGGCGACGGGCGAGCCAGGACTCTTGACGCCCGAGCCGTCCGGCGCCCCTTGCCGGAAGCGCTGCGGGGACGTCGTTCGCGCCGAGTCCACCGTTGCTTGGCTCCGCGTCCATGCCGACGTGACCGTTCCCTGTCGCACTGAAGGGAGTTACAGCCCCTAAGGCCGTCCCGCAATCCCTGGCGGGCGCACGACGACTGCTACGGCACCTCGCCGGGTCATCGGAACGCCCGAATACGACCGGTATGAGGACACCCCTCCGCCTTGCGATGCACCGCATCCGACGCCGCGCGCTGATCCACCAGGGATTACGGGACAGCCCTTAGATTGGTGCGCGCGCGTTGAGAGATCGGGAGAACGAACATGGGTGAGCCTCTGAAGACCTTCGTCGGCGGCACCGAGGTCGACGTGCCCAACAGCATCCCGGACATCCGTGCCACGCTCCCCGAGGACAGACGCGAGGAGTTCGACCACGCCATCAACGGGGCCGGGGTGCACGAGATCCAGGCGGTCATGCGGCACTGGATGCTGGAGGCCGTGCCCGATCCCGAGGCCGAACGGATCCTGGACCGGCTGGCGCAGGACGAGGCGGAGAGGCGGAGCGTCTCTTGAATTTCCGCATCTCCTACGCCCCGCCCGCCGACGACACCCTGGCCAAGATGCGGGAGAGCGGTACGTTCCGCGACGAGATGGCGCGGACCTTGGGGCGCGACCCGTACGGGCACGGGTCGTCGGCCGTCAAGAGTGAGCACGACCGGCGCGAGGCGACGGTCCTCGGGGCCATCGTGCTCTATTACGTCTCCGGGTCCGTTCTCACGGTCACCGTGGTGCGGCTCGTCCCGCTTCCCTGAGGCCGTTCGCCCCAGGGCCGTTCGCCCGGACGAACCCCGCCGATCAGGCCAGCTTCGCGAGCTGTGCGTCGACCACCGCGGTCGGCAGCTCGTAGTCCTTGCCCGTGCCGGACGCCGCCAGGTTGAGCGATGTGAACGAGGCGATCGTGGCGCCCTGGCGCACGACCACGAGCTTGAACGGGGCCTTCTCGCCGCCCTGTTCAACCGTGACCGTCCAGGCAGCGGCCTCCTCGCCGCCCGAGACCTCCTCCTCCTCGATCTTGACGACCTTCTGCTTGTCGCCGGCCACGGTGAGGCCGAAGCCGCCGGAGCACGCGGTGGCCGCGGTGCGCAGCCCGTCGATCGTGTCCTGGGCGCCGTTGCCGTCGTACGAGGAGAGGGACGTCATCGTCGTCGTGATGTCGAAGGCCGCGATGAACGCCTCCTCCGCGTCCGCGCTGTCCTGCTTCTCCTTCTGGTCCTTCTTGGGCTCGCTGACGACCTTGCGCTGGTTGGCCGCCACGGGCTTGCCGACCTGGGCGCCCAGCAGTGCGTCGGCGAAGGTGTCACAGGCCTTGTCGTCCACGGTGACGGCGGACGCGGCAACGGCGTCGTCCTTGCCCGCCTTGCTGACCCTGTGTCCCTTGACGTCACCCTGGACCAGCGCCGCCTTGTCCAGTTCGGCGGCGGTCAGCGCCTTGGCCACGGCGGGCTCGGCCGCGGCGCTCTCCTTGCCTGTCCCGTCCGCGCCCCCACTACCGGAATCCGAGCTTCCGCAGGAGGTGGCGGCCAGAGCGAGGAAGGCCGTGCAGGCGGCAACGGCGGCGCGGCGTATGACAGTAGGTCTCATGACACAACTCTAGGAGCCGGCTGTGGTTTGACGATCAACCAATTCGGGCAGACGAGTTGATCGTAATTGCGTTGTGATCATGCCGTGAAGACGCCGGGTGGTGCCCGGGTCGGCGCAGAGCATCCGGTCCACAACCGGCGCAAAGGGGCAGGCCCATGCGGAGCCGAGCAACCGTCTCCACCGTCCTCGACGACATCGGGATCGGGGCGGACCGCATCGCGGCGTGCAGCCCGCTCACCGGTGGCACGTACAACACCGTCACCCGCGTCACGCTCACCGACGGGCGGGACTGGGTGGTGAAAATACCGCCGCCGACCACCGCGAGGATGAGCTACGAGCGCGACCTCCTGGTCAACGAGGTCACCTTCTACTCGGCAGCGGCGGCGACGGGGGACGTCGCGGTCCCTCGTGTCGTGCACAGCCGGCTCGATCCCGGCTCCGCGACCGGACCGTACCTGATCATGTCGGCCTGCCCCGGGCAGCCCTGGTACGGGATCGGTCCGGCCCTGGCGGACCGCGAGGAACGGCGGCTCAGGCATGAGCTGGGGCGGCTCGTCGGGCGGCTGCACTCCGTCACCGGGCCCGGCGGATTCGGCTATCCGGCCCGGGCGCTGGGCCCGTTGGCCCCGACCTGGGGGCAGGCGTTCACCGCCATGACGGACGCCGTGCTCGCCGATGCGGACACGCACAGCGCCCGGCTGCCGCGCCGGACGGACGCGATCCGCGCGCTGCTCGCCGCTGCGGCGCCCGTCCTCGACGACGTCACCCGGCCCGCCCTCGTCCACTTCGACCTGTGGCAGGGCAATCTGCTCGTCGACGGGGAGCCGGGGGCCCGGACGATCGGCGGGATCATCGACGGGGAGCGGATGTTCTGGGGCGACCCGGCCGCCGACTTCGTCTCGCTCGCCCTGCTCGGGGATGTGGAGAAGGACGAGGATCTCCTCGCCGGGTATGCGTCGTCGGCGGCGGACGGGGCCGTGGTGTTCGACTCGTCCCTGCGGCTGCGGCTGGCGCTCTACCGCAGCTATCTTTACCTGATCATGCTGGTGGAGACCGTCCCCCGCCGCTCCTCCGCCGAGGTGCGGGAGTGGGTTTGGCGCGAGGTCGCGCCGCAGCTCGAATCGGCGCTGCTGGACGTCGAGTCGGCGCTGCGGACCCGAGAGTGACCGCAGCGCCGGGCCCCGTCAGCGCACCAGCGCGCGCTGTGCGTCGTGCAGGTTCGGCGGCCACACCGCTTCCGGTGTGCCGTACGCCTCCAGCCGCGTGTGCAGGTCGCCGGTGAAGTCCGGGACGTCGATCTGGTCGAACTCCGTCACCTCGCTGACGCCGACCGTCGCGCTGTACGGGGCGAGCCCGTCGATCCGCATCAGGCCGGCCCGCCCGTTGGTGACCCGGATGTTCCAGTGCGTGAAGCGGGCGCCGAAGAGCGGTCCCGCGCTCGCGTCGCCGCCGTGCCGGCCGTTGTTGTTCACCGTGATGTCGGTGCGGACGTTGGCGAACGGCATCCCGCGGTGCGAGTCGAACGTCCCCATCTCCATCTCGCCGCGCGACCAGACGTTGTAGCTGGACAGCCCCTCGACGTTGATGCCGTGCAACTGCGTCCCCGCGGGCGCCGGGACGGTGCGCTGAGCGATGGTGAAGTCCTCGATCAGGTTGTCGTGCGAGCCCTCACGGCAGTAGTACGGGTGGTGGGAGCCGCGGCCCTCGACCCGCGTGCGGCGCAGGGTGCAGGCGGACGCGCCGATCAGCCCGAAGCCGTTGTCGACGTGGCGGACGGTGATGTCGTCCGCCCAGCAGTCGTACGCGCACTGGAAGGCGACCCCGTTGTATCCCTTGTCGAGCAGATGCTGCGACTGCGGGGTCTCGACCGCCTCGAGGGTGAGGCCCTCCACGCCCGAGCCGGTCAGCGGGGTGGCGAGCGTGGTCAGGCGCGGGTCCCACTCGGGCCGGACATCCAGCGGGAGCGGGCGCTCCAGGGTGACCTCGCGCCCGTGTACGGCGGTGATGCGGACCGGCCACTCGTAGGGAACGTACGAGGTCAGTTTGGTCTTGTCGTCCCAGTAGTACGCCTCAGGGCCGGGGCCGCCGCCCGCCATGTGCTCCAGGAGGGTGTGGCCGGCGTCGTCGACGAGGCGGAGCAGGACGAGCCCGCCGCGCTTCAGCTGCTTCGTGGACTCGACGGTGATCGACCGGTCGCCGCGACGGGCGGGTGCGACCGCCGTCAGTGTCTGCCACTCGTCGCGCTTGTTGCCGGTCCAGCCTTCGAAGGGCCAGGCCTTCGCCTTGATGGCGTCGGTGAGCGAGGTCCAACGGTCCTCGGGGCAGAGCCAGATGAGGCCGCCGGCCCAGGACCAGCTGGACTTGTCGCCGCCGTAGCGGCTGCCGTACACGCCGATCAGCTCGGTGAGGTTCTTGGTCGCGTACAGCTTCGTACGTCCGCTGCCCGCACCGCGCACCACCACATCGCTGTGGCCGATCCGGATGATGTCGTCGATGCGGTACGTGCCTGCGGGAATGAGCACCGTGCCACCGCCACGCTCTCCGGCAGCGGCGATGGCACGGTTGATCGCGGGGGCGGCGTCGGCGGAACCGTCCGGTCGGGCACCGTAGTGCAGGACGTTGGCGACGACCTTGCGGTGCCGGGGGAGGTCGGAGCCGCCCCGGTAGCCGGCCCGGCCGATGAACGGGACCTGGGCGTGGGTGAAGGGGGCGGCGGCGAACTCGCGCCAGAGGGGGGTGACGCCGCCCGGGGCGTGACCACCCTGCGCGCCCTGGGTGGCCGCCCGGGCGGTGCCCGCACCGGTCATGCCGGTCGCCGCCGCGGCGGCGACGGCCACCGCGCTGCCGAGCAGTCCACGTCTGCTGATGTTCCCCACAGAAGCCATCGAACCGACCCGCCTTTCATGCATGTGAACGACGTTCATGTTTGCGTCGGCGGTGAGCATGCCACGGCGCGACAGCACAGCGAAAGAGTCGTGCGCCGCCGAATTGGGCCGACCGAGAAGGTCAGTTGGTGGTGCGCTGGGTCAGATGCGTGAACGCGTCCAGATTCCGCGTGGACTCCCCGCGCGACACCCGCCAGGCGTACTCCTTGCGGATCGCGCTCGCGAAACCCAGCTCCAGCAGCGTGTTGAAGGAGCCGTCGGCCGCTTCGAGGACGACACCGAGCAGCCGGTCCAGCTCCTCGGGGGTGACCACGGAGAGCGGCAGCCGGCCGACGAGATAGATGTCGCCGAGCCGGTCGATCGCGTAACTCACGCCGAAGAGCCGCAGGTTGCGCTCCAGCAGCCAGCGGTGGACCGCCGCGTCGTTCTCGTCCGGGTGGCGGATGACGAACGCGTTGAGGGAGAGCGAGTGCGCGCCGACGATGAGGGAGCAGGTGGTGGACAGCTTGCGGGTGCCGGGCAGCTTCACGACGTAGCTGCCGGACTCGGGGCTCTCCCACTCGAGCTCGGCGTCCTTCAACGTCGTCTCGATGACCTGCGCTGTTGCCGCTGCGGCGGATACGTCAGCCATGGGGTGAGCGTACGTCAGCGGTGGCTGCGCACGGGCGTCGGCCGGGACGGCACATGGGGCGTGGGTGCACACGGGTCCGCCGTGACGCTCGCGTGCCTCGGTCATGGGCTCACCCGTGCCTCAGCCGTGGTGCAGGCGTACCCGACGGCGGTGCTCGTGCAGCGCGGCCGTGTAGACGTCGGCGGTCGCGGACGCCGCCGTGTCCCAGCCGAAGCCCTGCGCATGCGCGGCGGCCGCCGCACCCATCCTGGCGACGAGCTCCGGCGACTCGGCGAACCGGGCCAGCTGCTGCGCGTACGCCTGCGGGTCGTGCCCGGGGATCAGGAAGCCGCTCGCCCCGTCCCGTACCGCCACCGGCAGGCCGCCGACGGCGGCCGCGACGACCGGGGTGCCGGCCGCCTGCGCCTCGATGGCGACCAGGCCGAAGGATTCGCTGTACGAGGGCATGACCAGCACGGACGCGGCCCGGAACCAGTCGGCGAGCTGGTCCTGCCCGACCGGCGGGTGAAACCGTACGACATCCGTGATCCCGAGCCGCGCCGCCAGCTTCTGCAGGCCCTCCGGCTTCGCGAGCCCGCTGCCGCTGGGGCCGCCGACCACCGGTACGACCATCCGGGTCCGCAGCGACGGATCGCGGTCCAGCAGCACGGCCACCGCACGCAGCAGCACATCGGGGGCCTTCAGCGGCTGGATACGGCCGGCGAAGACCGGGACGAAGGCGTCCTGGGGCAGTCCGAGGCGGTTCCGGGCGGCGGCCCGGCCGTCCGCGGGGCGGAAGCGTTCCAGGTTGACCCCGGGGTGGACGACGGCGACAGCCGACGGATCGGCCTCGTAGAACCGGACGAGTTCGTCCGCCTCCTCCGCGGTGTTCGCGATCAGCCGGTCGGCGGCGCTGACGATCTGGGTCTCGCCGATGACCCGGGCGGCCGGCTCGGGGGTGTCACCCTCGGCGAGCGCCGCGTTCTTCACCTTCGCCATGGTGTGCATGGCGTGCACGAGGGGTACACCCCAGCGCTGCGCGGCGAGCCAGCCGACATGGCCGGAGAGCCAGTAGTGGGAGTGGACCAGGTCGTAGTAGCCGGGGCGCTGGCCGGCCCAGGCCTGCATCACCCCGTGGGTGAAGGCGCAGAGCTGCGCCGGCAGGTCCTCCTTGGCCAGGCCTTCGTACGGCCCCGCGTCGACGTGCCGCACCAGGACGCCGGGCGCCAGCTCGACCGCCGGGGGCAGGGCGCCGGTGGTGGCCCGGGTGAATATCTCCACCTCGATGTTGATCGCGGCGAGCCGTCTGGCCAGCTCCACGATGTAGACGTTCATGCCGCCCGCGTCGCCCGTGCCCGGCTGGTGCAGCGGGGACGTGTGCACGGAGAGCATCGCGATACGCCGCGGTTTGCGGTGGCTGCCGGGGAAGGCGCCGGGAAACCTCAGGCGTGGCGCCATGCGGTTGCTGCCGAGCCGAGAGACGTACTGGCTCACGTCGTCCGGTCCTCCTCGCTCGGGGCATGACACTGAAGGGGCATGCGCCCCCTCGGAAGCCTGAAACAGCGGAACGCGCCCTTTCATTTCCGCTTCCGTTTCCGTTTTGCCAAATCATTACGATCAGCTACGGCGCGTCACCACGGCCCGCCCGGGCCCGCGGGATCGTTAGGCTCGCTGTCATGCGCCCCATCGGCACCGCGACCCGCGGGACCACCAACCCGAACCGGCTCCGCCGCATGGACCGCTGGATAGCCGCCACGCACGGCCCCGCCCTGCGCCGCTCCGACGCCCCCGTCGCGGTCGACCTCGGATACGGCGCCGCCCCCTGGACCGCCGTCGAGCTGCTGCAACGCCTGCGCACCGCCGAGCCGCGCACGGCGGTCGTCGGCATCGAGATCGACCCGGAGCGGGTCGCGGCAGCTAAGCCGTACGAGCGCGAGGGCCTCACCTTCGTGCACGGCGGCTTCGAGATCCCGCTGACCGGCCGCCCCACGCTCATCCGTGCGGCGAACGTGCTGCGGCAGTACGACGAGGGTGAGGTCGCCGCGGTCTGGCGGCGGCTGTGCGCCCGGCTCGCCCCCGACGGACTTCTGGTGGAGGGCACCTGCGACGAGATCGGACGCCGCCATGTATGGGTGGCGCTCGGCCCGGAGGGCCCGCGCACGGTCACGTTCGCAACCCGCCTCGGCTCCCTCGACCGCCCCTCCGACCTCGCGGAGCGCCTCCCCAAGGCGCTGATCCACCGCAATGTGCCGGGCGAACCGGTCCACGCGTTCCTGCGCGACTTCGACCGGGCGTGGGCCGCGGCGGCTCCGTACGCCTCACTGGGCGCGCGGCAGCGCTGGATCACCGCGGTGCGCGCACTGTCGGGGGACTGGCCGCTGACCGACGGGGTACGACGGTGGCGGCAGGGCGAAGTCACGGTGGAATGGTCGGCGTTGCGGCCGGAGCGGTAGCCGGACGGGCGCGGAGCGGTGGCCCGTCGGGCGCCGAACGGCGGCCCGACAGGCGCTGAACAGGTGCCGTTCGGGGCGCGACCGGGAACACCGGCGCGACGCCGTTCGTCCGGGATGGAGGGGAATGCCTCTGTTGCTTTTCGGTACGGCATGGCACGATCGCGACGCCACGAAAAGTTACTGACGGTAAATCAGATCCGCTCGGAGGGGGAGCTTGTGAACCGACGTCACTATGCCGCTGCCGCGATCACTCTGGTCTGCGCTCTGGCCGTACTGACCGTGCCGACCCAGGCCTTCGCCGCGCCCGCACCGCCCTCCCCCTCCCACTCCCCCTCCTCCACCACCGCACCGGCAGGTCCGCAGAGGAAGAGCCTCGAAGAGGTACGCGAGGAGATCGACGCCCTCTACCGCAAGGCCGGGGCCGCCACCGACGCGTACAACCTCGCCGAGGAGCAGGCGAAGAAGCAGTCCGGCGAGATCGTCAGACTGGCGCAGGCGATCGTCGCGGGGCAGGCGAAGATCGCCGACCTCAAGAGCCGGGCGGGCGCCCAGGCCCGCGAGCAGTACCGCACCGGCGGGCTGCCGCCGGGCGCGCAGATGATGCTCAGCGACGACCCGGGGATGTTCATGGACGGCGTGAACAGGGTCTGGCAGGGCCAGCAGGCCGCCAAGGGGGTCCTGGGCGAACTGACCAGGACCCAGGAGGACTTGGAGGCGTACACCAAGGACGCGAGCAGCAACTGGAAGAAGCTCGAGGCCAATCGCGTCAAACAGGCCAAGGCCAAGAAGCGGATCAACGGGCAGATCGCGGCGGCGAAGAAGCTGGAATCGCAGCTGGAGAAGGAGGAGCGGGCACGCCTTCTCGAGCTGGAGCAGGAGGCGGAGTACAAGGCGCAGACCGCCTGGCTCGGCTCCGGCGCCCTCAAGGAGATCAACCGCGAGGCGAGCGCGCGCGGAAAGAAGGCGGTGGCCTTCGCGACGGCCCAGATCGGCAAGCCGTACGTCTGGGGGGCCGAGGGCCCCAAGTCGTACGACTGCTCGGGCCTGACGTCCCAGGCCTGGGCGGCGGCGGGACGGCCGATCCCGCGCACCTCGCAGGAGCAGTGGCGGCAGCTGCCGCACATCGCCGTCAAGGACATGCGCCCCGGCGACCTGATCATTTACCACGGTGATGCCAGCCATGTGGGGATGTACATCGGCGACGGCGCCATCGTGCACGCACCGCGCCCGGGGCGGAACGTGACGCTCGCGGGGGCGGGCTCGATGGAGATCCTCGGGGTGGTTCGCCCGGACCGGTGACCGGGCCGCGCCGGTACGGCCCCGCGCGAGTGACCCGGACCACGCGCTCGCTCCACCGCGCCGTGAGGCACGCCACCCGCGCCCATACCGCAGGGGTGATGTTCGTCATGGCCCTCGGACCGCCCACGGGCACGTATTTCTCGCCGGATCCGTGGTGGGACGCGGCTTATGGCTCCGCATATGCCAAGGGTCGGATGACATTCGCCATTCCGTTCGCATGTCCGGTACCGCTATCGTCCCGGTCTGGTGGGTCGTCGATCGTCGTTCTGCCGCGCCCTCGGGGGGAGGGAAGGAAACCGAACCTATGCCCGTACCCGTACCGCAGCAGCGTGCAGCTCCCACCGCGGAGACCACCCCCGTCGCCCACCTCACCCTCCTGGTGATCGAGGACGACCCGGCGGGCACCTTCACCGTCCCCGAGCTCCCTGCCGCGGCCGGCACCCGGGTCCGCGTCCGGACCGCCCGCAATCTGACCGAGGCGGGACGGCTCCTCACGGACGACGTCGACTGCATCCTGCTGGACCTGGCCCTGCCGCCCAGCAGCGAGACACGCGCCGACGAGAGCGCCGAGGGACCCGCGGGGCTCGCCACCCTCAAGCACGTCCTGCGCATCGCACCGCGCCACGCCGTCCTCGCGCTCACCGCGGAGGACGACACCGAGCTGGCCGCCGAGGCGGTACGCGTCGGCGCCCAGGACTACCTCTTCCGCGGCGAGCTCGACGGGCGGCTGCTCACGCGCGCCATCCGCTACGCCGTCGAACGCAAACGCGCCGACGTCGCGCAGCACCAGCTCACCGAGTCGAAACTGCGCGCCCAGGAGAACGCCCGGCTGGAACGCGGCCTGCTGCCCACCCCGCTGCTGCAGGGCTCCGATCTGCGGTTCGCCGCCCGCTACCGCCCCGGCCGCAGCCGTGCGCTGCTCGGCGGGGACTTCTACGACACGGTGCGTACTCCCGACGGCACCGTCCACGCGATGATCGGTGACGTCTGCGGCCACGGCCCGGACGAGGCGGCGCTCGGCGTCGAACTGCGCATAGCGTGGCGGGCGTTGACGCTGGCAGGACTCTGCGGCGACGAACTGCTCTCCACGCTGCAGCAGGTTCTGGAGCACGAACGGGAGAGCGAGGAGATCTTCGCGACGCTCTGCACCGTGGACATCACCCCCGACGGCCGGCGCGCCGGACTCTGCCTGGCGGGCCACCCCGCCCCGCTGATCACCCGCCACGGACGGGCGGCGCAGCTGCTCCCGTACGAGGACGGCGGCCCGGCGCTGGGCCTGCTGCCGCACGCCCGCTGGCCGCGCCGCCAGGTCGAACTGGGCGGGTCGTGGAGCCTGATGATGTACACGGACGGGCTGATCGAGGGCCGTGTCGGACCGACCGAAACCCAGCGACTCGGCCAGGACGGCATGGTCGCGATGATCAACCGTCAGCTGACGGAGGGGCTCAGTGGCGAGGCGCTGCTGGAGGCGGCCGTCGCCGAGGTGCGCGAGCTGAACGGCGGCGAACTCACCGACGACGTCGCGGTCCTGCTGCTCGATCGCGACCGGAGCACCGAACGGAGCCGCAACGGTGATCGGGGCCGGAGCGCTTCCCTTCCGCGCCCCCGCCCCGGATCGGCGTCACCCGTGAGCGCTCAGCGCCCGCCGTTGTAGGGCCCGTACGGGCCGTCGCTGCTGGAACCACCGCGCCGGCCGCCGCCACCGGAGACCGCCTTCAGCGCGGGCCGTACGTCGACCATGAAGACGATCGACGCGACCGCGCCCGCAAGCTGCAGGAACAGCATCGGCACGAAGAGGTTCACGGCAACGGTGATGCCGAGAATGATCAGCCAGAAGGACTTCTTCTGCTTGTCCGCGGCACGGTACGCATCCTCGCGTGCCGTCGCCGCCAGGAACAGCGCGACCACGGCCAGGACGAGCATGATCAGGTAGAGCAGCCAGACAAGTGTGCTGAACCCCGTGAGCAACATGGTGTGCACCGCCTAATGAATGGATGAGCGCCTCGCCGCCAAGGTACCGGGACAACGAGCCGGCCACCCCGAAAGGTGCCCGGCCCGAGCCCCGGTACACATCGGCCGCGGCGCTACTTGGCGGTCGG
Organism: Streptomyces sp. NPDC005262; assembly: GCF_042872425.1. NCBI lineage: Bacteria > Bacillati > Actinomycetota > Actinomycetes > Kitasatosporales > Streptomycetaceae > Streptomyces > Streptomyces sp. NPDC005262. The sequence goes on from NZ_JBIAKK010000014.1 coordinate 90,549, forward strand.
CGGCGTGGTCTTCTTCGCCACGGGCTTGCGCGCGGGCGTCGGCGCCGGCTTGGCGGGCGTCGGCGACTTCTTGGCGGGGGTGCCGGCGGTCCGGGTCTCGGCCTTGGCGGCGCTCTTCGGCTCGCTCTTCGCGGCAGGCGCCGGCTTCGGCTTCGGCTCGGACTCCCGCCGCGGCTCGACCACGACGGCGATCTCGACGAGATCCTCGGCGGTCTCGCCACGCCACGTCTTCACGGTCTGCTCGCCGCGCTCGGCGACCTTCTCGTACGTCTCCCGGGCCCGGACCGCGTACTCCGCGGCCACACCCAGGCTCCGCAGCGCCAGGTCCTGAGCGGACTCGCCGAGCTTCTTCAGATCGGTGTCGAGCGAGCCCAGCACCTCGGTGACCTTGGCCTGCACGGTGGCCTGCGCCTCCTTGGCCTGCGTGGTCACCTTCTCCTGCACGGCCCGCGGGTCGGCGTTGCGCACGGCCTCGAACCGCTCGGGCGCCTCGGCCCGCAGCTGCTCGATCAGCGCCGGGACCTTCCGCGCCTGCTCGACGGCGAGGTCGGCCGTACCGGCGGCGAAGTAGAGAGGGGTCGGGTCGGTGAGGGTCTTACGCAGGTCATCGGTGATGGCCATGACTGTGGTCCTCCCGGATCATCAGACTCAGTTTGAGGGTGGTGAAGGCTTTGAAGCTGTATCGGCATCTGTGCCGTCGGCGCTGAGGCCGGATTCGTCATCGGTGTCGCCGGGGCCGAATTCGAACCCGTTCTCCTTGCGGAAGGAGTCGTAGATCTGCAGCAGCACGTTCTTCTGCCGCTCGTTTATCGACGGATCGGCCAGGATGACCGCCCGGGTCTCCAGCTCCTCCCGCTCCCGCTCGTCCAGAATCCCGGCCCGCACATAGAGGGTCTCCGCGGAGATCCGCAGCGCCTTGGCGACCTGCTGCAGCACCTCGGCGCTCGGCTTGCGCAGCCCGCGTTCGATCTGGCTGAGATAGGGATTGGACACCCCGGCGGCATCGGCGAGCTGCCGCAGCGAGAGCTGAGCAGTGCGGCGCTGCTCACGCAGGTACTCGCCGAGATTGCCGACGTTGAGTGATGCCATGTCTCGATAGTGCGCCATCACCGCTAACTATTGCAAGCACGTGCTTGCAATAGTGTCTCACGTCACGGTACGTGACCGAGCGGACCTGAACGCGATCGGCCGTTGAGAGAGGCAGTGCCCCGAGGGGGGAGAATCCCGATGACGTCGCACGCGACACCGGCCTAGCGTGCCGTCCATGACCTCCCTGGGCGCCGACACCAACGACAAGGCCAGCGTGACCATCCGCTGCCAGGACAACACCTCCGTCGGTGTGACCTTCTGCGACCGGTTCAGCTCCGACGCGGACTCTGTGCACTATTCCGTCGAGCTGCGGGCCCCAGGCCTGACGGCTCGACTCAACGAGGCTGTCGCCTGGATCTGGGACAGCGATCTCACCGCGTTCCCGAGCCGGGTGAGGATGTCGACGGTGGACGGCAGGGCAAGAGTCTCAGCACCTCGTTTCCTCGCCCGTCGGAGACGAGCCGCGTAAATGCTGGCAAGCTGCTGACTGGGAACGCGGCCGTCCCATACGACGAAGTCGCCTCCGGCGAGAAGCGCCTCCCTGGCGGCTTCGCAGGCCGTGGTCTGGTCGCCCAGCATCCCGGCGAGTTCTGCCCGGTCCGTCTGTCCTCCTCTCACGTGGTGTCCCGCTGGCCGCTCAGTCGTCAAAGTGGAGCTCAGGCCGGGTCCAGAGAGTGAGGTCACTGCTGGTGGCGACCGCGAGGGTCAGGCCGGAGGGAGAGAATCCGGCTGCGCGGAGTTCTGACTTCTCGGAGTGGAAGATGTGCCACCACGTCCCTCCCGTCGGCCCTTTGTGGGACCCGCCGTCGGCGGAGAGAATGACGCGGTCGTGGGGCCACTCGGGGTTGACGACGTCCAGGGTCCAGCCGTCCGGCGTGGTGCTGTGCAGTCCGCCACCGAAGAGTCCGGCTATGCGTACCGGGACGCCCGCGATTGGGCCGAGCCCAGGGCAGGTGAGGTCCGGGTGGGCGTCGGGGGTGCTCGTTTCCGGGTCAGGGTCCCGGTCGCGGGCGATCTTCTCGCCGGTGACCGCGTCGAAGAGTCCATGGCCGGCGCTGGACACGACCATGACGAGGTCGTGTCCGCTGTCGGGATGGACGGCGAATCCAATACCGAGAACGCCCCCGATGGGAGTCCTGCGGTCCATCACCGGCTGCCACGGCTCGGGAGCCGGCATGACGGTGGCGGCGAGGTAGCGCTCACGCAGCTTCTGCTGGTACTCCGTGATCAACTCGTCTCCTCAATGCGATCCGCGTCGAGGGTCTCTGGCGCAGCGGCCCACGTCGACTCGAATTCAAGATGCCCCATCGCTGGTCACGGCCTCGACTTGGTTCACCTGCACTGAGACGGGCCGGCCTCTGGACGTGAGCCGATCCCGGTCTGCCGGAACCATCCGGGTGGAACAGGCTGCGGGTGAGGTCCCGGCACCCATCGCTTTCGCGCAGGCGGGCATTGAGGGGGGCGGCGAGCCACTGCTCGGCGTCGCGGGCGGGGACTCATAGTGGATCCCGCACGTCATCCACCTGGGAGGACCCATCGTGACGGACCGTTACGACCCCAGTCGCACAGCAGTACTGTTGGTGGACCCCTACAACGACTTCCTCTCCGAAGGCGGCAAGCTGTGGCCGCGCGTGGAGCCGGTGGCCGAGGAAGTGGGTCTGCTGCACAACCTGCGCACGGCCGTCGACGCCGCGCGCGCAGCCGGCCTGACGGTGGCGTTCGTCCCGCACCGGCGCTGGGAGGAGGGCGACTACGTCGGCTGGGACCACCCCAATCCCAGCCAGCGCAAGGCGCAACGCCAGCAGATCTTCGCCCGCGGCAGCTGGGGAGGCGAGTTCCACCCGGACTTCCAGCCGCAGCTGGGAGACCTGCTGATCAAGGAACACTGGGCTCAGAGCGGCTTCGCCAACACCGACCTGGACTTCCAGCTCAAGCAGCACGGCATCACGTACGTCGTCCTGATCGGAGTGCTCGCCAACACCTGCATCGAGTCCACGGGCCGCTTCGCGATGGAGCTCGGATACCACGTCACCCTCGTCACCGACGCGACCGCGGCGTTCGGCGCCGAGATGATGCACGCCGCACACGAGCTGAACGGCCCCACCTTCGCCCACGCCATCGTCACCACCGCGGAGCTCGTCCACACGCTGGCGGGCTGAACCCGCGAACGGCTCACGCGGCGCCGCTGCCCAGGACCGCCCGGACGGCGCTGCACGCCGGAGCCGAGCGGCCCCGGGCCGCTTGCGCACCGCGCTGCGGCCGCCGTCGCACCCGACGAGATGGCGCGAGGGCGGGTGCGTGCCGTCCGCCGGTCCGACGGTCAGCCCGTCCTCGTCCTTGCTCGGCCCGACCACTGCGCAGCCGCGCCGGATCCCGGCACCTGGTCCGGGGATCCCGTCGTGCGTCCCGAAACAGATGACCGGACCGGTCAGGATTCGAGAAGCGCGGACCCCCGAGCCGCAGTTAGCGTGACGGCGCGGAGGTGGTTCCGGTGGTTCTCCTTCTCTTGCGGGCTGGGCCCGGTCAAGACGAACGGCCAACGGAGAAATCACCATCCGAGGCGATCGGGCTGCCGATTGCCGGACAACCCCGACCGGACCCACGACTTTCAGGAGTGACCATGACCGGCTCTTCCACCCAGGGAATCAAGACCGTGCTGCATCCCGTTTCCGACCTGGCGAAGGCCAAGAAGGTGTACGCCGCCCTGCTCGGCGTACCGCCGCAGGCCGACGAGTCCTACTACGTCGGCTTCGAGGCCGCGGGCCAGCACATCGGGCTGGTGCCGGGCGGTGGACCGCAGAGCATGACCTCACCCGTGGCCTACTGGCACGTGCCGGACATCGAGGCGAAGCTCGCCGAGGTGACCGCCGCGGGTGCCACCGTGAAGGAACCCGCTCACGACGTCGGTGGCGGCCGCCTGGTGGCCACCGTCACCGACCCCGACGGCAACGTCCTCGGGCTGCTTCAGGACCGATGAGCGCAGGCTGAGTGCCGGTCCCCGCTCCCGCTCCCGTGCCCTGGTCCACCCGCGAGGTGTCCATGATCGGGGGGCAGGCCGAGGTCCTCGGGACCGACGGCCTGAGGCAGGAGCGGGGTGGCCGGTTCGACGCGTACACCGGCCTCGACATGCGTGCGACGGCCACCGCGTACCTCTCGTTCCGTATCGCCCCGCGTACCGCCGGCTGGTCCGGCACTTCGGCGGGCGGGACGCGTCGCCGGGAACCGGAGGTTCCACGGGCCGAAGCAGAAGAGAACCGGACGTACTGCTCGGATTTTGGTTGGATCGAGCCAGGCGACACCGACGGAGACCGCGAAGGCGGGCCCGCCCGACAGATGGAGACACCATGAGCCCGGCCCAGAGGAAGAACACGCAGTCGCCTGCGCCGCACGCCGCCGACAGCCACGATCTGCTCCGTGTGCACGGCGCACGCGTGAACAATCTCAAGGACGTCAGCATCGAGATCCCCAAGCGCCGACTGACGGTGTTCACCGGTGTCTCCGGCTCGGGCAAGAGCTCGCTGGTGTTCAGCACGATCGCCGCGGAGTCGCAGCGAATGATCAACGAGACCTACAGCGCCTTCGTGCAGGGCTTCATGCCGACGCTGGCGCGGCCGGAGGTCGACGTACTCGAAGGGCTGACGACCGCGATCATCGTCGACCAGCAGCGGATGGGGGCCGACCCCCGCTCCACCGTCGGTACCGCCACCGACGCCAACGCGATGCTGCGCATCCTCTTCAGCCGGCTGGGCAAGCCGCACATCGGCCCGCCCAGCGCGTACTCCTTCAACACCGCCTCGGTGCGGGCGAGCGGTGCGATCACCGTCGAGCGCGGTGCCAAGAAGACGGTGAAGGCGACCTTCAACCGCACCGGCGGCATGTGTTCGCGCTGCGAGGGCCGGGGCACGGTCTCCGACATCGATCTCACCCAGCTCTACGACGACTCCAAGTCGCTCGCCGAGGGTGCGTTCACCATCCCCGGCTGGAAGTCGGACAGCCAGTGGACCGTGGGGCTCTACGCCCAGTCGGGCTTCCTCGACCCGCAGAAGCCGATCCGCAGGTTCACCAAGAAGGAAATGCAGGACTTCCTCTACGGCGAGCCGACCAAGGTAAAGGTCAACGGCGTCAACCTCACCTACGAAGGGCTGATCCCCAAGATCCAGAAGTCGTTCCTGTCCAAGGACAAGGAAGCGATGCAGCCGCACATCCGTGCCTTCGTGGAGCGCGCGGTCACCTTCACGACCTGCCCCGAGTGCGACGGCACCCGGCTCAGCGAGGGGGCCCGGTCGTCGAAGATCAAGCGGATCAGCATCGCCGACGCCTGCGCGATGGAGATCCGCGACCTGGCCCAATGGGTCCGCGGCCTCGACGAGCCGTCGGTGGCGCCGCTGCTCACCGCACTGCAGCACACCCTGGACTCGTTCGTGGAGATCGGCCTCGGCTACCTCGCGCTCGACCGGCCGTCGGGCACGCTGTCGGGCGGCGAGGCGCAGCGCGTCAAGATGATCCGCCACCTCGGCTCCTCGCTCACCGACGTCACGTACGTCTTCGACGAGCCCACCATCGGCCTGCACCCCCACGACATCCAGCGCATGAACGGCCTGCTGCTGCGACTGCGGGACAAGGGCAACACGGTGCTGGTCGTGGAGCACAAGCCCGAGGCCATCGCGATCGCCGACCATGTCGTCGACCTCGGCCCCGGCGCCGGTACGGCGGGCGGCGCCGTCTGCTTCGAGGGCACCATCGAGGGGCTGCGGGCCAGCGGTACGGTCACCGGCCGCCACCTCGACGACCGGGCCGCCCTCAAGGAGACGGTGCGCAGGTCCACCGGCACGCTGGAGATCCGCGACGCCACCCGCCACAACCTGCAGGGCGTCGACGTAGACATCCCGCTCGGGGTGCTGTGCGTCGTCACCGGCGTCGCCGGCTCCGGCAAGAGCTCACTGATCCATGGCTCCGTCCCCGCCTCCGCGGGCGTGGTGTCGGTCGACCAGGCGCCCATCCGCGGCTCGCGGCGGAGCAACCCGGCGACGTACACCGGACTGCTCGACCCGATCCGCAAGGCGTTCGCGAAGGCCAACGGCGTGAAGCCGGCCCTGTTCAGCGCCAACTCGGAGGGCGCCTGCCCCAACTGCAACGGCGCCGGCGTCATCTACACCGACCTGGCGATGATGGCCGGCGTGGAGACCACCTGCGAGGACTGCGAGGGGAAGCGGTTCCAGCCATCGGTCCTCGAATACACCTTCGGCGGCCGCGACATCAGCGAAGTGCTCGCGATGTCGGTGACCGAGGCCGAGGAGTTCTTCGGCGCCGGCGAGGCGCACACGCCGGCCGCGCACAGAATCCTCGACCGGCTCGCCGACGTCGGGCTCGGCTACCTCAGCCTCGGGCAGCCGCTCACCACGCTGTCCGGCGGCGAGCGGCAGCGGCTCAAGCTGGCCACCCACATGGCCGACAAGGGCGGGGTCTACATCCTCGACGAGCCGACCACCGGCCTCCATCTCGCCGATGTCGAGCAGTTGCTCGGCCTGCTCGACCGGCTCGTCGACTCCGGCAAGTCGGTCATCGTCATCGAGCACCACCAGGCGGTGATGGCGCACGCCGACTGGATCATCGACCTGGGCCCCGGTGCCGGCCACGACGGCGGCAAGATCGTTTTCGAGGGCGCACCGGCCGACCTCGTCGCCGACCGCTCCACCCTCACCGGTGAACACCTCGCGGACTACGTCGGCGCCTGACCGAGTCCTGGCAGACCCCGGCCGGGGCGAAGGAGTCATGACGCGGCCGGACGGAAGCGGCGCGGCGCGTCTGCCGCCTCGGGCGCGGACGCGGGGGCATTGCGGGTGTCCCTCGGCGCCGTCCTCGCCGAGGGATATCGCGTACATCTTCACCTTCGACAGTTCGACAGCTGGAACCAACGCACTGCGCAGGGATCTTTCCGCGAGCGGTGTCACCGGCGACGCCTCAGTGGTCGAGGACTGTCAGGTCGAGCTTGTGCAGCCGTTCGGGATCGGACAGTACGTCGATGGCGACGGTCCTCCCGTCCGTGACGGTGAAGGCCATGACGGACAGCGGCCTTCCATGGGCGACGACCACGACTCCGGCAGCCCCGTTGATGAGCGCCGGTCGTGCGAACGGCGACAGTTGCCCGAATGTGAGCGCCTGGCCTGCCACGGTTCGTGCGCCGTGGAGCACGGCCGTGTGGCGGGCGCCCGCCACGCCGCCGTCGGACCGCAGCACGACATCGGGGTCGAGTACGGCGACGAGCGCGTCCAAGTCTCCGTCGCGAGCTGCGGCGAAGAACGCGTCGACGGCCTCGCGTTGGCGGGTGGGATCAGGGTCGGGAACCGGGGCTCCTCCCCGCACCCGGCGGCGGGCGCGGCTCGCGAGTTGTCTGGTCGCGGCCGGGGTCTTCTCGATCAACGAGGCGATCTCGTCGAAGGGCACGGCGAACATGTCGTGCAGGACGAACGCGAGCCGCTCGGCCGGGGTCAGCGACTCCAGCACCACCAGCATCGCCAGTCCGACCGAGTCGGCCAGCAGCGCCTCCTGCTCCGGATCGATCCCGTCCTCGTGGCTGATGACCGGGTCGGGCATACGTATGTCGAGAGGCTCCTCGCGCCGTTGCTCACGCGCACGCAGCATGTTCAGACAGACCCGTGCCACCACCGTGGTCAGCCATCCGGCAAGGTTCTCGACGCCACCGGTCCCGGCGCGATCGAGGCGCAGCCAGGTTTCCTGAACGGCGTCGTCGGCCTCGCTGAGCGAGCCGAGCATCCGGTAGCCGACCGCTCGCAGACGGGACCGGTGCTCCTCGAAACGCTCCATCAGCAATGCGCTTTCGTCCACGTGTCACATTCCTTCGTCGCGGCGGGTCGATGCAGTGGAACCACGCAACCTCGACTGATCCAACCGGGAGATCGGCTCCCGTACGAACGAATTGGAGATGACCGTGACGACCTCACCCATCCTGGTCACCGGTGGTACGGGCACCTTGGGAGGCCACGTCGTCCCGCTCCTGCGGCAGGCCGGCCGCGACATACGTGTCCTCAGCCGGCACGGCCGCGAGTCCGGGGACGGCATCGAGTACGTGGCCGCCGACCTGCTCGGGGTCGAGGGGGTGGAGCCCGCGATGGACGGGGTCGAGACCGTGCTGCACCTCGCGGGCGGCCCCAAGGGCGATGACGAGGCGACCCTCAATCTGGTGCGGGCCGCGTCGCGGGCCGGGGTGCGGCATCTGGTGTACATCTCGGTGATCGGGGCGGACAAGGTGCCGCTGGGCTGGTTCCGGACCAAGCTGGGCGCCGAGCGCGCCGTGGCCGACTCCGGCCTGGAGTGGACGACGCTGCGTGCCGCCCAGTTCCATGAGCTGACCCTCGACGTGGTGGCGAAGATGGCGAAGCTTCCGGTGGTCCCGTGCCCGGGCGGACTCCGGTTCCAGCCGGTCGACTCGCGCGAGGTGGCGGCCCGGATCGTGGAACTGACCCTCGGCAGGCCCGCCGGGCTGGTGCCCGACCTGGCGGGGCCGAAGGTGTACGGGATGGCCGATCTGGCCCGCGGATATCTGCGGGCGCGCGGCAAGCACCGGTTGATGATGCCGGTGCGCATGCCGGGAAAGGCCGGGCGCGCGTACCGGGCCGGCGAGAACCTGTCTCTCGAGGGGGCTGTCGTGGGGCAGCGGACCTGGGAGCAGTTCCTGGCGGAGCGGGTGGGTTAGTACTCCGACGAGGGTTCTCCGTCACTGCCGGCCGCCGCCCACCCCCGGTCGGGTCCGGCCCGGATGCGGAGGGCCGGGTCGGGCCTCCGGCCGGGCGGCGGGACGCCGCCGCCTCCTCCACGCCGCACGGAACGTTGGCGGCACACCGCACCAGCCTGTATTTCAGGGGTAGTTGGAGGTTTATCTACGCGCGGAGCTATGCCTACCGAACGATCATTCGGGCATATCCGGCGACTTCCTGCACGGCTATTACCGGCCGGTACCCACAGCTGCTAGAAACGTGCTCGCTCACTCAACCCCCCACCCACCCCCCACACTTCGGAGGGCTGACAGTGATGTCAGTACGGAGATTATGGGCGTCCGCATCCACTCTGGTCCTCGCAGCCTCGGCCGCACTGGGCATTGCCCAGCCGGCCTCGGCAGCCTCCGCGGCCGCCGCCGGCGGGTACGTCGCTCTCGGCGACTCCTACTCGTCCGGCGTCGGCTCGGGAAGCTACCTCTCCGACAGCGGTGACTGCCATCGGAGCACCAAGGCCTACCCCTACCTCTGGGCCACCCAGAACTCACCGTCCTCGTTCGCCTTCGTGGCCTGTTCGGGGGCTACGACGGGTTCGGTGGCGAGCAGCCAGCTGGGCGCGCTGAGTGCCTCCACCACCTTGGTCAGCGTCACGGCCGGCGGCAACGACGTCGGCTTTGCCGATGTCATGGAGGACTGCGTTCTGTACAGCGAGGCCACCTGCCTGAGCAGCGTGAACACGGCCGTCTCGCAGATGCGGAACACACTGCCGTCCGGCCTCGGTTCGCTCTACGGCTCCATCCGGTCACGCGCCTCACAGGCCCATGTGGTGGTGCTGGGCTACCCGCGCTTCTACCAGCTGAGCGGGGACTGCATCGCCGGTCTCTCCGAGACCGAGCGCTCCGCCATCAACAACGCGTCCGACGTACTGAACGGCGTCATCGCCCAGCAGGCGGCCGCTGCCGGATTCACATTCTCCAGCGTGGTCGACGAGTTCACGGGGCACGAGCTGTGCTCCGGCAGTCCGTGGCTCAACAGCGTGACCGTCCCCGTCTACGAGTCGTACCACCCCAAGTCCGCAGGGCAGTCGGGAGGCTATCTGCCCGCCTTCCGCTCGGTCGCGTAAGTCGCTCGCACACGGCCCTGCTGGAGATGGCGGTCCACCGGCATGTCACCGGTGTGGACCGCCATCTCCCTGTGACGTGTCAGCCGCGGCCTGCGGCGCCCGGCCGGGGCAGTACGAGGGCCGCCGCCGCGGCCAGTACGGCGGTGGCGGCCGCCGCCCACCAGCCGTGCCGGAACGCGTCGAGCGCCTCGGCCGGGCCGTCGGGAGCCGCGAGCAGCGTGACCATCAGGGCGACGCCGAGGACCGAACCGGTCTGGCGGGCCATCGTGGTGACGGCCGATCCGGTCGCGAACCGGGTGGGCGGCAGGGCCGCCGCGGCCGCACCGACCAGGGTGGGCAGAGCGAAGCCGACGCCGATGCCGGTGATCAGCATGCCGGGCAGGAGTCCGGCCGCGTAGTGCGGGGCCGTATCGAGCGCGACGGCCCACCAGCCGAGGCCCACGGCGAACAGCAGACAGCCGAACGCCGCCGTGCGGCCCGCGCCGAAGCAGCGGACCACGGGTCCCGATGTGACGGCGAGCACCGGTACGACCAGGGGCCCGGGAGCGATGGCCAGTCCGGTACGGATCGCCGAGTAGCCCCAGACCTGCTGGCACCAGAGCACCGACGTCAGCAGCATCGCTGCGAACGCGACGGAGAAGAGCAGCGCAGCGAGGGTCGCCGCCGCGAAAGCGGGGGTGCGCAGCATGGGCAGTTCGACGATCGGGGCGCTGTGCCGGGCCGAGCGCAGCCAGAACGCCCCGGAGAGGACGACCGCCGCGACGAGCGAGCCGATCACCCCCGGCGAACTCCAGCCCCACGCGTCCGCCTTGACCAGGCCGAGCGCGAGTGCGCCGATGGCGAGGGTGAGCAGCGCGGCGCCGACCAGGTCCGGCAGCCGCCCGTCGCGGTCCGGGCGGGCATCGGGCAGCAGCCGGGCCCCGGCCACCAGGCCGACCGCACCGACCGGCACGTTGACGAGGAACACCCAGCGCCAGTCGGCCTCCACGAGCAGCCCGCCGATCACGGGACCCAGACCGGCGGCGATGCCTCCGATCGCCGCCCAGCTGCGGATGGCCTGCGGCCGGCGCTCCGGCGCGGTGTTGACCAGCAGCAGGGCCAGCGAGGTGGGCATCAGGGCGGCGGCTCCGGCCGCCTGCAGGGCACGGGCGGCGACCAGCCAGCCGACCCCGGGAGCGACGGCACACAGCACGGAGGCCACGGTGAAGGCCGCCAGGCCGAGGAGGAAGCCGCGCCGGTGACCGTACCGGTCCGCGAGCCGGCCTGCGACGACGAGCAGCGCGGCGAAGACGATCGCGTACGCGTTGAGCACCCAGGACAGCGAGGCGAGCGAGCTGCCGTCGAAGGTGTCACCGAGGGCGGGGACGGCCACATTGACGATGAACAGGTCGAGGTTCACGACGAAGACCCCGGCCGAGACGATCCAGGCCGTCGCACGTGATCCAGTGGATGGACTCTTCACGGACCCCTTCGCCGAGCCGTTCGCGGGCCTGCTCGCCATGGGCGGCCCAGGCTCCGCGGGCGGCCCCGGGTCGGCCGCGTCCGCAAGTGAGTTTGATTTTCCAACTGTCATGACGGCAAGGTAGCGCCAGTAAGTTTGAGATGGCAACCTTGTAGGGGTGAGTGCAATGAATGGTTCCGGCAGCCGTATCGACATCGGCGCACTGCCCGGCCGCCCGTGTTCCGCCGCCGCCGCCCTGCAGGTGGTGGGCGAGAAGTGGACGCTGCTCGCGGTGCGCGAGATCTTCTTCGGCAATCACCGGTTCGAGGCGATCGCCCGGAACACCGGTGCCCCCCGGGACCGGCTCGCGGCCCGGCTGCGGTCACTGGAACACGCCGGGGTGGTCGGGCGGCGCCTGTACAACGAACGGCCGCCGCGCCACGAGTACCACCTGACCGACGCGGGCCGGGACCTCGCTCCGGTGATCCGGGCCCTGCTGGACTGGGGCGACCGCTGGGTGCACGAGGAGCCGCCGATCGTCATGGTCCATGAGCCGGTGGCCACCACGGACACGGGGAGCCGTGCCGAGGGTGACGACGCACACGGGCACGACCTGGACACCGCGTGGATCTGCCGCACCTGTGGCGAGGAGGTCGCAAGGGGCACCCTCACCGTCGACGTCCGTTCCCCCGGCTGGGACCGGGCCGGCCCCGCATCCGCACCGGCGACAACCTGACAGACCGCCAGCCGGGCCGCGTGCGCGATGCCGCTTCCCCGGCCGGCCGGGGAGTTGTCCACAGGCTGCGGACGATGCGAGCCGAGTGTCCGGCCCCCGGCGCAGAATGGGGGGCATGACTGAGATCACTGGCTCGACGACCGATTCCGTTCCGGCGCAGACGACCGATTCCGTTCCGGAGTGGGAGCAGCGCTTCCGGGCGCCCCGGGTGTCGTTGCCCGACTGGGCGGAGGACGCGCCGGACCGTGCGCTGTTCGTCTCCAACGCGACGGGGACGTACGAGCTGTACGCGTGGGACCGGTCGACCGGGGAACAGCGACAGGTCACCGACCGGCCGAACGGGACGACGGACGGGATACTGACGCCGGACGGCGAGACGATCTGGTGGTTCGACGACACCGACGGCGACGAGTTCGGGGTGTGGATGCGCCAGCCGTTCCACGGCGGCGGGAGCGGAGAGGCGGCGGACGAGCCCGCGGCTCCGGGGCTCGAACCCTCGTACCCGGCGGGGCTCGCGATCGGGCGGGACGGCACGGCTGTGGTCGGCCGGTCGACCGATGAGGACGGGACGACGATCCATGTCGTACGCCCCGGGGCTCCGCCCGTCGAGATCTACCGGCACCGCGAGTCGGCGGGCGTCGGGGACCTGTCGCACGACGGGACGCTGATCGCCCTGGAGCACACCGAGCACGGCGACGCGATGCATTCGGCGCTGCGCGTGGTGCGGCCGGACGGGACAACGGTCGCCGAGCTCGACGACACCGAGGGCGGTACGAAGGAGCTGGGCCTGTCGGTGCTGGGCTTCGCGCCGGTGGCCGGCGACACCCGGCTCCTGGTCGGGCATCAGCGGCGGGGCCGCTGGGAGCCGATGATCTGGGACCCGGTGGCGGGGACGGAGACGGCTCTTGCGATCGATTTGCCCGGTGATGTGGGCGCCGAGTGGTATCCGGACGGCTCCGCGCTGCTGATCGAGCACGACTTCGAGGCCCGCAGCGACCTGTGGCGGTACGAGCCGGGGGCCGAAAGCGCCCCGGTTCGGGTGGAGACACCTGCCGGATCGGTGTCGGGTGCCACGGCCCGCCCGGACGGCACCGTGGAGTACCTGTGGTCGTCCGCCGCCCAGCCTCCCGCCGTGCGGTCCACGACGGGTGCGGTGGTGCTCGACCCGCCGGGTGCGAAGGCTCCGGCATCCGTGCCGGTGGAGGACGTGTGGGTGGACGGACCCGGCGGCCGGATCCACGCGCTCGTGCAGCGGCCCGCGGCCCCGGCCGAGGGTCCGTTTCCGACCGTCTTCGAGATCCACGGCGGTCCGACCTGGCACGACAGCGACGCCTTCGCATCCGGGCCCGCTGCCTGGGTGGACCATGGCTACGCGGTCGTCCGCGTCAACTACCGCGGCTCGACGGGGTACGGGCGGGCCTGGACGGACGCGCTCAAGCACCGGGTCGGCCTGATCGAGCTCGAGGACATCGCGGCGGTCCGGGAGTGGGCGGTGAAGTCCGGGCTGGCGGACCCCGCGAAACTCGTCCTGGCCGGGGGCTCGTGGGGCGGCTACCTGACGCTGCTCGGCCTCGGTACGCAGCCGGAGGAATGGGCGCTGGGTCTGGCCGCGGTCCCGGTCGGGGACTACGTCACGGCGTACCACGACGAGATGGAGGCACTGAAGGCGATGGACCGCACGCTGCTGGGCGGCACGCCGGAGGAGGTGCCGGAGCGGTTCGAGGCGTCGTCCCCGCTGACGTACGTCGACGCCGTGCGGGCGCCGGTCTACATCTCGGCGGGGGTCAACGACCCGCGCTGCCCGATCCGCCAGGTCGAGAACTATGTGGACCGGCTGAAGGCCCGGAAGGCGGTGCACGAGGTCTACCGGTACGACGCGGGGCATGGCTCGCTCGTCGTCGAGGAGCGCATCAAGCAGGTACGGCTGGAGCTGGACTTCGCCCGGCGCCACCTCGGATAGCGGGCGCCCGGGCCACCGGGGGTGGTGACGTCGGCGGCACCCCGCTCCGGGGTTCCGGAGCGGGGACCGTACCGTGGAGGGGTGTACCGGTTCCTGCTGACCCCGCGATGGTGGGGGATCAACCTCTTCGCCGTACTGGCCATCCCGCTCTGCGTCTTCATGGGCACCTGGCAGCTCGGCCGCTTCGAGGACCGCGTGCAGTCGCACGAGCAGGCCGCGAAGCAGCCGGCCCCGGGGGCAAGAGTGGCAAAACCTCTCGATGATCTGCTGCCGGTCGACACGGTGACGTCCGGCCGCCCGGCCACAGCCACCGGCCGGTACGCCGACCAGTTCCTGGTGCCCGGCCGCGAGTTGAACGACAAGAGCGGCTTCTACGTCCTGAACATGCTGCGCACCGACGGCGGCAAGGCCCTGCCGGTGGTACGCGGCTGGCTGCCCGGCAGGGCCGGGCACACCCCGGTGCCCGCCGCGCCGACCGGCGAGGTCACGGTGACCGGCGACCTCCAGGCGTCCGAGAACACGGGCACCGACGGCGTCGACACGGCGGGAGGCCTCCCCGACGGGCAGCTCGGCATGATCAGCGCCGCGTCCCTCGTCAACCTCGTGCCGTACGACGTGTACGACGCATGGGTGACGCTGCAGGACACCGACAGCAGCGGCGACGCCCAGGCCGGCACGCTGCGCCCCGTACCGGCCGTGGCACCGCAGGGCAGCGGTCTCGACCTGAAGGCGTTCCAGAACCTCGGCTACACCGGCGAGTGGTTCGTCTTCGCCGCCTTCGTGCTCTTCATGTGGTTCCGGCTGGTCCGCCGCGAGGCGGAGGCCGCGCGGGACGTGAAGCTGGGCCTCGTGCCCGACACGGACACGGACACGGGTACGCGCACGGCCTGAGCCGTCCCGGCGTACGCACATACATGAGGGGGCCCGCCGTTCGAACCGGCGGGCCCCCTCACGTATACGTCATGGTGCTAAGGCTGTCCCGCAATCCCTGGCGGGCGCACGACGAGAGCTACGGCACCTCGCTGCGTTGTCGGAACGCCCGCATACGTCCAGCACGAGGACACCCCTCCGCCTTGCGACGCACCGCATCCGACGCCGCGCGCCGATCCACCAGGGATTACGGGACAGCCCTTTAGGCCGTCGGTGCGAGCACGCCCGTCCGGTAGATCGTGCCCGCGCAGGCGTTGGGGATCTTCGCCTCCGCGACCGGCGCCCCGGGCTCCGGTGTGTGCGTCACAGCGACACTGCCGTCGAGCGTCGTGCCGCCGTCCTCGCTGCCGAGCTGCACTTCCGCCTGCGAGTTGCCGTCACCGCTGCCGTCGGAGGTGCCCGCAGCGCCGTCGGTCGGGGTCGGGGTCGGCGACCCGCCGGAGGTCGGGCAGGTGTCCTTCGGGACCCAGGCGAACTGCACCTCGTACGTCATGGCCGGCTTCAGCAGCACCGTGCCCGCCTCCTGCGACGGGTCGGGCAGTCCGGCCGCCGCGTCGCCCGCGGTGTGCTGCACGACGTCGATCTTGGCCGGGTCGGCCGCGCCCATCGCCTGGAAGCCCACGGTGCCGCTGGTGGTCACCGAACAGTCCTTGCCGGAGACGTTGGAGATCCGGAAGCTGCCGTACACCGTGCCGTCGGCACCCGCCGCACCCGTATCGGCCGAGGCGACGCCGAGCTGGCCCGGGTCGCAGACCGGCATCGAGGCCGCCGTGCTGTCGGCGGGGCCCGCACCGCCGACAGCCGCGTTGCCGTCGGCGCCCTGACCACGGGTGTCCGAGGAGCTGCTGGCGCTGTTCGGGTGGCCGTTGCCGCCGGTGCTCTGTCCGTCGGCCGCGCCGCCACCGGCCTTCTCACCGGCTGCCGAGCCGGTGTCGGAGCCGCTGCCGCCCTGTGCCTGCTCGCCGTGCCCGGCGATGGCCGGGTTGGCGGTGCTCGAGCCGTCGGAGTTGGCGACGTGGACGAACGCGGGGATCGCGGTGCCGATCAGCAGCACCGCCGCCGCCGCTCCGACGACCGCCTGCCGCTTCCTGGCGCGCCGGGCGGGGACGGCGCGCTTCAGATGGTCGAGGGTGCCGTCGCCGGGTTCGAGGCCCTCGACAGCGCCCCGCAGCATACGGCGCAGGACGACCTCGTCCAGGTCAGAACCTGAGTCGTCGAAGTCGCCGGAACCACCGGAGCCGCCGGAGCCGCCACCGGCACCCCGGCCCGATCCCGCACCCGGGCCCGCGCCCGAAACCGCGCCGAAGAGCGCCGTCAGGCCGGCGAGCCGTTCCGTCTCGGCGGTGTCGTGTGCCCCGCCCTGCGATTCCGGCACTCCCTCGGCGGACACGGCATCCGTGTCCGGGTTCCCGTCCGAGTTCACGTTCGGCGCGTTCGACGCGTTCTCCGGCCCGTGGTTCACAATTCCGTTTCCAGTCCGGTCGATCTCGAGCTCGTGCGTGCGTTCCTGCGCGGGGTCCTTGTGCTCGCGCCGACTCATGCCTGAGCCTCCATCACGGCACGCAGCGCCGCGATACCGCGGGAGCCGTACGCCTTGACCGACCCCAGGGAAATACCCAGCGTCTCGGCCACCTGGGCCTCGGTCATGTCCGCGAAATATCGCAGCACCAGCACCTCTCGCTGGCGCCGTTGCAGCCCCCGCATCGCTTTGATCAGCGCGTCCCGCTCCAGCTGGTCGTACGCACCCTCCTCGGCGCTCGCCATGTCGGGCATCGGCTTGGAGAGCAGCTTCAGCCCGAGGATGCGGCGGCGCAGCGCGGATCGCGACAGGTTGACGACCGTCTGGCGCAGATACGCGAGTGTCTTCTCCGGCTCACGTACCCGGTTCCGCGCCGAGTGCACGCGGATGAACGCCTCCTGCACCACGTCCTCACACGACGCGGTGTCGTCCAGCAGCAGGGCCGCGAGGCCGAGCAGCGAACGGTAGTGGGCGCGGTAGGTCTCGGTGAGATGGTCGACCGTGGTACCGGCTGCCACGGCCTCCTCAGCACCCCCGCGCTGCGACGGCAACTGGGCCGGGCGCGCGGCGGGCATGGGCGCAATCACCGGCATACCGCCGGGTGCGCGGGGCCGCCGGAGCGGACGCACGGAAGCGCCTCGCAACGGGCCCACCACTGTGATGTCGAGAACCTCTGCCACGCCAGTTGGACACGCGTCCCCCCGTCAGGGTTGTACGCGTGCGGCTCCGCGTTTGACGCTGTGCGACATGCCCTCATACGTACCTGCTCTTCCACAAATGCCCCGTTTTCGCGCCCCACCACTCGCGAAGTGACGGCATAGACGCGCGCTGCCCGACCACTGGTTCCAACGGGCCGAAAGGTCATCGTCGGACACCGCAACACCCCAGCTCAAGAGGTTCAGACCAGCAACTTGCTCACAGGGGCTTCACAGAGAGTACAAAACAGGTTCGATCGTGAACCGTCGGGCCGGATCAGGCACGAGGAAACTCGGCAGCCACGGACTCGGCGATCTGCGCCACGTTCAGCGCCGCCCCCTTGCGGAGGTTGTCGCCGCATACGAACAGCTCCAGGGCACGTGGATCGTCCAGCGCCCGCCGCACCCGCCCCACCCAGGTCGGGTCGGTGCCCACGACATCGGACGGCGTCGGGAAGTCGCCGGAGGCCGGGCTGTCGAACAGGACCACACCGGGTGCGGTCGCCAGGATCTCGTGCGCCCGGTCGACCTCGACCTCGTTCTCGAAGCGCGCGTGCACGGACATCGAGTGCGTCGCGACGACGGGTACGTACACACAGGTCGCCGCCACCGGCAGGTCCGGCAGGTCCAGGATCTTGCGGCACTCGTCGCGGATCGCCAGCTCCTCGGACGACCAGCCGTCCCCGGCCTCCGTTCCGACCCAGGGCACGACGTTGAGGGCCACCGGAGCGGCGAAGGGCGAGTCCTCGGTCTCCCCGACGGCCCGGCGCACGTCTCCGGGCTTGGTGCCCAGTTCCGTACCCGCGACCATCGACAGCTGCTCGCGCAGCGCCGCGACGCCCTCCCGGCCCGCTCCGCTCACCGCCTGGTACGAGGAGACGACGAGCTCCCGCAACCCGAACTCGGCGTGCAGCGCGCCGACCGCGACGATCAGCGACGCCGTGGTGCAGTTGGGGCTGGCCACGATGCCCCGGGGCCTCATCCGTACGGCGTGGGGGTTGATCTCCGGCACGACCAGCGGCACGTCCGCGTCCAGCCGGAACGCCGCCGAGTCGTCGACGACGACCGCGCCCTTGGCCGCGGCGATCGGCGCCCAGCGCGCGGACACGTCGTCGGGCACCAGGAAGAGGGCGACGTCCACGCCGTCGAGCGCGTCCTCGGTGAGTTCGAGGACTTCGGTCTCCTCACCGCGTACGACCAGCTTGCGGCCGGCCGAACGCGGCGAGGCGATCAGCGACACTTCGCCCCAGACGTCCGCGTGCTGCGAAAGGATCTGGAGCATGACGCCGCCGATCGCCCCGGTCGCTCCGACGACCGCGAGCGAAGGGCGGCGAGGTGTCATCGGCCGGTGCCCCCGTACACGACGGCCTCGTCGGAGTCGCTGTCCAGGCCGAAGGCCGTGTGCACGGCGCGCACGGCCTCGATGACGTCGTCGGCGCGGGTGACCACCGAGATGCGGATCTCGGACGTCGAGATCAACTCGATGTTCACGCCGGCGTCGGACAGCGCCTCGAAGAAGGACGCGGTGACCCCGGGGTTGGTCTTCATACCGGCGCCGACCAGGGAGATCTTCGCGATCTGGTCGTCGTAGCGCAGCGACTCGAAACCGATCGTGCCGCGGTTGCGCTCCAGGGCGTCGATGGCCTTGCGGCCCTCGGCCTTCGGCAGCGTGAACGAGATGTCGGTCAGACCGGTCGCCGCGGCGGAGACGTTCTGCACCACCATGTCGATGTTGACTTCCGCGTTCGCGATGGTGCGGAAGATCGCGGCGGCCTCGCCCGGCTTGTCGGGCACGCCGACAACGGTGACCTTGGCCTCGGAGACGTCATGGGCGACTCCGGAGATGATCGCGTGCTCCACCTTCTGGTCCCCTTGCGGCTCGTTGCTGACCCAGGTGCCACGCAGTCCGGAGAAGGACGAGCGGACGTGGATCGGGATGTTGTAGCGGCGTGCGTACTCCACGCACCGGTGCAGCAGCACCTTGGAGCCGGACGCGGCCAGCTCCAGCATGTCCTCGAAGGAGATCCAGTCGATCTTCCGGGCCTTCTTCACGACCCGCGGGTCGGCGGTGAAGACACCGTCCACATCGGTGTAGATCTCACAGACCTCGGCGTCCAGCGCGGCGGCCAGCGCGACGGCGGTGGTGTCGGACCCGCCGCGGCCGAGGGTGGTGATGTTCTTGCCCTCCTGGCTCACCCCCTGGAACCCGGCGACGATGGCGATGTTGCCCTCGTCGATCGAGGTCCGGATACGGCCCGGCGTGACATCGATGATGCGCGCTTTGTTGTGGACCGAGTCGGTGATGACGCCGGCCTGGCTGCCCGTGAACGACTGGGCCTCGTGGCCCAGGTTTTTGATCGCCATCGCCAGCAGGGCCATGGAGATCCGCTCTCCTGCGGTCAGCAGCATGTCGAACTCCCGCCCGGCAGGCATCGGTGACACCTGCTCGGCGAGATCGATCAACTCGTCCGTCGTGTCGCCCATCGCGGACACCACGACAACCACCTGGTTGCCGTTCTTCTTGGCATCGACGACTCGCTTGGCGACGCGCTTGATGCCTTCGGCATCGGCTACGGAGGAGCCTCCGTACTTCTGCACGACAAGGCCCACGTGCGCTCCTCGCTCATTCCATTGCTTCGGTCCGCTCAGTTTAACGAGCAGTCCGGAAACGCCTCGTCGATATCACATCGTGAGATGTCCCGCTCACCACGTGATCTCGACGTGCCGCTCCGAACTGCTCGTACCGGGCTGCTTCCCGGCGCACCGGAATCCACTCCTGTATGTGCCCCACTCCACACGCCGGGCCGTCCGCCCGGTGCGGCCGGGCGACTACTTCACCGGGCGCAGGCCCAGCGGTCCCGCGATCTCCTCCGCCATGACCCGGCCCGCCTCCTCGGCCAGGTCGTCCTCGCCCGCGTCCTGGTCCGTGTCCAGCCCGTCGAGCTCCTGGAGGGGCTGGTTCAGGCGGATGTGGGCGACCAGGGACTGGATGGCACGCAGGGTCGCGGAGGCGGTGGAACCCCAGTTGGAGAAGTACGAGAACTGCCACCACCACAGCGCCTCGGTCGTACGGTCCGCCTCGTAGTGGGCCAGGCCGTGGCGCAGGTCCGTCACCAGGTCGGCAAGGCCGTCGGAGATGCGGTACGCGACCGGGGCCTTGCGGGGCTCGTACGGGTCGAAGACCTCGGAGTACACGTCGATCGGCTCGAGGAGGATCGCGAAGCGCTCGCGCAGACCGTCCGCGTCCGGTTCGGCGCCCAGGTCCGGCTCGTAGCGCTCGTCCGGGACGATGTCCTCGTACGCGCCGAGGCGGCCCCCCGCCAGCAGCAGCTGGGAGACCTGGAGCAGCAGGATCGGGACGGCCTGCTCCGGCTCGTCGACCTTGGACACCTCGGTCACGGCGACGATGAACGACTTGATCTGGTCCGCGATCTGGACGGCGAAGTCGTCCGGATCCTGCGTGACGGAGTTCAGCGTGGCGTCAGACATCGAGGGGACCTCCCGTGGGCACGGTCACGAACGGTGAGTAGAACATAGCGCCGCTGAACGTAAAACCGACGTGAGACGTGGTGGTAGGGGTGCTACACATCGAGCAGCCGCCTCCCCTCGAACGCGCGGCCCAGGGTGACCTCGTCCGCGTACTCGAGGTCGCCGCCCACCGGCAGCCCGCTGGCCAGCCGCGTCACCCGCAGACCCATCGGCTTGATCATCCGCGCCAGATACGTCGCGGTGGCCTCGCCCTCCAGGTTGGGGTCGGTGGCCAGGATCAGTTCCGTGACGGACCCGTCGGCGAGCCTCGCCAGCAGCTCACGGATGCGCAGATCGTCCGGACCGACGCCCTCGATCGGGCTGATCGCCCCGCCGAGGACGTGGTAACGGCCGCGGAACTCACGGGTCCGCTCGATCGCCACGACGTCCTTCGGCTCCTCGACCACACAGATGACCGTCCGGTCGCGACGCGCGTCGCGGCAGATCCCGCACTGCTCCTCCTGCGCGACATTGCCGCACACCGAGCAGAACCGGACCTTGTCCTTGACCTCCAGGAGGGCATGGGCGAGACGGCGTACGTCGGTGGGCTCGGCCTGCAGGATGTGGAAAGCGATCCGCTGCGCGCTCTTGGGACCGACGCCGGGCAGCCTGCCCAGTTCGTCGATGAGGTCCTGGACCACGCCTTCGTACAACGGAACGCCTTCCTGAGGTGAGACCCGCGGCTGTCGCCGTCGTGGTACGTACGGTAGTTGGTGTGCTGACGGATCAGAAGGGCAGACCGGGCATGCCGCCCAGCCCCTGGGCCAGCGGGCCCAGCTTCTGCTGCTGAAGCTGCTGCGCGTTCTCGTTCGCCGCCTGGACGGCGGCGACGACGAGGTCGGCGAGCGTCTCGGCATCCTCGGGGTCGACGGCCGCGGGGTCGATGACCAGACCGCGGAGCTCGCCGGAACCGGTCACGGTCGCCTTCACCAGACCGCCGCCCGCCTGCCCCTCGACCTCGGTCCTCGACAGCTCCTCCTGGGCCTCGGCGAGGTCCTGCTGCATCTTCTGGGCCTGCTGCAGCAGCTGCTGCATATTGGGCTGACCACCACCGGGAATCACGGTCACTCCTGGCATTTCGACGACAAATGTTTTCGGTAAGCCGAGCCTACGTGTTCCCCGGACACCACGCCCCACCCACTGGCGAGCAACTCTTTCGGGTGAGATCCCGTCAACGACAGCGACTCCTATACCTGATCACAGGCCCTACCCACCCAGAAATACCGCGATTTCGACCCCACGCCCCACCATTCGGCGGTAGGAAGGGCATGCGTATCAGTACGCATACGTGCACCGCCCGTCACGCAGGGTTACGTAAGCGGGACAGGTCGGCCACGTCGAAAGTCCGCGAAAGTCCGCCCGCCGTCGAGTGCACGCGTCGAAGTACGCGTTGGTACGTCGATACGCAGAGTGCAGAGGAGTGCCCCGGTGAGCCAGCCGGAGATGCAGCCCGAGGGGGCGCCCCGCAACGAGCCCGGTGCGCAGGGTTCGGCCGTTCCGCCGGGTTCGGGCCCGGAGACGAGCCCGGGCCCGGCTCCGGGTTCCGGTGCGCGGGGCGGGGATCTGACCGGGCGGCCGTTCCCGCTCGGCGACTGGGGTGAACCCGCGGAACGCCTCGACGAGCTGTACCGCTACGTCGAGGCCGACGCGCTGCGCACCGCCGGCTGGTACCTGGCCGACCGCGTGTGGAAGCGGCGCGGCGCCCGGGCGCTGCGGATCGGCACGGCGGCCGGGGTGGTCGCGGGTGCCGCGCTGCCGCTCCTCGATCTGACGGGGGCACTGGACGGCGCGGCCGGCTGGGGCTATCTGTCGCTGTTGCTGGGCGCCGCGTGCATGGCCTGCGATCGGTTCTTCGGCCTGACCTCCGGCTGGATAAGGAACCTCGCCACGGCCCAGGCCGTGCAGCGACGACTCCAGGTGCTGCAGTTCGACTGGGCGTCGGAGTGCGTACGGGAGGTGCTCGGACCGGCCGAGGGAACGGCGAGCGAGGCGGCGGAGCGGTGCCTCGGGGTGCTGCGACGGTTCTCGGAGGACATCACGGAGCTCGTGCGGTCCGAGACCGCGGACTGGATGGTCGAGTTCCGGGCCGGGCCGGCGCCGATGGGGATGCAGGCGCTGGTGTCCGGCAGCGGGGTCGGGGGGCGTACGGAGCACTGGGCGCCGCCGGGGCGGTTCCCGCTCCAGTCGATGACCCGTCCGAACATGCCGCGGCAGCGGCCCCCGGAGCCGCCGCGCTGATCGGTGACCGGCGATCGGTGGCTCCGGGCGGGCTGGTGGTTCCGGGACGGGGGCCCGGCCGTCGCGTCAGCTGAAGATGATCATTGAGCCTTGGGCGAGACTACGGGTCACCGCCGCGTGCAGGCCCAGCCAGACGTGCCGTTCCCGGGCGAACGGACTGTCGTCGTACGGAATCGGGCCCGCCGGCTCCTCCAGGGAGGTCGGTGCGGCGGGCGGTGCGGGGGCGGCCGGCGGGTTCGCCGGGTCGATGCCGATGGAGGGGGCGACGAACTCCAGCTCGCGCAGCAGCCCGTGTGCCGAGCCCAGCGGGCCGCCGCCCTCCAGCAGCTCGTCGTTGGTGAGCGGGGAGGGGAAGTCCACGGGGACGTACGCCCCCGCGTGGTCGTAGTGCCAGACCAGATGGGACTGCTGCGCGGCCGGCTCGAACATCTCCAGCAGCTGCTCGTAGTCCCCGCCCAGTTCGTCGACGGGTGTCACGGCGAGGCCGCTCAGCTGGAGCAGATAGGCGCGGCGCAGGAAGTGCAGGGCGTCGTAGTCGAAGCCCGCCACGGGGGCCACGTCGCCGGTCAGGCCCGGCATGTAGGCGTAGACGGGTACGGCCGGCAGTCCGGCATCGCCCAGCGCCTTGTCGTAGATGGCTATCTCTTCGGCGAACGGATTGTCGGGGCTGTGGCACAGCACATCGACGAGGGGGACCAGCCACAGGTCACAGGCCACGAAGTCTCGCTCTCCAACGGTTCCCGCAAGGGTGCGTGCGATGGTCGGGACAGCGTAATGCGATCGGCACGTTGCGCACAGTGGTCCCTCACGACCGGCTCGGGAATACCTTGCCGACGGGGCTGGTCGCCCCTACGGCGCCTTCGGCTTCCCGCCGTGTCCCGGGTGCGCCGGGTCGCCGGCCGCGAGCCGGTCCGCCCACATCAGCGCGTGGGCGTTGTAGTCGTCGATCGCCGCACGAACCGCGTCGTGCTCGCCCAGCGTGATGGCCGCGACCAGGGCGGGATGGCCGTTCCAGAGCCAGTCCCGCACGTCCACGTCGCTGCGCAGGTACGGCACGGCGAACACCCAGCACTGGACGCGCAGCCGGTGCAGGAAGTCGGTGATGTACGGGTTGCCGACGAGCGCGCCGAGCTCCCGCCAGAAGCGCAGGTCGTAGCCGATCAGGATGTCGAGGTCGCCGCCGCGCGCCGCCCGCGCGGCCTCATCGGCTCTGCGCCGCACCGAGACCAGGGACTCCCGGTACTTCGCCGCCCGCGCGCGCGAGGGCGGGGGTCCGGCGAAGATGTCGCGGATGACCCCGTCCATGACCAGGGTGCGGGCCTCGACCATCGCCCGGTAGTCGGCCACGGTGAACTCGTGCACCCGGAATCCGCGGTGCTGATCGGATTCGAGCAGGCCCTGCGCCGAGAGGTCGAAGAGCGCCTCGCGCACGGGCGTCGCGGAGACCCCGTACTGTTCGGCGATCTCCTTGACGGTGAACTCCCGCCCCTGCTGCATACGCCCGGCGAGCACCTCGTCACGCAGCGCGTCCGCGATCTGCTGCCGCAACGTACTGCGGGTCACAGTTCCGCCCGCGCCCATGGCGACCCTCCCTCTTCGGCTGCGGCCACCTTAAGCCAGGGCCGGTGTGCCCGGTTCCGGGCAGAGGGAGGGGCGCCGTACGGGATGCGTACGGATGTGTCGGCCGGATGCGTCAGACGGTGTGCTCGTCCGCGACCGACAGGGCCACGTCCAGTGCCGCCAGCCCCTCCTTGGCCTCGGCCTCCGTGACGTTGCAGGCCGGAACGGCGTGGGTGCGGTTCATGTTGATGAAGGGCCACAGGCCGTTCTTCTTGCACGCAGCGCCGAAGGCCGCCATCGGAGCGTTGGCCTCGCCCGACGCGTTGTACGGGACGAGGGGCTCGCGGGTCTCCCTGTCACGGACCAGTTCCAGCGCCCAGAACGCGCCGAGGCCGCGCACCTCGCCGACCGACGGGTGGCGCTCGGCGAGCTCGCGCAGGCCGGGACCGAGGACCGTCTCGCCGATGTGGGCCGCGTGCTCGACGACCTTCTCGTCCTCCATCACACCGATGGTGGCGACGGCGGCGGCGCAGGCCAGCGGGTGACCGGAATAGGTGAGTCCGCCGGGGTAGGGGCGGGTCTCGAAGGTGGCGGCGATCTCGGCGGAGACGGCGACGCCGCCGAGCGGCACATAACCCGAGTTGACGCCCTTGGCGAAGGTCATCAGGTCGGGCGTGACGTCGAAGTGCTCGGCGGCGAACCACTTGCCGGTGCGCCCGAATCCGGCCATCACCTCGTCGAGGACGAAGACGATGCCGTACCGGTCGCAGATCTCGCGGACACCGGCGAGGTAGCCGGGCGGCGGCGTCATGATCCCGGCCGTGCCGGGGATCGTCTCCAGGATGATCGCGGCGATGGTGGCGGGTCCCTCGAAGGCGAGGGTGTCCTCGAGGTGCTGGAGGGCGCGGGCGCACTCCTCGGCCTCGGTCTCGGCGTAGAACGGCGAGCGGTACAGGAACGGGGCCCAGAACCGGACGACGCCCGCCGAACCGTTGTCGGACGGCCAGCGGCGCGGGTCACCGGTCAGGTTGATGGCCGTCGAGGTGGCGCCGTGGTACGAGCGGTAGGCGGAGAGCACCTTCGTACGGCCGGTGTGCAATCGGGCCATCCGGACGGCGTTCTCGACGGCCTCGGCACCGCCGTTGGTGAAGAAGATCTTGTCCAGGTCGCCGGGGGTCCGCTCGGCGATGAGACGTGCGGCCTCGGAGCGGGCGTCGATCGCGAACGCGGGGGCGAAGGTGGCGAGCTTGCCCGCCTGCTCCTGGATCGCGGCGACGACGGTGGGGTGCTGGTACCCGATGTTGGTGAAGACGAGGCCGCTGGTGAAGTCCAGGTAGCGGTTGCCGTCGTAGTCCCAGAAGTACGCCCCCTCGGCGCCGGCGACGGCGAGCGGGTCGATCAGGCCCTGGGCGGACCAGGAGTGGAACACGTGGGCACGATCGGCGGCCTTCACGGCCGCACCGGCCGCGGAGTCGACCTGCGGAGCGTGGGATCCATGGGAGGCATGAGGGGTCATGCGGCGAGCGTAGGTCGTGCGGTGAGCGGCTCGACATGGCCATCTTGTATGGCGTGGGGCGGTTTGGTGGGCAGGGTGTCGGGTCGGCGGCTCGCGGTGTCCCGGCCCGGCCTTCCGCCGGACGCTATTCTCTGCCGCATCGGCGGCGTGTCGCCGGAGGGGGAAGGACTGCACACCATGGACAAGCTCGGCTCCGGGGATCCGCAACGCATCGGCGCATACCGCCTGCTGGGGCGGCTGGGCGCGGGCGGCATGGGGCAGGTCTACCTGGCCCGCTCCGACCGCGGCCGTACGGTCGCGATCAAGCTGGTACGCCGGGAGCTCGCCGAACAGCAGGAGTTCCGCGACCGCTTCCGTCAGGAGGTGCGGGCCGCCCGCCGGGTCGGGTCGGCCTGGACGGCCCCCGTGCTCGACGCCGACACCGAGGCCGCGGTGCCGTGGGTCGCGACCGGGTACGTCGCCGGACCTTCCCTCCAGGCCACCGTCTCCGGGCGTGCGGGCGTCCCGGCACCCCCTGGCCCCGGGGCGTACGGTCCGCTGCCCGAGCGTTCGGTCCGCATCCTGGGCGCCGGGCTGGCCCACGCACTCCGGTCCATCCACTCCGCCGACCTCATTCACCGGGACCTGAAGCCGTCCAACATCCTGCTGACGATCGACGGTCCGCGGGTCATCGACTTCGGCATAGCCCGGGCGCTCGACACGGTCACCGACGGGGGCCTCACCCGCACCGGCTCGCTGGTCGGATCGCCCGGCTTCATGGCGCCGGAGCAGGTGCGGGGCGAGCGGGTGACCGCGGCATGCGATGTGTTCTGCCTCGGCTCGGTGCTGGCGTACGCGTCGACGGGCCGGCTTCCGTTCAGTGGGGCGGACAACGAGGTCCATGCCCTCCTCTTCCGGATCGCGCAGGAGGAACCGGACCTGACCGGTGTCCCGGCGGACCTGGTCGGCCTCGTCCGGGACTGCCTCCGCAAGGACCCGGCCGACCGGCCGACCACGGGCGCCATCCTGGAGCGGCTGGTGGAGGGCGATACGGCCGAACCGTGGCTGCCGGGCGCGCTGATCGCCCAACTGGGCCGTCATGCGGTGGAGTTGCTGGACTCGGAGGACCCGGAGGAGTCGGCGGGGGCCGCTGAGCCGCAGGACGCGGTGCCACCCGCGGGCGATCCCCAGCCTCCGCCGGCCCAGGCGCCCGGCGCAGTCCACGCGCTCCCCACGGTGATCGGCGCCCAGCCCCCGGCCCCGGGCCCGGTTCCCGGTTTCGGACCGCCGCCCGGGCCCCTGCCGCCCGGACAGCCCGCCCCCGGGTACGGCTACCCGCAGCTGCCTGCACAACCGCACGCCGGCCAGGGCTACGGCTATCCGCAGCAGCACCCCGGCTTCGGCCCCACGCCCCCGTACGGCCCGCTCCACCCCATCGTCCCGCCCGGCGCGCAGCCTGCGCCGACGCGACGCAGCACGGGGTCGACCATCGCGCTCGTCGCGGTCGCGGTGCTCGTCGCGATCGGTGCCGGCGGCTCGGTGTACGCGCTCATGAGCGACGACGGCAAGGAGCCCGCCGCGTCGCCCACCACATCCCCCTCCGCCTCCTCCGGCCCGTCGGACTCCGCCACCCCCGACGACTCCCCGTCCTCCACCGGCCCGTCCCCCGGCGACGAGTCGAAGAACGGCGACGGCCCCATCCCCGAGGCCTACCTCGGCACCTGGTCCGGCACCATCGACAACGCCGCGGGCCACTCCACCCGTGAACTCGTCATCCAGCAGGGCAAGGTGGGCCAGGCCGTCCTCACCCTCACCGCGGAGGGCCCCGTCGACAGCGGTGGCACCTACCGCTGTGTCTTCCAGGCGGACCTGACCTCCGAACCCTCCCCCGACGAACCGATCCGCATCGGGCCCTCCACGGTGACGCTCGGCGAACCCATGTCGTCCTGCACCCCGGGCAAGGCCACCACACTCACCCTGCTCCCCGACGGCACTCTGCGCCGCGAGAACACGGAGACCGGCGAGCAACTCACGTACACGAAGGGCGGCTGACCCTCCGTCGGACCGGTCCGGCACCAGGCCGAGCGGGGCGTTGCGAGGCCGAGCGGGACGTTGCGGGGCCTGTCAGCCACCGGTCCCGCAAATGTGGGCGGCGTGTCATTGGCATGCCATAGCCTGCGATCCGGGCCGCGCCCCTCTCTCGTCTCCGGGTCCGTGCGGCCCTCTCTTACCGTGGGGGTAGACATCACTGTGCGTGCGCGCACAAACCGGTCTTCACCACGACCATGACGTACTACAAGAACCGCTCGCACAGGCTGAACCTGGAGATCTACTACCAGGGCAAGTGGTACGACGCGGGCTCGCAGTACTTCAAGCTCGGCACCAACGGCAAGTCCGCCGTGACGCTGGCCGGTACGCACGACACCGGCTACCGGATGCGCGTGCGCGCGTCGTACACCAACGGCTCGTCCGGCGACAGCATCAACTCCACCACCTACGGCGCCTGGAAGTACTTCTACTTCACGAAGTAACCGGGCGAGAGGGTCGGCTGCGGGGCCGGGCGGATGCTCGGCCCCGCAGTGCCGTCCCGTACGCATCGCGCACCACGGCCGGCTGCGGGTCGGCCGTCACACGGTTCCGGCGCCGTCCGCGACATCCAGCGCGTGGAACGCCAGCCACAAGTCGTGGCGTGCGCTCGGGGTCTGGAGCAGTGAGCGCTGAAGCACGGCTTCGAGCCGGGTGAGGCGTTTTCGGATTCCCGGTACGGAGATACCCAACGCGACTGCGGTCGGCCCGAGTTGGGCCTCGCACTTCAACCAGGTACGCAGGGTGGGCTCGGCCGCCGTGCCGGCCGCGGCGAGCGGGCGCAGCTGCTCGGCCGCCCACTGCCCGACGGCGGGACCCCGCAGGATCTCGTCGAGCGCGCCGGCCGGTACGGGCTCCGCGGGCCGGGCGGCGCGCGCGGGTACGGCCCTGATACGCAGGGCCAGGTCGAGCGCGGCCTGATCGGCGACCCGGTTGAGGTCCAGGCCGAGCAGCTCGCCGATCAACCGCAGTCGTGCGGCCAGGGTGTTGCGGTGGATCTTCAGGTGCTGCGTCGCATGCGACGAGAACGCCAGCCAGGAGGAGAGGGTCGCCGCCAGCTCCTGGCTGCCGGGGTCCTGGCTGCGTCGTGGCAGGTGTGTGAGCAGCGGTGCCAGCAAGGTGTCGGCCCACTGCGCGCCCGCCTCGCCGACGACCAGGGCCGGTTCCGGTGCCGAGCCGAACCGGGCGTGCCGCACGGGCATACCGCGCGCCACGGCCAGGGCGTGGAACGCCTGCCGGTATCCGGTCGCCGTGTCGCTCAGCGGCACGTCCTCGCTCACGCCCACGACGCAGTCGTCCACCACGGCGGCGACGTCGAGGCCGAGTCGCGGATCGGCGCCGTCCGGCCCGGCGGGCACGATGAGGATCAGGTGGCGTGCGTACACCGGGCACCGCACGATCCAGGACCGGCCGCCGGAGATGTCCGCGCACACCCGCGCCACCTCGTCCCGCCGGCCGCCCGAGCACTGCACCACACAGACCTGGACGGGGTCCGGCAGCGTGGGTTTCAGCGCGCCCGCCACCTGATGGGCGATGGAGAGCTGGCCGGTCATCAGCAGATGCAGCACCGCTTCCCGGCCGCGGGACTCGGCGAGGTCGACGCGGCGGCGCTTGCGTTCGACCGTCTCGGCCGCCCAGCACATGGTCAGGGGCATCGCCACATCCGCGAGAAGCGTGGCCAGCCCGTCCGGCAGCGGCCGGCGGGCGACGACGGCGAGGATCGGTGCGGGGGCGTCGGGAGTGCCGTCGAGAGGGAACAGCAGGGCGGTGTCCGGGCCCTTGTCGAGGGCGAAGGAGCGGCCGGGAAGAGCTGTCAGCTCCTTCACGCCCTCGGTGGCGAGCGCGAGGGCCGAGGCGCTCGTGAGGTCCGGGGTGCGGGCCACGCCGCGCAGGACGGTGCCGTCGCTGTCGAGCAGACCGGCCCAGCCGCCGGCCCGACCCGACACCCAGCGCAGCAGCTCCGGTGAGCCGCCGGCGCGGGCCAGGCGGTGCATCCGCAGCACGTCGTCGGCACGTTCCCCTGCTCGCACCGGTCCCTTGCTCCCTCCTCGTCCCGCACTCCGCAGAAAAGCGGAGTGCAGCGTACCGGTTTGACTGTGCGAACTGATACCCCTGTAACCCCCACACAGTGCGAATTGAATCTCCCTGCTGTCTACCCGCGGTCCTAGAGTCCGAACGTGTTCCGGGGGCGTCGGGGGAACACGCGGCCGCCTCGGACTCGGGGGACGACGGGGAGGCGCGGCGGCAGCGACCCACGGGGGTGGTCGCTGTCGTCGGCCGCACCGTCCCTGGGCCGATTGTCAGTGGCGCCGCCTAACGTCGGGTCATCACCTGGACCGACGGAGAGGGGCGCCCCGCCATGGAGTTCCGTATCGATCGCAGTGCACTGACCGATGCCGTGGCCTGGGCGGCCCGCGTGCTGCCTGCTCGCTCGCCCGTGCCGGTGCTCGGCGGACTGCTGCTGGAGGCGGACAGCGGGTGGCTGCGGATCTCCGGCCTCGACTACGAGGCGTCCGCCCGCATCGAGGTCGAGGCGGAGACCGTACGGGCCGGACGGGTGCTGGTCATGGGGAGACGGCTGCTCGATGTGTGCCGGGTGCTGCCCGAAGGTCCGGTGGTGTGCGCGGTGGAAGGTTCACGGTTCTCGGTGACCGGCGGCGGCGCCCGGTTCGGGCTGTCGGTGCTGCCGCTGGACGACTATCCGGCGCTGCCGCCGCTGCCCGGGGTGCTGGGGGCGGTGGACTCGGAGGAGTTCGCCGCGGCCGTCGCCCATGTGGCGGTGGCCGCGGGCCGGGACGACACACTGCCGACCCTCACCGGGATCCGGGTCGGACTCGACGGCGACACGATGACGCTGGCCGCCACCGACCGGTACCGCTTCGCGGTGCGCACGCTCGCATGGAAGCCGGCGACGGCGGACGTCTCGGCCGATGTGGTGGTGTCGGCCCGGCGCCTGACGGAGATCGCCCGTTCCTTCGGCCGCTCCGGCATGGTCAGCGTCGCCCTGGATGCCGGATCGGCCGGCTTCGAACTCGCCGGAATGCGCACCACGGTCCGGCTCCTGGACGGCCGGCTCCCCCGGCACGACAAGCTGTTCACGATGGCGGACCCGACGACCGCGGTGACGGACCGGGCGCCCCTGGTCGAGGCCGTCAAGCGCGTCGCGGTGGTCGCGGACGGCGACAGCCCGCTCCAACTGACCTTCTCCGGCGACTCGGTGCTGCTCCAGGCCGGGTACGAGGACGACGTCGCGTCCCAGCGGCTGTCTGCCGTCCTGGAGAGCGCCGATGAGCTGACGGTCGCTTTCAATCCCTCGTACCTGATGGACGCCCTGGCCTCGTTCGACGCCCCGGTCGTCCAGTTCGGTCTGATGGGTCCCGGCCAACGCGCCATGATCACCGGCCGGACGGCCGAGGGCGGCACGGCGGAGCCGGACCGGGACGCCGCACCTCGTCCGACGCACCGGCACCTGTTGATGTCGGTGAAACCACTGGTCTGAGGCCGCGAGGAACGACCGGACCTCTGCAACCGGAGCCTCCGGTGAACCCTCCTGGAACGCCGAAGCGGGGGCGCGTCCGGGCCCTGGCCGGACGCGCCCCCGTCGGGCGGAGGGATCCACAGGCTGTGGATCGGCAGGTCGGTTCAGCGGTGGGATCAGCAGCTCAGGTTCGAGCCGGGGGTGGTGCCGAGGATCTGCACGAAGGCCTGGTACCGGTCGATGCGGCTCTGGACCTGGGCCGGGTTGCCGCCGTTGCATTCCAGCGAGCCGTTGATGGAGCGGATCGTCTCGCCGAAGCCGGCGCCGTTGACCATCGCGTTGTGGGCGGTCATGGTGCCCGGACCGTTCTGGGTGTTCCAGTACCAAAGACCCGTCTTCCAGGCCACGGACGCGTTCTGCTCGACCAGGTACGGGTTGCCGAGCAGGTCGATGCCGAGCGCGTCACCCGCCGCCTTGTAGTTGAAGTTCCAGCTGAGCTGGATCGGGCCGCGGCCGTAGTACGCGGACTGCCCGGCCGGGCAGCCGTAGGGCTGCCCGGTGTCGCAGTAGTGCGGGTAGTTGGCCGTGTTCTGCTCGACCACGTACACGAGTCCGCCCGTCTCATGGCTGACGTTGGCGAGGAACGCCGCCGCCTCCTGGCGCTTGACCGTGTCGCTTCCGGTGTTGGCGAAGCCCGGATAGGCGCTCAGGGCCGCGGTCAGTCCGCTGTACGTGTAGAAGGGGTTCCGGCTCGGGAACATCTGGTTGAACTGCGCCTCGCTGACGACGAATCCCGACGGGGTGCCCGGATCCGTTCCGCCACCGCAGCTGCCCTGGTCCGCCCAGACGTCGGAACTGCCCGGCCGCTCGTTCTGGGTCCACCACTTCGCGGTCCAGTTGTGCCCGTTGTACGAGGCCGCCCCGCCGCCCGTATAGACGGACGAGGCGTTCCAGGGTGCCGCGCATTCGGCCGCCGATGCGGTGGAGGCGGGGAGAACGACGAGCATCGCGACGACCGCGCCCAGCGCGGCCATCATGCCCATGACGCGTCGCATCATGTGATCACTCCTTCGGCGCGGTGCACCGAGTTCATCGGTGCACCGCCATGGGGGGTGACCGTCACTCAAGCGCCGCTGGTCTGTACCTGTCAAGGTCTAGACCAGCGCGTGAAATCTTTCCGAAGAGGCGCCGCGGAGCGCGTTCACGACGAATGCGCCGCGCCGGAGAGGCCCTAAACAGGAGGAATTCCGGAAGGAGTTCATTCGGATCATGCGGCGTACAGACGGCCGGAGCCGAACGAAAAACCTTCGGGCCCGTCCAGCATGCGGAACGACGGACCGGCCGGCCCGCCGGACCCGGCGACTGCGCGAACACCAGGCGAACGTCAGCCGAAAGGATCCGGCCGGCCGCCCCAACTCCCCTACGGCGCACATACGGTGACCCGAACCGGAGTCCGGTGGCACACGCGTGCACGCGTTGGACGAGGGGAGCGCGAGGAAGCCGTGGAGTGGTTCAGCGCCGAGAACATCGTGGCCGTGTGCACCGCCGTGCTCGGTGTCCTGGCCTCCATCGGAGTGCTCTGGTACGAGCGCCGCGTACCCCGCCGCAAGCGCATCGGCTACCGGGTCCAGATGGACACCCCGATCGGCAGCGACGTCAGCGAGGGCCGGGCCAATGTCCGGCTCGGGCTCTTCAGCGAGACGCCCGACATGGCCGATGCCACGCTCGTCCTGCTGCGCGTCGAGAACGACGGCTCGCAGTCCATCGCCGACAACGACTACACGGGCCGTGAACTGCACGGACTGACCGTGGAGTTCACCGGCCGCACGGTACGCGGCATCGCGGTGACCCAGGCACCCGGCGCCGACCATCTGATGGAGCACTTCACCCCGGCGGGCGGGATGCGCCACAGCGGCCGGCTCATCCGGCTGCCGCGCGTCCCCCTCAACCGGGGAGAGCACTTCAAGCTGCTGGTGCTGCTCACCGGCTCGCACGTGGGCAGCCCCATCAGGATCACCGGCGGTATCCGGGACGGCGAGGTGACACCCAACAGCGCCGCCCGCCCCGACGAGAAGCCCCCGATGTTCGGCCGGGCCGCCCGGCTCATCACCGTGGCGCTGACCGTCTGCGTCATCACCCTGGCCTCGATCATCCTGGTCCGCGACGACACCCCGCCCCCGATGGGCTGCGCCCGGGGCACCCTGACGGTGACCGGATCGACCGCCTTCGAACCGGTCGTGCGGGAACTGGCGCAGAAGTACGAGAAGGAGTGCGAGGGTTCCACCGTCACCGTCGACGCGCACGGCAGCAACGCGGGGATACGGGAACTCGCCGACCGGGGCGCCGCCACCGGGAAGTCCGGCTCCCCCGCGCTGATCGCCCTCTCCGACGGCCCCAAACCGGACGGCTACCCGAAGCTGCGCGAGAACCGGGTCGCGGTCTCGCTCTTCCGCCTGGTCGTCAACGACCGGGTACCCGTCAAGAACCTCTCCCTGGCCACCGTCCGGAAGATCTACCGGGGCGACATCCGCAACTGGAAGGTGCTCGGCGGACCCGACCTGCCCGTACTCCTGGTCAGCAGGGATGCCAACTCCGGCACCCGCGAGGTCTTCCAGCGCCGCGTCCTCGGCCACAACGAACCCGCCCAGTCGTCCCGCGACTGTGCCACCAAGGACGACGCCGCGGCCCGGGTCATCCGCTGCGAACTCGACTCCACCGACCAGGTCCTGGCCACCGTCGGCCGGCTCGACGGCGCGATCGGCTACAGCGAGCTGCGCTCCGGAACCCCGCTGGAGGGGGCGCACCAGCTCGCCATCGACTCCACCGTCCCGTCCGTCGACTCGATCGGTTCCAGCACCTACCCGTACCGGGAGATCGAGTACGCCTACACGTACGGCCAGCCGCCCGCCGACTCGCTGGCCTCCAGCTTCCTGGGCTATCTGAGCCGCGGCAACGGCCAGGACGTCATCCGTACGCACGGGCATCTGCCGTGCGCGACGCCGAAGGGGCTGCGGATCTGCGGGGAGGAGTGAAAGCGCGGAGGGGGGCCGGGGCAACAGCCGCCCCGGCCCCCCTCCGCGTCGTCCGTCCTACAGGAACGAGTTGATCTCGATGGTCTCGGTACGGCCGGGGCCGACACCGATCGCGGAGATCGGGGCGCCGGACATGTCCTCCAGCGCCTTCACGTACGCCTGCGCGTTCTTCGGCAGATCGCTGAAGGTCTTGGCCTTCGTGATGTCCTCGGACCAGCCCGGCAGCATCTCGTAGACCGGCTTCGCGTGGTGGAAGTCGGTCTGGCTGTACGGGAGTTCCTCGACCCGCTTGCCGTCGATCTCGTACGCGACGCACACCGGGATCTGCTCCCAGCCGGTCAGCACGTCCAGCTTGGTGAGGAAGAAGTCGGTGAGGCCGTTGACCCGGGTCGCGTACCGCGCGATCACCGCGTCGAACCAGCCGCAGCGGCGGTCACGGCCGGTGGTGACACCGCGCTCGCCGCCGATCCGGCGCAGCGCCTCGCCGTCCTCGTCGAGCAGCTCCGTCGGGAACGGGCCGGCGCCGACGCGCGTCGTGTACGCCTTGAGGATGCCGATGACCCGGCTGATCTTCGTCGGGCCCACGCCGGAACCGGTGCAGGCGCCGCCCGCGGTCGGGTTCGAAGAGGTGACGAAGGGGTACGTGCCGTGGTCGACGTCGAGCAACGTGCCCTGACCGCCCTCGAAGAGGACGACCTTGCCCGCGTCGATGGCGTCGTTCAGGATCAGCGTGGTGTCTGCGACGTACGGCTTGATCTGATCCGCGTACTGGAGCATCTCCTCCACGATCTTCCCGGCCTCGATGGCACGCCGGTTGAAGACCTTGGCGAGGAGCTGGTTCTTCTGCTCCAGCGCGGCTTCGACCTTCTGCTCCAGGATCGACTCGTCGTAGAGGTCCTGGACGCGGATGCCGACCCGGTTGATCTTGTCGGCGTACGTCGGGCCGATGCCCCGGCCGGTCGTGCCGATCTTGCGCTTCCCGAGGAACCGTTCCGTCACCTTGTCGATCGTGACGTTGTACGGGGTGATCAAATGAGCGTTACCGCTGATCAGCAGCTTGGATGTGTCCACGCCGCGGTCGTTCAGCCCACTCAGCTCGGAGAGCAGGACGGCCGGGTCGACGACGACACCGTTACCGATGACCGGGGTACACCCCGGTGAAAGGATTCCGGAGGGGAGGAGATGAAGTGCGTACTTCTGGTCACCGACGACCACCGTGTGGCCGGCATTGTTGCCGCCCTGGTAACGCACCACATAGTCCACGGATCCACCGAGGAGGTCGGTGGCCTTTCCCTTGCCCTCGTCACCCCACTGAGCACCGAGCAGCACAAGTGCGGGCACAGGCGTACACCCCTTCCGGGCGGGGCATGTCCAAGGTCAGGGGGCGTACGTAAACGTCGTACACGCCGTACGACGATGTACGACGAAGCCTGAACCGTCGAACCGGGTGCCCCGGAATAGACGAAGCCCCTGGCGCAATAGCGCAAGGGGCTCTTGCACCAAGATGCTACCCGAGGAAGGACCGAGGTGTCGGCTGCCCAGCCCCCCGGCAACGGTGCGCACCAGCTGCTGGTGGTGATCGACCCGGTCGCCCGCCGGACCGACGGCGAGTCCGTCCGTATCGCGAAGGACGTGCTGAGCGCAGGTTCGCACGCAAAAATCTGCCTCCCGGACGGACCGGAGGAATTCGCGCGGGCCTTGTCCCGCCGGGGCAGTCGGCGTCCGGTGGTGGTCGGCGACGACCGGACACTGCTGCGCGTCGTGACGCTGCTGCACCGGGACAGGGAACTGACCGGTGAGGCGCTCGCACTGGTTCCGGTGGGCGCGGCGCCGATGCTGGAACTCGCGCATTCGCTCGGCGTGCCCATGGGTGCGGTGGCCGCAGCGCGCGCCGCGCTGGACGGTGCCGTACGCCGGCTCGACCTGCTGGTCGACGACAGCGACGGCGTCGTCCTGGGCGCCCTGTGCATCCCCGCCCTGCCCACGGCGCCGGGCTCGGCGGCCCCGCACACGGGCGTCACGGCGGTCTGGGACACCTGCCGCTCCCTCGTGCGCACCCTGGTGCGCCCCGCCCCGCCCACCTCACCCGCCGCACCTCGCACACATCGGCTGCGGGTCGAGACGGACGGGGTGGTGCTGAACGACCTGGACAGCCCGGTCGAATCGGTGACGGTGACCTCGCAGGGCGGCGGCGGAGGCCTCGCGGACGTGGTCGTCCACACCGCGAAGGGAGAAACGCTGACGGCGGAGGCCAAGGCCGTCACGGTCTCCGGCGCGGACTTCCGCTACCGGGCGGACCCCCAGGTCGCCGGGCCGGTCCGGACGCGGACCTGGACGGTGCGGGCGGGCGCGTGGGGACTGATGCTCCCGGTGGCCGAGGGGTAGCCACGCGTCGCGGGGCCGGCCGTGCGCGGGCGCGGGCGCGGGAACGGGCGCACTCTGGTAAGAGGTCCCGGAGGTGATGGTCATGATGAAGACCGCTGTCGGATGGCACATCGAGCTGGAATTCGAGGAAGACAACCACCGCACCCGCGCAGCTGCCCTCGTACGGCTCCCTGATGGCAACGAGGTACGTGCGCACGGGTACGCCAGCCGCCACCCCTCCGACTCCCAGCAGCCGAGGGTCGGCGAGGAGATCGCAGGAGCCAGAGCGATGAACGAACTCGCGATGAACCTGCTGACCAAGGCGCACGACGAGATCGACGAGGCGTCCGGCCGGACGTCTCACCCGCTGGCCTGAGCCGCCCCGGGGTTCAGGGGCCGGCGCTCCGTCCCCAGCCGTTCCGTCACGGGAGGTCGAACTTCTTGCGGTAGTCACGCCAGCGGTCCATCAGGCCGACCAGCTCCGTCTGCAGGAACTCGAAGAATTCCGCCGTCTCCGCGAGCCGCGCACCGGCGGGCGTGTCCTGGCCCAGGGTTCGTGCGCCCTCCCTGAGGGTGTGCTCCCAGCGGGTCAGGACACGGTCGCGACTGGCGAAGGTGGCGTACCAGATCTCGTTGTGCAGACGGTAGCGGTCCCGGCGCGAGCCGGGGTCGCGCTCGCGGCCGACCATGCTGACCTGGGTGAGGTAGTTGATCGCACCGGACACCGCCGCCGGGCTGATCTGCAGCTGCTCGCTGAGCTCCGCCGAGGTCATGGAGCCGTCGTCGTCCGCCAGCAGTGCGGCGAAGACGCGGGACGCCATGCGCTGCATGCCCGCCTCGGTCATCTCGGCGGCGAAGCGCTCCACGAACCGCGACACGGCCTCCTCGTCGCGGCCCTGCTCGGGTTCGTGCCCACGCCCGCCTGCGCCGGTTTCGCTGCTCATCGCCCCATCGTCTCCCCTGGAATTCCGGCGGGGATTCCCGGCCCGGACCACAACCCGACTTTATACGCTTCCTTAACTTCACAACTTTGTGAAAGTAGCGTACGTTCAAAAACATGACGAAGGCAATCACCGTGGCCGGACTGCACAAGTCGTTCGGGCGGACGCACGCACTGGACGGCCTCGACCTCGCGGTCGAGACCGGTGAGGTCCACGGCTTCCTCGGACCCAACGGTTCCGGGAAGTCCACCACCATCCGGATTCTGCTGGGCCTGCTGCGGGCCGACTCCGGCGCCGCCCAGCTGCTCGGCCGGGACCCGTGGAAGGACGCGGTCGAGCTGCACCGCCGGGTGGCGTACGTCCCCGGTGACGTCACCCTGTGGCGCAACCTCTCCGGCGGCGAGGTGATCGACCTCTACGGGCGGCTGCGCGGCGGCCTCGACAAGCAGCGGCGCGCCGACCTCGTCGAGCGGTTCGAGCTGGACCCCACCAAGAAGGGGCGGACGTACTCCAAGGGCAACCGCCAGAAGGTCGCCCTGGTCGCCGCACTCGCATCCGACGTCGACCTGCTGATCCTGGACGAGCCGACCTCCGGGCTCGACCCGCTGATGGAGGAGGTCTTCACGGACCTTGTGCGGGAGGCCGCCCGCGAACGCGGCCAGACCGTACTGCTCTCGTCACACATCCTGAGCGAGATCGAGACGCTCTGCGACCGGGTCAGCATCATCCGCCGGGGCGTCACGGTCGAGACCGGGTCCCTCGCGGACCTACGCCACCTGACCCGTACCAGCGTCACCGCCGAACTGGCCGCCGCGCCGAACGGGCTCGCACAGTTGCCCGGCGTCCACGACCTCGACGTCCAGGGCAGGCGGGTACGGCTCCAGGTGGACACCGACAAGCTCGACGCCGTACTGCGTTCGCTCACCACCTCGGGAGTACGGTCGCTGACCAGCACCCCGCCCACCCTGGAGGAGCTGTTCCTCCGGCACTACCAGGACGATGCGGCCCCGGCCGCGGAAGAGGCGATGTCGCGATGACTGCGGGAGTCGCGGTACGCGGCGGCGGCGCCGGCCAACTCACCGGAACCGATCCACTGTTCAGGCTCGCCCTGCGCCGGGACCGCATCATGCTTCCGGTGTGGGTCCTCGTGCTCACCCTGATGGTCGTCAGCGGCGGCTCGTCGATCGAGCAGCTCTACGACACTCCGGCCGCCCGCGCCGAGGTCGCCGTGTCCATGAGCGCGAACAGCTCCCTGCGCTCCATGTACGGACCGGTCTTCGGTGACTCGATCGGAGGTCTGGTGGCCTGGCGGTTCGGCGTCTTCGCCGCCACCCTGGCCGCCGTGATGAGCCTGATCATCGTCATCCGGCACACCCGCGAGGAGGAGGAGACAGGCCGTCAGGAACTGCTCTCCTCAGCGATGGTGGGGCGGCGCGCCCCGCTCACCTCGGCGCTGTTCACCGCCCTGGTCGCCAACGCGCTGGTGACGCTGTTCGTCACGGGCGGCCTCGCCGCACACGGCGGAGCAGGAGCGGCGGCGCTCGGACTCGCCGTCGGCGCGACCGGAATGCTCTTCGCCACCATGGCGGCGATCGTCGCGCAGCTCACCGAGAGCGCACGGCTCGCCAAGGGGATGACGGGCGGCGTGCTCGGCCTCGCCTTCCTGCTGCGGGCGGCCGGAGACTCCGGTGTGAACGACGGGTCGTCCGTGCTGACCTGGCTGTCGCCGATCGGCTGGGCGGAGAACATGCGGCCGTACGCCGGCGAGCGCTGGTGGGTGCTGCTGCTCTTCGGGGCGGCGATCGCGGCTCAGGCCGCGGCCGCGTACACACTGGCCGGGCGGCGCGACACCGGCATGGGCTTCCTCCCGGCACGTCCGGGCCCGGCCGAGGGCCGACTCGCCACCGCAGGTGGCCTGGCCTGGCGGCTGCAGCGCGGCACACTGCTCGGCTGGACCGTGGGCTTCGCCGTCGCGGGCGTCGTCTTCGGCGGCATGGCCGAAGGTGCGGCCGACCTGGTGGGTGACAACGAGCAGGCCAAGGAGATCTTCGCGCGGATGGGCGGACAGGAGGGCATGACCCAGGCCTTCCTGGCCGCGATGGTCGGGATGCTGGGGATGATGGCCGCGTTGTACGTGGTGGCATCGGTCCTCCGGCTGCACAGCGAGGAAACCTCGCAGCGTGCCGAACCGCTGCTCGCGAACCGCCTGGGGCGGTCGCGGTGGGCGGCCGGGCACCTGGTGATCGCGTTCGGCGGCGCGGTCGCCGTCATGCTGGTCGGCGGGCTCGGTCTGGCCGTCGGATACGGCAGCGAGTTCGGCGCGGTGCTCGGGGCGGCGCTGGTCCAGGTGCCCGCGATCTGGCTCCTCGGCGGTCTGGCGGTCCTGCTGTACGGAGCGTTTCCCAAAGCGGCCCCGGCGGCCTGGGGCGTGGTGGGAGCGTGCCTGCTGATCGGATGGATCGGCCCGGCCCTCGACCTGCCCCGGTCGGTGATGAACCTGTCGCCCTTCGGCCATCTGCCCAAGCTGCCGGGCACCGAGATGCAGTGGGCTCCGGTGCTGCTGCTCACCGCGATGGCGGTGGCGCTCACGGGCGCGGGGGTGGCGGCGTTGCGGCGGCGCGACCTCCTGACCTGAGCAACGGTCCGGCCGGCTGGACCGCATGCACGGCCGGACCTCCATGCGTCCGGCCCCCGGAAGGACAGAACCCTTCCGGGGGCCGGACGCTGCTCCTGGAGGAAGGCGGGGCCGTGCCCTGTCCGTGGCCCTGCTTGCGCCCACCGCCTTCGGTGCCGCGTCCGACGTCCTGGCGAGCCGGCGCCTCGTGCGCGGCCGGCGTGCCGGGCAGCGCTCGGCGGCTTCCCGTCACAGCTCCACGCGCAGCTCCTTCACGCCCCTGATCACGTAACCCGGGTTCCACTCCGGTTCGGCCGCCAGCCGCATCCCGGGCGCCCGGCGCAGCAACTCGCCGAAGGAGGCCGAGAGTTCGACCCGGGCCAGCGGGGCGCCCAGACAGAAGTGGATGCCGGCGCCGAACGAGACGTGCGGATTCTCCCGCCGGGACAGGTCCAGCGTCTCCGGGTCCGTGAAGCGGGCCGGGTCGCGGTTGGCCGAGCCGAAGAGCAGGGCCACCTCCGAGCCCCGCGGAATCACCGTGCCGTCGATCTCGATGTCGTCGAGGACCCAGCGCTCGAACATCTGCAACGGAGTGTCGTACCGCAGCAACTCCTCCACGGCCGTGGGCAGCAGCCCGTGGTCGGCGCGCAGGGCCGCCAGCTGCTCGGGGTGGCGCAGCAGCGTCCACCAGCCGTTCACGGTGGTGTTGACCGTCGCCTCGTGGCCCGCGTTCAGCAGCAGCACACAGGTGGAGACCATCTCCTGCTCACTCAGCCGCTCCCCCTCGTCGTACGCGGCGATGAGCGCGGAGATCAGATCCGTACCGGGGCTCCTGCGGCGCTCCGCGATCAGCTCCCGCAGATAGGCGGAGAATTCCACCGAGGCGCGAACGGCGGCGCTCGCGGTCTCCTCGGACGGGTTCAGTTCGAACATCCCGCAGATCGCCGCCGACCAGGGCCGCAGCGGAGCGCGGTCGGACGCGGGGATGCCCAGCATCTCGGCGATGACGGCGACGGGCAGCGGTTCGGCGACCGCGGTCAGCAGGTCGCCGCCGCCCGCCTCGACGAAGCTGTCGACCAGCTCGGCGGCCAGCCGCCGTACCGTCGGGACGAGCTGCTCGACCGTACGCGGGGTGAACGCCTTGGAGACCAGGCGCCGGATCCGGGTGTGGTCGGGGGCCTCCAGGTCGAGGAGCCCCTGCCCGTTGAGGGTGGTGAAGGGCTCGTACGCGGCGGGCGGGGGCGTGCGGCCGAACTCCTCGTGGGTGAAGCGGTGCAGATAGGTGCGGCCGAGGCGCCGGTCCCGCAGCAGCGCCGACACATCGGCGTGGTGCGGGACGAGCCACTGGTCCGTGGGCTCGAACCGGTGCACCCGGCCGGTGGCCCGCAGCGCGGCGTAGGCGGGGTACGGGTCGGCGACGAACGCCGGCGACCAGGGATCGAACGAAGCGGCGGACTCGGGCTGCGGAGACGGGTGCATGGGAGGACGCTAACCGCCCGGCCCGCCGGTGGGGCAGCTCAGGCCGGGGTGACCAGCCGCGCCTCGTACGCGAACACCGCCGCCTGGGTACGGTCCCGCAGACCCAGCTTCACCAGGATGCGGCTCACATGCGTCTTGATGGTGGACTCGGCGACCACCAGATGCGAGGCGATCTCCGCATTCGACAGGCCCTGCGCGATCAGAACGAGCACCTCCGTCTCGCGCTCCGTCAGATCGCCGATCCGGGTGAGCGCCGGCGGCCTCGGGGCCCCCGCGAGCCGGGAGAACTCGGTGATCAGCCGCTTCGTGACGGTCGGCGCCAGCAGCGCCTCCCCGGCCGCCACCACCCTTACCCCGTCGGCGAGCTGGCGGGCGGAGGCGTCCTTCAGCAGGAACCCGGACGCCCCGGCGCGCAGCGCCTGGTACACGTACTCGTCGAGGTCGAACGTGGTCAGCACGAGCACCTTGGCTGCCGCGTCGTTCGCGACGATCTCACGGGTCGCCTCGATGCCGTTGAGCTCCGGCATCCGGATGTCCATCAGCACCACGTCGGGCCGCAGCGCGGCGGCCTGGGCGATGGCCTGCCGGCCGTCGACGGCCTCGCCGACGACCTCGATGCCCGGCATCGCCCCCAGGAGCACCGAGAAGCCCTCGCGGACCATCATCTGGTCGTCGACGATCAGGACACGGATGTCGTTCATGAGGTCTCGCTCTGCGTCGGTTCCTGGGCCGGGGACACGGGGATGAACACGGCGATCTCGTACCCGCCGTCCGCGGTCGCCCCGGCGGTCATCTCGCCGTTCAGCATGGCGACCCGCTCCCGCATCCCCGTGATGCCGTGCCCGGCGCCCGGCGAGGGCTTCACCGGCCCGGTCGGCGGCCCGTTGACGACCCGCAGTCCGAGCCCGCCGAGCACATAGCCGATCTCGACCTTGGCGGTGGCGCCGGGCGCGTGCCGCAACGTGTTGCTGAGGGCTTCCTGGATGATCCGGTACGCCGACAGCTCGACGCCCTGGGGCAGTTCGCGTACCGCACCGGTGACGGTCTTCTCCGCCACCAGGCCCGCGTCCGCCACATTGGCGAGCAGTCCGTCCAGCTCGGCGAGGGTGGGCTGCGGGGCGTCCGGCGCCTCGTAGTCCTCGGCCCGTACGACGCCGAGGACCCGGCGCAGTTCGGTGAGGGCGGCGACGGCGTTCTCCCGGATGGTGACGAAGGCCTGCTCCAGCTCGGGCGGCGGGTTCTCCACCCGGTACGGGGCGGCCTCGGCCTGGATCGCGACCACCGACATGTGGTGGGCGACCACGTCGTGCAGCTCGCGGGCGATGGTGGTGCGCTCCTCCAGCAACGTGCGCCGGTCGCGCTCCACGGCGGTGACGGTGCGCTGCACGGTCACCTCACGCTCCGCCTCCCGGCGGGTCTGCACGACGGTCACCACGAGCAGGGCGAACGCGGAGGCCACGGCCATGGGCCCGGTGGTCGACGAGTAGTGCCAGCCGACGTTCTCCAGGAAGGTGCCGAGCACCACGGTCAGGACCCACATCCAGGCGGCGGTACGCGGCCGGGTCCGGGCCGCGACCACGACGAGCACCACCAGGTGCGAGAAGAACAAGCTCGGCACCCACGGCCAGTCGCCGCCGGTGATCACTGCTGTCACCGGAGTGAGCACCATCGACATCCAGAACGCGCCGACCGGCCGGAACAGCGTCATCGCGATGGTCAGTGCCGGGAGCAGCCCGGCCAGGACGATCTCGAACCCGGACCAGGGCCCGGGGCCGTCCGCCGCGCCGAGGCCTATGAGGGCCGTGATCAGCGCGGCCAGCCCGACCAGTGCGTGCGGCGTCCGGGCGGCCCGCGCGCGCATCCGCTCCGACAGCCGCCGGGTCAGTGCCCCGTCGGTCCGCATGGGCGCCAGCGGACGGTAGGCGAACGCATCATGGAAGAGGTCCTGCCGCAGGCCGCCTATCGCCCCTGCGGCCAGCCGGAACTCGGGGCTTCTGGTCTTGGTGGTCTCGGTCACGCTCCCAAGGTAGGCGGCCGGGCCCGCGACGTCGTCAGCAGTGATACGGATCCCGCGGCATCCGTCGCAAGGACTACTGGAGCCGGGAAATCGGTGACGAATGCGACTGCCGGATGCCTCCGGCGCCCCGTGTCACCATGCCAACTGGGC
Organism: Streptomyces sp. NPDC005262; assembly: GCF_042872425.1. Taxonomy (NCBI): domain Bacteria; kingdom Bacillati; phylum Actinomycetota; class Actinomycetes; order Kitasatosporales; family Streptomycetaceae; genus Streptomyces; species Streptomyces sp. NPDC005262. The sequence goes on from NZ_JBIAKK010000014.1 coordinate 134,756, forward strand.
GATCTCCTCCGCCACCACCGCACACGCGTCCGCCGCCGGATCGATCAACGGGAAGTGCCCGACCTCCTCCAGGAGTGTCAGGCCCACCGTCTCGCCCGCCTTGGCCGCCGCGTCCACGAACGCCTCGGCGACCGCGTGCGGCACGGTCAGATCGGTGCGTCCCTGTACGACCGCGGTGGCGATCCCGGTCGGCAGCAGCGCGGCCGGATCGGCGTACGGGCTCCGTGCGGCGAAGTCCGCCTCCCGGCCCAGGAGTTGACCCACCGCGCCGGAGCAGACATCCAGCTCCACCGCCGTGGTGAAGTCGGCGATCGGCGCGAGGGCGACGACCCCGCGCAGCGGCGGCGCCGCGGCGAGCCGCCATGGCGACCCCTGCGGCAGTACGTGCCGGGCCGCGGCCCACAGTGCCAGCTGCCCGCCTGCGGAGTGCCCGGTGACGACGATCCGTCGCGCATCGGCCTCCGGAAGCGCGACGGCCAGCAGCCCGGGCAGCGCGTCCATCGCCGCGGCCACGTCGTCGAAGGTCTCCGGCCAACGGCCCGCGACCGGACCGGAACCCCGCTGCTGCGGGAGTTCGCTGCCGCGCCGGTACTCGACGTTGGCGACGGCGAACCCGCGGCGGGCCAGGAAGTCCGCGAACGGCGTCACATGGAGCCGGTCGTACGGCCCCCGCCACGCACCACCGTGCAGGACGACCACGACGGGCGCCCCGGCCCGCCCGTCGCGCGGGGCGTAGAAGTCGATCACCTGGTCGGGATGGTCGCCGTAGGCGGCCGAGACGTCGGGTGCGACGGCCGGATGCGAGAAGGCCGACTCGGTCTCGACTGCGTCCCGATCACGCGCGGCGGAATCCGACATGGTGCTCCAACCATCCGACAGAGGTGCCCAACTGGCCTGACCAGCGGGGACGGTATCAGCACGCGAGGCCGCGTCCCCACGGGGTTCACCGTGGGGACGCGGCAGGCGTCACACCTCGCCGAGCACCCCGTCGAGCGCCCTGCCCGACACCTCGCTCAGCACCTCACCCAGCACCCGCGCAGCCCGCTCCACATCCGCGAACCCCACGTACAGCGGGGTGAACCCGAACCTCAGCACATCCGGCCGCCGCAGGTCCCCGACGACGCCCCGCGCGATCAGCGTACGCATCACCGGCTCGGTGATCTCCGCGTCCACGCACCGCAACGACACCTGGCTGCCGCGCTCCGCGTGCGCCTGCGGGGTGACCGGAACGACCACACCCTCCGGCGCGTACGCCCGGACGCACTCCAGGAAGAAGTCCGTCAGGGCCAGCGACTTGGCCCGCACCGCCTCGACCGGCACCCCGTCCCACACGTCCAGCGCCGCTTCGAGCGCCAGCATGGACAGAATGTCGGGGGTTCCGACCCGGCCGCGTACGGAACCGTCCGCGGGCGCGTACCCGGGATCCATCGCGAACGGGTCGGCGTGCGACGTCCACCCCGGCAGCGGCGAGTCGAATGCCGCCTGATGCCGCTCGGCGACGTACAGGTACGCGGGCGAACCGGGCCCCCCGTTGAGGTACTTGTACGTACAGCCGACCGCCAGGTCCACCCCGTGCGCGTCCAGCCCCACGGGCAGCGCGCCCGCGCTGTGGCACAGGTCCCAGACGGCGAGGCCGCCCGCCGCGTGCACGGTGGCGGTGAGGCCGGGCAGGTCGTGCAGCCGGCCGGTGCGGAAGTCGACGTGGTTGAGCAGCACGACCGCGGTACGGGGCCCGACCGCGCCCGGCACGTCCCCGGGTGCGACGGGGACGAGCCGGTGCCCGGTCATCCGGGCGGCGGACTCCGCTATGTACCCGTCCGTGGGAAACGTCGTCGCGTCGACGAGGATCTCGTCGCGCCCCTCCGGTGCCAGCCGGCTCGCGGCGACGACGGCCTTGAAGACGTTCACGCTCGTCGAATCGCCGACGACGATCTGTCCGGCGGCGGCCCCGACGAGCGGGGCGATCCGGTCACCGATCCGCTCGGGCGCGGTCCACCAGCCGCTCTCGTCCCAGGACCGGATACGCAGCTCGCCCCACTCGCGGGTGAGGACCTCCTGCACCCGTGCGGGAACGTGTCGCGGCAGCGCGCCGAGCGAGTTGCCGTCGAGGTACACGCCGTCGTCGAGAGTGAACAGCTTGCGCAGATCCGCGAGTTCGTCGGCGGTGTCGAGTGCCGCGGCCCGCGCGGCGAAGGTCTCAGACATGGCTGCGCGCCGTCCACAGCTCGGGGAACACGTTCTTCGTGGCCCGCTTCTCCAGCCACGCGACCCCGGCGGAGCCGCCGGTCCCGGTCTTCGAGCCCATCGCACGCCGGGTGGCGACGAGGTGGTCGTTGCGCCAGCGCCACACCAGTTCGCCGACGTCGGTGAGCGCCTCACCGAGCCGGACGAGCTCGTCGTACCGCTCGGGGTCGGAGTAGATCTCCGTCCAGACGGCCTCGACCTCGGGGGAGGGCTCGTACTTCTGCGTCAGGTCGCGGCCGAGCACGGACTGCGGCACACCGTGGCCGCGCCGGGCGAGCAGGGCGAGCACCTCGTCGTACAGGCTCGGCTCGGCGAGCGCCTTCTCCAGCTCGGCGTGGACGCGGGGCGCGCCCCGGTGCGGTACGAGCATGGACGCGGACTTGTCGCCGAGCAGGAACTCCATCCGCCGGTACATCGCCGACTGGAAGCCGGAGCCCTCGCCGAGTGCGGCGCGGTAGGAGTTGAACTGGGCGGGGGTGAGCTGGGCGAGCGGCGTCCAGGACGCGTTGAGCGCCTCCAGTTCCCGTACCGACCGCTTCAGCGCATCGCGGGCGACCGGCAGCCGGTCCTCACGCAGGGCGTGCGCCGCGGTCTCCCACTCATGGACGATGACCGTGAACCACAGCTCCATGACCTGGGTGGTGACCAGGAAGACCATCTCGCCCGGATCGTCGGAGCGCAGGTGCTGGAGGTGGGTCAGGACATCCGCCTGGACATAGTCCTCGTACGGAGTCGTTCCCGCGAAGTCCAGGTGCGGGGTGTCCGCACCGGTGGCTTCGGGGTCGGGGTGGATCGTCGACATCGCTGTCTCCTCGACACGAGCTTCCGGGTAGCGGTCCGCCCCTTCCGTGAGGTGATGGAGCTCCGGTCCCCTGCCCGCATCCTAAGCGGACCCCGGGGAAACGTGCAGGCCCCGCAGACGGCGGTACGTCTGCGGGGCCTGCGACACCGTTGCGGAGGTCCTAACCCAGGATCTCGGCGGCGGTCGGCGACGAGTCGCGGAGGAACGTCGAGCAGCGCTCGTACTCCTCCTGCTCACCGATCGACTGGGCGGCGCGCGCGAGGGCGTGCAGGGCGCGCAGGAAGCCGCGGTTCGGCTCGTGCTCGAACGGTACGGGTCCGTGGCCCTTCCAGCCGGCCCTGCGCAGTGCGTCGAGGCCACGGTGGTAGCCGGTGCGGGCGTATGCGTACGACTCGATGACACGGCCGCCCTCGAACGCCTCGTCGGCGAGCTGCGCCCAGGCCAGCGAAGAGGTCGGGTACTTCGCGGCGACATCGGCCGGGGCCGTGCCCTTCGCGAGGAGCTCGCGCGGCTCGGGGTCGTCGGGCAGGTGGGTCGGGGGAGGTCCCCCGAGCAGGTTCTCGTGGATGGACATGGGTTCAAGTGTGCCTGGCACATGCCCGCCGGGGGTAGCCGGGCGTCCTCGGACCGGTCAGGTCCGGCCGGGGTCCCCGTTCTCGTCACGGGCGGGCCCCAGGGGAGGCGCCTCGACGGCGCAGTGCACGGTGCATGCGGGACGCGACTTGCCCTTCCGGACCGCGGGCGGTGTCCGTACGGTCGCCCAGGCGATCACCGAGCCCAGCACCATCAGGCCGGCACACATCGGCATGGCCCGCTTGAAGGCCGCTGCGAACTGACCGGCGTCGCGGTACGCCTCCGGGCCCATCCCGGCCAGCAGCGGCAGCGCGGCCACGGCGATCAGACCTGCGGCGCGGGCGGCGGCGTTGTTGATCCCGCTGGCCAGCCCGGCCCGCGCGGTGTCGACGGAGGCGAGGACGGTCGCGGTGAGCGGCGCCACCAAAGTGACCAGGCCGAAGCCGAGCACGGCGACGGCGGGCAGCACACGCTGTACGTACGCGGAGACGGTGGCGTCGCCGGGCCCCACCCGCAGCATCAGCAGCATCCCGGCTGCGGCGAACAGCGGCCCGACGGTGAGCGGGATACGCGGCCCGATCCGCTGCCCCAGCTCGCCCGACGAGGCGGAGAACAGCAGCATCAGCACAGTGGTCGGCAGGAGGGCGGTCCCGGCGCCGAGGGCGGAATACCCCGCCACGACCTGGAGCTGGATGGCGGAGAGGAAGAAATAGCCGCCGAGCGCCGCATACACACAGAGCGTGACGATGTTGACGGCGGTGAACTGCCGGGACCCGAACACGGACGGCGGCAGCATGGGGTTCGCCCGCCGCCGCTCCACCTGCACGAACGCCACCCCGAGCAGGACCCCTCCCACGGCCGCCCCGATCACCGCGGCGGACGCCCCCCGGCCTGGCGCCTCGATCAGCGCATACGTCACCAGGGCAAGAGCCAGCGCGCCGAGCACGGCCCCCAGAACGTCGAAGCGCCCGTGTGCCTGGGGGTCCCGCGTCTCGGGTACGTGACGCAGCGCGACCGGCACGCAGACGGCGGCCACCGGCACATTGATCAGAAACACCCAGCGCCAACCGGGGCCGTCGACCAGCCACCCCCCGACGAACGGCCCGACCGCTGCCCCAACCCCACCGAAGCCCGACCACAGCCCGACCGCACGCGCCCGGTCGTCCGGATGAAAACTTGCCTGGATCAACGCCAGCGAGCCGGGGGTGAGGAGCGCCCCGCCCACTCCCTGGAGGGTGCGGGCACCGATCAGAACCGCGGCATTCGGCGCAATGCCGCACAGCAACGAGGCACCGGCGAACCAGATCACCCCCACGACGAAGACCTTCCGCCGCCCGTACCGGTCCCCGAGCGCCCCACCGAGGAGGATCAGCCCGGCGAGCGTCAGCATGTAGGCGGTGACGGTCCACTGAAGGGCGGCCAGGTCGGTGCCGAGGTCCTTGCCGATGCGGGGCAGGGCCACGTTGATGACGGTGGAGTCGAGCATGGCCATGCTGGACCCGAGAACGGTGGTCAGGACGACCCAGCGCCCGGGTGCGGAGGCAGCACGGATCTCACCGGCCGGTGTCTCACCCATGCGAGCAGCATCGCCGCTACGGGGCACTCCGGCCAGTCCGGGTCCGGCCGCCCCGCTCGCCGCCTGCGCCCGCAGCACGTGAGCGCTGAGTAATGTGTGCGGAAATGTCCCGGTTCCGGAGATGGATTCCATGGATGACGACGAGATCCGCTCCGCAGACGCGGGTGCCGGCGCGGCCGCGGGCGCGGGCCCCCGCCGCAGCCGCAGCGCCGCCATCGCCCAGGTGGTACCGAGGACCGCCGTGATCGCCGGCGGCGGAGCGCTGGCGATCTGGGAGCCCGCCTTCACGCTCGGCGCCTACAACGTCGTCTTCTACTACCAGATGCTCACCCTCTGGGCCGTGTCGACCGCCGTGATGCTGACCGCCCTGCTGATGCGCGAACGCGGGCCGCGGCACGGCTGGATGTACTGGGCCTGTCTGGCCCTGCCCAGCGTGTGGATCGTCATCGCCACCGTCGTGCCCCGCCACAACGGCTGGCCGGACGAGACACTTTTCCTGGCGGGCGGCATCCTCAGCATCATCGGCACCCCGCTGCTGGTCTGGGTGCTCCTGCACCTTCTGCTCTTCGGGGAGTCGGAACTCTCCGCGCGCGAACGAAGGACGGTCATCGGCGTCGTCGTGATCGTCGGTGCGCTCGCCTACGGGCTCGGCCAGTTGAACCATGTCTTTCTCACCTGCGGAGACTTCGACATCAGCGGAAACAGCGTCCCGTCGGGATGCCGGCCGGGACACGCCTCCCCGCTCGGCTGACGCACGGCGCCCCAAGGGAGCGCGTTCGCGCCTCGCCGCCGGGCGGGCGGCCGTCGGCTACCTCACGGCCTTCAGCGCCCGCACCAGCGCGTCCACTCCCGCCTCGACCTTGCTCCGCGGGCACCCCACGTTCAGCCGCAGGAACCCTTCGGCCCCGTACACCGCACCCGGCATGATCGCGACCTTCTCGCGCTCGATCAGCATCCGCTGCAGCGCCTCGTCGTCCACACCCAGGGCGCGCAGATCGATCCACGCCAGATAGCCGGCCTGCGGAGGCTGCCAGGACAGTTCGGGGAACGCCGCGTTCAGGCGTTCCGCGACCAGGTCCAGGTTCCCGGCCACGTACGCGCGTACCGCGTCCAGCCACGGACCGCCCTGCCGGTACGCGGCTATGTGCGCGGTGAGCGACAGCACCGCCGGGGAGGCCAGGCCCTCCGCCGTTTCCATCCGGCGCAGGAACTCCGTCCGGTCGGCCGGATCGCCGATGATGCCGTACGAGCCGGTCAGCGCCGGGAAGTTGAAGGACTTGGACGCGGACGAGATCACCGCCCAGCGGGCGTCACCGGCCACCCGCGTCCACGGCACATGCCGGTGGCCGTCATGCACGAAGTCCGCGTGGATCTCGTCGCTGATCACCGCGACCCCATGGAGCGCGGCCAGAGCGGCTATGTCGACCAGCTCGGACTCGGTCCACACCCGGCCCGTCGGGTTGTGCGGCGAGCAGAGCACCAGCACCTTCGCGTCGGGGCGGGCCAGCTCCCTTTCCAGCGCCCCGGGGTCTCCCAGCGGCACGCCCCGCAGCTCGCGGCCGAGACCGGTGATCGCCTTGCGGAAGCCGTCGTACGTGGGGGTGTGGACGACCACGCCGTCGCCCTCGGCCGTCCACATCTGGAGGAGCTGAGAGAACTGACTGAGCACGGACGGGCCGTAGACCAGCCGGCCGGTGTCCAGCTCGGTGCCGTACCGGGTCTCGTACCAGTGCGCGATCGCCGACCGGAAGTCGTCGTGCTGCCAGCTGGTGTAGCCGAGTACGCCATGGTCGAGGCGGGTCCGCAGTGCGGTCAGGACCTCGGGGGCCGTCTCGAAGTCCATGTCGGAGATGGTGAACGGGAGCAGCCCGTCGACCCCGAACCGGTCGGCGACCCCGTCCCACTGGACACACCAGGTGCCCCTGCGGTCGATGACGGTGTCGAAGTCATAGCGCGCGTTCGCTTGCACAGTGGGCTCCTCATGCTCGTTCGCGGACATGCCGTGGGCCCGGCACCCCAGGGAGTACCGGGCCCACGGCCGCCGTTCGTACCTACTACTTCAGCTTGGTGCCGGTGGACCGCAGGTTGGCGCAGGCCTCCGTGACGCGCTTGGCCATGCCCGCCTCGGCGGACTTGCCCCAGCTGCGCGGGTCGTAGACCTTCTTGTTGCCGACCTCGCCGTCGACCTTCAGCACGCCGTCGTAGTTGCGGAACATGTGGTCCACGATCGGGCGGGTGAAGGCGTACTGGGTGTCGGTGTCGAGGTTCATCTTCACGACGCCGTTCTCCAGCGCGGTGGCGATCTCCTGCTCGGTGGAGCCGGAGCCGCCGTGGAAGACGAAGTCGAACGGAGACGACTTGCCGTACTTGGCGCCGACGCCCTCCTGGAGGTCCTTGAGGAGCTCGGGACGGAGCACGACGTTGCCCGGCTTGTAGACGCCGTGCACATTGCCGAAGGAAGCGGCCAGCAGGTAGCGGCCCTTCTCGCCCAGGCCGAGCGCCTCGGCGGTACGCAGCGCGTCGTCGACGGTCGTGTACAGCTCGTCGTTGATCTCGTGGGTGACGCCGTCCTCCTCGCCACCGGTCGGGGTGATCTCGACCTCGAGGATGATCTTCGCGGCGGCGGCCTTGGCCAGCAGCTCCTGGCCGATGGCCAGGTTGTCGGCGAGGGTCTCGGCCGAACCGTCCCACATGTGGGACTGGAACAGCGGGTTCAGGCCCTTGGCGACGCGCTCGGCGGAGATGTCGAGCAGCGGACGTACGTAACCGTCCAGCTTGTCCTTGGGGCAGTGGTCGGTGTGCAGCGCGACCGTGACGTCGTACTTGGCGGCGACGATGTGCGCGAACTCGGCGAGGGCGACGGCGCCCGTGACCATGTCCTTGTTGTACTGGCCGCCCAGGAACTCCGCCCCACCGGTGGAGATCTGGACGATGCCGTCGCTCTCCGCCTCCGCGAAGCCGCGCAGTGCAGCGTGCAGGGTCTGGGTCGACGTCACATTGATGGCCGGGTAGGCGAACTTGCCTGCCTTCGCCCGGTCGAGCATCTCGGCGTAGACCTCGGGGGTTGCGATGGGCATCTGTCCGCTCCTTGGGATGTGCGGGTGTGCGTTGCTGGTTCCCTGACCTGGGGGCGACGTCATCGTCGCCCCCATCTTCCCAGACTCTCGCTCCGGCTCCACCCGGCGTACTCCCTCAACGTTCGGACCCGGGGAACTGAAGGCATACGACAAGGGCGGACGGTTTCACGTGAAACCATCCGCCCTCGGAGAAAATCGCAGATCAGGCCGGCAATCAGGCCAGGTCGAGGTCCGCCACAGTGTAGGCGTGGACGTACGGGAGACCGGCCTCGGCAATGGCCGGAGCGGCACCCCGCTCCACGATCGTGGCGACCGCGACGACTTCGCCACCGGCCTCGCGCACCGCCTCGACGGCCGTCAGTGGCGAGCCGCCGGTGGTCGAGGTGTCCTCGACCACCAGGCAGCGGCGGCCCTTCACGTCCGTGCCCTCGATCCGGCGCTGCATGCCGTGTGCCTTCTGCGCCTTGCGGACGACGAAGGCGTCCAGCGTCTTCCCGCGGGCGGCGGAGGCGTGCAGCATCGACGTGGCCACCGGGTCGGCGCCCAGCGTCAGCCCGCCCACGCAGTCGTAGTCCAGCTCGGCGGTCTCGTCGAGCATGACCTGACCGACCATCGGAGCGGCCGTACCGTCCAGCGTGATGCGACGCAGGTCGATGTACCAGTCGGCTTCCAGACCCGAGGAGAGGGTCACCTTGCCGTGCACCACGGCCTTGTCCTTGATCTGCTGGAGCAGCTCAGCGCGTACGTCAGTCATGGCTACGAGCTTAGGGCGTGTCCGGCTCAGAGCCTGCGCCAGCTCCAGGTCGTCGCGATCTCCAGCGGCTCGATCGGGGTCACATACCGGGGCTCGGTGTTCAGGCCGTTCGGCGGGCCCGACTGCGGCTCCACGCAGACCGCCTCCGCCTGTTCGTCGTAGACGACGACCCATTCGGCCCGGCTCTTCACCTTCAACTCCAGCTGCTCCGGCCAGGTGAGCGTCACATCGACCCCGTCGGGCATCCCGAAGCAGTCGTCCCACGGGCCGGGCATGACCGGGATCCGGCGGCCGGTCGGCAGATGATCCTCGCCCCGCTCCTCCTGCCAGGCGGCGTCGAACGCGATCTGTACGTCGCCGCCGGTCCCGAGGTTCCGAAGGAACCACGGGTGCCAGCCGGCCTGCGCCGGGAACGAGTCCCCGTACGTCTCGACACCGAACGCGAGCGTGAGTGAGTCCTCGGCCAGTTCGAAGGTCTGGGTCACCCGGCCCGGATACGGCCACGGCTCGGTGAGGTCGTAGTAGAACGCGGCCTGCGACCCGCCGGCCTTGGCGGTGCGCCAGGCCGTGTCGCGGCCGGTGCCGTGAATGGCGTGCGGCGGGGAGTTCAGGGGCAGCTGATGAGGCACATCGCCGTTGAGGAAGTGGCCGTGCCCGGTCCGCCCGCACCACGGCACCATCGGGAAGCAGCCGTACCGCTCCCCCTGCCGCAGCAACTCGGTACCACCGATCCGGAGGCTGCTGATCCGGCAGCCGTTGGCGGGGTTCACGGTCAACTCGGTGTCGTCGACGGACAGCCGGACGTTCTTCTCGCTACTGCTCACACGACGACACTACTGGCGCCACTACCTCCGGCGCCGCAGCGCCCGCCCCACCACGACCGCGGAGGCGAGCGCGAGGGCGGCCGCCGGAGCCACCCAGCGCAGGGTGGTTCCCGCAGTGGTCGGGTCGGGCGACGGCACGGGGGCGTACCGCCCGCGCGGCGGCGCGTGGTCGACCTCCTCGGCACTGCGCCCGATCATGGTCCGTCGGGCATGCGCGGCCTCGGCGGGCGGTTCGTCGGGGACGGTGAACTCCATGTCCGCGACCGGGTCGAGCGACGGCGGGGGGACAGGTGCGTCGAAGACCGAACCGGTACCGGGGAGCGACCCGGCGGCGTCGTCCTGGGCGGGCTCACCCTCGGGGGACTCCCCCGCCGTCGTCTCGTCGGCCGTCTCCGCGGCCTCCTCGATCGCCCGGTCCACGGCTTCGTCGACGGCCAGGTCCACGACTGCCCCGGCCGGTCCGTCGGACTCGCCCGCCTCCCCGTCGGCGGCCGGACCGTGGGACGCCAGCGTCTCCGTCACCAGCTGCTGCGTGAAGCGGTCCAGCAGCCGATGGGCCGCCGCGAGCGTCGCCTCACGGTCCAGTTCCACGATGCGGCCCTCGCCGCCCGCCGTGCCCGTGAAACCGATCGTCGTACCGCCGTCCGTCTCCGTCAGGCGGATCGTCAGCGCGAGCTTCGCCGAGCCGCCGCCCCGCGCCTCGACGCCCTCGCCCTCGACGGAGATCCCGGCCCCGTCCGGCAGCGCGGCCGAAGTCAGCGTGCCGCGGTACGTGATCGTGTGGCTGCCGATCCGGACCTTGAGCCGGCCGGACAGGGGGCCCGCCGACGCGTCGGCGTCCTGCTGGAGGCCCGGCACACAGCGCGCGACCCGGGCAGGATCGCCCAGCGTCCGCCGAAGGGACAGGACCGGAACCGGAACGAACACCTCATGCTCCATGGAAACCGAGCCTACTCAGGCGCGGCCGCCCCGTCAGCGCTTCCGCACCCGGAAGCGGCACTCAGCACCCAAGACCTCCGCCGCACCCTCACGGCTCCTCCCAGTACCGCGGATGCACCAGCGTCGACGGCGCCTGCTCCGACAGCCGCCCCCGCTCCGCGTACCGGGCCGCGCCCGCCAGCGCCCCTTCCGTCAGGGAGCGGAGCTTCGGTGCCCGGGAGGACAGGCCGAGCGCCGGGGCTCGCGGCCCCCGGCGGGCGAGGACGAAGCCCCAGCCGTGCGGGGCCTTCGCCCGGTCCGTCGTGCGGTCCGGGCCCGTCGTGAAGCCGGTGCGGCGGCCGCCGATGCCGTACGGGCGGGTGCTCAGGCCAGCCGCCCGCACGGATGCCTCGACCGTCCAGAACGTCCGCGGCCGGTTGTTCGGCGGCCCCCCGTGCACCACCAGGCGGCCGCCCGGCGCCAGGGCCTCGGCGATCAGGCCGTAGAACTCCGCTGAGTACAGCTTCGTGCTCGTCGTGATGCAGGGATCGGGCAGATCGGAGATCACCACGTCGTAGCCGCCGTGCCCCGCCCGCAACCAGTTGAACGCGTCGGCCGTCACGGCCGTCAGCCGCGGGTCGCGGTACGCGTGCGCGTTCAGCGCGGAGAGCGCAGGGTCCGTACGGGCCAGTCGGGTGACGCCGGGATCGATCTCGACGAGCGTGACACTCCGTACGTCCATGTAGCGCAGCACCTCGCGGGCGGCCAGACCGTCGCCGCCGCCCAGGATCAGCACCCGCGCGTGACTCCCGTCCATCGCCGGGTGGACCAGCGCCTCGTGGTACCGGTACTCGTCCTGTGCGCTGAACCGCAGCCGCCCGTCCAGATAGAGGTCCAGGGATCTGCGGCCCGTCCCGGTGAGGACCACCTCCTGCACATCGGTCTGCACAGCGACCCGCACCTGGTCCCCGTACACCGCGCGCCGCGCCGCCCGCTCGAAGTCGTCGTCCAGGACCGTGGCGGTGGCCAGCAGGGCGATCACCGACACGTTGACGAGGATCAGCAGCCGACGCGACCGCGGGGTGAGGTCCCGGCGGAACACCCACAGCACCAGCGCACCGCCCGCCGCCGCGTTGACCATGCCGGTGAGGAGCGCCCCGGTGAGCTGACCGAGCACCGGCAGCAGCAGGAAGGGGAAGGCCAGTCCGCCGACGAGCGCCCCCACGTAGTCGGCGGCGAACAGATCCGCGACCGTCCCGCCCGCGTCCTGCCGGTCGACGCGCTGGATCAGGGTCATCAGCAACGGGATCTCCGCGCCGATGAGGACGCCTATCGCGAGCGAGAACCCGACCAGCGCGAACCGGGACTCCCCGATCCAGGCGAACGACGCGTACAGCACGAGCGCGGAGGAGCCGCCGATCAGTGCGAGCCCCGCCTCGATCAGCCCGAAGCCCACTGCTGCGTGGCTGCGTAACCGTTTCGCGAGCAGCGAGCCGATACCCATCGCGAAGACCATCACGGACAGCACCACGGAGGCCTGGGTGACGGAGTCTCCGATCAAGTAGGAGGCGAGTGCGACCAGTTCGAGCTCGTACACCAGTCCGCAGGCGGCGCAGACGAACACGGCGGCCAGCACGAGGAGCCGGCCGGTCCGCGGCCGCACGGGGATTCGCGCCGTGCCCACTCGCAGCGACACCTGCTGGTCGATCATGATGCGAACGCTACGTCACGACAGCGTCGCCACCTGTCACCCACAAGGGTGCAAGTGCCGCGCACGCAACGGTGCTCAGGAGATTTCAGTGAGCCACCGCCGGCGTCCGCACGCCCACGCGGGTGCGGGTCGCCACCAACTGGCCCTCCTGCGGGTACGCATGCCAGGTGCGCCACCGCACCTGGCCCTCCGTCCGCTGCGCGAGCATGGCGGTGAAGGCGTGCGGGCTGCCGGGAAACGTCCCGGCGAGGCCGTGCGGATGATCGGTCACGAGCGCGAGGAGTTCCTGCGCACGCCCCGCGAACGAGTCCGCGGAGAGCGTCTCGACGCGCGCCGCGAATTCGTACTCCCACTCCCCGAGCCGTTTGGCGACTCCGAGCGGCAGCGGTGTGCTGCTGCCGGGGATGCAGGCCACCGTCTCGGAGCAGCTGCCGCCGTCCTCCTCGAGAAGCACCTGATGGGAGGCGCCGAGCAGACGCAGTTGCAGTTGGGCACCGCCGAGCTGGAGGTCGAGCACGGCCAGGGCGGGGAGCGGTTCGCGCCCCAGCGCCCAGGCCAGGTCGGCAGCACGGGTGTCGGAATAGGCCGTCTGGAGGGTCGTGAGCATGGGTCGGCTCCGCAAAACACGCGTGGACACAGGGACAGGGGACGCCCCCGTGGCGATGTACGTGGGAGGTGGGGAGCGCCCGATCAGGTCCAACTGGAGTCCGAGGGCTGGATGTTCTCTCCAACGAGGGAATCACGAAGTGCGACGGTCCACAGCATTTTTGCCCAACTTGACGTGGTTTCCATCCCCTCGGGGGCCCTGCGGTTCAGGTGTTCACCGGAGACGCGCTGTCCGACCCAACAAAAAGGTGCCCGGCGGGAGTTCACCCGCCGGGCACCCGGTGACGCGGACCAGCTGCCCCGTGTCAGCTGCCTCCGCCGCATCCGCCCCCGCCGCACGACGAACCACCGCCGCACGAGGAGCCGCCCCCGCACGAGTGACCACCGGAGTGACCGCCCGAGTGACTGCTGCCTCCGCAGGACGCCCCGCCGCCCGCGTCGCCGCCCGCCCACCAGCTGCCGCCGGCGGCCGCGCCGCCGGCCGCGCCGCGGCGCCCGGAGCGCCGGGAGGACGACGACTTGCTGCCGTTCGCCGACCGCCACATCGCGACGACGAAGCCGATCACAACGATCCCGGCCACCACCCCGAAGAAAGCCCCCACCGACCTCACGTCCTTCCGTCCCCCGAAGCGAGGTCTCCCGCTTCATGTTCCTTCCGCTACTTGCGTGAGTGGGGGATGCCCCCGGCCCCGCGGAGCCAAAGCAGACTTGAGCAACTTCAGAGGGTTCTCTCGGGGCATCGACCCCTGACCTGCACAGAAGGGCAGTTCAAGGGCCGTCCGTGGGTCACTGGGCCGTCCGTGGGCCGTGATCTTCCTGGGAGACGCGCCGTCCTCAGTGGGCACGAACACCTCACCCTGACGCAGGCCGCATCCGGCCCCGATTGCGGTAGTCGACCCTGCCGGTCGCGTCGACAGCGCCGGTCAGGGAGCGCCGTGGACAGCGCAGGAAGTGCGTGCCGCCGTACTGCCGAACTCGGCCTTCCATGGATCGGGGCGTCGCCTCGCACGGCGTTGCGGCCGGCCGCATCCGGGCGGTCCATGAGCTACGGACCCGCGTTCAGCGGGCCTTCCTCGGGTCGAAGTTGGACCGGCGTTCGCGCACAGCTGCCACGGCCTTGGCGACCTGGGCGTCGAAAGCGTCGAGCTGCTCGACTTCGGCAGCACTCGCGACGAAGGTGCGTCGATCACAGGCTGTGCCCGCGCGCCATATCCGCTCGATCGCGCGTGTTGCGGTGATGTCCGTCAACGGATTACCGGACACGAGGACCAGGTCCGCGCGCTGCCCGGCCGCGATACGCCCTCGGTCGGTGAGGCCGAACACTCGTGCCGGTCCGGTTGTGGCAGCGGCCAGGGCCTGCGCCGGGCTGATGCCGCACCGGACAAGGAGTTCCAGCTCCCGGTGCAGGCTTGCTCCGAACACGGTCCCCGGGTTCGGGGCGTCGGTGCCCGCCAGCAGAGTGACCCCCGCATCGGCCAGTCGCCGCACGTTGTCCTCGGCCCGCGAGTAGGGCGGCATTCCCCGGCCACGCCATCCCGAGGCACTCGAGGTCAACCGGCGTGTCCAGGCGTCCCCGAGCGGCTCGGCGAGCCGGGGGTCACCTGCCACTGCCGCGCCACCCGGTTCACCGAGGGTGTTCTCGATGGTGGCCAGCGTCGGGCCGACTACGATTCCGGCTTCGGCGATGCGTCCGACCAGAGCCTTGTCCAGCTCGGCGTCCACCGGAACGTGGGCCACCACGTCGACACCGGCGGACACAACCTCCTCGACACCGGCCACCGAGCTCACATGAGCGACGACGACCAGGCCGCGGGCATGTGCGGCAGTGACCAGCGCCTGGATGGTTTCGGAGTCCAGCGACGGCCATAGCCCCCCGGTGCCGGAGATGATCTTCAGATAGTCCGAGCCCGCCGCGATCCGTTCCGCGACGAACTGCTCGGCCTGATCAGCGGCGGTCAACGTCGGGAATGGGGCATACATCATCGACGGGTGCCCGCCGGGCGCGGTGGCACCGACACCCGAGGAACGCACATCGGCCACGTCCGGACGGGAGCCGGCCTGCTCCTTGGCCGGCGTCACCAGGTCGGGTTTGCTGAACATGTCGAGAACGGTGGTGACGCCGAAGGTCAACGATTGGGCGAGGGCGCCGGGAACGAGGTGCACGTGCGCATCGATCAGACCGGGAAGCACGGTCCCGCCACGCGCATCGATCACTTCGTCGCCTTCTCGGGCGGCCGAGGCCGCCGAGCACTCGGTGATCAGCCCGTCAGCGAACCGGACCGAAGTCCAGTCCTGCGACATCGTCCCGTCGAACACCTTCGCGTTCACAATCGTTGTTGCCGCGGCCACGGCGTCCTCCCCCAAGGGATTCTGAATAACCGGGGCAGTGGAGGTTCACCCGACGTGGGGTCCCCCGGAGGTCCTCGACCTCGCGGCGGAAAAACCACCGCTGCGCAGGGAGTCTACGACCCACGCTCAGCCGAACAGCTCGACTCCTGCCGCGACCCGCAAGTCCTCCGGACACTCTGTCCGGGCCTCTGATCTCATACTTTGCGTGTCGAGGCCGGGCCGTCCGAAGGTGACCGACGACGACAGGTGACGACAGCGCCGCCGCTGCTCAGAGGCGGCACACGGTGCACTGGCACAGGCACCCATCGGTGAAGGTAAGTTGAGCAAATCCAGAGCTTCGGCACAGGATGGCGGTCATGACACAGGGACGACCGCTGCTCAACCGCCGCCTCGCCGAATTCGGCACGACGATCTTCGCGGAGATGTCGGCGCTGGCCGTACGGACCGGCTCCATCACCTCGGTCAGGGCTTCCCCGACACCGACGGCCCCGAAGAGATCCGGGAGGCCGCGGTCCGCGCACTGCGCGCCGGACACGGCAACCAGTACCCGCCGGGCCCCGGGGTTCCCGAGCTGCGCACCGCGATCGCCGCCCATCAGCAGCGGCGGTACGCGCTCACGTACGACCCGGACTCCGAAGTTCTCGTCACCGCGGGTGCCACCGAGGCCATCGCCGCCACCCTGCTCGCCCTCGTGGAACCCGGCGACGAGGTCGTCGCCCTGGAGCCGTACTACGACTCGTACGCCGCCTGCATCGCCATGGCGGGCGGCGTCCGCGTCCCGGTCACCCTGCACCCGGACGCGGAGAGCGGTACGTACCGGCTTGACATCGACGAGCTGCGCGCCGCCGTCACCCCCCGCACCCGGCTGATCCTCCTCAACACCCCGCACAACCCCACGGGCACCGTCCTGACCCGCGAGGAGCTGGCGGCGATCGCCGAACTCGCCTGCGAGCGGGACCTGCTCGTCGTCACCGACGAGGTGTACGAGCACCTGGTCTTCGAGGGTGAACACCTGCCGATCGCCGGGTTCCCCGGAATGCGCGAGCGGACCGTGACCATCGGTTCGGCGGGCAAGACGTTCTCGTTCACCGGGTGGAAGGTGGGGTGGGTTACCGCGAGCCCCGGGCTGGTGACGGCGGTCCGCTCGGCCAAGCAGTTCCTGACGTACGTCTCCGCGGGCCCGTTCCAGTACGCCGTCGCCGAGGCGCTGAACCTCCCCGACAGCTACTTCGAGGGGCTGCGCGCGGATCTGCGGGCCAAGCGGGATCTGTTGAGCGGTGGGCTGGCCGAGGCCGGTTTCGAGGTGTACCGGCCGGCCGGGACGTACTTCGTCACCACCGACATCCGTCCGCTCGGCGGCGGGACCGACGGCTTCGCCTTCTGCCGCGCGCTGCCCGAGCGGTGCGGGGTCGTCGCCATCCCCAATGCGGTGTTCTACGACGATCAGGAGGCCGGCCGCAGCAAGGTCCGGTTCGCCTTCTGCAAACGCGAGGACGTCCTGCGCGAGGCCGTTTCCCGGCTCAAGGGTCTGTGACCCCAGGGGAATTCACCATGCCGGAGCTCGCCTTCGTCCGGCGTGCGAAGTGACAGAAGCCCGGCCGGAGGCGGCGGTCATGGTGACCGTCGCCCCGGCCGGGCCGTCGTGCGCAGGCGCTCCGGATCAGGCGCTCGGCGCCGCGTCGTCGCCGTCGGTCTTCTCGGCCGGCTCCAGGCCCAGACGCTCCAGCAGCCACTTGTCGAACTCGATCGAGGCCCGCACCCAGCTGACCGTCGACGAGACGAAGTGCTCCAGGCTGACGCCCGTACCGATGAGCATCTGCGCCTCACCGATCAGGCGGACCGAGGTCTCGGTGTCCTCGGCGCCTTCCTCGGCCTCGTGGACGTGCGTGTAGACCTTCGGCCACAGCGTGCGGCGGTTCCAGTCGTCGATCGCGTCGAGGAGGACCGGACGCTGGTCCATGGCGTGGGGACGGTCGTAGAACGTACGCACCGAGAAGACCTGCTGCTCGTCCTCACCACGGAACATGAAGTACGTGCGGAACTCTTCCCACGGCGCCGCGAGGTCGCCCTCGTCGTCGACGACGTACTTCAGCTCCATCTGCTCGAGGAGCTGCTTGACGAGGTCCTGGTCAGGGACGACGGGGCCCTCCGGTCCTGCCGCCTGCGGTTCGGGCTGGCCCCCGAAATTCGGAATCGAGGACGGGTCGATGCTCACCGTGAATTTCCCTTCGTACGGTTGCCGCCATCCTCCCCCATGGCAGGCGGGGGATGGCAACCCCCAGCTGGGCCGATCAGCTACAGGCTGACACGATCCGGCCCGCGCGGTGCTCCGGGGGAGCCGGTCCGAAGGAGGGAATGTCACGGAAGGAACACCCGGACGGACTTATGCGGGCCCGGACAGTCGTGTACGAGGGCGGGCACCGCCCTCATACACGTCAACCCGTTCGGCGTCCGGCGCCCGCCGGGTCCGTCACCGCACAGCGCCCACGATCAGGCCGGCCTCCTCGTCCTCCCCGAACACGTCCACCCGTACGGTGTCCCCGTCCCTGACCTCGCCCGCGAGGATCTCCTTCGCCAGCCGGTCACCGATCGCGGTCTGGATGAGGCGACGCAGCGGCCGCGCCCCGTACGCCGGGTCGTTGCCCTCCTTCGCCAGCCAGGCCAGCGCGGCCGGGGTGACGTCGAGAGTGAGCCGCCGGTCGGCCAGCCGCTTGGCGAGCCGGTCGATCTGGAGCGCGGCAATGTGCGCGAGCTCGTCGCCGGAGAGGGCGGAGAAGACCACCAGGTCGTCGAGCCGGTTGAGGAACTCCGGCTTGAACGAGGCGCGTACGGCCTCCAGGACCCGCGCCTTCTTCTCCTCCGGCTTCATCAACGGATCGACCAGGAACTGGCTGCCCAGGTTCGATGTCAGGACCAGGATGGTGTTACGGAAGTCCACCGTCCGGCCCTGGCCGTCGGTGAGCCGTCCGTCGTCGAGCACCTGGAGCAGGATGTCGAAGACCTCGGGGTGGGCCTTCTCCACCTCGTCCAGCAGGATGACGCTGTACGGACGGCGGCGGACCGCCTCCGTGAGCTGGCCCCCCTCCTCGTACCCCACATAGCCGGGCGGGGCACCGACCAGCCGGGCGACGCTGTGCTTCTCGCCGTACTCGCTCATGTCGATGCGGACCATGGCCCGCTCGTCGTCGAACAGGAAGTCGGCGAGCGCCTTCGCCAGCTCGGTCTTGCCGACACCGGTCGGGCCGAGGAAGAGGAACGATCCGGTGGGCCGGTCCGGGTCGGCGATACCGGCCCTGGTGCGGCGTACCGCGTCCGACACCGCCTGCACGGCCTCGGCCTGGCCGATCAGCCGCTTGCCCAGCTCCTGCTCCATGCGCAGCAGCTTCTGCGTCTCGCCCTCCAGGAGCCGGCCGGCCGGGATGCCGGTCCAGGCGCCGACGACATCGGCGATGTCGTCCGGGCCGACCTCCTCCTTGACCATGGTGTCCTTGGCGGCCTCCTGCTCGGCCTCGTCGGCCTCCGCGAGCTCCCGCTCCAGGCCCGGGATCTCCCCGTACAGAAGCTTGGAGGCGGTGTCGAAGTCGCCGTCGCGCTGGGCGCGTTCGGCCTGGCCGCGCAGCTCGTCGAGGCGCTCCTTCAGCTCACCCACGCGGTTGAGGCTCTGCTTCTCCTTCTCCCAGCGGGCGGTGAGGCCGCGCAGCTCCTCCTCCTTGTCGGCGAGGTCGCGGCGGAGCTTCTCCAGACGCTGGACGGAAGCGGCGTCGGTCTCGTTCTTCAGCGCCAGCTCCTCCATCCGCAGACGGTCGACGGAGCGCTGCAGTTCGTCGATCTCGACGGGCGAGGAGTCGATCTCCATGCGCAGCCGGGACGCCGCCTCGTCGACCAGGTCGATGGCCTTGTCGGGGAGGAAGCGGGAGGTGATGTAGCGGTCGGACAGGGTCGCGGCGGCGACCAGCGCGGAGTCCGCGATCTGCACCTTGTGGTGCGCCTCGTACCGCCCCTTGAGCCCGCGCAGGATCGCGATGGTGTCCTCGACCGACGGCTCGGCGACGAGAACCTGCTGGAAGCGGCGCTCCAGGGCGGCGTCCTTCTCGATGCGCTCGCGGTACTCGTCGAGCGTCGTCGCGCCGACCATCCGCAGCTCACCACGGGCCAGCATCGGCTTGAGCATGTTGCCGGCGTCCATGGCGGAGTCCCCGCCCGCGCCTGCGCCCACGACGGTGTGCAGCTCGTCGATGAATGTGATGATCTGCCCGTCGCTCTCCTTGATCTCGGATAGGACGGACTTCAGCCGCTCCTCGAACTCACCGCGGTACTTGGCCCCGGCGACCATGGCCCCGAGGTCCAGCGAGACCAGCCGCTTGTTCCTCAGGCTCTCGGGCACGTCGCCCTTGACGATGCGTTGAGCGAGCCCTTCGACGACGGCCGTCTTGCCGACGCCGGGCTCGCCGATGAGCACGGGGTTGTTCTTCGTACGCCGCGACAGGACCTGCACGACACGCCGGATCTCGTGGTCACGCCCGATGACGGGGTCGAGCTTGCCCTCGCGCGCGGCCGCCGTGAAGTCGGTGCCGAACTTCTCCAGGGCCTTGTACTGGCCCTCCGGGTCGGGTGTGGTCACCCGGCGCCCTCCCCTGCTCTTCTCGAATGCGTCCAGCAGCTTCTTCGCACCGGCGCCCTGCTGGGTGAGGATCTCACCGGCGCGGCCGCCCTCGGCCGCGATACCGATCAGCAGATGCTCGGTGGAGAGGTAGTCGTCGCCGAGCTCCTTGGCTCGCTGCGAGGCATCGGAGATGACGGCGAGCAGCTCGCGGTTGGGCTGCGGCGGGGCGACGGTCGCCCCGGTGACGCTGGGCAACGACGCGAGCAGCCGGTCCGTCTGGGTCCGTACGGCGACCTGGTCGGCGTCGACGGCGGCGAGCAGGTCGGTGATGTTCTCGTTGTCCTCGCCCTCCAGCAGAGCGAGCAGCAGATGCCCCGGGGTCAGATCGGCGTGCCCGTCCTTCACGGCCCTGCTGGTGGCCGCATTGATGGCGTCCCGGCTCTTGTTCGTCAGCTCGGCGTCCACGTGCGCTCTCTCCTCCTTGCGGTGGCTGGTCCGTCCACTTCTTTCGCGACAACTGACTCAGTCAACGTCCACAAAGTTGAGTCTATTTCACTCAAGACAGGATCCTGCCGAAAACCACCGGCCTCCTGCGGCGACCACCGGCAGAAATCCGCTCGCGTCCGAGTCAACCGGCCGGACGACCCCTGCGCCACCGCAGGACCGGACGCCGGTTGCCTACCCTTTGTCCATGGCCGTAGACGTACGCAACCCCAGCCCCGAGTACCTCGCCTTCTGGCGCGAGTACCACGTGTGCACCCTGACCACCCTCCGCCCCGACGGCACCCCTCATGTGGTGCCGGTCGGCGTGACGTACGACCCCGAGGCCGGGCTCGCGCGCATCATCACCAACAAGAGCAGCAGAAAGGTCGCCCACGTCCTGGCCGCCGGCCCGGACGGGGCACGGGTGGCGGTCTGCCAGGTCGACCGGGGCCGCTGGGCGACGCTGGAGGGCCGGGCCACGATCCGCACGGAACAGGACGTGGTCGACGACGCCGTACGCCGCTACGCGGAACGCTACGAGCGCACCCCGGCACCCAACCCGGACCGGGTCGTCATCGAGATCACCCTCGACCGGGCCCTCGGACGGGGCGCACCGGTCCGCACGGCCTGACCGCCGGCAGCTCCCGCCCACCCGCACCCGGACAGCACAGCGGCGCCACCGTGTTCAGGTCACGATGGCGCCGCTGTGTGGGGGAAGTGTCTGAGCGACATGGAACGACGGGGGATCGCTCAGGCACTGCGGGGGGTGGCGGTGATGGTTTCGGGTTCGATCAGCTGGTGGTCACGCTGATCGAGGTTGACGAAGATCATTCCGTACCGGATGGCACAACGAACGGGCTGCGGCGCCCCGCGGGGTCGACGAAGGCACCGGTAGGCGCGGACCTCTTCGTCGTCCTCCAGGACGACGACGATCGGCTCCCCGAGCAGGGTGACCATCAACGAATCGCCATGGCGGGGGAGTGCCGTGAGCAGATCGATGAAGTGCCACCCTGAGCGGTAGGCAGAGGCCATCTCCCGCCGGAAAACCCGGTCGTCCGGCGGGATGGTCATGCGCCCGCCAGATCCGCCGGGATGCTGTCCCAGCCGACATCGGAACCCTGGACACCGATGGCGGAACCGGACTGCACGCTGTCCCAGCCGACGTCCGCGGTGGACATGTTCGCTGCGAGCAGCAGCGCAGCAGCGGCAAAAGCAGTGGCAAGCACTGAGCGAAGCATTCGCTTGTACATAGTCGGCTTCGTCCTCACTTGATGGTTTCCTCTCCCCCGCCTGACAAGACGATGGCTCATTCAGGCACGTCAATGCCACAGGAGCGATGCATCATGTTCCTGCACGTACAGGACCCTGGGGGGTGGAGATTTGCCTACAACCAACACGAAACCGACACATACTCACCCGGTCACGGACCTGTGCACCGAGGGGGCTCGGCTGTACGCCAGCGCCTTGAGTGTCGGACGCATCGCCCGCGCCGAGGTGGAACCCGCACCCTGCCTCATCGAACTCGGGCTGCTGCTGCCCGATCCGGACGACGCATCGTGGCTCCGCCCGGTTCCGCCCTCCGCCGCCCTGGCTCAGCGGCTCCATCCGCTGGAACGTGAGATCCAGGACCGCAGACGGACGTCCGTGGAACTGACCGAGGCCTTCGAGCCCTTCATGGCCATCAGCGCCCAGAGTCCGGCACCCACGCACGCGATCACTGTGCTGGAAGGCATCGACCGGATCAACGGAGCACTCGATCTGGCCATCGCCGAGAGCCGCACGGAGGTACTGACCATCCAGCCCGGCGGCGGACGCAGCGAGGATGTCCTCAGCGAAGCCCTGACCCGCAGCAAACCCCTGATAGACCGTGGCATCAGTGTCCGCACCCTCTACCAGCACACGGTCCGGCACAGCCAGCGCACGTTCGCCTACGTGGAACTGATGGCCGGCGCCAAACTGCAGATACGCACACTCGAAGAACTCATCGAGCGTCTGATCATCTGCGACGAGACCGTCGCCTTCATCCCGGCCAGGGACGACCGCCGTATCGCACTCGAGCTACGGCATCCCGGTCTGGTCGCGTACCTGACGAAGGTCTTCGAACAACTCTGGCGCCGGGCCCTCCCGTTGAACGAAGCAGCCCCGTACAACCCGGCCCCCGACGGCATCACGGGCGTCCAGCGCGCCATTGCAACCCTGCTGGTCGAGGGGTACGTCGACGAGGCGATAGCCCGCCGCCTCGGCATGAACGTCCGCACCTGCCGTGCGCATGTCGCCAAGCTGTCCTCCACTCTCGGCAGCAGCAGTCGAGCCCAACTCGGCTATCTGATAGCGCGGTCAGGAATCCTGGAACAGGGTTCCTGACCGTTCGCAGCCACACCGCCCCAGCCGTCGGCCGACTGCGTGGCCACACGACAGGGGGAGCATGGTCACGCCCTCGGTGCACCAAGGGAGTTCTCCGTTCCCGGGACGTCACCACACTCTCCCGAGGGCTAGTCTTTTCGCCACCGTCATCTTGTTGCACTGCACACAGTGGGGGGGTCCCCGATGGGCACGTTGGAGGGCAAAACAGGCCACCCGCACGGAGCCGCCGAACTCTGCGAACCGGCGATCCGCCTCTACTCCGAAGCCCTGCGCAACGGGCGCATTGCCCGGATCGAGGTCGCCCCGGCTCCATGCCTCATCGAGATGGCCCTGCTCCACCACGATCCGCACGACGCCGCTTGGATGCGTCCCGTACCGCCATCGGCCGCCATGGCGCACCTGTTGCAGCCCGTCACCCGGGAGATTCTCGACCGGATACAGATCACCACCGCCCTGGCCGCATCCCTGGCGCCTCTGATGGCTCTTGCCAGCGAGGACCCCAACCTCGGGATCACAGTGCTCGAAGGCAAGCCGGTGATCAATGCCGCCCTGGAGCATGCATCGGCATCCGTACGGGAGGAGGCGCTGACCGCACAGCCGGGCGGCGTACGGCAGCAACACCTCATGCACCGAGCCCGCAGCAATGGTCTGACAGCCGTCAACCGGGGAGCTCGGCTCCGCCACATCTACCAGCATCCCGCGCGCTACAGCACGTTCCTCAGGGATTATCTGGAGGTACTGCCTCCCGACCGCGTGCAAGTGCGTACGGCGGAACAGACCATCGAGCGGCTCATCATCTTCGACCGCGCCGTGGCCTTCATCCCTGCCAACGCCGAGCGGGACATCGCCCTGGAGATCCGCCACCCCGCCCTGATCCGTTTCCTCGTGCAGGTGTACGAAGTCCTCTGGGAGCAGGCGACGCCGCTCACCGAGCCCCTGCCCACATCGTCCCCCGGCACCCCCGTCACCGCCGTACAACGCAGCATCGCGCGCCTCCTGGTCGAAGGCCACGTCGACGACGCGGTGGCCCGCAAGCTGGGCATCAGCGTCCGCACCTGCCGGTCCCACATCGCCAAACTCATGCAGGCACTCGACGCCTCCAGCCGGACCCAACTGGGCGCGCTCATCGTCCAGTCGGGCATCGCCGAGCCGGACGGCGCCGCCGCCGCCCGCACCGACGCGGAAGGCCCGCCACCCGCTTCCGGGTGACGGGCCTCGGCCGTCGTACGTGCGCCGTAACCGCGCTTATTCCTTCGGCCTCTTCGGCCGCCAGACGACCAACGCACTCGTCTGCTGCACATCCTGATACGGCACCAGATCACGCCGGTACGACGCGTGCACCTGCGCCTCGCGCTGCTGCATCGCCGCCGCCGCGCCGTCCACCGCCGCGGAGAGTTCGGCGACGCGCTGCTGGAGCGCTGCGACCTGGTTCTCCAGCTCGATGATGCGCTTGATGCCCGCCAGGTTGATGCCCTCGTCCTGCGACAGTTGCTGCACGGTGCGCAGCAGCTCGATGTCGCGGGCCGAGTAGCGCCGGCCGCGGCCGGCCGTGCGGTCCGGGGAGACCAGACCGAGGCGGTCGTACTGGCGCAGTGTCTGCGGATGCAGGCCCGAGAGCTGGGCCGCGATCGAGATCACGTACACCGGTGAGTCGTCGGTCAGTTGGTACGGATTACGTCGTCGGCCGTCCACATCATGCTCCCTTCGCGGCCTGGAACAGCTCCGCCCGCGGGTCCTCCCCCGCGGTCGCCTTCCGGTAGGCCTCCAGCGCGTCCTGCGCCTCGGGACCGAGTTCCTTCGGCACGGCCACCTCGACGGTGACCAACAGGTCGCCCCGGGTGCCGTCCTTGCGCACCGCACCCTTGCCCCGGGCGCGCATCGTACGCCCGTTGGGGGTACCGGCCGGCAGTTTCAGGGTGACCGGAGGTCCGCCGAGCGTGGGGACCTTCACCTCACCGCCGAGTGCCGCCTCCACGAAGGTGACGGGCACGGTGACCGTGAGGTTGTCGTCCCTGCGGCCGAAGACCGGGTGGGCGTCGACATGGACGACGACGTACAGATCGCCGGCCGGACCGCCGCGCTCGCCCGGGGCGCCCTTGCCACGCAGCCGGATCCGCTGGCCGTCGGAGACGCCCGCCGGAATCCTGACCTGCATGGTGCGCGACGAACGCGCCCGCCCGCTGCCCTTGCAGACGTCGCACGGGTCCTGGGCGATGAGGCCCCGGCCCTTGCAGTCCACGCAGGGATCGGTGAGCGAGAACCCGCCGCCGCTGCCACGCGACACCTGGCCGGTGCCGACACAGGTCGGGCAGACCCTCGGGGTGCCGTTCTTGTCGCCGGTGCCCGAACACGCCTTGCAGGGCGCCTGGCTGGACATCCGCAGCGGGACCGTGGCCCCGTCGACCGCCTCGGTGAAGCTGAGCGTCACCTCGGACTCGATGTCCTGGCCCCGGCGCGGCTGCACGCGTGTCCCCGCGCCGCCGCCCCGGTTGAACAGGCCGCCGAAGACATCGCCGAGACCGCCGCCGCCACCGAAACCACCGGGGCCGCCGGCTCCGCCGCCCTGGGTGCCTCCGAAGAGGTCGCCCAGGTCGAAGTTGAAGTTGCCTCCCGCACCACCGGGACCGGCCCGGAAGCCGCCGTTCCCGAAGAGGGCGCGCGCCTCGTCGTACTCCTTGCGCTTCTTGGAGTCGCCGAGGATGTCATTGGCCTCGGAGATCTCCTTGAAGCGCTCCTCCGCCTTGTCGTCGCCCTTGTTGGCGTCCGGGTGGAACTCGCGGGCGAGCTTGCGGTACGCCTTCTTGATCTCGGCGTCGGTGGCGTCCTTGGGGACGCCGAGGACCTTGTAGTAGTCCTTCTCGACGAAGTCCTTCGTGCTCATCGACGTCCCTCCTTCCGGACGATCGGCCGGGCGACCGGCCCGAGGGCCGGTCGCCGGGGCAGACGGTGGGCCCCTCGGTGGTCGGACGAAATGTCAGACCTCCTCGGTGCCACCGCTCTCCTCGTCGTCTGTCTTCTCTTCTTTCGCCGCGGCAGGGGCCGCCCCCGGCTGGGGTTCGGCCACCGCCACCCGCGCGGGGCGGATGGTGCGCTCGCCGATGCGATACCCCGGCTGGAGGATCGCCACGCAGGTCGTCTCGGTTACGTCCGGCGCGTACGAGTGCATCAGCGCCTCGTGGATCGTCGGGTCGAAGGGCTCGCCCTCCTTGCCGAACTGCTGCAGGCCCAGCTTGGCGACGACCGTCTCGAGCGATTCGGCCACCGACTTGAACCCGCCCACGAGCTCGCCGTGTTCCCTGGCGCGACCGACGTCGTCGAGCACGGGCAGGAGCTCGGACAGGAGACCCGCGACAGCGATCTCCTTGACCGTGACCCGGTCCCGCTCGACGCGGCGGCGGTAGTTCTGGTACTCGGCCTGGAGCCGCTGGAGGTCGCCCGTGCGCTCGGAGAGCGCGGTGCGGACCTGGTCCAGCTGGGCGGTGAGGCCGACTGTCTGTACTGAGTCCCCGGCCGGGGACGCCCCCTCCTCCGAAGAGGGGGCGGCGTCCTTCGGCTCAGCTCCGTCAGGGGTGGCGCCGGAGGGGACGTCAGGCTTCTCCTCGAAGCCCGGAGTCTCCTCGGTCACACCGCACCGCCCTTGGCGTCCCGCTCGTCGTCCACGATCTCGGCGTCGACGACGTCGTCCGCGCCGTCGGCGTGCGCCTGGCCGGGCTGCGGGTCACCCTGCGGGCCGCCCTCGGCCTGTGCGTTGGCGTACATCGCCTGGCCCAGCTTCTGCGAGACGGCCGCGACCTTCTCGGTGGCGGTACGGATCTCGGCGGTGTCCTCGCCCTTGAGCTTCTCCTTCAGCTCGGTGAGCGCGGCCTCCACCTCTGTCTTCACGTCACCGGGGACCTTGTCCTCGTTGTCCTTGAGGAACTTCTCCGTCTGGTAGACGAGCTGCTCACCCTGGTTGCGGGACTCGGCGGCCTCGCGACGGCGGTGGTCCTCCTCCGCGTACTGCTCGGCCTCCTCACGCATCCGGTTGACCTCGTCCTTCGGCAGCGAGGAGCCACCGGTGACGGTCATCTTCTGCTCCTTGCCGGTGCCGAGGTCCTTGGCAGCGACGTGCATGATGCCGTTGGCGTCGATGTCGAACGCGACCTCGATCTGCGGGACACCACGCGGGGCCGGCGGCAGACCGGTCAGCTCGAACATGCCGAGCTTCTTGTTGTACGCCGCGATCTCGCGCTCGCCCTGGTAGACCTGGATCTGCACCGACGGCTGGTTGTCCTCGGCCGTCGTGAAGATCTCGGACCGCTTGGTCGGGATCGTGGTGTTGCGCTCGATGAGCTTCGTCATGATGCCGCCCTTGGTCTCGATACCGAGGGACAGCGGCGTGACGTCGAGGAGCAGGACGTCCTTGACCTCACCCTTGAGGACACCGGCCTGGAGCGAGGCGCCGATGGCGACGACCTCGTCCGGGTTCACGCCCTTGTTGGCCTCCTGGCCACCGGTCAGCTCCTTGACGAGCTCGGCGACGGCCGGCATACGGGTCGAGCCACCGACGAGAACGACGTGGTCGATCTCGGAGAGCTGGATGCCCGCGTCCTTGATGACGTTGTGGAACGGGTTCTTGCAGCGGTCCAGCAGGTCCGCGGTGAGCTGCTGGAACTGGGCGCGCGTGAGCTTCTCGTCCAGGTGCAGCGGGCCCTCGGCGGATGCCGTGATGTAGGGCAGGTTGATCGTGGTCTCCGTCGAGGAGGACAGCTCGATCTTCGCCTTCTCCGCGGCCTCACGGAGACGCTGGAGAGCCATCTTGTCCTTGGACAGGTCCACACCGTGACCGTTGGCGAACTGCTTCACCAGGTAGTCGACGACGCGCTGGTCCCAGTCGTCACCACCGAGGTGGTTGTCACCGTTGGTGGCCTTCACCTCGACGACACCGTCGCCGATCTCCAGCAGCGACACGTCGAAGGTACCGCCACCGAGGTCGAAGACGAGGATCGTCTGGTCGTCCTTGTCGAGCCCGTACGCCAGCGCGGCGGCGGTCGGCTCGTTGACGATACGCAGGACGTTCAGGCCCGCGATCTCGCCGGCCTCCTTCGTCGCCTGACGCTCGGAGTCGTTGAAGTACGCCGGGACGGTGATCACCGCGTCGGTGACCTTCTCGCCCAGGTACGCCTCCGCGTCGCGCTTCAGCTTCTGCAGGATGAAGGCGCTCATCTGCTGCGGGTTGAAGCTCTTGCCGTCGAGGTCGATCTTCCAGTCGGTGCCCATGTGGCGCTTGACCGACCGGATGGTCCTGTCGACGTTGGTCACCGCCTGGCGCTTGGCGACCTCGCCGACCAGC
This sequence comes from Streptomyces sp. NPDC005262, assembly GCF_042872425.1. Lineage (NCBI taxonomy): Bacteria > Bacillati > Actinomycetota > Actinomycetes > Kitasatosporales > Streptomycetaceae > Streptomyces > Streptomyces sp. NPDC005262. The sequence goes on from NZ_JBIAKK010000014.1 coordinate 162,972, forward strand.
ACCTCGCCGTTCTTCGCGAAGGCGACGACGGACGGCGTGGTCCTGGCGCCTTCGGCGTTGGTGATGACGGTGGGCTCGCCGCCTTCGAGAACGCTGACGACGGAGTTAGTCGTGCCCAGGTCGATGCCGACCGCACGTGCCATTTCAATTCCTCCAACTGACTACTTGAGTGGATCTGGCTCAAGGATGCATGACACCCGCCCCAGAGTCAACAGACCTGAGTGTGGTCGACTCAACTATCGTGCACACGCCACGCGCCACCTGGGGTTTGTCCGAGATGCGGGGGGCATATCCGGGCACACACCCACCGACCGATGCCGGCGATCGAGGGTGACACCTGCCGACCCGACGGCCCACACGCCCCGCTCCATCATCGCCGCATGGGATCGTTCTGTCACAAAATGCCGCGAGATGTACAAAAGCGGCATCCGATCCGTCCCACCCGGCAGGTGTGCACGATGCAGACGCAGATCACGGCGAAGCGCGCGCTGGATCTGGCCCTCGGCTCGGTCCTGCTCGTCCTGGCCGCCCCCCTGCTCGCCGCAGGGGCCGTCGCGCTCGCCGCACGGCGGCCCCCCGACGGCGTACTGACCCGCTCCGTGCGGATCGGTCTGGCCGGCCGGCCCTTCGTACTGCGCACCCTGCGCACCCGCCGGCTGCGCCTGGACCTGCTCTCCCGGCTGCCCCATGTCGTACGGGGAGAGCTCTCCCTCGTCGGACCGGAGCCACTCGCCCCGGACGACGAGCGGACCGGAACCGGCGAAGGCGCCGCGGGCGGGGCCGGCGCGCAACACTGGCGGCAGGAGCTGAGACCCGGCCTGACCGGCCTGGCTCAGGTCCGCTCCCGCTCGGGGATGCCGTGGGACGAACCGGCCCTGCTCGACCAGCACTATGCCGAGCACCACTGGCTGGGGCTCGATCTGACGATCCTGGCGGCGGCGGTACACATTCCGCTGCGCACCGCGGTCCGCAGGCTCACCCACCACGGCAAGGCACACCTGAGCGACACAGATCACCGGCTGCGCGGCTACAGCGCGGCGGAATAAGTGGATAGTGTCAGCACAGACTGATTAAGTTACTGCTTAGTAATCGCTTGTACTCCGACACGTCCCACAAGTGCCGGATCCCACCCTCGCAGGCCCGAGGAGCCCCCAAATGCAACTCGCCGCGATCATCGTGTCGCTGGTGCTGACTGTGGTCGGCGTTGCGCTCATCGCCCGAGCCGTCGCGCAGATCTACCGGTTCGTCAAACTCGGACAGCCGGTCCCGGCAGGCAGCCGCACCGACAACCCGAAGCAGCGCACGATCACCCTGGTCAAGGAATTCCTCGGCCATACCCGGATGAACCGGTGGGGGATCGTCGGCTTCGCGCACTGGTTCGTCGCCATCGGCTTCCTGACGCTGCCGCCGACGCTGCTCCAGGCGTACGGACAGCTCTTCAAGGCCGACTGGGTGCTGCCGATCATCGGCGAATGGCTGCCGTTCGAGCTCTACATCGAGTTCATCGGCCTGATGACGACGGTCGGCATCCTCGTGCTGATCGCCATCCGGCTGCTCAACCTGCCTTCCCGGGCCGGCCGCAAGTCCCGGTTCGCGGGCTCCAAGGCCTGGCAGGCGTACTTCGTCGAGTACGTCATCCTCGTCATCGGCCTGGCGATCCTGACCCTGCGCGGTCTCGAGGGCGCGATCCACCACGTGGAGGGCTACGAAGCCGCGTACTTCGTCTCGTACCCCCTGGTCCTCGCCTTCAAGGGGCTCGGCCTCGGCGCGCTCCAGAACCTCATCTACTTCACCGCGATGATCAAGATCGGCACCTCGCTGATCTGGATGATCACGGTGTCGCTCAACACCAACATGGGTGTGGCCTGGCACCGCTTCCTCGCCTTCCCGAACATCTGGTTCAAGCGGAACGCGGACGGCGCGGTCGCGCTCGGCGCGCTGCAGCCGATGACGTCGGGCGGCAAGGAGATCGACTTCGAGGACCCGGGCGAGGACGACGTCTTCGGTGTCTCCCAGGTCGAGCAGTTCTCCTGGAAGGGCATCCTCGACTTCTCCACGTGCACGGAGTGCGGTCGCTGCCAGTCGCAGTGCCCCGCCTGGAACACCGGCAAGCCGCTCTCTCCGAAGCTCCTGATCATGTCGCTGCGCGACCACGCGCACGCCAAGGCCCCGTACCTGCTCGCCGGTGGCGGCAAGGACATGGAGGGCAACGAGAAGGCGTCCGAGGAGCAGCTGAAGGACGTCCCGGCCGCGGCCCTCGCCGAGGCCGAACGCCCCCTCATCGGCACGGTCGAGGAGAACGGCGTCATCGACCCGGACGTGCTCTGGTCCTGCACCACCTGCGGTGCGTGCGTGGAGCAGTGCCCGGTCGACATCGAGCACATCGACCACATCGTCGACATGCGCCGCTACCAGGTGATGATCGAGTCCGCGTTCCCGTCCGAGGCGGGCACGATGCTCAAGAACCTGGAGAAGAAGGGCAACCCCTGGGGGCTCGCCAAGAAGCAGCGCGTCGAGTGGACCAAGGAGGTCGACTTCGAGGTCCCGATCGTCGGCAAGGACGTCGAGGACCTGTCGGAGATCGACTACCTCTACTGGGTCGGCTGCGCGGGTGCCCTGGAGGACCGGGCCAAGAAGACCACCAAGGCCTTCGCCGAGCTGCTGCACATCGCGGGCGTGAAGTTCGCGATCATGGGTGGCGACGAGAAGTGCACGGGTGACTCGGCCCGCCGTCTGGGCAACGAGCCGCTGTTCCAGCAGCTCGGCCAGGAGAACGTCGCGATGCTGAACATGGCGTTCGGCGAGGACGACGAGGACGAGACGACGAAGAAGCCCAAGTCGTCCAAGAAGATCGTCGCGACCTGCCCGCACTGCTTCAACACCATCGCGAACGAGTACCCCCAGCTCGGTGGCGAGTACGAGGTCATCCACCACACGCAGCTGCTCCAGCACCTGGTGGACGAGGGCAAGCTGATCCCGGTGACCCCGGTCGAGGGTCTGATCACCTACCACGACCCGTGCTACCTGGGCCGGCACAACAAGATCTACACGCCGCCGCGGGAGATCATCGCGAAGGTGCCGGGTCTGCGGAACGAGGAGATGCACCGCCACAAGGAGCGCGGCTTCTGCTGCGGCGCCGGTGGTGCCCGGATGTGGATGGAGGAGCGGATCGGCAAGCGCATCAACAACGAGCGCGTCGACGAAGCCCTCTCCCTCAACCCGGACATCGTCTCCACCGCCTGCCCGTTCTGCCTCGTCATGCTGACCGACTCGGTCAACGGCAAGAAGAACGACGGCAAGGCGAAGGAGTCGGTCCAGGTGGTCGACGTCTCGCAGCTGCTGCTCGACTCGGTGAAGACCCCGGCGGACCCGGCGGGTGAGCCGGAGTCCGAGAGCGCGCCGGAGCCGGAGCCGGTGAAGTAGCTTTCGCCCGCAGGAGGGGCTGATGGGGAACTCCCCCATCAGCCCCTCCTGCCATTTCCGGCCCCTTGGCTCCCACCGCTTCACACTGCTGCCCGGACGACGCTCCTGGTGTGCCGTCCACCGACGGCGAGGAGTCGGCCTACGCGGAGAACGACGGGCCGCCCGGCAGCGGAGCCGGGGCTTTCGGGACGGTTTCGTACAGGGCGGTGCCCGGCCGGCGGCGGGAGCCTCCGGGGAGGCCCCGCGCCTCCCCTCTCCCGCCATCACCTCCCGCTCCAGAAATAGTTGCGACCCCCATACAACCCTCCCGCCCCACCGCGAGTCTCCTGTTCGCCAACCGCAGGGTTACACCTGGGACAACTCCCGGCAAACACTCACGGAACGCACCCCATTGACTGCGGATGCCCGCCAGGCATCCCCGCATGCTGCAGGAGAACCCGCATGCAGAAGCACCTGCGTATCGCCCTCGCAACGGCCGCCGCGGCCGCGCTGACGGGCGGACTGCTCTCCCTCTCGACGGGCGTGGCCGGCGCCGCGGACTCCGTCCATCACCCCATGGCCGACTTCAACGGCGACCACATCGGTGACGTCGCCTTCTCCGCCGGCTGGGCGACCGTCGGCGGCAAGAAGGACGCCGGCCAGATCGTCGCCCTGTACGGCTCCGCGAACGGCGTGACGTCCACCGCCCGCAAGACGGTCAGCCAGAACACGACCGGCGTCCCCGGCAGCGCCGAGACCGGCGACGCCTTCGGCTGGGTCAGCGCGTACGGCGACTTCAACTCCGACGGTTTCGACGACCTGGCCGTCTCCGCGCGCTATGAGGACGTGGACGGCGACACCGACGGCGGCACCGTCGCGATCATGTGGGGTTCCTCCTCGGGCCTCACCGGCGGCACGACGATCAAGGACCCGGCCGTCTCCTCGCACGACCAGTGGGGCCGCACGCTCGCCGCGGGCGACTTCGACAACGACGGCAAGGACGACCTCGCGATCGGATCCACGGCGAGCACGATCTACGTCTACAAGGGCGGCATCGCCAAGACGGGCACCTCGGGCGGCCGGTACACCGTCAAGCCGCCGATCCAGTCCGGCGGCAGCAGCGGCCCGATCAACCTCACCGCGGGCGATGTGAACGGCGACGGCGCCACCGACCTCGTGGTCGACGGCTACGAGACCACGACCGACTACGGCTGGAACACCAACTACTACGTTCCCGGCTCCGCATCCGGCCTGAACGCCTCGTCCTCGAAGGCGCTGAAGCCCGGCATCATCACCGGCATCGGCGACGTCAACGGGGACGGCTACGGCGACATCGTGACCGGCCAGGAGTGGGACAAGCCCAAGGACGGCAGCCCGGTGCTGCCCGGCACGGTCGACGGCGGCAAGGTCAACATCACGTACGGCTCCGCCGGCGGCCCCGCCACGACCACCGCCATCAACCAGGACACCGGCAACGTTCCCGGTGGCTCCGAGCGCGGCGACTACTTCGGCGGCGAGCTGTCCCTCGGCGACATCAACGGCGACAGCTTCCAGGACCTGGTCGTCGGCGCCCCGGGCGAGAACCTGGGCAAGGCCGTGGACACCGGCTCCGTGACGGTCCTGTACGGCTCCGCATCCGGCATCAACACCCAGTCCGGCGGCCAGTTCTTCGCCCAGTCCACGGCCGGCGTCCCCGGCTCGGACGAGTCGAAGGACTACTTCGGCAACGAGGTCAAGCTCACCGACGTCACCGGCGACGGCAAGGCCGACCTGACGATCGGCGCGTACGGCGAGAACGGCGGCAACGGCGCGCTGACCTACCTCCCGTCCAACGGCACCCGCATCACCACGACGGGCGCGCGCTCGCTCTCGACGACGTCGGTGGGCGTGTCCACCGACGCCTACCCGGGACTGGGCGGCAACGCGGCCAACTGACCGGCCGCTTCGAGTTGTCGGGCCCGCACCGTGGGCAGGCCCGACCTCGCCGTCGGCACACCGGGTGAACACGCCCACGGCGCCAGCCGCGCCACCGGTGGTGTCTGGGTGTTCCAGGCCTCCTCAACGGGTCTGAACCTCGCCACGTCCTACAGCGTCATGGCCGGCTCCGTGGGTCTGCCCACGAGCACAGACACCTCCTGGTCGTCCGTACTCGCTCCGTGACCCCCACACGCCGCCCATTCCCTGGAGAAGTAACTGCCATGCGTCTTCGCACCACCACGGCCCTGGCCGCCCTCGTCGCGGCGGGCCTGACCCCCCTCGCCCTGCCCACCACACCTGCCTCCGCCGGTACCGCGAAGTACGCGGACGACTTCAACGGCGACGGGTACCGCGACCTCGCGGCCGCCGCCGTCGGTGTCACCGTGGGCGGTGCGAGCCGCGCCGGCGCCGTAGTGGTCAACTACGGTTCGGCATCCGGCATCAGCGCCTCCCGGCGCACGGTCCTCAGCCAGAACTCCAGCGGTGTACCCGGCACCGGTGAGAAGAACGACGCCTTCGGTTCCGTACTCGCGTCCGGCGACCTGAACAACGACGGATACGCCGACCTCGTCGTCGGGACCGGCGGCGAGGACGTCGGCGCCGACACCAACGGCGGCACGGTCGTGGTCCTCTGGGGCAGCGCCCGTGGTCTGTCCGGCGGGACGACCATCGGCGATCCGGACCCGTCCGGCCACGATCTCTTCGGCAAGTCCCTGGCCGTGGGGGACTTCACCGGCGACGGCAGAGCCGACCTCGCGGTGGGCAGCACGGGCAGCGCAGTCTGGATCTACAAGGGGGGATTCACCAAGTCATCCGGAGCCGCTTCCAAGTTCAAGCTGAGCACCGACCTGGAACCCGGCACGTCCCACGGGGCCAGGACGCTCACCTCCGGGGACTTCAACGCGGACGGCTACAGCGACCTGCTGGTCACAGGCTTCTACAACCCGAACAGCTACAGCGCCGCCGACGGCAGTCTGGTCTATCTGGGGTCCGCGACCGGCATGGCCTATCAGGACATCCTCGCCGAGGGAGACACCGTGGCCACCGGTGACCTCGACGCCGACGGCTACGACGACGTGATCGTCAGCTGGGCCTCGGGTGGCAGCCAGGGCGACGCAGGCGGTTCTATCGTCACCTACCTAGGTGGCGCCGAGGGGGTGCGTACCGGCACGGCACGAGTCATCGACCAGGACACCCCAGGTGTGCCCGGCGACGACGAGTCGAGCGACTACTTCGGTACCGCGATCTCCATCGGCGACATCGACGGTGACGGACACGACGACGCCGCCGTCTCCAGTTACTACGAGAGCATCGGCGACGCCGCGCTGGCCGGCAGCGTCACCGTGTTCCGCGGGAACTTGCGCGGCCTGTCCACGGACGGGGTCAAGGTGTTCCACCAGGGCACCACCGGAGTCCCCGGCGCCAACGAGGACAACGATCACTTCGGTTCGGCCGTGCGGCTCGCCGACCTCAACGCGGATGGCCGCGCGGACCTCTCTGTCGGCGCGGACGGCGAGAACAGCGCGGACGGCGCCATCTGGAGCCTGCGCGGCACCTCTTCGGGCGTAACCACCAAGGGCGCCGTCAGCTTCGGCGCGTCGGCCGTGGGCATCTCCACGGCCGGATACCCGTTCTTCGGAAACGTGATGGCCGACTGACCACGCGCGTGCCGTATGAGCGCAGCGAGCCCGTCCCGGGTGGACAGCCACCCGGGACGGGCTCGTCGCTTTCACAGGGAAGAGCCTGTTCCCGGCCCTGCGTGGCCCTGCGTGGTCCTGGCCGCACGACCCTGGCAGCGCCCGGATCAGCCAGGTCACCCCCGGCATTGCTCGCGTCGCCGAGGCCCGGGACCTCTTCGGAACCTCCTGCCGGCGCGGCGGCTACGGCGGCTGCGGCAACGGTCTGCCCGACGCGCTCGGCGCGCCCCGGCAGCTGCGCGGCACCGAGAACGCCGTGCCCAGCGCGTTCCCGCGCGGGCTCGGACTGCCCCCGGCCGTCGAACCCTTCCAGCACCGAACCCCGCTCCCGACCGCCCCGTAGGCACCCCTCACAGCTGCCACGGGACACCCTTAGGGGATGTCACAGCTCGGCCGCAAAGCCGGGCCCGATCCTCCGGGCCCGGCACCTCACTGTCCCGGACCAGGTACGTTCGATTACGTGGCTGGATTCAGGATCGGACGCGGCCGGGACAACCGCACCCCGCAGCAAGGGCAACAGCAACCGCGGCAGCAGCCGTACGGCACGCAGGCACCACCGCCGCCGTACGGTCAGCAGCCATGGCCGCCGACGGGAGGCAACGGCACCCCGTACACAGCCGGCCGGCCCGGGGCACATCAGGGCAACGGCGGCTACGGCGGCGCACACGGCGAGCCCGAATACTTCGGCGACCCGTACCACCAGCCCCAGCACCCCCACCGAGGCGACCCGTACGCCAACAACCCGGGTCACACCCAAGCGTTCAGCATCGACGAGGACCCGTACGGCGACGGCAACACCTACCGCGCCGGCCAGGCCCCCGCCCAGCCCGCAGGCCCCCGCCTGCACTGGAAGGATCTGCTGAGCGGCATCGTGCTGCGCCCCGGCCCGACGTTCTGGCAGATGCGCGACTACCCCGTCTGGGGTCCGGCGCTCATCGTCACGTTCCTCTACGGCCTGCTGGCACTCTTCGGCTTCGACCAGGCCCGCGACGACGCGATCCACGCGACGCTCTCCACAGCCGTCCCGTACGTCGTCCTCACCGGCATCGGCTTCGTCATCGGCGGCCTCGTCCTCGGCGCGGTCACCCACACCCTCGCCCGCCAGCTCGGCGGCGACGGCGCCTGGCAGCCGACGGTCGGCCTCTCCATGCTGATCATGTCGATCACGGACGCACCGCGCCTGATATTCGCGCTGTTCCTGGGCGGCGAGAACTCCCTGGTCCAGGTCCTCGGCTGGGTGACCTGGCTGGCCTCGGCCGCACTCTTCACCTCGATGGTCAGCAAGTCGCACGACCTGCCCTGGCCGAAGGCACTGGGCGCATCCGCGATCCAGCTGATCGCGCTTCTGTCGATCATCAAGCTCGGCACCATCTGACGCACCCACCCGCACCACAGAACTGACCCCCGGCGCCGCGGCACCGGGGGTCATTCATTTGCCACTGCTGCTCCCGCCTCAGGCGTCGAGAAAGACCGTACACCTGGTGGCGAATGCGCCCCGTCGCCGCGATGAGCGTGGCTTTCCTGCTGGTGCTCGCCGTGCCCTGGCTTCAGGACTTCTTCGCGCTGAAGCCGGCCGGGGTGAATGCCGTGGGCCGCGGTGGGTATCGCCGTGGTGGCGGCGGCCACCCTGGAGCTCGTGTGGAGGTGGGTCGACCGCCGCTTTCCCGCGTGAATCCGTTAACCCGTTACGAGCGCCGCGTCTACTGGGCTATGGGCTACTTCACGTCGGCTCACCTCACGCCGGCTTACTTCACGTCGACGTAGTCACCCGCGGCGCTGACCGTCGCGGTGGACGCGATACCCGCGTAGGTGAAGCGGTAATAGCCGTCGGTGGACGCCGTGACCGTGGTCTTCAGCGCGCCGCCCGTGGCCGACTTGATGCCCTTGACGTTGGTGTAGTTGGTGGTGCCCGCCTTGCGGAACTGCAGCACCACCGACTGGCCGCTGAGGCCCACGTACTTGTTCGACTCCCAGTCGGCACGGGTCAGCGCGCCGGTGACCGTGATGGTCTTGCCCTTCACCACAGGCTCCGGGGACGCGTTGACCGTCAGCTTCGACATGCGCTGCAGGCTGAAGCCCTTGACGTTGTCCTTCTGGACGTAGTCAGCGTCCGTGCCCTGAGCGATCGCCCAGACCTTCCAGCCACCGGCCAGCTTGTTCAGCAGGTCGTAGTTGGCGTCGACAGTGAAGGTGTGCTTGCAGGTGGAGGTCGTGTCGTTGACCTTGGTGCAGACGGCCTCGTCCTCGTTGGGCACCACGCCGCCGTCGAGGTTGTCGAAGGTCGAACCGTGCCACAGCACCGCTGTCGCCCACTCGATGCCCGAGTCATCCGTGGCGGTGAAGCTGACCGTGACGGTCTTCTTCGTGGTCGCACCCATGACGACGGCCTTGCCGCCGTTTACGACCACGTTCGAGATCGTGGTGTCTCCGCTGACGTCGTCGGCCGGGTCGACCGCCGCGTCGGTCTCGACGTTCCGCGTGAACGAGGAGACGGTGTGGCTGTCATCCGCCTGCGCCGCCGGGACGGCGAGGGCGGAGAGGGCCAGGGCGCCTGTCACTGCAGCGACAGAGGCACGAATGCGCATGTGTTTCCCCACGTCTGAAAAAGGGGCGCACGGCTCAGCTCTGTTGCATGCTTCCGCGGCGCCCGATCCAGTCAGTCTCTGGAGTCTGTTGACTCCACCGATCAGACATGGGGCACCAGTGAATGGTTGCGCGAGTCCGTGAAATTTTTTCGAGTACGCGTTTATGCGGGTCATTACGGAGTCCGTTACCCACTGCCATTAACCGACCATGGGTAACGAATCTGGAATTACAGATTAAGGGTTGCGGAATACTGCATGCCGACTTGATGGACGTCGAGTTACTGTACGTCGACGTAGTCACCCGAGCGTGGTCGTCCTAACGCTCCCGGACGCGGCTGCGGACGAAGTGATCACCGCCTCGGAGCCGGGTCGTCGCGGACAGCCCACAGGACGTGTCTCAGGCCGCCATCGGCAAGATCGTGGACAAGAGCAGCGTCATCAGCGCGGCCACTCTCGACACCGTCCGAGGCTGCTCGGCAACGGCCATCACCGACGAAGACATAGCCGTTCTCGTGTCATGGACTTGGCAGGTCAGCCGCGATCCGCATACGGGATCTTCCAAACTGGTGCTCCAGCTTCCAACAGCGTCGCTCGACTGAGCAACTGAGACCCCACCAACCCGGAAGAGGGTGCGGCTGCGGGCAAGGGACCACTGCGTCGCGGGCAACCTCCTGATGGCAAAGCTCGCAGGAGCTGCCCGCGCCCCGAGCGGCGGCCGTGGCCTTGGCCTGTCGCGGTAGGTCCGCCTTGCACCCCGCCGTTGACGCACTGATCACCACTCGGGCATACTCCTCACTCGCCACGCACGGCTCCCCCCACGCCGCAGGTCGTGCCAGTTCCTGGTGGAACGCACCCCACACCCCTTACACACCGGAACAGGAATCGCGACGTGGCAAGTAAAGACATCGCCGTCGGCCTGCTCATAGGCGGCACGTTGGTCTGGTTCCAACTCCTGCCCCTGCGGCTTCAGAGAGGGAAGCTCGCCGGCCCCGATCCCGCTCTCCGACGCGCGATTGTCGCCGCCTCCGTCGGCGTCTGGAAGCCGGCCGCGGAGCTGCTGGCCGGGGCCGCACAGGACTGGGAACGGCGTGCCCTCTACGTCGGTAATCTGGCCTCCCTCACCGGGTGGATGGGCGGCCGCTGGCTGCGGGCCTGGGACGCCGCCCGCCCCGGCGATCCGGATGTGGCACTTGTCAAAGCACGCGCCCGGATCCACCGCGCGTGGAAGAAGCGCGGTGCCGCCTACGCCCACCGGACTTCCGCCTGGCGCATAAGAGCCTTCCATCGGGAACTGCTTGCCTCCCGCGAGGAGATAGCGGTGGCAGCTTCCCTCAGTCCGGACGACCCGACGCCGCATAGTGCCGAAATCTTGACAGCGCTCGGCCTCGGCTATTCCCACGACCTGATGAGCGAGTTGTGGGCGGAAGTCACCGCACGGTCACCGCATCACTTCGAGGCGCATTTCAACGCGTTGCAGTACTGGAGTGCGAAGTGGCGCGGCTCGAACGAACTGGCGTGCGCATTCGCGCAGCAGGCGTCCACCGGCGCGCCGAAAGGCAGCCTGATGGCCGCATTGCCCCTGTTCGCCTGGTACGAGGCCTACTTTTCGAGGTCTGACTTGCTGCCCGGCCCCCGGTCACCGGAAGTCCGCGTCATGATTGATGCCACCCTGGAAGACGTGAACGCGGCCGACGACCACCCCCGACTGTCAGACGTACGCCACCTACTGGCGTACTGCCTGCACAAGCAGGGCCGGCATCGGGAAGCGCTGGAGCAGTTCCGCCACGTGGACGGGTACGTCGACGCCCTTCCTTGGCACTACACGGGCTACCGACGAATTTACTACCGGGCGATCCGCACAGCGGCAGCCCGCGGCGCACTGATCGAATCCCTGCGCCGCTGATCCACCCCAGAAGTCCGCGTCGGTGGCGGGCGGTCCTGACTTTCCGGACCGTGCGTCGGCAGGGCTCCTCGTGGGCACTAGCGAGCCGTCCGTGTCGCTGCAGCCCGTGTTGCCGGGCCGACAGACTTCACTGGCCGTCGCACCGAAATTCGCATCGAGGGGCTCGCTTGCCGCTGCGGGAGTGGGCGCAGGTCAGAGCGCTTCCTTGCTCTCCTTGGGCGCCACTCCCGAACTTATGTACTGGCAAGACACCCCAGGCTGACAAGCCGAGCCGGGTGCCGTGGAAGGCGTCGCCCTCCTCGGCGGCTACACGGGTGCGTACTGCTTCAGCTCACCGTCCCGCATCATCCACAGACGGAAGAACGCCTCCTCCTGATCCATGATCAAGAGTTGTACGGCATTCGGTTCCTGCCAGGGCATCCCGGCGAACCGTCGCCGGAGCGCACCAAGGTCGGCATGGTTGAGAGCGCCGGCCCAGATCTCGCATTCGGGGTTCTTTCCGCCGCCCCACGCGGCATCCGGGCCCGTAATGAGTCGGAGGGAACCGACGCCGACAACGCCCGGCGGCTGACACTGCCGGGCTTCATCTCGAAGCCAGTCGCTCAGTACCTCGACGTTCTTCCAGTCCGAGGCATCGGCGGAAACCATCACGTTGGCTGCCCAACTCACGGACCCGGCCCCTCTCCCCGCCGTCACCCGCAGATCAGAGCGCTTCCTTGTTCTCCCTGAGCGCCTCGCCGGACCTATGTACTGGAGGCAAGACACTCCACGGGAAGTTGATCCAGCGATCGGTCTTCTTCCACACGTACTCGCACTTCACGAGCGAATGTGACTTCTCGTAGATGACCGCGCTGCGCACCTCGGCAACGTGATCGATGCAGAAATCACGGACCAGCTTCAGCGTCTTGCCCGTATCGGCGACGTCGTCGGCGATCAGGACCTTCTTGTCCGAGAAATCAATGACATTCGGAACGGGCGCCAGCATGACCGGCATCTCCAGAGTCGTCCCGACCCCGGTGTAGAACTCCACATTCACCAGGTGGATGTTCTTGCAGTCCAGCGCATACGCCAGCCCGCCCGCGACGAAAACCCCGCCCCGCGCGATGCTGAGCACCACATCCGGCTCGTATCCGTCGTCGGCCACGGTCTGCGCGAGTTCCCGCACGGCATGACCGAACGCCTCGTACGTCAGGTTCTCTCGTACATCATTCATGGTCCGGCATCACACCTGGGTCCGATGGAAGTTCATGAACGAACGCGAGGCCGTCGGCCCACGCTGCCCCTGGTAGCGCGACCCGTACCGCTCCGAGCCGTACGGGAACTCCGACGGAGAACTCAGCCGGAACATGCACAGCTGGCCGATCTTCATTCCCGGCCACAGCTTGATCGGCAGCGTCGCGAGATTCGACAGCTCCAGGGTCACATGCCCGGAGAACCCGGGGTCGATGAACCCGGCCGTCGAATGCGTCACCAGCCCGAGCCGGCCGAGCGAGCTCTTGCCCTCCAGGCGCGACGCAAGATCGTCGGGCAGCGAGATGACCTCGTACGTCGAGGCGAGCACGAATTCGCCGGGGTGCAGGATGAATGCCTCGTCCCCGTCCGGCTCGACCGTACGGGTCAGGTCCGCCTGCTCGATGGCTGGGTCAATATGCGGATAGCGGTGGTTCTCGAACACCCGGAAGTAGCGGTCGAGCCGCACGTCGATGCTCGAGGGCTGCACCATCGACGGATCGAACGGATCAATGCGGACCCGCCCGGCGTCGATCTCGGCCCGGATGTCCTTGTCTGAGAGAAGCACGTCCCGAGGATACGCAGAACGCGCGGGCCCGCCCCAACCGGACCGCCCGCGCGCTCTGGCACAACCGTCTGCCGACGCCTCTACCGCTCCTCGAACACCACAGGAACGGCATGCCGCAACCGGGCGCAACGCGGGCAGCGGATAAGCCTCCCGGGACCGATCCGACCGGCCCCGAGCTGCTGCAGCGGGAACGAAGCGGTAGCGAAAATGTGCCCTTCGGCACAGCGGACGACGGTGCGCTCCATGGAGTCCATCAAGTCCCTTCCCCAACAAGCCTTGGACGAGAACGCCACATTAGGGGATGAAGAGGACGCCGCTCCAGGCGGCACTCCGACTACGTACGCTACGCCCCAACTCCCGCCCCCGGCAGCCACATCCACACCTCGGACACGACACCCAGGCCCCCGGCTCACGCGCCGGGGCCTGCCATGGGGTAGAGTGTGCGACGGTGAGCGTTGATCGATCAGCGCTCCGCGCGGGTGTAGTTTAATGGTAGAACATGAGCTTCCCAAGCTCAGAGCGCGAGTTCGATTCTCGTCACCCGCTCTTGAATGAAGGCCCAGGTCAAAGACCTGGGCCTTCTTCGTTGTCTAGACCTATCCGACCTTACCGTGCCCTCCGCGTGCCCCAACTCCGAGAAATGCGCAGGTTAAACGGCCGCTGCCGCACCACATCGGTGGTGCGGCGACGGCAAGTCTCGCATAGTGAGATCCATTTTATGTGGCCTGCGTCACTTCATCATGGGGAAGCGTTTCGTTTCGTCCGCAAAGTTCCGGGTCATCGGACCACCGACAACTGCGGTCGATGCGCGGCCTCAGAGCGGATACCGCTGCGTCCGCCATCCTGCGCGGTGACCACCAGGCCGAAGATAAGGTCGCTGAGATCAGCGGGTCTCAGCTGAAGGTCACGGGCGACATCCGTCAGCGATGTGCCCTCGGCCCGCAGGGCGGTGAAGACCTTCCCCAGCACCTGTGAAGTCTCGCGGGCCAGCCCACTCTGCGGTTCCGCCTTGCGGTACCCCTGACGCCCAAGCTCCACGCAGTGGGTGCGGTACTGCCACTCCGTGGTGAGGTTCAACTCATGCAGGCGATGCGCCAGCGCCATGGCCGCGACCTTCCAGCGCCGCTTCGCCTGCAGGATCCAACTGGTGCTCGGGTTACGGGGGGTGCACGCGAGGACGTCCGCCGCCGGCATCATCAGAGCCGCAGCGAAACGATGAGCCTCGCCTTCGGCATGAGGGCCATGGGGTACCTGCTCCTCGCCGTGCAGGACGAGGTGGCCCAGCTCGTGGGCCGCGTCAAAGCGACCCCGCTCGGCGGTCTTCCCCGTGCTCAGCAGCACGAAGGGGACACCCCTGTCCCAGAAGGAAAAGGCGTCGACCTCGGGGCAGTCGCGGGACAACGAGAACACTCTCACCCCGTGCGCCTCCAGAAGATGGACCATGTTGGGAACGGGGGCGACACCCAATCCCCACCGAGCACGGACGAGTTCGGCTGCGCGCTCGGCCGGACAATCCGCGGAGGCTGCCTCTCCTGGAAATGGAACCTGCTCGGCATCGCTGAGACGGCTGAAGGAAGTCAAGGAGGGCAGAGCCGGGGTCGGCAGCCGGAAGCGGGCCGCGATCCAGTCCTGCAGGATCCGGGCCAGACGCCCACCGCTGAGCGCGATATCCCGCTGCGAGGCGGTCATCTTGCTCAATGCTCTGAAGCTCACCGACTCCACGGGCAGGTCCGCGACTTCCCCAGCGCTGAAGAACGACTCCGGGAATTCGAGTGCCTCGGCCAGGGCCGCCAGGGAAGGTGCGCTGGGATGCGCACGTCCGTTCTCGAAGTCCGAGAGCCGTCGGGCGGTGAGTCCGGCCATCTGGGCGAGGCGGGTGACGGTGAGCCCGCGGCGCTTGCGCGCCAGGACGATCCGGGATGCGGTGATCATGAGAGTGCCAATGGGTTGGGGGTGGGACGTGTCAGCCCAGGCGTTCGATGGGGATGTCGATGTCGCCCTCGCCGTCGTCGTCTTGCGGGAAGGGGTTGAAGCCCTCGAAGTCGAGGTAGGGGAAGATGATCCGCTCGTGCCAGCTGTCGATCTTGCCACGGCTGCCCGCATTGTTCGGCAGGGAAAGCTCGTAGTACAGCCTCGTCCCGGTCGGGGTATTCACGTGCTGGTAGAGCAGAAACCAGGTGGGAATGCCACCGCCCACGTCATGCTGGTCGGGCTCGGCCTCGTAGTCGGAGAGCATCAGCTGCCGATTGGTCTCCACCCTGCGGATGACGGCGGAGCCTTTCGCGTAACGCGTGGACGGAATGAGCGCGGCATAGCCAGCACCCTTGCTGCCGCTGGAGGCCGTGATGGCGAAGTCGTCTGCAGGCGAGAGGAGCAGCGACACGTTGTTGGGGCTCGCACTACGCCATCCCTGAGGGATGTGCGCCTCACGCAGGAAGCGAATCGTCCGCCCCCAGAAGATGTTGCCCGGCAGCGATACGGGGTCGAGCGGGGTGCAGAAGTTCCGCTCCGCTTCCGCGCGCCGCAGCACGTCCTCGATCGTTTCGACCGAGAGCCCCAGCTCAGTGAGCCTGTCCCGACCGCGAGACTCCTCAACGTGCACGACTGCCATGCCCAGCCCCCGACCACAGAGAGTGATTTCCGGAAATCCTCCCTCAAATGAGGTAGGAAATCAAGAAGTTTCACTGGTCAATCGCCTGCGATGCGCGCATGACTAACTGGTTGGGGTGGGCACGGAACCCACCCCAACCAGTTCGTCATGCCTTGCGACCGGTAGCTTTCTTCTCCGCCCGTCGCCGCAGCTCGCGCACCCTGGCATCGATCCCGTCCGCGACTTCGACCTGACGCTCGCCGTTGGAGTGCTGGTAGATCAGCGCCGCCTTCTCCGAAGACTGGCCGGCTCGGACCATCGTGTCCTTGAGCGTGGCGCCGGACTGGGTGGACAAGGTGTGGCCGGTGTGGCGGAGGTCGTAGAAGCGGAAGCCCTCCGGCAGACCGACCTTGGCCCGTGCCCTGCGCCACTTGCGACCGAAGGTGGACCGTCGGAAGGGGGCGCCCTTCTCGCCGACGAACAGAAGCCCGTTGGGGTCCTTCTCGGCGTACCAGTCCAGGTGGCGCTTCACCTCGATGTGCAGGAAGGCCGGGAGGGAGACGGTGCGCCTACCGGCGGTCGACTTCGTGTCGCCTTCGACTCGACGGCCGGTGGTCAGCTCGGGCGCTGCGTCACTGATCTTGACCGCGAGGGGTTCGAGCGTGACGTCGGGCCGTCGCAGGGCCGCTTGCTCCTCCGGTCGCATCGGCCCGTAGGCACCGAAGTACACCATCAGCCGCCACCTCGGCCCCATGGCATCAGCAAGCGCGTCGACCTGTTCGACAGTGGCCGTCGGGCGTTCCTTGGCTTTCTCGCTGCCGGCGCTCCTGATCCGACAGGGATTACGACGGATCAGCTCGTCGTCGGTCGCCGTCTCCATGATGGCTTTGAGCAAGCGGTACGACTTTGCGACCGTCGTTGCGCCGGTCGCCTCCAGCCGCTCGGCTCGCCAGGTGCGCACCCCAGGCGGCGTGATGTCGTCCAAGTTCACGGAGCTGAACGCGGGCAGCAGGTGCAGTCGCAGCAGCCTGAGGTACAGCTCCTCCGTGGTGGCGGAGAGCCCACGCTCCTCGACCCACTTCGCGGCATACGCCTCGAAGTTCACTGCGCCGGCGTCGGGGTCCACCCAGTGCTTGCGCTCGATGTCGGCCTGGGTGAGCGTGAGCCAGGTCTGGGCTTCGGTGCGGGTCGCGAAGGTCTCCTGGGCAGTCCGGCGGCTGCCGTCAGGGGCCCAGTAGCGCGCCTGCCACCGGCCCGACGGGAGCTGGCGGACGGTGCCGAATTCACGCCGCCGTTGCGGCTTGCGGCCCGCCATCAGGCTGCCTTCCCGAAGCGGGACTGCGCCTCGCGGAGGGTCGGCACCGTGCGCTCGGCGATGTACGTGTCGATCACACTGCGGGGGATGCGGACGGGCTTGCCGAGCTTCACGTAGCGGATGCGACGTTCCTGGATGAGGCGCCGGATGAAGCGGACGCCTGTTCCAAGTCGTTCGGCGGCCTCCTCCACGGTGAGGAGGCGGTCAGCCGTGTGTGTCACCTCCTCCGCAGCACGCGCAGTCTGTGTGGAGGCAGGGGTTATTGCCGGTCGGCGCAAGGGGAGTCCTCTCCTGGCAGTCATGGGCGCGGCAACGCCGGTCTGCCGGGGTTGATCGAAAGGGATGGCGGTTGTGCTGACCCGTTCCTGGGGGTTTGCGAGCCCAGGGGGTCGGAGTCGGGGCTACGCCTCTGTGGCGGAGCCGTGCTGGTCGGCGTCCGGGTGTTCGCCGGGCGGGGCCCCGTAAGCCTGCAGCAGGTGGCTGCTGGCTGCTTCGGCCATGGCGTTGGAGACCATCACATCGGCCTCTTCGCGGATGTCGGGGTGCTCGGCGAGGTAGGCGTCGAGGGCGTCGCGTGCCCGTGTGAAGGCGGCGTTGGCTCGCTGCGTCTGGCGGTACGCGTCGACGACGTCGTCGATGAGTTCCATGGCTCGGGCCATGGCCGCGAGCCGGGGAGGGCCGACCAGGTTGCGCAGCGAGACGCCGAAGACCTCGGCAAACCCGATCGCTTCGTCCACGTTGATACGGCGCTTGCGGTTCTCGATGCGCCAGACCGCGGACGGGTTCATCTCGAACCCGGCCTCGTTCATTCGGTCGGACAGGGAGTTGGTGCTCCAGCCGCGCGCTTCGCGTTCCAGCTTGATCCGTACCGCGACGTTCTCTTCGCCGCTGAGCAGGACCCCCTGGGGGGAGCCTTCGTCAGCCATGCCCACCTCCTTCCGTACGTAGTGCGTCGCTGCCATTTGCAACGAGATCAACAGTAGCACGTCCCTGCGAAATGCAGAATAATTCTGCAATCGGCAATTCGTGTGGCATGGTGGTGCAGCAGCAGCGGACCGAAGGAGTCGTACGCCCCGCTCTCCGCACGAAAAAGCCCCCCGGCACAGCCGGGGGGCCAAGCGCAAACCTCTCAACCGCCATCCCTAGCGATCAACCTGCGAGGCCGGGATTGCCGTCCCATGTGGCCCGCAAGCAGAGGAGCTCGTGTCCAGTATGGACGAAGCCACCCCGAAGACGCCATCCCTCTCCGCCGCGCCCGTCGCATGGCCGACCGTTGCCATACCCGGCCAGCCGGCCGAGCCAGCATCCTCCACGCCGCCGTCCGCGGAGCCGCCCGCCGACGAGCCCGATCCCGCCCCGGCCTCCGAGGGGGAACAGGTTCTGGCAGACCTGCGGGCGCAGATCCGACGGTATGTCGTGCTGCCGAACGAGGAAGCCTTCACGGCCGTGACCCTGTGGGTTGCGGCTACCCACCTGCAGACCGCGTGGCAGCACGCGCCGCGGCTGGCCGTGGTCGGGCCGGCCAAACGGTGCGGCAAGTCGCGGCTCCTGGACGTGATCACCGAAACCGTCCACGCCCCGCTGATCACGGTCAACGCCTCGGCCGCAGCGGTCTTCCGGTCGATCACCGAGGCCCCGCCCACCCTGCTGGTCGATGAGGCCGACACCCTCTTCGGATCCGCGAAGGTCGCGGAGAAGAATGAGGAAATGCGCGGCCTGCTCAACGCGGGGCACCAGCGCAACCGCCCCACTCTGCGGGTCTCCGGACCCAACCACGAAGTGGCCAAGTTCCCCACCTTCGCCATGGCGGCCCTCGCGGGCATCGGTGACCTGCCCGACACGATCATGGACCGGTCGGTCGTCATCCGGATGCGCCGACGCAGGCCGGGCGAGAAGGTGGCGGAGTTCCGCACCGTCCGTGACACCCCCACGCTCCACGCGCTGCGCGACCGGCTTGTGGCGTGGCTGGTCCCACTCCACGCCGATGCGATGGAGCTGACGCCGACCATGCCGGTCGAGGACCGGGCAGCCGACACCTGGGAGCCGCTGGTCGCCATCGCCGACCTCGGCGGCGGTCAGTGGCCCGACCTCGCCCGCGCCGCTTGCCTGGCCATGACGAGGCATGAGGCCCAGCAGGACCAAGACAGCAGCGGCCTGGGAATCCGGCTCCTGGTCGACATCCGCCGCGCCTTCGTGGCCGAAGGCAACCCGCCGGTGATTCGCACCAGCCGCCTCCTCGACATCCTCAACAAGGACGACGAGACCCCCTGGCCGGAGTACACCGCCAACGGCCTCACACCTCGCGGACTGCAGCTCCTGCTGAGGGACTACGGCATCAGCTCTGCCAACCGCCGTTTCCACGGCGACGTCCAAGCCAAGGGCTTCGCCCGCCTGCAGTTCTCCGACTCCTGGGCGCGTTACTGCCCCGAGTCCACACCGGAACCCACGACCGGCGCCTGACCCGACACGACTCGTCGCGACTCGTCTCCGCGCAGGTCAGCGCGGGGACGAGTCGGAGACCGGCAACGAGTCGACTCGACATCACCACCGCACCCGTACCTGCCCTGAACAGGCATGCAACGAGTCGCGACGAGTCTCCCCCACCACGGCCACATCAGCCGCCTCCGCATCCCTGGAGCACCACCCTTGCCTTCTCCCACCACCGCCATCGCCCCACCCGCTGCCCCGGCGCCACTGGCCGCCGCGATCCGCACGGGTGTGGCGCTGCTGGCCGTGGCAGCCTTCGCGCTCTCCTACGACGCCCTGCGCCAGATGGCCGTCGCCAGCCACATCCACCGGGCTCTCACCTACGCCTTCCCCCTCGTCATCGACGGCTTCATCGCCATCGGGATCGGCGCCCTGCTCATCCTGCGGACCGCACCGCTGCCCGCTCGCCTCTATGTCTCGGCGCTGGTCGGCATCGCCACCGCCACGAGCATCTGGGCCAACGTCCTGCATGCCATCCGCCTCAACCAGCAAGGCAGCCACACCGGACTTGCCCTCGACGACATCACCGTCGGCGTCATCTCCGCCATCGCCCCACTCGCCCTGGCCGGAGCCGTCCACCTCTACCTCCTCGTCGCCCGGCGCCCGACCACTCCCGACAGCCACAACGGCAAGGGCCACAACGCCAACAACGGCCACAAACCCGCTGCGGTAAACAAGGACAGCGCTACAGCACCGCCAACAGCTACGAAGGCCAACAACGTGACGCAAGCAACCACGACGGAAGCGGCGAAAACCGAGAACCGGCCTGGTAAGCCGGGAGGTCACCAGACAAGCGTCTCCCTGGAGCAGGCCATCGGCATCGGTCGCACAGCCCCCCTCGGACGGGCTGGCCGCGTCTCGCGCCGCAACGTCGAGAAGGCGATCCGGGATAAAGGTTTCGGCATCTCCCGGAGCCGCCTGGATGAGGTCAAGAACCTGCTGCAGACAGAACTCGACGAGGCCACCACCGGCACCGACTGAACTCCGCAGCCCTCGTCACCCCAGCCCGCCGCTCCCGCAAATCAGCGCAGGAGGGGCGGGCCCTCATCCCACCACCGCTTACAGGAGTCCCTATGCATGGCCTCGACCGCGAACTCCACGCACCACAGGAGCAGATGACCTTCACCCCAGCCCCAGACGGAGCAAGCTGTAGCGCTGGACCGTCCAAGGGCCGGTCCAGCGCGCTTGCCCCCGCCCCGGGGGTGGCGGGGGAGGTCCTGCGCCAGGGGGCGCCGGACCAGGAACTGGTGGCCGAGGGCGGCCACCAGCAGGAGAATCAAACAGTCAGGCGGGGCCGTCGACGCCCCCGCCAGCCCCGCCAGCGCGTGAAACGCCTGACCTTCCGCGCCAGCGAGGCCGAAGAAGCCGAGATCCAGGCCGCCGCCGACGCAAAGGGGGTCTCCAAAGCCCGATTCATCGCTCAGGCAGTCCACGCTCAGCTCCACAACCGGACCGGGCTCGACCAGGACGAGGCTCTCGACCGGCTCGAAGCCGCCCGCGTCGACCTGGCCCGTGTCGGCAACAACATCAATCAGATGGCTCGGATCCTGAACTCCGGCGGTGACGTCATCCACCTCGCTCGCGCCACTAGCGAGGTCTGCGAGGCCGCAGCCATGGTGAAGGCTGCCGCCCGGAAGCTGGTCAGCTGACGCTATGGTCCCGGACATCAACCCGCCGGGCGGCCGAACGATCGGCCTGCTCAAGTATCTCTACCGAACCAGCGACATCGAAGCCCACGTCGACCCGCACATCGTCGCCGCCTACGACCCCTTCATCGCCGATCCCGGACGCGATCCGAGCGCCACGCTCAGCGAGCTCGCTTCCGATCTCAACCACTGGGTCGACGCCCTGAAGAACAGGGCCCCGGCCAAGCACGTCTGGCATTGTTCGGTGCGCACCGCAGACACCGACCGCGTCCTCGGCGACGAAGAATGGGCCACCGTCGCACGCCGCATCGTCAACGCCACCGGCATCGCCCCCGAAGGCGATGAGCAAGCATGCCGCTGGATTGCGGTCCGGCACGCTCCCGACCACATCCATCTCGTCGCCACGCTCGTACGCGCCGACCGCACCCAGCCACGCCGACACAAGGACGCCACTCGCGCCCAGGCGGAGTGCCGCAAAATCGAGAAGGAGTTCGGCCTGCGACAGCTGAAGAAGGGGGACGGCACCGCCGCCAAGCGCCCCACAAGCGCCGAGCGCCGCAAAGCCGAACGTCTCGGCCAGGAGGCCACCTCCCGCGAGCTGCTGCGAGAACACGTCCACCGCGCCCTCGCCGGCGCCGTCGACGAGACCGAGTTCTTCGACCGCCTTGGCGCCGAAGGTGTACGGATCAAGAAGCGCATCGCCCCATCGGGTGACTTGCTCGGCTACTCCGTAGCGATCGTCGGTGACCGCAACGCCGAGCAGGAGCCGATCTGGTACTCCGGCTCGAAGCTCGCACCAGACCTGTCCTTGCCCAAAATTCGTGAGCGCTTCAGTACCGGAGGAGACACCCCCGAGCCCCCGGCCCTCATGGAACGATTTGGCGAATCCGCCCCGGGCCGCGCCCGCCGCTTCGCCGCCGAAGCCGTCGATACGGCGCTCACCGCGCTCGCCTCCCCCGACGACGAGGCCGTGGCTACCCACCTCGTCGGGGTGGGCGAAGTCCTCGACGCCCTCGCCCAAACCACCCTGGGCCGTCCACATAAGGAACTCCAAGACGCCGCACGGACCTTCGAGCGGGCAGTGCGCTCCCACATTCGCGGCGAGCAGACCCAGATGTACGCCCTGCGACGGGCGGCCCGCCAGATCGTCCACTCCGGGCATGCCCTCGGACGCGGCGCAGATGGCGCCGCCACCGCTCTGGTCCTGGATCTTCTGATTCTCACCGTCATCGCCGCCGGACGCTGGCACGCCGCCCACCATCACGCCCAACAAGCCGAAGCCGCACGCCGAACCGCCATACACCTGCGCGCGGCGTACCGGGCTGCTGCTGCAGACCCGTTGGCCGACATGTGCGCTTACGGCGAAAAGCTCACCGCCCGCACGCAGCAGCATCACGCCGACACGATCAGCTCTGCACTGCCCGAGCTGGCCGACCGCGTCCAGGCCGAGGCCGGTTGGCCTGCCCTGGCGGCCGTACTCGACCAGGCACAGCGCGCCGGCCACGACACCACGGCCCTCCTGCGTAAGGTCTCGGCGCAGCGGGAGCTCTACAGCGCAGACTCTGTCAGCGAGGTGCTTGTCTGGCGCCTGTACCGGCTGGACCTCGTACCCGCCAAGACGCTCACCGCTGCACCAGCAAACCAGCGCACGGCGGCACAGGGCCTGCACACCGTCCCTCCGGCCACCCTCGCGAGTACACACGGTGCGCGCTCTCGCCAGCGTTGAGCACAACGTCGGCGTCGATGACGTGACGCCGATCGGCAGTCCGTTCGCCTGACCCTCATCAGGCGAACGGACATCGATCAGCCGAGCAGACGGGCAACCTGCTTTCGCAGGGGTGCTTCGAGCTCCAGGTTGTTACCGCGCTCCATGCCCTGGAGGTACTCGCTGGCCACGACCAGTTGGGCGAAGTGCCCCGCGGTCGACTCAAGCGTGGACTTGAACTCCTGAAAGACGCGGTCGGCGACGGCAGGGGCGGCGAGGCTGGAGACGTAGAGAGTGGCTTCGTCGTACCCGGCCGGAGCCAGCCCCCACCGCTCCCAGTCCAGGATGCAGAGGCCGGGACCGGCCAGATTCGACCACTGGACATCGGCGTGTGCAGTGCTCCACTCCATGACCTCGGTGCTGACGTCCGCACCTAGGAACCGGGGCAGGGCCCAGTGAAGCCGTTCTTGGCGGACAGCTACGCGGCGCGTGGACACAAGCGAGATTGCGTCCAGCGCATCGTGCAGCGCTGCCCACCAGATGTCGGAGAGGTCCAGCCCCGGTGGCGGCAAGGGCGAATGGCTGAGTGGCCGGCCGTCGACGCGGTTGTGGACCTCGGCACGGTAGGCGTACTCGCCCGCCGACCACTCGAAGGCGCCGCGGAAGCGAGGCCGAGGAACGCGATCCGGCATCGCTTCGTGTGCTTCTTCCGGTCCCTTCCAGGATGCGCCAGCCGCTTTCTCCGCCCGGGTCGCGGCCACCCGGAGCCAGAGGCGGCCGCTGGCCGGACCGCTCAGGGTCTTTCCGTCCCACCCCCACGTCTCCTCTCTGCCGGCGGCATTGAGGGAGAAGGCCGTAGCGGCGTACTCGAATGCTTGGCGCATTCGTTCTGCTGTGGCGTGGTCAGGCGCGGAAGGCATCGACGATCTTTCTCAGTGCGGTGCTGTCGAAGGGGCGTGAGAGGGATGGGGTAGCGGACGGTGCTGCTGCCGTCCAGTGTCGTGCGGAGCTGGCCGACAGGAGGATCCGCGTCACACCGGGCGTAGAAGCGACCGTTCCCAGAACCAGTTGTATGGGAGCAGTCCCGGGAAGCACTTCCTGCGCAACGGTGGGAGTGACTATCTCCAGCAGCTCTCCGCCATGGAGCGGCGCCGAACCGAAGACTTCCAGACCGGCGGCACGGGCATCGAAGAGAACACCCCGGCCGTCCAGCGCATCGGCGATGGGCCCCAACTGCACGAGGCTCAACGGGAGCTGGATCGCTGCGAACTTGTGCGATGCGCCTCCAGCCATGTGAGCCAGCTCCATGAGGCGGTCGACAGTCAGCGACCCGTCGTGCAGCGCCGACCATGTGGCCACCCCGTACGCCTTGATCAGCCCTTGCTGGCAGCACTCTTCCAGCGTCCGAAAGCCTCTGATGAGGCGGGCGTCGAGATCGTGTGGCTCTGGTCCGCCGTGTTCGGGGTTGTGGACGAACGTGATGTCGGGGATCCGGCGGAGGGCAGCCTTGCTCTGCGCCGCCTGCCAACTCACATATGACGGTTCGAGGCAGTACCCCTTCCCGGTCCGTGAAGGGGTGAGCACTCCCGCCTTCGTCGCCCGTTCCTGGCGGGCAGCATCCAGGAAGCCGACCTTCGTAGACACACGCACGGACGGTAACGCATCCAGCACGGGAGCCAGCTGCTCCTCGGCCGTGCCGCGCTGGTAATTCGGGGCCGTATCGATCCACGACACACCATGGTCGATCGCGACCTCGGCTGCGGCCGCAACATCGGTCGTTCGATAGGTACCCAGGCCGAGTTCGGCACCGCTCACAGCGCACCTCCGATCGAGGCGACCTGGCCGCTCACAAGTTCGCCGACCACGGCAGCTGCCTGTCCCAGAGTGAGCTGGGTGTCACTGATGAGGTCGGCGAGCCGGTGTTCCGATCGATCGGCGAGGCGCTC
Organism: Streptomyces sp. NPDC005262; assembly: GCF_042872425.1. Taxonomy (NCBI): domain Bacteria; kingdom Bacillati; phylum Actinomycetota; class Actinomycetes; order Kitasatosporales; family Streptomycetaceae; genus Streptomyces; species Streptomyces sp. NPDC005262. The sequence continues at coordinate 188,023 of NZ_JBIAKK010000014.1, forward strand.
CAGCAAGGGCAGCGCGGGCGCCGCGAAGGTCCAGGACTCGCCGCCTGCCGTCAGCACGGCGTTGCCGTCGTCCGTAGTGCTGAGCGTGTGGCGCGCGGTGAGCATCCGCGCCTTGAGATCAGGATCGGCCGGCACCGCGTCCACGAAGGGAAGACTGGGCCGGAACCGTACGCGCTCGTCCGCATCCCGGTGCTGGAAGTAGCGGTCGATCAGACTGCCGTCAGCCATCTCCTTGGCCACAAGATCGCGCAACTGGTCGACGACGAGCTGCTTCTCGACGGCCGTCCCGAAATGGGGAAGATCCGCTCGGACTGTCTGCTCTGCGCGCAGAGTGTCGAGGACCCAGGACACGAGGTCAACACCGGTCGTGGAGCTGAGCCCACACGTCAGGTGCAGCGACCGGTCCCCCTCGGAGGCCGAGACGGCGTGCCACCAGCCGCGGGGCAAGTAGAGGACGTCTCCGGGAGTGAGGACGAACTCGGCAACGGGCTCCTCGGGCGGCGGATCGGTCTCGGCCACATCGCGGTACATGGGGGCGACGCGCGTCGGCCCGTAGATCTTCCAGCGCTTTCGCCCATCCACCTGGACGACGACCACGTCGTGGTCGTCCCAGTGAACTCCGAAGCCCTCGCGCGGTTTCCAGGAGGCGTACAGATTCACCTGGACTTTCGTGCGGAGCCTGGCCTCAAGGGCATGGGCAAGACCGTGTACTCCTGTGTGCAGTTCATCGAACGAGTCGATCACCATGGTGGCGCCCTGGGCAAGCTGCTCGTGTAGGGACGCCGGGTGGACGCGGTGCCATACGGTTCGGCGTCTGGCCACCTCCCGCACGGTGTAGGCGTCGAGGGGCACGACCACGCCGTCGGCGGAGAGGCGGAGCCGCGGTGGCTCCAGGCGGTGCCGGGCGATGATCTCGTTGAGGTCGTCCCAGTTGAGGATTCCGGCGATGGACTGTGCGTCGCCGGGGATGACGCGGAAGGTGCGGCCGAACGCCTCGGCGAGGAAGTCCTCGCCGAGGCGGGCGACGACCGCATGGGGCTCAGCGGTCATGTGTCCAGTCCTGTCAGGTGTCGTTGCCGTCGGTACGGCCGCCGGTGTTGTCGGACGGGATGAACACGCGCTCTCGCGCGGCCTTCATCTGGGTACGGGCGACGAGCAGACTGCCTCCCGTTGTGGGCGCCGCCATGGGGGCGGTCGCCGAGTCCGCGGTCGTTTCGTGCTGGATCTCCATCGTTGATTCCTCCCTTGCATTTGCCAGTCGAGTACAGAGCGGTTCCCCGTACTCGTCGTGCGCCCGCCCGACTGTCGACCGTCACGAGAACAGCCGGGCGGGGGTCCGGGCCCGCCTCCAAGACTTCCGGCATCCAGGGCCGTGGGTGGTCCGTCGGAGGCAGAGTCTGTGGGTCTAGCGGTCGCCGAAATGCCAGATCAGGAGGCCGATCGGGGCAGTGACGAGCAAGGGAAACAGAGCCCCCGCCCACTCCCGCCAGTCGTACAGCCGCCGCTTCTCCCTCACCATCCGCGCCACACGGCCAGGACGAGCGAGCCGCCGACGGTGGTCAGGCACGCGATGTAGGCGATCTGCCGGTGCAGCTCGCTCACGCCTCCTCCTCCATGGGGAGCGGCAGGGGTCTGCGTTCCGGGGGAAGCCCGCTGGGGACGAGGTAGAGCCGCCTGGCCTCGGATGTTGCTGGGCGCGAAGCCTGGGAGTCTCGCCTCGGAAGTGGCGCCATCTGGCTGCTACTCATCGCTCGCGCCCTCCTGATGGTGCTCGCGATAGAGGCTTACGAAGCGTCTCGTCAGACGGCCGAGCTCACACATGTACTCGTAGGCGGTGAACTGGGGGGTGTCAGCCGTGGGCCGGGCGTTCAGCTCCAACAGGCGGTGGGCATCCCTGTACATCTGCCGAACGGTCGGTTCCGTATCGAACCCCAGGTCTTCAGCCACAAACAGGTTCAGCGAACCCCGCAACTGGCTGGCTGTCAGATCGATTTCTTGCCGGTCGGGCATGGCCAGCGTGATGGCCAAAGCCTTCGTCACGACGTCGCTGATGCCCTCCACGTCGATCGGCAATGCCTCCGGATCGGCAGCGTTGACGCTCGGGGATCGGTCTTTGTCTGTCACGGCGGTCATCACGCGCTCCTCTCGTGTCCGCTTTTGGTTGCGGCGTGTGAAGAGCTAACTGCGGGACGTGCCTGTCCGGGTACCGTAAGAGGGAGGCGTGACCGTGAAAGCCGTGAATTCTCCGGGAGTTGGCAATGGCCAAGGAACCCCAGGACGACCGCAATACGGGACTGGAAAACCTGCTTGAGCAGGCGCAATGGTCGCGTACGCAGCTCGCCAACGCTGTGAATCGCACCGGTGGTCAGGTCGGTATGACCTTGAAGTACGACCACTCCGCGGTGTCGCACTGGCTGAGCGGTACACAGCCCAGGGAGCAGGTCAGGCGGGTAATCATCGAGGTACTCGAACGCAAGATCGGTCGCCCGGTGACCTATGCGGAAGCGGGCCTGCAGCCCCCGAAGGGCGGAGAGGACTCCGACAGCGGAGACACTGTCGAGTCCCTCTTGGATCTAGGCAGGGCTGATATGGACCCCTCACGACGCGGCGTGCTCGCCGCCGGCTTGTACTCGGCTGCTCTCGTCGTACCCCTGTTCGCGGGCGAGGCACACGCAGAGGAACGCGAACGTGCCACGAAACCCACGGGCCGTATCGGGCCGGGCGAAGTCGCGACCGTACGGACCATGACCGACCGCATCGCGGACATCCTCGACGAGCTGGGCGGGGGCCACGCCCGCCCGATGGCCGCGGCGTTCCTCGTCAACACCGTGGCGCCCTACCTGCGGGCCCAGGCCACCGAGCCGGTCCGCAACGACATGCTGGCCGCCGCCTCCGACCTGACCTACCTGACCGGCTGGATGGCGATGTACGAGCGCGAGCACGGCCTCGGACAGCAGTACTACCTCAAGGCTTTGAAACTCGCCAAGGCGGCCAGTGACCACGTCACTTATTGCCGCACCCTGCGCGGAATGAGCCTGCAGGCATCGAATCTGCGCCACGGACAGACAGCATTGAAACTCGCGGACTCGGCCGCCGAAGCGGCGCCGAAGGCCGGCCCGCGGCTGGTGGCATTCCTCCGAGGCCAGCAGGCCCACGCCGCAGCCATGGTCGGCGACCAGAAACAGGCGTTCGACCGTCTGCGTGAAGCCGAGGTGGCACTCTCGAAGGCCGATTCACGACGAGACGCCGTCGGCGGGTACGACCAGGCGGCCTACCAGTTCCACGTCGCCCACGTCCTGTACGAGACAAAAGATCTGGCGGGCTCGATCGCAGCCCTGAAGACTTCGGTCCGGGCGCAGCCCAAGCAGGAGCGGCAGGGCCGACTCCACACCAACGGCGTGATGGCCCAGCGCCAGTACGAGTTGGGACACATCGAGGAAGCGTGCAGCACCTGGAATACGTTCCTCGACGACTACGTGGGCCTGTCGACCGCCCGTGGCGACGAGCACTTCGAAACGATGCGGAAGCGACTCGCCCCCTACCGGAAGGTCCGAGCCGTAGGAGAACTGGCGGAACGCGCCCGCCAGGTCGCGATGTTGAAGAGGTAGCACCTCGCGACAGGCAGTATCTGTCGGCACCTCTTCGGTCACTGAGAGCGGTCGTTGAGACGCGGGGGAACCGAAGCCGGAGGCCGATGCCATGTTCCACGCGATCGCCGCGCTCCGGTCCACGCAGCCAGCACTGCCGCAGCCAGCGACGCACCGGCGAGCGCAGCAAAGAGTCCGGGGTAGCCGCCCAGGGGCCCGGCGAGTGTGGCTCCGGCCCAGGGTGCGAGGGCTGCCGCGATGGTGGCGGGCGCCGCGAGGAGGGCGGAAAGACGGCCGTACTGGGTGGTGCCCCAGCGGTCAGTGATGGCAGTGGCCTGGAGTTGAGATTGCCGCGCACTACTCCGGCGAGGACGGCGAGGGCGATCAGCAGGGGCATCGGGCCGGGGACGAAGGCCAGTGCTGCCGTGGTGGCTCCGCCTGCGGCGATCAGGGTGCTGGATCGGGCGGTGACACCGGTCCTGCGGGCCAGGGTGGCATAGAGCGTTCGGCCCAGAGTCTGTCCAGCTCCGCCGAGTCCGAGTGCCCAAGCGGCCGTTGACGCGTCAGCACCGCGTTCCGTCAACAGCGGTATCAGGCCGATGACGACGGCGTACACCGCGAAGCCCGAAAGGGTGAAGGCGACTGCCAGGAGGATGAAGGGCCGGCTACGGGTGACCGGGGCATTGCCGCTGGTCTCCAGCGGGCACTTGAGGCCAGGGCGCCCGCAGCGCGAGGGCGTGGGCGGGGATGGTGACGAGGGCGAGGATCGCAGCGAGGACGGCGTAGGTGGTGCGCCAGTCGAGGTGGTCGGCGAGAGTGGCAGTCAGGGGCGCGAAGACAGTGCTGGCCAGACCTCCCGCGAGGGTGAGGATTGTGAGGGCACGGACGCGGTCGGGCCCCCACCAGCGCGTGAGTGCGGCGAATGCAGGCTGGTAGAACGTGGCGGCCATGGCGAAGCCAGCAAGGATCCAGCCGGCGGTGAAGACGACCAGGTTGGGCGCGTAGGCCAGGGTGAGCACTGAGAGGACTGCGAGAACGGAGCCTGCGGTCATCACAGCCCGAGGGCCCCGGTGGTCCAGGACGCGGCCCACGGGGATCCCCGCCGCAGCCGAGACGAGAAGTCCCAGGGAGAAAGCTGCGGTGGCGCCGCCAGTGGACCAGCCTGTGTCAGCGGTCAGGTACGGCAGCAGGACGGGAAAGGCGTAGTAGACGATGCCCCAGCTGGTGATCTGAGTAGCGCAGAGAGCGGGGAGTGCGGCGCGTGGCCGTGACCCAAAATGCAGTCGGGTCACGGCCACGTCGCGCTTGGCACTGGTCATGGTTGGCGGTCAGCAGCCGCAGGAGATGGCGGCGGGAGCGCCGATGCCGATCTGGAGTGTGCTCGGGGCGGCGCAGCAGCCGCCGTCGCCCTCGGACTGGGTGGCCCTCGGGGCGTCGAAGAGTCCCGCGCCGCCGCAGACACCGGTCTCGGGCAGGGCCAGTTCGACACGCTCGGCGGCCTCCCTGTCTCCCGCGAGGGCGGCGGCGACGGAGCGGACCTGCTCGTATCCGGTCATGGCGAGGAAGGTCGGGGCGCGGCCGTAGGACTTCATGCCGACGACGTACACGTCCCGCTCCGGGTGGGCCAGTTCCTTGGCGCCGTGCGGGTAGACCGTGCCGCAGGAATGCTGGTTGGGGTCGATGAGCGGGGCCAGTTCCACCGGGGCCTGGAGGCGCTCGTCGAGGTTCAGGCGGAGTTCGGACAGGATGCCGGTGTCGGGGCGGAAGCCGGTCAGGGCGATGACCTCGTCGACCGGATCGAGGCGGTGGCCGTCCTCGGCGACGAGCACCAGGCCGTCACCGGTGCTCTCGACGGCGGCGCCACGGAAGCCGGTGACGGCGTCGGCGTGTCCGTTGTCGACGGCCGCCTTGGCCGCGAGGCCGAGAGCACCGCGGGCCGGGAGCTGGTCGGCGGTGCCGCCGCCGAAGGTGGAGCGACGGGGGCACCCGTACGTGCGGGTGCCCCCGTCGCTTGCTGACCAGACCACGAGATCAGCAGTCGTCCAAGATCTGCTTGATCGCTGCCTTTCGCGCTCGGGGCAAACTACGCGGAAGTCGACTTAGCCTGCCGACCGCTGCGGAAACCCATTCCGGGTCCCCGAGGCGTGAGGCCTCGTCACGCTCGGTCACCTGACCAAGAAATCCAGCCAGGATCCTGATCTCCCGAGGGGGATACCAACGCGCATGATGTGTGAACTCCGCCTCCCAATACCCACGTGGATCGCGCAAGTGCGCCATCAAGCGAGCAGGTCCACCACCGGAGGAAGATGCCCCCGACAGATTCATGGCAATCCGCGAGAACCTGGCCAACCCCTTGGAATTCCCTAGACGTGTGGCGACAGCATAGAGGCGTAGGTCCATGAACAGGGTCCAGGGAACCAATGGCGACGCCGCACCTCCAATCCAATGCGAAAGTCCGTCCCGTTCGAACCGCAAATGATCTCCGCTTGGATCACCAACGACCCATGAGTCGTCTGTGCGCTCCAAGGGACCGAGTCGATCAGTCATCTATTGATCTCCTGCGAACTGCCACGCGGAACCGACGGAAGCCTCGAATCCTCGCATGATCCACTTTTCGGTGTTGCCTTGCTCGAAGATTCTATCCCCGACTCTCATGTGCCTAGCCGCTTGGGCCATTGGTATTCCTACAGCCACCTTTCCGAAAGCGTAGTCCTTCGCCAGATCCGTTACGAATGCGCCAACTTTCCTACGCCGACTTCCAATGATTCCGTTGTCGTATGCGCTCTTGAAGACTGAAGCGCCCAAGGCAATCCCGCCGACGACCGCGCACCCCACTCCTGCGGTGAAGAGGCACACTCCGATTGAGGCGTAGCCCGCCCATGTGGCTATATCGGCCCGGTGCTCGACGATCCATTGGGCTGGGGCTGATTGTTTTGCGTTGTCCCAGGCAGCGCCGAAGTTTCCCTTCTTGATGCTTCCCCAGATGCCGTCCTTCTTCCTGCGTTCCGCATCGGCCTTGGCCTTGGCCGCCTTGATGGCTTGGGCGCGGGCTGCGGCCTGCTGCTTGGCGCGGGCCTGCGCGTGACCGTCGTCGATCATGTAGTGGGCGGGGTTCGCCTGGTAGGCGGCGTACTTCTGGCGGGAGGACTTGTCCTTCTTGGGGGTCTGCTTCCAGACCCATTTGCCGTTCTTGTAGGTGTAGCCGGCGGACATGCCCCGGTCGGCGGCCCATCGGTCGTCAGCCGCCTGGCCGCCGTCGGTGGGGCCGAGGGGGCGCAGTCCGTCGGGGTCGGACTTGGTGACCGGGTTGTTGTGGGCGTAGGAGTAGGCGTTCATCTGCGCCGGGTCGTCGTGGTCGATGACGGGGTCGACGGAGAGGAAGCGGCCGAGGTTGGGGTCGTACTCGCGGGCGCCGAGATGGGTCAGGCCGGTCGGGTCGGTGGTGCCGCCGACAAATCCCTGAGTGCCGGGGAAGGCGCTGCTGCCTGCTGAGCGGATCTCGCCGAAGGGATCCTGTTTGCGGCGGGTGATGTCCAGGGTGGCGGAGGCGACCGCGGCCATCGAGGTGCCCTGGTGGTCGGTGAAGAGGTAGGAGATTCCCTTGCTGGTGCGGACGGCGACGGTGTCGCCGTTGTGGTTGTAGTAGCGGGTGCCGGCTTTGGTGCCGGTGGTGGTCAGCGTGATCTCGTTGCCGTTCGGCAGGGTGAGGGTGCTGGTGCCGTCGCCGTTCTTGGCGAGCAGGCGGTTGCCATCGGCGTCGTAGAGGTAGCTGGTGGTCTTGCCGCTCTCGGTGAGGGTGGCGAGGTGGCCTTCGGCGTCCCAGGTGAGGTCCTGACTCCGGGTGCCGATGACGCGCTTGGTGGTGTTGCCTGCCTTGTCGTAGCCGAAGGTGGACTTCTGGCCGTTGTTCGGGCCGCCGCTGATGGTGGCTTCCTGGACCGCGTGGGGCAGGTCGGTCTTGGGGGCGGGATGGGTATAGGTGGTCGTGGCGTCGGTGCCGGCTTGGGTGCCGGTGCCGTGCTCGACGAGCTTGGTTCGGTTGCCCAGGGCGTCGTAGCTGTAGGTCTGCCAGTAGGCGTCCGGGCCGCCGGCCGTGGTCGCTGAAGGTGCCGTCGAGCAGTCCGTCTTCGCTGTCCAGGCTTCGGTCAGACGGCCCAGCTTGTCGTCCGTGAAGCACTGGGTGTCGACGGACTGGGCGGCGTCCTGACCGCTGGCAGTCGTGATCCCGGTGACGTTGCCCGCCGGGTCGTAGGCGTAGGTGCTGTCGTCGATGCGCTGCGGCGCCAGGTCCCGGTCGGTGGTCTGCCGGGTCATGAGGCCCGTGAACTCGTCGTAGACCTGCGACTGGTAGACCTGCTTGCCCAACGCGCCGAACTCGGTGCGCGTGGGGCGGGAGAACACGTCGTACAGCGTGTTGGAGACCAGCGCTGCGCCGGCCCGACTGGTGCGGATCGGCAGGTCATCGCTGTTGTAGTTGACCGTCACGCGTTCCGAGGTGACGTCCCCGATGGCCGGGTTCATGGTCCAGTCGAGCAGTCCGGTGGCGGCGTCGTAGCCGTAGGTCCATCCGTAGCTGCCGGCCAGGCTGCCCGCACCGGCGGGGATGGTGACGGTGGTCGAGGTGGGCTGGTAGCGGTCGGTGAATCCTCCGGTGGCGGTGGTGTAGGCGGAGCCGTCGGCGTAGCGGGTGCTGGAGGTCAGCTGGCCCTTGGCGACGGTGTCGTAGGTCCACTCGGACAGCACGGTGCTGCCCTGCTTCAGCTGGGTCTGTCGGCCGAGCTTGTCGTACGCAGTGGTCAGCGTGGTGCCGCGCTCATCCGTGCTGCTGGTCTCCCGGCCTACCTTGTCGTAGGCAGTGGTGACGACGCCCTTGTCCGGATCGTCGGCCTTGGTCTGCTGGCCGCGCCCGTCGAAGGTGTACACCCACTCGTTGCCGGACGGGTCGGTGACCTTGGTCGGCTCGTCGTACTTGCCGTAGGCGTACGTCGTCTTCTGCGACGCGGTCCGATCGGCGTTGGTGTACTCCAGGAGGTCTGTGGTGCGTCCCAGCGCGTCCACGATGGTAGTGGTGGCGGTCCCACCCGACGGGGGGATGACCGTGGTGCGGTCGCCGTCGTAGGTGGTGGTGGTGCGCCACTTCTCGTCGCCGAATTTGCGGGAGATGGCGGCGGTCACCCTGCCGAGCCCGTCGTAGACGTTCTCGGCGGCGGTCGGTACCTGGTTGTCCGCGCCGGTCACCAGCGTGGTGGACGGGGCGCCGTCGGCGTAGTAGGCGCCGTAGGTCTTCCAGACGGAGCCGCGAGTGTCGTACTTCTTCTCGGTGATGATGCGGTTGCTGGTGCCGATGGCCGGGGCCTGGGTCTCCCGCTCGCGCATCAGCCCGTCGTACAGAGTGTATGCAGTCGCGTAACTGCCGTCTCGCTTAAGAGACTTCGTGGTGACGACGTTCGGCTCGGTCTTGGAGATCTTGTAGCTGTACTCCTGGGAGGGCTGGTCCGAGTGGTCGGCCTTGGCCCAGCCGGGGGTCCATACCTTCAGTACGCGGCCGAGGCCGTCATGGACGGCGTCGGTGCGCTTGCCGTTGGCGTCGATGTTGGCCGTGGCCACACCGCGGACCGGGTCGTACTCAGTGGTGGTGATGTGGCCGAGCGCGTTGGTCTCCGTCTTCTTGGTCGGCGCCTCACCGGTGGTGGGGGTGTAGGCGGTGGTGGTCGTGTTCCCCAGGGCGTCGGCGGTGGTCAGCTCCCGGCCGTGGATGTCGTAGGTGTCGGTGGAGGTGGTCAGGTAGCCGGTGCCGGCCTCGTCCTGCTCCTCCAGCTTGGTGACGTCGCCCTTGGTGGGGGCGGTGTCCAGCGAGGTGGCGTTGTCGTAGTAGTGCCGCTCCACGGAGACCAGGTCGGCCGGCAGTGACGGGGTGGTGCCACATGCCTTGGCGACCGTCCGGTTCTCCTTGATCAGGGTGAGGATGTTCGCCGTGGTGTTCCGGGCGTAGCTGGTCGTGGTGCACTGCTCATCGCCGCTCTTGGCGGTGTCGCCGAGCTGGGATTCCGAGGTGATCTGGCCGTAGCCGTCGAACTCCCGATCGACCTGGGTGGAGCGCCAGCCGGAGCCGACCGCGGTACGGGTCTTCTGCGATGTACTACCGGTCGCGTAGGCGTGCAGGGTCGATAGTCCGGTGCGGGCCTGGGTGGCGGTGGCGGCGCTGTGCCACGGCTGGTAGGCGGTGGTGGTTTGCAGGGTGCCGCCGTCGCCGTCGAAGGTTGCTTCCTCGCGGGTCATTCCGGCAAAGGCGGGGTGGTCGGTGACCTTGATGCCCTCGTGGTCGGCGACTTCGGCGCCGTCGATGCCGCGGAAGTAGCGGTACTCCTTCAGCGTCTGCTTACCCTCGGCCGGGGCTCCGGTGCGGACCTGGACGCGGCCGTAGCCCTTGCGGTCGCCGTAGGTGAGGTACTTGGACTTGGTGAACTCGTCCTCGGCCTTCGCCCAGCCCAGACCGTCCAGGTAGTTGTAGTCGGTCTCCTTCACCGGCGCGCCAGCGGTGTTGTCGGACTCCAGCACCTGGGTGACCACATAGGTGTGGAACCAGTCCAGGTACGGCTCGTAGTTCTCGGCCGGGGCGTCCGGCGGGGACCAGATGACCGGGTAGCAGCGGCGGGTGTTGGTCGCCGGGCTCGGCATGTCGCCGGCCTTGCAGTCGGCCGGGGAGTAGGTCACGCCCAGGGTGCCGCCGGTCTCCGTCTTGATGGCGTAGATGCGGTAGCGGATCAGCGGGGGCACGGGGTCGGGGTCACCGCCGGTGGTGGCACCTTCGACACGGTTGGCGAGCTTGACGCCGTAGGTCGCGACCGACGGCAGGGTGATGTCGCCGGCGCCCGTGTGACCGGTGCGCGTGATGGCGGCCAGCCACAGTGCGGGCGAGGTGCCGTCTCCGGTGGAGGGGAACTGCTGGGTCAGCGCCCAGGTGTCCACGGGCTTGAAAGCACCGCCGGTGTACACCGAGGTGTCGATCTTCGTCAGGCGCTTGCGGGTCCAGAACGACGGCGAATAACGGTCTTTGCACTCATCGCCGGACTTGCAGTACTGATCGAATGGAACGTCCGGCCAGTTCGCCGCGTTGGCCGAGTCGAAAGTGGTGCAGGTGGTAAGGCAGCGTTCGGAGACGGTGAAGTCGACCTTGGCTGCGGCCTGTCCGTAGAAGTTGCTGGAGCGCAGGCCGTACTCGATGCGCTTGAGGTAGCCGCCGCGGTCGTAGACGGTGGCGGTGGAGGCGCCGGTGGTGTCGTTGACGTTGCGGCCGTAGTAGTTGGATTCCTTGTCCCAGTAGTAGGTCATGGCGTCGCCGTGCGGGTCGATGACCGCATCCAGGTTCCACCGCCATGCCTGCTGGCACCACGAGTCCTTGAACTCGGTGGCGTGGCAGGGCTCCCCGGTCTGGTTACCGTAGACCGGTACCGTCCAGGCGGAGTTGGTGTCGTCCTTTCCGGTGGCCCAGCCGGAGGGCCGGTTGTAGCCGAAGTAGTAGCGGGTGCCGTCCGGCGTCGTGATCCGCCAGTACTCACCGTTGTCATCGCCGTTGGCCAGTGCGGTGTTGGTGAGCTTCTCGGCCTTGGTGCCGTCGTCGCTCTCCAGGTGCCACTCGCCGGTGGTGTCGTCCTTGACCAGTGTGTTCGTTTGGCCGCCGAGGTTGAGGACGGCGTTGTCCTTCTTCCAGCACAGATCGCCGACCTTGGCGGTGGTGTTGCTGTCGGTCGTGTCGTCGGTGCAGGAGACGTATTGGCGCTCGATGTAGCCCGGCTCCATCGACCAGCCGTCGCCGATCCAGTTGGACTGGTTGTTGGTCGCCGCGGTCCGGCCGTCCACGGCCTGTGAGGAGTAGGACAGGCTCAGGTCCGGCTCGGCGCCGCCTGGCACCTCGGGGGTGTCGATGTCGTAGGTCCAGGAGAAGCCGCCGTTGCTGCCACCGGCCGACCAGGAAGCAGACGGCGCGAGCGAGGTGGCCTTGAAGTCGCCGGCGGAACCGGATGCCGCGGCCGTCGCGGCCAGCAGAACCGTGCCTGCACCAGCGGACAGGCCGGTAACCGAGCGCTCACCGGAAAGCGCCTTGCTCACCGGCATCGACGTTTCGTCGTCAGCGGATGCTTCATCGCCGACGGGAGCCGCAGCGGGGAGGGCGACGGACGCGGTGAGGGTGCCGTCCTTGGTGTCGTTGGCCGTCGCCAGGGCCTTGCCGAGTCCGCAGTTCTTGGCCTCAGGGATCGTCAGGGCGCAGGACGGCAGCGGCCGCAACACGAGCCGCGAGGCCCAGTCGCCTCCGTAGGCGTGACGGAAGCCGGAGTAATCGACCTCCACGTCGACCTTGCCCTTTGCGCCCGCGACGGGCTGGACGGCGAGCAGTACGCCCTCCACGCCGAGCTTCCTGGCGGTCTTGCGATCCAGCACCTGAACCTGCGCGCGCTCAGGTCCCGCCGAAGCCTTGCCGGCTTTTCCTGGAGTGCGCCCGAGGCGCACGTGCGAGGAACCGGCGGCGACCGTACCGGACTTGGGGAGAGTCGCTGTGCTCGCTCCGGGCTGCGGCCAGCTGACAGTGGGTGCGGACTTCCAGGCGTTCCGACCCGCCTGGTCCGGCTTTGATATTTGACGCTTCGTCACACTCGACGTCGATACCGGGTCCGGCTTCTTTAGCTTCAGCAGGCTCAGCTCGGCAGCGGCCGCCACCGGGCCCGCAAGCAATCCCGCAAAGAGATACACCACGAGAGATACGGCAACCAGCCGCACACTCGTCACACGTCTTCTGGCGCCACGCCGAAATAGGCGGGCACCTCCAGCCGGAAATCCGGACACAAATTCCCCCAACAGGAGAAGCGCAGAGTCGATTAACCCCGGGACATTAACACCACTAATCAACTGCGTAGCCCCCTCGATGGATGCAGCGGTGATTCCTTAACCAACCCGTAAGCGAAATTGATCAAGATGTGGCGAGAAGGGCAATTTGCCCCATGCGGCGCCGTCACGGAGTAGGCCGAGGTCGCACTTGACCTGGCGTTATGACGCCCGTGCGACGCCCCCGACGCCAACCGGACGATACCGGAAATAGACACCTCTATGGGGCGAAATATGTCATCTCGAAATGCGCGAAGCCGGGACCGAGCCTCAATCAATTGCCCTGTATGGTGCGCCAGAAAGCTGTGAACGGTCCGAAAGGGAACCCAGTGGGAAGTCTGCGAAAGAGAACGGGGCGCACCGCGTCCCGGCGCATATCATTGGCCGCAGTGGCGGCCCTTGTCGCAGTGGTGCCAGTCGTAACTGCCTTGCCCGCTGCGGCCGATGAGGGCAATCCTGCCACGTCGTCGACCGGCCTTGAGCGCAACTCCGAAGAGGCGCAGGCCCTCACCGAAGCCGCCAATTCTGGTGAGCCATCTGAATTGTTGTCCCGCCGGACCGAGACCACCCAGATATTCGCGAATCCTGACGGTTCGTTCACTCAGGACACATACACACTTCCGCAGTTCGTGCGGAAGTCCGGAGCGCTCGTACAGATCGACACCAGCCTGAAGACCAACGCCGACGGTTCCTATTCACCGAAGGCCGCCGAGGTAGGCGTGCAGTTCTCCGGCGGCGGTGACGGACCGCTCGCCACCATCGAGCGCGACGGCCGCAGCATGTCGTGGAGTTGGCCCAAGCCGCTCCCCAAGCCGACTGTCGACGGCGACTCGGTCACTTACGCAAACGTCCTGGAGGATGTTGACCTGAAGCTCAAGGCGGGCTCCGCCGGCTTCGGGCAACTGCTTGTGGTCAAGAGTGCCTTGGGGGCCGCAAACCCGGCGCTGGGCGAGATCAAGCTCCCGCTGACCACCGACGGACTGACCGTGAACGCCGACGAAAACGGCAACATCCGCGCCGTCAACCCGGCCGGCCAGGAGATCTTCACCGCCCCCACCCCGATGATGTGGGACAGCACCCAGCCGCCTGCCAGCCGCAGCGCGGAGCCCGCGCCTCCGCCTCAGGCCCATGAGCTCGAGGCCCCATACGGGGCGCAGCAAGCCGCCCTGGACGTCGATATCGCCGGCGGCGCCCTGTCCCTCACCCCGGACCCGGATGTACTCAAGGGCGCGGACACCACGTATCCCGTTTATATCGATCCGTCCATCTCGGGTGCGCGGGAAGCGTGGACCATCGCCTACAGCAGTTCCCCGAGCACCGCGTACTACAACGGCAACGGCTGGGACGAGGGCGACGGCAACAAGGTCACCAGCTATGCGCGCGTCGGTAATCCCGGTGACGGCACCTCTCGTTCGTTCTTCCGGATGGACTCCGACAACCTCTGGAACACCAACAAGGTGATCTCCAGCTCCACCTTCCGGATCACGAACAGCTACTCCTACTCGTGCACCAAGCGAGAGGTGCAGGCGTGGCTGACCGGGACCATCACCTCGTCCAATACCTGGAGCAACCAGCCGACGTGGTCGCGGAAGCTGGACACCGTCTCCGACGCCAAGGGATGGTCCTCGGCCTGCCCGGCCGGCAACCTCGCCTTCGATGCCACCTCCGCGGCCAAGGACGCCGCCTCCGGGCACTGGCACAACATCACCATCGGCCTGCGCGCCACCACCGAAAGCGACGCGTACGCCTATAAGCGCTTCACCGCCAGCAGCGCCGTACTCTCCACCACCTACAACACCGTTCCCAACCTGCCCTCCGCCCTGGACACCATCCCCAGCACCAAGAACTCCGCCGGTTGCGGCGACACCGCTCCCTACGGCCTGATCGGCAACACCGACATCTACCTCACGGCGAAGGTCTCCGATTCCGACGGCGGCACCGTCAAGGCCCAGTTCAACCTCTGGCCCACCGGCCACCACCCCAACGACGACCCCAACGGCGTGATCATTGTCAGCAAATGGGTCTCCGTCACCTCCGGCACCGTCGCCAGACTGAAGGTCACCAAGGCGGAGCTGACCCCCTATCTGTCGATGGCGAACGGCAACTTCTCCTGGAAGGCGCAGGCCGAGGACGGGACACTCTCGTCCGACTGGGTTCCCGCCAGCGGCAAGCCCGGCTGCCGCTTCGTCTTTGACCCCACCCGGCCTTCCACCCCGCCGGCCGTCACCTCCAGCCAGTTCCCCGACGGCTCCGACGGCTGGCCCGCCACCACCGGCAAGGCACGCACCGAGGGAACCTTCACCGTCAGCAGCGGAGGCGTCACCGACGTCACCAAGTACGAGTACTGGACCGACTGGGACGGCACTGTCCGCAGCGCCGCACCCAGCGCCCAGGGCGGCTCAGTCGCCATCAAGCTCACCCCGCTCGCCACGGGCAACCACACCCTCTATGCGCGCAGCATCGACAAGGCCGGCAACATCTCCGACCACGCCGTCTACATCTTCTACGCCGACAGCCCCGGCATCACCGACAAGCCCGGTGACCTCAACGGCGACGGCAACACCGACATGTACGGGGTTCGCACCGACGGCGCCCTGTGGTTCTACCCCGGCCAGGGCAACGGCCAGCACGCCCCCTACACCGTCGCCAGCGGCACGAACTTCAACGGGGCCTCCATCAGCCACCGCGGGGACTGGACCAACGACGGCTACGAAGACCTCGTCGCCGCCCAGCCCCAGGCAGACAGCCTGAAGAACCTGTACGTCTACCCGAACAACGGCCTCGGCTACGCCTGTACCTCTCGCGGTGAAGAAGCCAACGGCGCCTCCCAGGCGTGCACCTACGACCGGCAGCCACTCACCGTCTACAACCCCGAGAACAACCACTGGGCAAACGCCGCCCAGGTCCTGGCGATCGGCGATGTCGACGGCCCGCTCGACACCGACGCCGACGGCACACCAGACGTCCCCGGACACACCGACCTGCTGGTCAAGGAGGGCAACTACCTCTGGCTGTACTACGGGTCGGACACTTTCTACCTCGACGAGTACGCCGACCCCATCCTCATCGGCAACGGCAGCTGGGGCGACTACGACATGATCGCTCCCGGCGATGTCAACGCAGACAGCCGGGTCGACATGATCGCCAGGCACAGGACGGATGGCCGCCTGCGCCTCTACACAGGTACCGGACCCGCTGGCGAGGGACTCGGCAGCAGCACCGTCACCATCAACGCCACCGGCTGGGACAACACCACCCACCCCCTGATCACCTCTGAAGGCGACGCCAACGGCGACAACAAGCCCGACCTCTTCGCCACCAGCCACGACACCGGCAAGGAGCTCTACTTCTATCCCGGCATCACCCCGACCGGCATCGGTACACCCACTGCCGTCGGCACCAGCGGCTGGCTCAACTTCCAGCAGCTCAGCTGACCCAACCGCCTGATCCAACTGTGGGCCGCTCCTCATCGGAGCGGCCCACAGCCTCATACAGTGCTGCCCCAGTTGATTCACCTCCCGGCTCACGCGGGCATGAGTGGATTCCGCCGACGGAATCCTGTGTGAGGCCCAGACATGGCGCCCGGCGCCCCCTCTTGCACGTGCGAAAGAGGCGCTGCCTCACGTCTCCGGCCTTCGCCCGAGGCGTGGAGGGCGGCGTTCGCTGCGCCGCCTCCGCCCAGCCACGGAGCCGTGCCCTATTCGTGCCCTTAGGAGCGGCCCACAGCGGTCAACAAGGGTGCCTACGTACCCTCATCACGGACTGCCCAATGACCTGTATACGCAGGTCAGGGGCCTCATCGTTGCCCTGAGCGCCGGTGATTCCCAAGCTCAGAGCGCGAGTTCGATTCTCGTCACCCGCTCCATGCAAGAGCCCCAGGCCCTCGGCCGGGGGCTTTCTTGTTGCCTAGACCGGTCTAAGCGTCGCGCACCACCTCCGCACCACCTTGACCGTCTTTCCGCTCTTCAGCGCCCTTGCCCCGAGCGGCTCGGACCATCTTGTCCAGCCCGCTCGCGACCTCTTTTTGCCGCTCGTGATGCGAGTGCTGATAGATCAGCGCAGCTTTCTCAGACGACTGTCCGGCCCGGACCATCGTGCCTTTGAGCGTCGCCCCTGAGCGCGTGGCCAGCGTGTGGCCGGTGTGACGAAGGTCGTAGAAACAAAAGCTGTCTGGCATGCCGACCGTCCGTCGCGCCTTGCGCCACTTCCGCCCGAAGGATGAGCGGCGGAACGGCGCTCCCTGCTCACCTACGAACAGAAGTCACTCTGGTCCCTTCTCCGCGTACCAGTCGAGATGCCTTCGCAGATCCAGGTGCAGAAAGGCGGGCAGGACGACGTACCGCTTGCCCGCCGAGCACAGCTTCCAACTACGGAACACTCGCACAGGCGATGCGGCGGGCGTGACGATGAGCGAGCGTGGATTCCCGCCGATTGGTGATCGCCTCCAGGGCATGAATCTGGCAGCTGGCGACTCCGCGGAGTTCCACATGGTCGGTGCTGCTGCATGGTCGATTCCATCCACGTACGTGACTTGGGACGGCCACGACGAGGAGGTTCCGGTGCCCGTCCCAAGCAGGTGGTGATTAATCGTTAGCCCTGATCGTGTGTCCAAGTGGTGCCGCACTTGGTGCATAGGACGGTGGAGGGCGGCGCCGGCTCCTCCGTGGAGGTCGAGGGGTCCGTCGCAGATCGGGCAGAGGATGTCGAGGCGGGCGCGGTTGTCCCGACGTCGAGGGCGCGTTCGGCCGAGTGGGCGGACACTGCGGCGACGACGTCGATGCGGTGCTGCTGCTCATCGGTGAGTGGCCGCCAGCGCGTCCTGTGGGCGGCGCGCCATCAGAGTTCGCCGCCCCTTCGGCGCGCCGTTGTCCGATGTTGCGTCCCGTCCTGTGTCATGCCGTCTATCAAAGATCTTGCACCCAAAGAGATATGACGGTACATCACATGATGAGATCTGCTGGTCGGGCTCGTACGGTCGTCGCCGCGGCGGCCACCGTGGGTGCGGTGGTCGCGAGTGCGGGTCTCGGGCAGGCAACCGCGCTGGACAAGGTCCGGTTGGCTGACGATGTGTCCGTGGCACCGGGCATCAGTTACCGGGCGTTCTCGGTGACGGGCTCGCACGGGGTGGTGTCCGGGCATCTGGTCACCGCCGACCTCACCGACCGGCATGTCTCGGTGGACCTGCTCACCCCCGGCACTGTCTCCAGCCGCGTCAAGCTGTCCCGGATGGCCGCCGCCCAGGGCGCGGTGGCGGGCGTCAACGCGGACTTCTTCAACATCGAGGAGTCCCAGCACGTGGGGGTGGCCCCGACCAACTCCGCGGTCGGCCCGGCGATTGCTCACGGTGAGGCACTCAAGGCGGCTGTGCCGGACGGCCAGCGGTTCGGTCCCGGTCTGCCGCCCGGCACATCGACGCGCGATGTGATCGGAGTGGGCTCCGACAAGCGGGCCCGGCTGGACGAGTTGACGCTCAAGGGAAGCGTCAGCACCAAGTCCGGTTCGTTCGACCTGGGCGGCTTCAACCAGTACGCCATCCCGGTGAACGGGGTGGGAGTATTCACCCCGAAGTGGGGCGAGGTCTCGCGGCAGCGCTCGGTGTGCGGGACCGACACCGTCCGGGCTGCGGCCTGCTCCACGGACACCTACGAGGTCACCGTCCACAACGGCCGGGTGGTCTCCGGATCCCCGACGATCGGGGCCGGCGCGATCGCCGAGGACACCGTGGTGCTGGTCGGCCGGGAGGCCGGCGCGGACCGGCTGCGCGCGCTCCGGACCGGGGACAAGGTCGAGGTCGCCGACCAGCTGAAGACGGCGAGCGGCAAGCAGTTCCAGTTCGCCGTGGGCGGCTTCCCGGTGCTCCGGGACGGCGAGCCGCTGCCCGGCCTGGACACCAAGACCGCCGCGACCCGGACCGGCGCGGGTGTCGGTGACCACGGTCAGCTGCTCTACTTGCTGGTACTGGACGGAAGTGCGGAGAGCGGCTCGGGCCTGACGGTCGCCGAGGTCGCCGACGTACTCGGCACCGTGGGCGCCGACGCGGGCGTGAACCTGGACGGGGGCGGCTCGTCCACCCTGGTGACCCGGGACCCGGTGACCGGCACCCCCCTCGTCCGCAACCACCCGACCGGTGGCGCAGAACGCCCGGTCCCGGAGGGCATCGGGCTCTTCTCGCGCTGATCCAATGGCCGGGCGGGCCATGGTGCGTGGCACGTGGCTCGTCCAGCCGCGGTCGGCAGGAGCGGTCAGTCGCCGCGGTCATCACTGCCAGAGGGAACGGCACCCCGGAAAACTCGCCCCACCTCACCCCTGAAGCGGATGTCGCAGGTTTGAGTCCTGCCGGGGCCCCAGAGCGAAGGGCCCGGACCGATCACGCTCTGGGGCCGGTGGAGAACAGCTCGGTGTCACATGAGCGGCCGGTCCCGCCGACCAGGCAGGGGACCGGCCGTCATCTGCCGGGATGCACTCCCCTGATCAGTGGGGGAAAGGACCGCTGACCTGGGTGTACGGCAGCTTGAGCGAGATCACGGTGTACGACTTCGAGCCGGTGCCGGTAGTCCCGGACGTCGAGCCCTTCAGCATGTGGACAAGGCCCGACCGGGTGTTGTCCAGCCAGTCGTTCGTGTCCACCATGAGGTCGGCGCGACCATCCCGGGTGTAGTCGGTGAGCTTGAGGTTTCGTCCGAAGTAGTCGTCGTCCTCCACGCCGCCCGCGATACCGGAGGTGCTCTGGTCGTACGCCTTGGCTCCGCTGCCGGACAAACCCCCCGCACGCCCGAGCAGCACCGTGACCATGCCGGCCTGGCGCTTGCCCGCCAAGTCCTCGCCGGGGGCCCCGATGGCGAGGTCCGCGTATCCGTCGCCGTTGACGTCGCCGGCGGCGACGGCGGCGCCGAAGTAGTCCTCGTTCTCCGAAGCGCCGGGTACGCCCGCCGTGTCCTGAGTGAACTTCACCGGCTTGCGTGCCGTGTTCGGCCCGGCGGAGCCGCCGTACTGGACTGTGACGTAGCCCCGTTCCCCGTCCGGCACCTCGTAACCGCGGCCGATGGCGAGGTCGCCGTAGCCATCCTTGTCGAAGTCGCCGATGGTGGTTATGGGACCGCCGCCGATCTGGTGGCCGGCGTCGTCGGGCACGCGTATCTCGCCCGCGCGCCGGGTGAAATCGCTGCCTCCGCGGTGGAAGTAGGCCCGCAGGTCCACGTCGTCGTAGCCGCCCTGGAGATCGCTGCCAAGGATGTACAGGTCGGTGGCGGCATCCGCGGTGACCCGGCCTGCCACCAGCTGGGAGGCGTTCAGATAGCCGTAGCCGTCGCCGAGGGACTGCCAGCCGCCGCGTCCGCCGGTGCGGGTGAAGGGGCCCTTGAGCAGGACGACACCAGCCCGGCTGCCGCTGAGAGCGGTGAGGTCCTGGTCACCGTCGCCGTCGAAGTCGCCGGCCACGACGTCCAGCCCGAACCCGTCGCCCTGGCCCGGGTGCTCCGGCGCGACGGGCGAGTGGAAGACGGTGCCGGAGCCGAGGCCCTTGGCACCGCCCCATACGACGGTCAGCCCCCCGCGGCCCTGGATGTCGCCGACGTCCTCGCCCGGTGAGGCGACGACGAGGTCGGCGTAGCCGTCGCGGTCCAGGTCGGCGCTGGTGGCGGCGAATCCCCAATCGTCACCCTGCTCCACCGCGCCGGGTATGCCGGGCGAGTCCTGGTGGATGGTCTGGACTCGCGTGCCGGGGCCGGTCGACGTGCCGTAGACGACGGTGACCCTGCCGTCCTTGCCGTGCGACCCGCCGAGCATGACGAAGTCACGGTAGCCGTCACCATTGAAGTCGTCGGCCAGCTTGGCGGGAGCCGCGACCGCCGAGGGGGCAGCGAGGAGCGGGCTGCAAACCGCTGCCGCGAGCGCCGCGGCAGTGGCGAGGACGGTACGTGTGACGCGCATGGTTCTCCGTTGTCCGATAGCGGGCGGTGGCGCTTGAACGGCGATCTTCAGACCGGTACGGATGCCCAATGGTTGTACGTCAATGACGGGCGTGGTCGCTGTGCGGCGGCGTCAGCGGTCTGCAGGGCCGTCTCCGGGTTGTCCGAGGTCGCTCAGCAGTAATCGGCAATGCCCAATGACGACTGCTCAGGCAGACGTGGCGAAGCCCCGGAGCTGCAGGAACGCAGGCCCCCGAGAGTGCGGCCGAAACGTGGCGAGCGTCGTGGGCTCCCCTCCCGACCACCTCCGACCCAGGCGGAGCCGAGCAGCCGCGGCCCAGGGCGTCAAGATCGTTCGTACGGTGGCGCCCCCCATCTTGACGCGCTGAACCACGCCCGCTCCGGGTGTGTGGGCTCCTGCGACCGGTCGTGGTGAACCTTTCGACGCGAGTCGCAATGGCGTACTCCGCTTGGGTAGTAGCCCCCCGCGTGGGCCGGAACACGGCGTAGGCGAGTCGGGTGACGTGGGGAGTAGATGGTTAGCCTGAGCTGACCAGGAGCCCAGCAACGTCAGGGGTTACACGTGGCAAGGCTGGGAGCGTGGAAGTGGTTGGGGAAGCGGGGCCGCCTGCTGCCGGCCATCCTGCTTCTCATTGCCGTAGTGATTGATCTCAGCACGCCTCGCACCGTCAGCGCTGCAGCCCTCTATGCTGCCGCGATCTTGTCGGCCGCTCCACTGCTGTCTCTGCGGGGCACCGTCCTCACCGGGGTGTTCGCGCTCCTCATCGACTGGATGATGTTCTGGTATTTCGGCTATCGCCGGAGTGCGATCGCGATCAGCGAGCTGATCATGGTTGCGACGGTGACCGGGATCGCGGGCTTCCTCAATCGCATCTTGTACCACCGGAAAATGCAGCTGGAGTCCGTACGTGACATCGCTGCGGCTGTTCAGCATGCTGTCCTGCCACACCCTCCGGGCAGAATCGGTCCGCTGCGCTTTGCCGCACGTTACGAGGCTGCCCAGGCGGATGCGCAGATCGGCGGGGACCTCTACCTGGTGGTCGACACTCCGTTCGGCGTGCGCTGTGTGATCGGTGATGTGCGTGGCAAGGGGATAGGGGCAGTCAGGGCAGTCGCGCTCAGTATCGGGACTTTTCGGGAGGCGGCCCTGCACGAGCCCACCTTGACCGGTCTCGTGGGACGGCTGGAGCAGGCCCTCGTCCTCGAGGCTCAGCAATCAGGGATCCTGACCGAACTCGAAGGGTTCGTCACAGGCGTATTGGTCGAGTTCCCCCGGCGGGGAAACGAAGTTCGGTTGGTCAACCGCGGCCACCCGGCGCCCCTGCTCATCGTGGGAGACACGGTGCAGTACGTCGAGCCCGGTAGGCGAAGTTTGCCCCTGGGCCTGGGGGCCCTCGACGCCGCCCCTGAGTGCGTCGACACGATGACGTTCCCCGAGGGGGCCACTCTGCTGCTCTACACCGACGGACTCATCGAAGCCCGGGACGAGACGGGTACCTTTTACGACCCTGTCGGCAAGTGCACGGGGCGTCGCCATGCCGGCCCGGATGCTCTTCTTGACGCTCTGATCGCCGACCACTGCCGGCACACCGGCGGCCGGAGAACTGATGACATAGCGCTGCTGGCCATCACCCATGCACCCAACAACCCGTGACCGACGAGCGTCCGCCGGCACAACGGTGGACGACAGCGGACCGCGTCGTGCTGGGCGGACGCTACCGGGCCTTGGCCGAAGGGCCTTTGGGCGGCCCTCAGACCGGCATACGCGTATACCTGCCGGGGGCAGTTCCACATGACTGGCGCACTCGCCGCCTCAATCAGGTCTCACGGCTCAAGCCAACGACCGGTGAGCGGGCGGACGACCGAAGCTACGTCCCGTCGTGCCCGACGTGTGCCCGGTCGAGCGACGAGGATGAAGCGACCGGCAGACCGCCGAACGGGGTCGGGGCGGACGGGACTTCTGAGGCCACTGTGACGGTTGCTGAAGCTCCTGCGCTTCCTCAGTGAGGCTTTGATTGCCTCTCAAGAGATTGCGTTTCATCCGACTTGACCCTCAAGGGCGCATGTGTCGCGTGCTTGGTCGGTCGAGATCAAAATACTCCTTTGGGAGAAACCTTGACGAGAAGCACCATGCCGAGACGAATACTGGCCCGACGCCCAGCCGGGGGATCCGGAACTGGTGTTCAGCGGGACCGACAACGGGACCGAGAAATGGTGTGACGCCAACTCCGGCTCCTTCACCATCGAGCACATCGCGTTCGGCCGCTACGGCTACGTCCGTGAACTCGATGCCACCTTCGAGCAGTACTGCAACGGGTCGACGGTGCCTCTGCGCGGTGCGGTTCACGCGGTCATGCCCGAACCTCCGGTTGAACTCGCCATGGGGATGGACGTCGCCCCCGAGGGCGCGGTGAACGTCTCGGATGGTCGGATCACCGTCGGCGGCACCGTGACGTGCAACAAGCCTGCGAGCGTCTCGCTCGTCGGCCAGGTCTTCCAGGTCCAGAAGAAGGGGACGCCGGGCGCGTCCTATGAGACCACCGTGGCCTGCACCCCGGGCGCGCCCGTCCCATGGTCCGTCAGCCTCACCAGCCAGGAACCTGGCACCTCGTTCCACCCCGGCACCGCGACGATGCGCAGCAGGGCCCGGGCAGACGACCGGGACTACCCGGTGACCGTCGACACCGGACAAGAGGAGTCACAGGTCACGCTTTCCAAGGCCTGACCATGGCTGCAGGATCAGCTGAATCGCGGAGCCGCGCGAGGACCGGTGTGACCACAGCCGCTCTGTATAGAGCTACGGACCAGAAGTTCCCCGTGCCGTACCCGTGCCAGATCCAGCGGGGACTCACAGGAACCGCGGCTGCTGACGGTGGCCGAAGCCAGTAGCCGTCGAAGTCGGCATCCCACAGGTCGGGCCCAACCCGTCCCACGCCGCTCCTGAACCGGTGTAGCCGGACCTGGCGTCCAGGTACGTTCACGCAGAGGGGGTGCGCCCTCCACCTTGACGCGCTGACCATGCCCCCTCCACGGTGTGTGGGCCGAAGGCGGCCGGGATGGGAGCTGGGGTGAGCGGCGGGTTGGGGTGAGCCATTGAGCCCGCCTGACCGGCCTCGATGTACGGGCCGATAGGTCATCGCGGCAAAGGGGGAACACGGGTGAGCCGAAGACGGTACGTGGCCAGAGGGGTCCCAGGTGGCTATCGCATCTGGGACAACAAGGGGCGCCGATGGTGGGGCGACCACTACGAACTCTGTCCTGATGATCTCCTGACCGAACTGAACGGCGCCGCCGACCATGTGAAGATCACAGCTCTTCTCAGGCGATACAGGGCCCAGAAGCGCTGAGTCGCGCCCGCTGCGCACCCGACACAGCGGCTTTCCAGGGGGACCAAGGGAATCCACGGGGAATCAGCCAGGACCGAGCAGGTCAGCGGCCTGCCGGGTCATCGGCATGCCGCGTACCGGGTTTTCCGAACTGCTGCTCCAAAGCCCTCGCGCCGGCGCTTGACCGAGCCATCAACACCGGCTCGGGGGGCCTTCTCGTTTCACAGAGGCGATCACGACGGATACGACGGCGGTCACGACGAGGCTCCCCACCATGACCATCCCTACGCCGACCATGAAGAGGCCGCTGGAGTCGTCCGACCAGTCGTAATAGGCGGCAATGGTCAGGCCGGCCGTGATGCCGAGCACAGCACCTGCGATGTAGCGCCGGGATGCCGCCCAGTACACCATCGCCAGCAGAGTCACGACGAGCCCGATCACCTGCCACGCCTCGTACGGGCCGGTCGTCGAACCATCAGGTTGCACGTCACGATGTTGGTCCCAGCCCAGCCAGGCAGCCCACACCCCTGGCGTCACCACAGCCAGCACGAGGACCGCCAACAGTTGGGGAACGAGTTTCAGTGGTCGTTGTCGCATGGCCCAAGCGTTCCGGCTCGCACCGTGGCCGACCTGAGCGCAAGTACTCAACTCCGCCCGAGTATTTGGTCGACATCTGGTGTCGGTCGGGCTTCGGAAGCTGCCGTCCCACGCGCATCGGATCCCACCCCCGCTGGAGTGGGGCCTGCGCGAGGCGGAGCAGGTTGTCCACGGGCGTTGACTAGCACACAACGCCGCACGCGCGGGCACACCACAGAGCTTCCCCGCGGCGGCTTCCGAGTGAGTGGCAGGTCGAGATCTTCGTGCCTCTTGACGCCTGCTCATAGCGTTCACTTTTGATCCATTGCAACGCATGAGTAGCCGTCGTTGCGTTAGCCTTGCGCGCCGTTGCAACGATTTCCCGGCCTTCACCAGCACTGATGGCGATTATGCGCAACAACCCTATTGAAGGACTCTTGAACGCAACGTAGCTTTTCCATCATCGGAAACACCGAACCGAAGGAGAGCACGATGCAGAAGTTCGACACCGCCGCCCCGATCTCCGCCGTCCTCGACGTCCCCGCGGGACGCATCCGGTTCATTGCCGCCGACCGGGCCGACACCGCGGTCGAGGTCCGGCCGGCGGACGCCTCGAAGGGCCGCGACGTGAAGGCGGCGGAGCAGATCTCGGTCCAATACGGAGACGGCGTCCTGCGGGTCGAGGCCGCACCGGCGAAGAACCGGATCCTCGGTAACTCCGGATCCGTCGAGGTGACCATCCAGCTGCCCGTAGGCTCCCGCATCGAGGCCAAGGCGGCCAGCGCCGAGTTCCGGGGGGTCGGACGGCTCGGCGACGTCGCTTTCGAGGGCGCGCAGGGCTCGGTCAAGCTCGACGAGACCGCGAGCGCCCGCCTCACCCTCCTCGCCGGTGACGTCTCGGTCGGCCGCCTGGGCGGCCCCGCGGAGATCAGCACCCAGAAGGGCGACATCCGGATCGCGGAGGCCGTGGGCGGCACGGTCGTGCTGCACACCGAGGCCGGTGAGGTGTCGGTCGGCGCCGCCCGCGGGGTCTCCGCCTCCCTGGACGCCGGCACCGCCTACGGCCGGATCCACAACGCACTCAAGAACACCGACGGCGCCGCCGCCGGCCTGAACATCCGCGCGACCACCGCCTACGGCGACATCGTCGCCCGCAGCCTCTGAAAAGGAGCCCCACTCATGACCAACCCGGCCATCGCGGCGAACGGGCTGCGCAAGTCCTACGGCGACAAGGTCGTGCTCGACGGCATCGACCTGACCGTCCCCGAAGGCACGATCTTCTCCCTGCTCGGGCCGAACGGCGCCGGCAAGACCACCGTCGTGAATATCCTCTC
>NZ_JBIAKK010000015.1:0-196886 GCF_042872425.1 Streptomyces sp. NPDC005262
ATCCCACGGCTTCGGCCGAGCCACCCCACACCCCCGGATCATCAGTCCCGGAGTGATCCAACCACCTCGAAGATCATTTCGTTAGGAGTTCTAAGGGCTGTCCCGCAAACCCTGGCGGGCGCACGACGACGGCTACGGCACCTCGCTGCGTTGTCGGAACGCCCGAATACGTCCAGCATGAGCACGCCCCTCCGCCTTGCGATGCACCGCATCCGACGCCGCGCGCTGATCCACCAGGGATTACGGGACAGCCCTTAGTTGAAGCCGAAGCCCTGCGGAAGCGGCTCCTGCCGGAACAGCCAGGACGGAACGGCATCGGCCAGGGCCTTGTAGCCGGTCGGGTTCAGGTGCAGATGGTCGCCGTCGTCGTACGCCGGCAGGAGTTGTCGCGGCTGCTGCGGGTCGCGCGCCACGCGATCGAAGTCGATCACGCTGTCGAACCGGCCGCTGGTGCGAATCCACTTGTTGACCGTCTGCCGGGCCTGCTCCCGGTATCCGTCCGGGTCGTCGTACGGCGTGTTGCCGCCGAAGGGCGTCAGCGTCGCCCCGTACACCCGGATACCGTGCGTGTGCGCCCGGACGATGATCTGGTCGTAGGCCGCGATCAGATCGTCCGCCACCTGCTTCTGGGCGGCTTCCGAGGCATCAGCCGTTCCGATGTCGTTGACGCCTTCGAAGACGAGCAGCCACTCGACTCCACTCTGTGACAATACGTCACGGTCCACCCGGGACAGGGCGTTGGGACCCAGGCCGTCGTTCAGCACCCGGTTGCCGCCGGCCGCCTGGTTGAGGATCGCGGTGTCGGCGGTGTCCCGGTGCGACCGCAACCTGTCCTGCAGCTGGTCCGGCCAGCGGTTGTTCATGTTGGTGATGGAGCCCCGGCCGTCGGTCAGCGAGTCGCCCAGCATGACAGCCGCCGCAGTGGTGCTCCTGGACCACACCTCGACGCCGCTCAGGAAGTACCAGTGAGCGGTCGATGCCGCTCCGGCCAGGTCCGCGTCCTCGACATGGTTGCCGGCCTGCATGAATGACGTGGTCCGGGAACCGGGGTGCGAGGTGATGGAGTCGGACGCCTGGCCCTCGGCCAGGTACATGGTCACGGAAAGGTTGGACCCGGGCTCCAGCTTGAAGTCCAGCGGGTCCGAAACGATCTCCGACCCGACCGGAACGACCGCCGACGACCGGCCGTGGAAGGTCACCTTCCGGGAGGTCCCCGACTGGATCGCGCTGTCGCCGGCCCGCCCGCCGGCCGGAAGTGCGACCGAGACCGCGGTGATGGGAAGCGCCGCACCTCCGAACGCGTTGGAGAAGCGCAGTCGCATCTGCCGTCCGCCGACCGCCATGTGGACGGTCTGCCGCAGGGTGCTGTCGGCGAGGGCCAGATTGTCCTGCGTGAACGGCGCAGGCGGCATATTGGAGGGCTCGGTCAACTGCGGCATCGACGTCCAGGTATTCACCCAGTGGTTGTTCAATTGCTGCGATTTTGCGTCAACGGACAGACCCGGTGCCTTGTGGGCGCCCTCCGTGCCCACGGCTCCCACAGCAGAGGCCGTCGCCACCGTGGCCGCGAGAGCCACCGTTACGGTCAGGCCGGCGATCGAAAACTTTCGGGCCATGGACTGCGTCCCCTCCATCACAATGATCCACGCACGCTGTGGCGGTGACGGTAAACGGGCTGATTACTGGGTGTCAAGGAGTCGTGCAGGATCCGACTTGAGTCGGTGAAGTGTCGAAACTTTCGAAGAGTGGGAAAGGGAGTGACGTGCGACAAGGAGCCTGCGTCGCGAACTGACTGCTCATCAAATGACTCTGGCGCATGCGTGTCCGGAGCGCGCAGTGCGCAGAACCGGAATTGTCCGCATGTCGAGCGGCGCGACGGCTTCGCGGATTTCCCACAGGCTGCCCGGGCGTCGCAGGAAATGCCGGCACGCCGAGGAATTGATGCCGTGACGCGTGGCCTGCCCGACTCGTGCCGCTGCCGTCCGACGGTTATGAATTCCGCGGTTTGCGCACCAGAAGGCAGGCTTGTGGAGTGGGCGTGCTTTCCGACTCACGGATCAGCGTGGCGTCCACCACGAGCCCGGCGCGGGTCGCGGACCCGGCAATGCGGTCGGGTGGCAACAGGTGGACGTCGAGGGCCATCGGGTGGCCGCCGTACCCCTTCTCCTTGCGCCTTCGTTCGTCGCCGACGTGGAAGCCGAGCAGCAGGTGGCCACCTGGGGCCAGTACCCGGTGGAACTCCGTGAACACCGTCGGCAGTACTTCCGGTGGCGTGTGGATGATCGAGTACCAGGCGACGATGCCGCCGAGCGCGCCGTCCGCCGAAGCCAGGGCCGTCATCGTCCCGACGTCGAACCGCAGACCCGGGTGGTCCCGGCGGGCCACTTCGATCATCCCCGGCGACAGATCCACACCGAATGCCGCCAGGCCGAGGGAGCGGAGATGCGCTGTCACGTGGCCGGGCCCGCACCCCACGTCGACGACCGGGCCGCCGCCGGCTCCCCGCACGAGCTCGGCGAATGCGTCCAGCATCGAGCGCCCCAGCAGATCGGCCTCGAATGCGGGGGGTACGAGCTCGGCGTAGTCGACGGCAACGGTGTCGTACGACGCCCGGGTTTCGCGAAGGTAGGACGGCTCGGCCACGCCGCAGACCCTAGTACTCCCGTCACCGGAAAGCGCTGGAACCGCTTCGGAGGGAAATGCCGAGCGCCCGCCTTCCCCCCCGGCCGGGGAGTGGAAGGCGGGCGCGCTCGAGTCGAAGTGCTTCCGAGGGTCAGGCCTGCGCGGCGGCGGCCTTGATCGCGGAGATGTCGAAGTTCAGCTTGACCTTGTCGCTGACCATCACGCCGCCGGTCTCCAGCGCCGCGTTCCAGGTCAGGCCCCAGTCGGAGCGGAGGATTTCCGCGCCGCCCTCGAAGCCGACGCGCTCGTTGCCGTAGGGGTCGGTGGCGGAGCCGTTGAACTCCAGGTCGATGGCGAGCGGACGCGTGACGTCCTTGATGGTGAGGTCACCGGTGATGCGGTACCGGTCGCCGCCGAGCTGCTCGGCGTGGGTGGAGCGGAACGTCATGAGCGGGAACTTCTCGGAGTCGAAGAAGTCGCCGCTGACCAGGTGGCCGTCGCGGTCGGCGATGCCGGTGTCGACGCTGGCGATCTTGACGTCGATGGAAGCGGTGGAGTGGTGCGGGTTGTCGCCGTTCAGCGTCAGCGTGCCCTCGTGGTCGCCGAAGGAGCCGCGGACGTTGGTGACCATGGCGTGACGCACGGTGAAGCCGATGCTGCTGTGCGACGGGTCGATCGTGTAGGTGCCGGTCAGCGCGGCCAGGGCCGGGTCCACGGCGGTGGCGGTGGTGGACGGGGCGGCGGTGGACTTGCGGTTGAACAGAGCCATGGCTCCTCCTCGGGGGACGTGATCGAGCGGGGGTCGAGGTCATTGTTTAACCTTCAACGACATCGACTGTAGCCGGACCTTGTTCAAAGTTCAACATCTGGGGTCGACTGATTTCGGTGGTGCGTCCCACAGGGGTGGTGGCGTTCACCGCGCCGACGCCCGATGCCCTCTGGCGGACGCGCGTAGAACTCGGGCACTATCTCCCTGCCCTTGTTGTCATGAGCAGGAGGAGTCCCCCATGGTGTCCCGTATGACACTGCGCCCCGTCCTGACCGCCCTCGCCCTGGTCCTCGGCGCGCTGTTCGCCCCCGGTATCGGCGTTCTCGGCAGTGGCGCCACCGAGGCCCACGCCGTCACGAAGCTCACGCACGCACAGGCCACGTCCCGGTTCAGCTCGTCCGGTATCACCTGGTCGTCCTCCGGCGGCTGCTCGAACCGGAACAACGCCACCTGCACGTCCTTCGAGCAGCTCAACCTCGCAACCGCCCAGGGGGCGCAGACGCTGAAGAGCGCCACCGGCTGCGCGCTGAACATCACCGGCGGCACCGAGACCGGGCACGCCAGCGGTACGTACTCGCACTGGAACGGCTACAAGCTCGACTACGGCAAGTCCACCTGCCTGACCAACTACATCCACAACGCCTTCAGCTACATAGGGCTTCGTGGTGACGGCGCTCCCCAGTACCAGTCCGGCTCCGGCAACATCTACGCGGACGAGGGCAACCACTGGGACGTCCTCTACTACAACTGCGGCGGCTGCTGACCGCATGCGCTCGCACGCGTGCCCCCGTTCCCACCGGAACGGGGGCACGCGCCGTCAGCCGGCCCGGCTGCCCGGACCGCACCGGCTATCGCCGCAGTGCCTCGACGGGCTGGATGCGGCTGGCGCGCCAGGCCGGGTAGAGGCCGGCGGCCAACCCGGTGGCCAGCCCGATGGCAGGGGCCATGAGGACGGTCATGGGGTGGATGACCGGAGTCCATTGACGGGCGACCGCGACACCCACGACGGTCAGCGTCCCGAGGGAGGTGCCGATCAGTCCTCCGAGCGCCCCCAACGCCCCCGATTCCGAAAGGAACTGGACGGTGATGTGCCCTCCCCTCGCACCGAGCGCACGGCGCAGCCCGATCTCGCCCGTGCGCTCCAGAACGGCCACGAGCGTCGTGTTGGCGATGCCGATGGTGCCGATGAACAGGCAGATCGCCGCGAGCAGCAGGAAGAGCTGGTCGAGATCGCCGCTGACGTCGGAGCGCAGAGTCCTCGGGTCGGGGGGCGGGACGGCCTTGAAGTAGTCGGCATGGGCCGGGTCGAGTGCCACGGACGCCTCGGAGGCGACCTGGGAAGCGGCTCCCGCACGGACGGAGATGAGCATCTCGGCGTTGCCCTTGGGGACGCCCCAGACTTCCTGTGCGGTGGACCGGGGTACGACCACCGAGAGCAGGAGGTCCGGTTTGCGCCGGACGTCACCGACGATGCCGATGACGACGAAGGACTCGTCGCCGATGAACACCGCCGGCTGGGTCTCCAGGGTGGTGATGCCCAGCCGGGAGGCCATCGCGGCGCCGATGACGGCCACTTGCTGCTTCGTCCGGTCGTGCCAGCTGTCGAAGACCCTCCCCTCGACGAGGGAGGGTTCCGCGGCTTCGAGGACGCCGGAGGACGCCGCCACGACCTGGATCTGGCTGCGGTCGGCACCGCCGCCGACCGGGGCCGAGCGCACGCTCTGATCCTCGCCGAGATCCACGGGCCAGTACACACCGGCGTGTTCCACGCCATTCAGCCGTTCCACCCGCCGGTCCGCGTCGGCGGGGAAGCCCATCTGTACGAACGGGTTCTGTTCGCGGGAGATGTCCTCAACGGTCACCTCGGTCGCCGAAAGGGCGTTGAAGCGCTCGTCGATCTGTGACGAAGCCGTCGCGGTCAGCCCGAGGATGGCCACGAACGTCCCCACGCCCAGCACGGTGCCGACCGAGGTGAGAGCGGATCGGGCGGGCCGCTGAAGGATTCCGGCCAGGGCCTCCGACAACAGATCGCGCCACGACAGGCGTGACAGCCGGACCACCCGGGGGCGATGCGGCCGAGCCCTGGACAAGCGGAGTCTCATACCCGCACCGACTCACTCATGAGCCCGTCCCTGACGGTCACGGTCCGCTCACCGTGCTCAGCCACCGCGGGGTCGTGTGTGATCACCACGATCGTCATGCCGGTGCGATGCAGTTCGTCGAGGAGGCCGAGGATCGAATCAGCCGTCGATGTGTCCAGGTTCCCCGTGGGCTCGTCGCAGAGCAGGAGTGACGGGCGTCCGACCAGCGCGCGGGCGATCGCCACCCGCTGACGTTCCCCGCCGGAGAGCCTCGTCGGCATCGCCTGCAGACGATGAGCCAGCCCGACCCCGTCCAGCGCCTGGCGGGCGCGCGACATGCGTTCCCGCCGAGGGGTTCCGCGATATGCCAGGGCGAGAGCCACGTTCTCCCAGGCCGAACGGTGAGGCATCAGGTGGAAGGACTGGAAGACGAATCCGATGCGCTGACCGCGCAGCGCCGTACGCTCGGCGTCCCTCAGCCCGCCCACGTCGATGCCGTCCAGCAGATACGCACCCTCTGTGGGCGCGTCCAGCAGCCCCAGCACGTTGAGGAGCGTGGACTTCCCGGCGCCGGACGGTCCGACGACCGTCACGAACTCACCGCGGTGAATGGTCAGATCACAAGGCAGCAGCGCTCGCACAGGGGGCGGCCCCGGATACGTCAGGGCGGCCTGCCTCAGCTCGATCACCGGTGGCTGTGCGTCACGCCCGGTCATGGCCGCTCCTGCGAGAGCGGCGACACACCGGCCCGAACGCCGGTCACGGCACGGTCCCCGGCCGACAGGCGGGCACCTGAGACCGGTCTGACTTCCACGTAGCCGTCGCCCGTCGTACCCGTGGTGACCGGCACGCGATGGCGCGTGCGGTCCTTCTCCAGCACCGTCACGTAGGTCTCGCCGTCCGCACCGGCCGAGACGGCGGAAACGGGAACGACCAGTGCCTTTCCCTTGGTCGATGCCGCACGCACGGTGAGCCGCACGTCCTGGCCCGCCAGCTGCGTCGGCAGGGATTTGCCGGGCTTCACCAGCATCAGGTAGCCGTTGGCCTCCGGCGTCCCGTTGTCGCCGTCCTGCGGGTCACCGTCGGCGGGAGCCTCCTGGGCGACGGTGTCGGAGACGGATGCGACCGTGCCGGTGGCGGTCGTCCCGGTCAGTTCGGAGAGGATCTCGACGTGCTGTCCGGGCCGGACGAGCCCCTTCTCGTGCTGCTGGAGATAGCTGTTCACCACCAGTTCGCCGGCCGAGACCGTCAGCACGGTACCTGTGACCCTGGTGCCCACCCGCGAGGCAACGCTCTCCACCCGCGCCGGGAACCGGTCGACGAAGACGACCTCGGCGGCGGGCAGCATCGGACCCGACTCGGCCTCGGCCTCGGCCAGCCGTTCACGGGCCTTGCGCAGATCCTCCTGAGCGCGCGTCGCTTGCTTGCGAGGGTCTTCCGCCCCCGCCGCCCCGGCCTTGGCCGACGAGGGGTCCGTCTTCCCGCCGTCCGCTTCGGGCGAGCTGCCAGGAGCAGGGGTCGCAGACGCGGACGACGGAGTCTTCAGCGCATCCTGGGCATCTTCGGCAATCCGCTCGGCGGCGGTCACCGCTTCCTCGGCGCTGTTGACAGCCGAGTCGCCGTCCGTCTGGGCGGACAGCGGATCGTAACCAACACTCTCGTAGAAAGCGGACAGCGCGGTTTTGGTACGGGGGCCGAAATAGCCGTTCCCGTCACCGGATGTGCTGTATCCCAAGTCGGCCAGGGACGACTGGAGTTGTGCGACGTCATCGCCCTCGGCACCCGGCTTGAGATCCCGGTAGACCGGAAGCTTCCCCTTGAGCACGAACACCGGGCGACCCGATACCTCCAGCAGCAGCTGACCGGGTCTCAGTTCCTGTCCGGCCTTCACCGGCAGCTTCGTCACCACGGGTGACCCGATGCCCGCACCACCGACCGCCGGGGCCACGTCGACGGACTGCGCGGCCTTCACCGTGCCGCGCACGATCACCGAGTCCCTCAGTGTGCGGTACTCGACCTGGGCGGTCAGCGTGCTCGGGGGCGGGGCCGCCGAGTCGGCGATGGCCTGTGCCGGTGACCTGATCAGCTGACCTGCGGTCACACCGGCTGCCGACAGGACCACAGCTCCTGTCACACCCCAGATGACCCACAGGCGCCTACGCGCGAAGCCGTCGGGCAGCGTGCTTGTCATCCCTCTCGCCCAACAACTCGGTAGGCATTCTTCACCTGCATGGAAATATCGTCCTCGATCTTTTTGAGAGCGAGTTGATTATCTTCCACGAGTCGACGCTGATAAGCCACTTCAACGGTCGACCACACCCCGATCACATTATTCTTGCTTTTGCACTCCACGTCCGCCACGGCGGTGCCGATCTCTTCTTGCGCCGGTTGGGGCGACTGGGCGAAACGGGCATCCCTGAGCACCGCGGTCGGGGAATCGTAGCGATACCCCGATTCCTTCATGCACTCGCTCCAGCGCTTGAAAGCCTTTCTGACCCGGCTGTCCTTCTGTGCCCGCAGGCTCGCCTCGGCAATGAGCCTGTCCGGGAGTTGGGAGTCCGCACTCGTCATGCCGGGGCTGCCGGCGTGGACCTTGCGTACGGCGTCTCCGGCACAACCCCCTTTGGGGACATCAGTGCCCTTGTACGCCTCTACTTCCCCGACCAGCACCGCTTCGGCCGATGCCGTCAGATTCGACTGAGCCTTTGATTGCGCGACCCCGCCCCTCGGGTTGTGATAGCCGTAAAGCCTCGCAGTGCGCTGATCGGCGACCCCGTAGAGCCGTTCGTGGTTGAACTCGACCGGTGCGGCCGGCTCCGCATCGTGGAACTCGAACCCGAACCGTCCCATGCAGTCCGTTCGAAGGATCTTGAGGGCGGAGCCAACAGTTCTCCGGTTCTCGTTATCAGTCAGCAGACGGTACTTGTCCAAGGGGAAAGAAAGCGTCTTCGGGTTCTCGACGCGCGGAAATGATGATATGGCGGGCTCCCGTACGGATTCATTTCCGCTTCTATCGGAACCGGATGAGCATCCGGCGATTGCCAGCACCGGAATCACCATTCCGGCTCCGACGGCTTTCTTCAGTCGATCCACGCGAACCATCCAGTAGTCAGGGGACGGTGGCCGCCCTGGACGCGAGCAGGGCGGCCACCTCAGGTGATTCAGGAGCCGTACGGGAAGAATTCACCCGAACTGAATGCGTTCTTGTACGGATCGAACAGGGTGAACTGGTTGTTCGGGTCTCCGTACGCCAGCACTACGAAGGCCCAGCCCGTCCAGTTGTAGTACTGCCACTGGCGAGAATTGTTCTTGGGGTCCTTGTTCCTGATGCTGGCGCTGTTGTTGTTGACCTGCCCACCGGTGCCGTGGAAGGTGTCGGCACTCGTGTATTCGGCATCCGACCAGTAGGAGTCCCAGACCCCGCCCTGATAGTTGGAGTTGTAGTAGAGGCACACCTCGCCGCTCTCGCAACTGCCGTCATCGCTGGCAGCGCTTGCGGAGCCGACCGCTCCCATGATCGCGAGAGCCGTGATGGCGCCCACGACTCCCATCCTGTGTGCAGACATGAGTTCCCTCTCTGATCTACGGACTGCTGACTGATTACTCATCTCCCCCAGGGCCCGACGGCGTCGGTGCGGTTGCCGGAAGGCCGAGGACGAGAATTCCGAGAGACTCGCCGACCCCCGGGGGCGCCGTCACCGGCAGGGTGGAACCCCGCCGGTGACGGGCGCCTCGGGCGTCAGGCCATTCAGCGGTAGCGGGCGGCCCGGCGGCGCCGAGAGGGCTCCGTCACGTCCGGTACCACCCCGGCACCCGCGCCCGGGGTCTCGTCCCAGGTCCGGAGCTTGGCCGCGACCCGCGCCAGACGTGCGTCGCCCGGACGCACGGTGAGGTAGAACAGGCCCTCGTAGGGGCGGCGGTCCTCGCCACCCCAGCGGACGACGCCTTCGGTGTCGGCAACGATGTCACGGATGATCAACTGCTGCCCCGCGGTGAAACCGCCCCGCATGCCGGGCGGGTAGGAGTCCGGCCGGATCACGACGGCGGTGCCGGACGCCTGGTTCGACTCCGGGAGCCGGCTGTCGCGGACCGCTGACGGTGCCACCCATCCTTCGACCGGGTTCGGTTCACCGTGCAGGCCGAGAGCGTCGACCTCGTAGTGGTAGCGGCGGATCACATGGATCAGGACCGCTTCGGTGTCTCCCATGCGCAGGGAGACCTTCAGGCCGGTGCCCGCCACATGACGGGTCACGATGTCGCCGCCGTCGTCGGCGGCCTTCTGCATCTCCCACCGGTTGGTGGACGGCCGGTCGGTGAGAAGGCGGCGGTTGCGGGCCTGGGCACGGCGGAGCGCCGCCTTCAGTTCGTCGTTGCGCAGGGGCTTCGACGCGGCGACGGCAGGGGTGGCGAGAAGACCGGTGGAGGCGAGGCTCACGGCGGCGGTGACACCGGCGGCGGCGGTCAGGGCGTGTCTGCGGGTGATGTCGGTGGGGATCAACAGGTCAGCCTTTCTTCCGTGTTGTCGTGCGCTGCTTGTGGTGGAGAAGGACGGATACGAGGGCGCAGGCAAGCGCGAGCAGCAGCAGG
The DNA here is from genome assembly GCF_042872425.1 of Streptomyces sp. NPDC005262. Lineage (NCBI taxonomy): Bacteria > Bacillati > Actinomycetota > Actinomycetes > Kitasatosporales > Streptomycetaceae > Streptomyces > Streptomyces sp. NPDC005262. The sequence continues at coordinate 10,060 of NZ_JBIAKK010000015.1, forward strand.
ACGGCGATGGAGGGGTTGATGTAGTCGGGGATGACGACGGAGTAGTCACGGCCGTTCGACGCTTCGCACACGAGCCGCAGCGGAATGAAGTCACCTCTGCGGCCGACCAGGGCCGGTATTCCCTCCGGGCGCTCCCGCTCGCACGCCGCGGCCTGTTCCTGGTCTTCGAGGAAGAGGACGTGGAGACACCCCCAGACATAGAGGGCGAGCGCCACGGCGGCCGTAGCCAGGGACGCGTCCCGCCACGCGGCGCACGGGGTGCGCCGCAGGCGGGCCCGGCGTGTGAACCGTGAGCACAGGTAGACGGCGATGCCCAGCACGGTCGGCACTCCGGCCAGCAGGACGGCGACCAGCACTGCGAAGTTGTGCCCCTGCCAGGGGTTCGATGCCGATATCACGACCGGTCAGGATCCGCGGACGATGCTGTTGTACTTCTCGAAGATCGCGTAGAGCGGCATCCGCAGCTGCGCGTCGGCGACGGCCTGGTCGCCGAAGCCCTGGTAGCGGCGCAGGATCTCGAACGTCTCCGAGTCGGTGTAGTCCAGTGCCGGCCGGCGCTGCGGGGTCTCCTCGTGGTCGCCCTGCTTTCCGTCAGCCGCCCAGATGTGCAGGTGCGGGACCGTGGTCACGTTGAACGTGTTGTCCTGGTTGGACTTCTGCCACATCGTCCATCTGTCGTCGTCGGAGGTCGAGTCGAGGATGTCTCCCTCCAGGAGCCCCGAACGGATCGAGTTGTTCCGCGACAGGATGGCTGTACGCCCCGAGATCTTGGCGATGCCGGTGCTGCTGTCGACCAGCCGGGTGACGCCCGACAGGTCCTTGGCCCAGTCCGGGATGACGCCGGTGTGGTAGAGGACCACACCCGCGTCCTCTGCGTAGTCCTTGATGCTGTAGTGGCAGAACTCCCAGAAGGCGGAGGTCTGGATGAGGGCCTTTCGCATGCGGTACCTGCGGGACGCCGACGTGATGGCCGCGTCGTGATTCATGATCGTTTCGAGGCATTCCTGCCGGGTGTAGAGGTACCCCGTGCCGCCGGGCCTGCCGATCGACTCCATGTAGTCGTCGGCCTCCTGGAGCAGACCGTCCCAGTAGTCCAGGTCGAAGCCGATGTCGAGCTTCTGGGCCGGGGCAGGATAGAAGCTGCCCTGGCCGGTGTCGCGCCCGGAGGCGATGTTGTTGTCGATCTCGATCCGGCCGTCACCGGAGCCGATCACCTTGGTGACGATCTGGTCGAAGGCCCAGTTCTCCGGCATCGCGTAGCCGAGGTTGCCGGAGAAGCCGGACGACATGTCGGACACGAAGCTGGTGCCCGCGTAGCCCTCCGCGGAGATCCGGGCACACGCGTTGCGCGGGCCGTAGACCCCGATCTTGTACGGGCTGCCCAGGTTGTCCATCTCCTCCTTGATGCTCCGGAAGTACGGCAGGATGTACGAGGTGACCTCCTCGTCCACCGCGTCGTAGTCGACCGCGAAGTAGATGCGAGAGCCCGGCTTGAATCCGTGCTCCTCCGCCTTGAACGCGGCGTTCATGCAGTCCGTGACACCCTGCGCGGGGCTGTAGTAGTCGACCGAGCGCGCCCACGTCTGGTAGATCGGGTAGCAGCGCAGCCCGTACTGCTCGATGGTCGCGAGCTCGCCCGGCTGGATCTCCTTCTCCGGCAGGTCGGTGGTGGAGGGGTTGTACAGATAGCGGCCGATGTAGAGGTAACCGGCGTCCTTCAGTGCCTGCGCGCGAGCAGGGGTGATCTTGGTGACGCCGTCACACGCCTCGCCCTGGCGGGTCTGGTCGCCGTAGGACACCAGCAGACAGGACCATGTCCTGAAATCGGCCTGTCCGTTGACGGCGAGCTTCATGAACGCCTGGAACACGCTGACGCTGTCGGCCAGCGAGGAGGTGAACGAGCTGCTGAAGGACACCGGTCGCTTGTTGAGCACCATGCCGGCGGTGAAGAGCTGCACCCACACCCCGGAGTCGCCGGTCGACAGCGTGTGGCTCTTCAGCCCGGACTGCGTTCCGGGGCCGAAGACTCCGTTCGCGGTGCCGTCGGCCATGCCCAGCTCGTACTGGATGGCGAACAGCATCGACTTGGCGACGTCACGGGAGTGATGGCCGTCGCACGGGATGATGTAGAAGTCCTTGCGCAGGACGTACCGGCCGTTCAGCCACTGCTGGATGGAACGGATGGTGTCCGAACCGTTGTTGACGGTGACGTAGGCGTCCATGTTGAACAGGCCCTTGACGACCTTCGGCCACAGGGCGCTGCCCGGATAGGTGCCGTCCACGCCCATGTTCTGGTTCAGCTTCACCACCGCGTCCTTGACGCGGGAGTTGTACGTGCCGTCGATGTCACCGCCGTCATAGCCCTTGCAGTACAGGGCGGACTGGATGATGCGGCAGAAGTTCGCCGACGGGATGGTGGTCTCGTCCAGCTTGCCGTACTTCTCCTGGAGCGCCGACAGGGTGGCCGGACCGAAGCTGTTGGACAGCGCGGTGATGCCCATTTCGTACTGCAGAGCACGGGTGAGGGCGTACATGACGGTCCAGCCGGTCTGGCCGTTCTCGTCCAGCTTGGGTATGCCGAGAGTGGTGCCATTCCCGTACGTGGTGTTGATGAATCTTTGGGCGCGAATCACCATTTCGTCAGCCATCGAGTTCCTTTCACGCGAACACAAGAACGGGACGGGGCACAAGTGCCCGGAAAAACAGGGTGATCTCGGTATCGAGGCATGACCGGGAAATGGCCCGGACATGCGTCGGGCCGGGTGTCCGCCGACCGGTACGGCCTGCCGGGAATCCCGCAGGGTGGTGCCGGGCTGAACGGTGCGGGACGCGAGGAGTGCAGGTCAGAGGCCGCCTGGCCGGCGAGGACCGCGACCGGGACGGCCGTGGTGCCGATCCGGGCGCCGCACGGTCCGGGCGGAACATCCCGGGCAGTGGAATCGGCGCCCCGGGATGTTCCCCGGAGAGGAGTTGAATACGGCGCCGGTTTCAGGGCATCCGCGAGGAGGGTGAGGGACCCTGGGCCGCGCCTGGCACGGCGATGTATGGCACGTGAGTGAATGGCTCGTCACTGATGGCACGCATGAATGAACCCCCCGTTGGATCCCGGCAATTGCCCGCCCTCGCAAGCAGCCAATCCCCGGGCTCCTCGCGACAACCAGAACCTAAATCAGCCGGGGCGGTGGCGAGAAGGCCTTTTCGGCGCGCATTGCCGCACGGGGCAACCGGTGGATGTCACCAAGAGTGACAGGTCACCGGGATGAGTGGCTTATGTACGGGAATTGCGCCTCTCCTGTGCTTCTCGACCGCTTCCCCGTCGCTTCTCCATGGATGTCAGCGACAATACTGGCCTACTCGATCGCATGTTCGATTACTGGTCTGCACCTTCGAGCGGCCGACCCGGCCCCCGCGCCCCAAGGCGTTCGACGCTCTTCGACGATCTCGGCGAGCGGCCGGCCGAGGCGACTTTCGGCCAAACCGCGCAACGGTGGTGTCGCGGAGGTGGTTCGTACACTGGCGAGCACAGAGTGACCAGTGGTGTGCATGTGGCGTTGATCACAGCCCGAGGTGCGGGTGCCTGCTCAGGCCGGGGAAGAAGCCCGGACCGGTCCCTGCGACGTGCTGGAGATCGGCAAGCAGCTGCCGCGGATCCAGTGGGACCGTCAGGGGCGTGAATACTGGGCGCATGTGGAAGTGGTCAGTGACAGCAGTGGCCGTGAACCTGCTGCTGGGGATTCCCGGTGTCGTTCCGGCCTTCCTGCTGTGGTACTTCGCCTCGAACTGGCCCCTCGCGGCCATGGGCTGGACCCAGCGGGATCCGACGGAGAACGACGGCATGCTGCCCTGGGTGGTGCTCGCGACGCCGGTGCTGGCGCTGTTCGCGTTGGTGTGGTGGCTCGCGAACCGCCCCGTGAGGCGCAGGGTCGCACTCGACTCCCTGCTGTACTGGCCCGTGAGCGCGCTGCTGACCCTCGCGCCGTTCACGGTCATGGCCGCTCTGTGAAGGCGACCGCTCCCGGCTCCGCCACCGCGGGCCGGAGGACGTGAAAGTGCGCCCGCCGCGTCGTCGCGGCGGGCGCACTTCTCGTTACCGGTCCGGGTTGCGCCTCAGGCCCCCACGCTCACCGTGAAGCGCCGCGGGTTGCCGTCGTTGGCGGCGCCCGAGACATCCGGCTGGCCGTCGGGGCGTACGTCGTCGTACGGGAAGGCGTAGCCGATCGGGGTGCTCGCGTGCACCACGCGTGACCAGTGGTTGGTCGCCGTGCCCTGGTAGTAGTCGGCCGAAGAGGTGCCGTTCGGCTGGTCGGGGTGGGTGAGCATCAGGGAGCGGTTGAAGCCGGATGCGAGCCGGGCCAGGAGGGCCTTCTTGTCGTCGGAGTCGCCCGGGTTGTTCGTGAACGGCCCGTGGTTGCAGGTGAAGATGTCCTTGGAGACCGGCTTGGTGAAGGTGTGTCCGCCGTCGAAGGTCAGGAGGTCCCCGCTGACCCGGCCGGTGCGTACACCGCGGCCGCCCTGGAGATCGATCCGCAGATCGGTCGAGCGGTACTTCTCCCAGACCTGGTCGATGTAGGACGTGAACACATCGCGCAGCGGCATCTGGTCGGGTCGGTCGAAGAACGGCGCCATCAGATTCTGCGGCGAGATCACCCGCAGTACGTTGCCGTCCCCGCCACGGATCACCAGCTTGTCCCACGGCTGCCCGTCGGCGGCCGCCTGGGCGGTGAGACCGTCGGCGATCCGCTGCACCGCGCCGTCCGGGAGCGGTGCCACGGTGTGCGTGGTGTCGCCCTCCAGGGTCAGGCCGATCGGCAGCGCGGTGACCAGGTCGACGTAGCTGATGTTCGCGTACAGCTGCTGAGGATTGAAGGTGAACTCGCAGAACGACCAGGTGCGCCCGTAGTTGGCGTCCGTGGACGTCGCGAACGCCGGCTCGACCAGGGCGGGGCCGGGGTTGAGATAGAAGGTGAGGGTGTCGTCGCGTACGAAGTAGACACGCGCGCCGTACATCTGAGGAAGCGTCAGCACGATGGGCGCACCGCCTTCCCCGTTCAGCGGAATGGCGCAGTCGACCGGCAGCGGTGTCTGCGGTGCGGCGGGGGAGTCGGGGCGGTAGACGCTGCCGTCGGCCCGCAGCAGTACCCACCGGTCGGTGCCCTGCTCATGGCCGGTGACATAGGCGTTGACGCGTCCGGGCAACGAACGGTTCACCAGGGCGAGTTCACAGGTTGCGGGGGCAGCGGAGGCGCGCGGGCTCAGAGCACTGCCCCAGAGGGGGTAGGTGAGCGCGGTGGCGGAGGCGGCGGCGCCGCCCGTCAGGAACAGTCTGCGCGAAATCACGAGGGGACTCCCGGAGTGTGTGGGGGGCCGCGGACGGGACAACCGTGCGGGAAGGAGGACCGGGGGCGTCCGCGGTGCGCACCACTCTCGTGACGGTCGCGGCGGGCGTCAAGACTTGCGGCTGAGAGCGCTCTCAAGAATGAGAATTCTTCACAACTCATCGCGCGTGAACGGCAATTGACGGACAGTTGCGAAGCTGAACCTGACTGCGCGGTCAGGAAGTGAACACCGCACCCACCTCGGCCCGCGCATCGGCTACTTGGACTTACGCACCGCGGTTGTTGGACTGGCACGCACGTCGGAGTCCCACGTCGTTGACGGTGTCCCGACATGGGGACTACTCAGGGCACATGTCGCGAAGATTCACTTCGGCGGGCGCTGTCGCCGCCGCCTCAGCCGCCGTCCTGGCGCTCGTGGGGACCGCACTCCCCGCCACAGCCGCCGCCCCGCCCCCCGCCGCAGCCGGCACGGCCGTCCCCGCGGACGCCGCCGTCATCGGATCACCGCAGCTCTCGGTGGCTGTCGCCGACGACTTCCCGCGCGTCCTGTCGTACACCGACCGGGCCGGCGGCGGCCAACTGCTCGGCAGTACACAGCCGGTCACCGCCGTCACCCTCAACGGTGCCGCGCACGCGGTGCAGCCGAAGGGTGCGCCCGAGGTCACCGCCACGACCGCGCGCTACACGCTCACCTTCCCGGACCTGCCAGGCGTCGAGATCGACGCCTCGCTCTCGGTAGCCGGACGCACCACCACCTTCAAGGTGACGGCTGTCCGCGACACCGAGACGTTCCGGGTCGGCACCATCGACATCCCCGGCCACGACCTGGTCTCCGTCGGCTCCACGGAGACCGGCGCCGCCACCGCGTTCACCCGTCTCGACCCGGACTCGACGAAGACCGCCGACGTCTTCGCCCGGGTCTCCGCGGACACCGCCGCCGACAAGGCGCCGGTCGGTGCCTCGTACGCGATCGTCAACACCGGCTCGCTCGCCGCGGCCGTCGAGTCCAACTCCTCGTACGACAAGCCGTCCGGAGCCACCGCAGGCGATGACGCCCGGTTCTGGCACCAGGCCCGCAAGGCCGAAGACGGCACCGTCCGGGTCGGCGTCTGGTCCGGGCAGTGGACCTACCGGGGGGACGGCGCACCGAAGCCGGAGAGCGGCGCGAACCTGCCCTGGGCCAAGGTCGTCGTCACCCCCGACGCCAACGGCGACAGGACCGTCGACTGGCAGGACGGCGCCGTCGCGTTCCGCACGATCGGCGTCACCGCGCCCGGCAGCGACGACACCGCGAACCGGGTGATCACCCATATCCCGTTCAACTTCGCCAGCCAGGCCACCCACCCCTTCCTGCGCACCCTCGACGACGTCAAGCGGGTCTCGCTCGCCACCGACGGCCTCGGTCAGCTGGCGCTGCTCAAGGGGTACGCCTCCGAGGGCCATGACTCCGCCCACCCCGACTACGGCGGCGACTACAACAAGCGCGCCGGCGGTCTGAAGGACCTCAACACCCTGCTGAAGGACGGCAAGAAGTGGGGCGCCACCTTCGGCGTCCACGTCAACGCCACCGAGGCGTACCCCGAGGCCCACGCCTTCGACGAGAAGCTCGTCGACAAGACGAAGCCCGGGTGGAACTGGCTCGGCCAGAGCTACTACATCGACCAGCGCAGCGACATCAACAGCGGCGACCTGGCCCGCCGCTTCCAGCAGCTGCGTGACGAGACCGACCCCAACCTCAGCCTGCTCTACATCGACGTCTACTACACGCACGGCTGGATCGCCGACAAGACCCTGCAGTCCGTGCAGAAGCAGGGCTGGAACGTCGCCACCGAGTGGGCCGACAAGTTCGAGCGCGGCTCGCTCTGGTCGCACTGGGCCAATGACCTCGACTACGGCGGCGCCACCAACAAGGGCCTCAACTCGCGGATCATCCGGTTCATCCGCAACAGCGAGAAGGACGTCTGGAACAACGACCCGGTCCTCGGCCAGACCGCCATCGACGAGTTCGAGGGCTGGACCGGCGAGACCGACTGGAACGCCTTCTACGACAACATCTGGCAGCGCAACCTGCCCGCCAAGTACCTCCAGCAGCAGAAGATCACCCGCTGGGACGGCAACGACATCACCTTCACCGGCGGTGTCCGGGGCACGGTCGAGGACGGCAGACGGACCTTCTACGACCACGGCCGCAAGGTGCTCAGCGGCACCGACTACCTGCTGCCGTGGGACGGCGGCAAGAAGCTGTACCACTACAGCAGGTCCGGTGGCACGAGCAGCTGGTCGGTGCCGTCCAAGGGCGCGTACACCGTCTACGAACTCACCGACAACGGCCGGGTCAGGACCGGCACGGTCCGGCCCGTCGACGGGAAGATCACGCTGACGGCCACCGCCGGACAGCCGTACGTCCTCTACCCGGAACACGCACCCGCCGCCGCCGACCCGGAGTGGGGCGAGGGCAGCGCGGTCGACGACCCCGGCTTCAACGACAACGGGCTCGACGACTGGTCGAAGACCGGCACCGTCGCCCGTGACACCGACGGCCAGGGCCGCAACAGCGCGAAGCTCTCCGGCGACGGCACGGCCGCCGTCGCGCAGCGCATCTCCGGCCTGAAGCCCGGCGCTCGTTACACCGCCTCCGCGCTGATCGAGGTCCAGCCCGGAAAGACCCGGCACACGACGCTCTCGGCCGGCGGCAGGTCCGTCGCCGTGGACCGCTCCACGGCCGAGGACTTCGTCGCCGCCTCGGACTGGCACGGCACGTACTTCCAGCGGGCCAAGGTGAACTTCACCGCCCCCGCGGACGGCCGCACCACGCTCCGTATCGAAGCGGCCAAGGGCAGCGCCGCCACGGTGCGGGCGGATGACGTACGGATCGTCTCCAACGCCCCGGCGACCAGGAAGAACACCGTCGTGCACGAGGACTTCGAGGACGTCGACCAGGGCTGGGGCCCCTTCCTCAAGGGCGACGCGGGCGGCTCCACCGACCCGCGGACCGTCATCTCCCAGCTGCACGCCCCGTACACCCAGGCCGGCTGGAACGGGAAGCTCGTCGACGACGTGATCGGCGGAAAGGAATCCCTCAAGGCCCACGAGGAGAACAGCGGACTCGTCTACCGGACCGCGCCCTGGACGGTGCCGATGGCCGACGGCCACCGGTACAAGATCGAGTACGACTACCAGTCCAGCCACGCCGGCGCCTACGAGTGGGTCGACGGCTACGACCGGATCACGGCCGAGGGCAACCCCGACTCGGTCGAGACCTGGACCACCGCGATCGGGCAGCAGCGCACCACCGGGCACTTCGCCGAGACCGTCACAGCGGGCTGCGGCGACACCTGGACCGGGCTCCGCAAGCGCGACGACGCACCCGAGGGCGCCGACTTCGTCCTCGACGGGTTCACCGTGACCGATCTCGGTCAGGCCCCCGCCGGTGAGCTGGCCGCCTGTGGCACGCTCAGCGTCGACCCGGCCGCCGAGACCCTGGAGCCGGGCACGGCCAACGTCGTCGAGGCGAGTTTCACCAACTACGAGGCGACGGCCGCGACCGACGTGTCGGTCGGCCTCACCGTCCCCGACGGCTGGAAGGCGGAGCCTGTGGGCGCCATCACCTTCGACTCCGTGGCGGCGGGCGCCAAGGCCACCGGCAGCTGGCAGGTCACCCCGCCGGTGGACGCCGAGTACCGGACGTACAGCCTGGGCGCCGAGGCGTCGTACACGGTCGGCGGGGCGAGGCGGACCCTCGGTGCGCAGACGTCCGTACGGACCCTGCCGCCGCCGCCCACCACGGACAGCTGGGCCAGCGACCTGGACTGGACGGCGTCGAGCAACGGCTGGGGACCGGTCGAGCGCGATCTCTCCAACGGTGAGACGGGCGCCGGAGACGGCACTCCGCTGACGATCGGCGGCACCGGCTACGCCAAGGGCCTCGGCAGCCACGCCCCGGCGAACATCCGCTACTACCTGGGCGGCAGGTGCACGTCGTTCACCGCCGAGGTGGGCGTGGACGATGTGCAGAAGACCGCGGGAAGTGTGCAGTTCAGCGTCAAGGCAGACGGGACGGAGAAGGTGAAGTCGCCGGTCCTCAAGGCGGCCGACACCGCCTGGTCGCTCACGGCGGACGTCACCGGCGCGAAGTACGTCGAACTGGTCGTCGCGGACGGCGGTGACGGCAACGGCAACGACCACGCGGACTGGGGCGACGCACGGTTCCACTGCGGAAGCTGAACGAGCCGGCAGTGAGTGGTGAACGGTAAGGGGGTGGGGCCTGGTCCCGGCCCCACCCCCTTCCGTCAAGGCCGGGGTATTCTCACCGGGCTCCGCCGTGTCCGCCAGGGCGGTGCGGGGAGTGGCGGATGAGCGGCCGGCTCCGCCTCTGTCGGGTCCCGCTCCCTCCGTACGACCCGGAGGTCGGGCCGGAGCGCAGCCGTGCGTAGCCCCTTCCGCGAGGCCGAGCGGCCGGCCATCACCCACTTGGGCGAACCGGCCGTGGGCCGTCCGGAGGAAATCCGGCAGGCGCAGGAGGCGCGGGCGGCGGATGCCCCGGGACCCACCGGTGTGCACCCCGGGAACTACCGGTATGTGCGGTACGACACAGGTGAGCCTTTGTGGAGCCCGCACAAACGGAGACGGTCGTGGGCTGGTGGTTCGCCTGCATGGCGCAAGGGTTCTGTCCGGCTCCACCAGGAAACGGGTCGGGAGACTGTGCAGAGTCGACGGCACGTTTCTCTTGGTCGGCTTCGTAGGGTCGATACATGACCGTTGTGGACGAAACCCCGGGCGAGCCGACCGACACCCGTGGCCGGGTGGCCGAACTGCTGGCACTGCGTGAGCAGGCACGGCGCGGACCGAGTGACCGGGCGACCGAGGCGCAGCACGCCAAGGGCAAGCTGACGGCCCGTGAGCGCATCGAGCTGCTCCTGGACCCGGATTCGTTCAAGGAGGTCGAGCAGCTGCGCCGGCACCGGGCGACCGGGTTCGGCCTGGAGGAGAAGAAGCCGTACACCGACGGTGTCATCACCGGCTGGGGCACGGTCGAGGGCCGCACGGTCTTCGTCTACGCGCACGACTTCCGGATCTTCGGCGGTGCCCTGGGCGAGGCCCACGCCACGAAGATCCACAAGATCATGGACATGGCGATCTCGGCGGGTGCCCCGCTGGTCTCGCTGAACGACGGCGCAGGGGCCCGGATCCAGGAGGGCGTCAGCGCGCTCGCCGGATACGGCGGCATCTTCCAGCGCAACACCCGGGCCTCCGGTGTCATCCCGCAGATCAGCGTGATGCTCGGCCCGTGCGCGGGCGGCGCGGCCTACAGCCCCGCCCTCACCGACTTCGTGTTCATGGTCCGCGAGACCTCCCAGATGTTCATCACCGGACCGGACGTCGTGAAGGCGGTCACCGGCGAGGAGATCTCGCAGAACGGCCTGGGCGGCGCCGATGTGCACGCCGAGACCTCGGGCGTGGCGCACTTCGCGTACGACGACGAGGAGACCTGCATCGCCGAGGTCCGCTACCTGATCGGGATGCTCCCGTCGAACAACCGGGAGAACCCGCCCACCGTGGCGAGCGACGACCCGGCCGACCGGCGCGGCGACGTCCTGCTCGACCTGGTGCCCGCCGACGGCAACCGCCCGTACGACATGCACAAGGTCATCGAGGAGCTCGTCGACGACGGCGACTACCTCGAGGTCCACGAGCGCTGGGCCCGCAACATCATCTGCGCCCTGGCCCGGCTCGACGGTCAGGTCGTCGGCATCGTCGCCAACCAGCCGCAGTCCCTGGCGGGTGTCCTGGACATCGAGGCGTCCGAGAAGGCGGCCCGCTTCGTCCAGATGTGTGATGCATTCAACATTCCCATCATCACTCTGTTGGACGTACCCGGCTTCCTGCCCGGCGTCGATCAGGAGCACGGTGGAATCATCCGGCACGGGGCGAAGCTGCTCTACGCGTACTGCAACGCCACGGTGCCGAGGATCTCGCTGATCCTGCGCAAGGCGTACGGCGGTGCGTACATCGTGATGGACAGCCAGTCCATCGGTGCCGACCTGACGTACGCCTGGCCCACCAACGAGATCGCCGTCATGGGCGCCGAAGGTGCCGCCAACGTCATCTTCCGTCGGCAGATCGCCGACGCCGAGGACCCGGAGGCCATGCGGATCCGCATGGTCAAGGAGTACAAGGCCGAACTGATGCATCCGTACTACGCCGCGGAGCGCGGACTGGTCGACGACGTCATCGACCCTGCCGAGACGCGCGAGGTGCTGATCGCCTCGCTCGCGATGCTCCGGTCCAAGCATGCCGATCTGCCGTCCCGCAAGCACGGCAACCCCCCGCAGTAGTCGCGGCCGGTGCACCACCCCGCACAGCCCGCCACGTACTGCCCAGAAGACGGAGAGACATCCATGAGCACCACTCCTGCCGAGTCCGTGCTGCGCGTCGAGAAGGGTCTTGCCGACCCCGAGGAGCTGGCCGCGATAACCGCGGTCCTGCTCGCCCGCGCAGCCGCCACCCCCGACGCCGCCCCGGCCCACCGCGGCCGTACCCACGCCGGCTGGCGCCGCCTCGAGCGCACCCCGGGCTTCCGCGCCCCGCACTCCTGGCAGGGCTGACAGCGGCCCGGCAGACGGCCCGCAGCACGCGAGAGGCCCCGCACTCCCTCGGGAGTGCGGGGCCTCTTCGTACGGCTGCGGGAGCCTACCGCAGGCGCGCCATCAGCGCGTGCTCCACGAGCGTGATGAGCGCGCTCTTGGCGTCCGCGCGGTGGCGGGCGTCCGTGGTCAGGATCGGGGTGTCGGGGCCGATCTGCAGGGCCTCGCGCACCTCGTCGGGGGTGTACGGCTGGTGTCCGTCGAAGCCGTTGAGGGCGATGACGAACGGCAGTCCGCTGTTCTCGAAATAGTCGACGGCCGGGAAGCAGTCGGCGAGACGCCGGGTGTCGACGAGGACGACGGCCCCGATCGCGCCGCGGACGAGGTCGTCCCACATGAACCAGAACCGGTCCTGACCGGGCGTACCGAAGAGGTACAGGATCAGGTCCTGGTCCAGGGTGATACGGCCGAAGTCCATGGCCACCGTCGTGGTGGTCTTGTCCCCTGTGTGCGTCAGATCGTCGATGCCCGCGGACGCGGACGTCATCACGGCTTCGGTGCGCAGCGGGTTGATCTCCGAAACGGCACCGACGAACGTGGTCTTACCCACGCCGAAGCCCCCTGCCACCACGATCTTCGCGGAGGTAGTGGAGCGGGCTGCTCCGCCGCTAGAGCTTGCGAAGTCCACTGAGCACCCTTTCGAGCAGTGTCACATCTGGCTGGCCGCCGGCGGACTCGTCGCCGCCGGGCTGATGGATAGCGACGAGTCCGGCCTCGGCCAGGTCGGCTACGAGGATCCGGGCAACGCCGAGGGGGATCGTGAGAAGCGCCGAGATCTCGGCAACCGACTTGATCTCGAAGCACAGCCGGCAGATCCGCTGGTGCTCGGGCAACTGCCCTTGCAGCCGCGACGGATCGGCCGTGGTACTGACCAACGCCTCAATGGCGAGCTGGTATCGCGGTCGGGTCCGGCCGCCGGTCATGGCGTACGGACGGACCAGCGGGTTGTGGGCGGCGGGACCGGCGGGCTCGGCGGGCCGCCGCGGCTGCACCGTCTGAATGCGGGGCTGCTGGGGCGATTCGATCCGATGCGGGCGCTGAGGGCGCTGCGGCGGTTGCGGCGGCTGCTGCTGCCAGCCACCGTCCTGCTGCCACCCGCCGTCCTGCGCCTGCTGCCACCCGCCGTCCTGCGGCTGCCGGGGCGGGTACGGCTGCTGGGGCTCGTAAGGCTGCTGCGAGCCCTGTCTGCGGGGGGTGGAGGGGAAGTTGTAACGGTTGTCCCCGTGCTCGCCCGGTACTTGCTGACCACCGTCGTACTGGTGTCCGCCTGGGGGTGTTGCCACAATTCCTCCTCCGACTGCCGGTCCCGATCCCAGTGGGGCCGCGCCACCGCACCTTATGGTGCGGTGACGCATAACGCACTGTCTGTCTACTAGTTAAGAAGACTTCCCTGCAGTTCGGCACGGAGGTCCGGGGTGAGGACCGTGCCTGCACGATCGACCAGAAGGGCCATTTCGTACCCAACCAGACCGATATCGGCGTCGGGGTGGGCGAGAACAGCCAGCGAAGATCCGTCGGAGATGGACATGATGAAGAGGAATCCGCGCTCCATCTCCACAACTGTCTGATTCACCGCACCGCCCTCGAAGATCCGCGAGGCGCCCGCGGTCAGCGAGGTCAGGCCGGAAGCGACGGCCGCCAGCTGGTCGGCACGGTCCCGCGGGAATCCTTCGGACATGGCCAGCAGGAGTCCGTCGGCGGAGACCACCACCGTGTGCGACACCCCGGGGGTGTTGTCCACGAAGTTGGTGATCAACCAGTTGAGATTCTGCGCCGCCTGGCTCATCGGGCTCACACTAACGCTCCTGGTTGTAGGTATTACTTGTGTCCGAACCAGCGTTGCGACCCCGCTGAATGCCCCGTCGCAGGTTGCTCAACCTGCCCCGGACGTCCTCAGGGGCGCGGGAGACCTGAGGGCCGCCCTGCTGGGTCTGCTCCGCCGTGCCCTCGACCAGATTGGCCTTGGGCACTCGCCGGGGAAGTCCGGACGGGGTGACCCCACCCGCCTTCGGCTCCCGGAGCTTCTCGGCCCGCTCCCAGCGCTCGTCGTTCGTCGAGCGCCAGTCGTCGGAACCGTTCCCGTCCTGCTGCGCGGGCGACGGCCGCTGCGGCAATTCCTGCTGCTGCGGCTGCTGCTGTGCTGCGACGGACTGGTCATTGCCGCGGCCCGTGGGCTGCCAGTGCTGCTGACCGCCCCGGCGCGGCAGACCGGCATCGGTCATCTCGCTGCCGACGTTCGGGGTGGGACCCGAACGGTCGAAGCCTACGCGCTCCTGCGGCTCGGCGGGAGCGCTCGGGACAGATTCCGGTTCGGCCTGCGACATGGGCTCGTACGGACCCTGGTACGCGCCCTGATCAGCCCACTCTCCCTGGTGGGGCTGGGCGGCGAACTGGTCCTCGTAGCCCCGCTGAGCGCTCTCGGAGGCGGCATATGCCGCCTCCGTATAGCCGCCCTGCGACGGGTAGTCGGGCTGCTCGGTGTAGCCGTTGTCGCCGCTGTACGCGTCGTAGGAACCGTCGTACGCGGCCTGCGCGTACTGCTCCTGCTGCGGGTCCTGTGCGTATGCGTTCTCGGCGTAGGAGGCGTCCTGGTACGCACCGCCCTGGAACGCGTCTTCCTGGAACTGCGGGCGTTCGCCGCCCGTCTGGGCCTCCAGTGCGGCCCGGCGCTCCTCACGCATCAGCGAGCGGCCCACCGGGTCGAGCTGCGCGGGGTCGACCGCCGGGTCCTCGTAGCGCGAGTCGTCGAAGCCGAGCTCCGCCGCCGTACGCATCTGGGGCTGCTGCGGAAGCGGTTCGAAGGCCTGCTGCCGCGGGATGATCGAGGAGACCGTGAAGTCGTCCTGGGCGGCGAGCGGTTCGAGCTGGCCGCCGCCGCCGTGCGTGATCGCGTCCGGCAGCATGACCAGGGAGGTGGTTCCGGCCTGCTCGCCCGAGGGGCGCAGCTGGACCCGGATGCCGTGGCGGTCGGCGAGCCGGCCGACCACGAAGAGACCCATCCGCTGGGACACCGCGGCGTCCACCGTCGGCGGGTTGGCCAGCTTGTGGTTGATGTCCGCGAAGTCCTCGGCCGTGAGGCCGATGCCCTTGTCGTGGATCTCGACCATCACACGGCTGTCCGGCAGCCGGGTCGCGGTGACGCGGACCTTGGTCTGCGGCGAGGAGAACGTGGTGGCGTTCTCCAGCAGCTCGGCCAGCAGGTGCACGAGGTCGGTGACGGCCTGGCCGTGGATCTCGGTCTCCGGGACACCGGAGAGCTCGATGCGCTCGTACGACTCCACCTCGGAGGAGGCGGCCCGCAGGACGTCGACCAGCGGAACCGGCTGGTTCCAGCGGCGGCCCGGCTCCTCGCCGGCGAGGACGAGGAGGTTCTCGCCGTTGCGGCGCATACGGGTGGCCAGGTGGTCCAGCCGGAAGAGGCTCTCCAGCTGGTCCGGGTCGGCCTCGTTGTTCTCCAGGTCGGTGATGAGGGTCAGCTGGCCCTCGATCAGCGACTGGTTGCGGCGCGACAGGTTGGTGAAGATCGCGTTGACGTTGCCTCGGAGCATGGCCTGCTCGGCAGCGAGCCGAACCGCCTCGCGGTGCACCTGGTCGAAGGCGCGGGCGACCTCGCCGATCTCGTCCCGGGTGGTGATCGGGATCGGCTGGACGCGGGTGTCGACCCGGCCCGGCTCGGTCCGCGACAGCTGGTCGACGAGCATCGGGAGCCGCTGCTCGGCGATCGAGAAGGCGGCGGTACGCAGCTGGCGCATCGAGCGGCTCATCTGGCGGGCCACGAGACCGGCCAGGATGAAGGCGGCCAGCAGGGCCACGAGCACGATCGCGGCGTTGACGATGGCGTCGGTCTTGGCGCTGGACGAGATGTCCGCCGCCTCGGTCACGGCCTTGTCGACGAGCTCGTCCTCGACCGTGGTGTAGCCGTCGAACTTGGCGGTGGAGGCGGCCATCCAGGTCTCGGGCGTGATGCCCTTCTGGGCCAGCTTGCCGGGCTGCTGGCCCTGACCGATCTGCTGGGCCATCCCGTCGAAGACGGAGCCGTCGATGCTGGGCGGCGCGACGAACGGCACACCCGCCGCGTCCGCCTGTGCCTTTGCGGCCTTCAGCTTCTTGGCACCGTCGGCCGCCTTGGCGGCCATCACCTGCTTCAGCCGGGCGGCATCGGCCTCCGTACCACCGGAGACGAACTCGCCGAGGGCGATCTGCTCCAGGTAGTTGTACGAGCCGAAGGCCTTGACCTGGGCGTTGAACTTGACGCCCTCCTGGCTCGGACGCACCAGCAGGTGCATACCGATGGAGCGCTGAAGCGATTCTGCGGCCTTGGCCAGCTCGATCGCGTAGACCGTACGGCCGTAGCTCGTGATGTTGCCGGTGCCGAGGCCGAGCTCGTTGCAGAACTCCATCAGGGAGTGCTGGACCTTGACGTAGCCCTCTTCCGTCTTCACGGGGTCCATGGCCTCGGCGTAGGCGGCCTTGCGCAGGTCGGGGAGCTTGGGCTCCTCCTGCTTGAAGAGCTGGAGACGACGCTCCAGGCCCTGCTTCTTCGGCATGCCCTGCACGGCCTCGTCGAACTTGGCGGCGGCCGCGTCCGTGGCGGCGTACACCTGGGCGACGACGGCTGCGTCGCGCTTGTTCGACAGCAGGGGCTGGGCGGAGAGGTCACGCTCGTTGAGCAGTGCCTGTCCGTACACCGAGGCCGCGCGCACGATCAGCGCGGTCTTCTCGGCGTCCTGGGCCTCTCTCCAGGTGTCGATCGACCCCTTCACCTGGAAGCCGCCCATGACGAGGCCGACCAGGACAGGGATCAGAAGGATCGCGTTCAGCCGGGTGGGCACCCGCCAGTTGCGCGGGGACAGCCGACTTGTGCTGCCGCCGGCCGGTGCCTCTTCGGACACCTCGGCGGGTGGCGCCGCGGTGCGCGGCGGCGGGGTGAAGTTGCCCCGCTCCTGCTGCGCCGCGGAGCCCTCGTTGCTACGCCTCACTCGACCAACAACCTCTCGGCGTCGGCACCTACGCTGTGCCGTTTTTCGTTCAGGGCCGTACTACTCGGGAGTTTCGTCGAATTGCAGCACGGGGACCGGCCGCGTTCCAAACAGTCGGAATGAGCCATTCCGAGTGGTCCAAGCCTCAGATAAAACGGGCATAAAGAGCGAGCCCCGTCAAAAGGCGGGGCTCATGTGAGCACAGCGACACCAGGCGAATGCATCGGGTGTTGAAGCCGGAGCAATTCTCTGTCGAAACGTTATGAACACGGGGGCGGATCGTGTCGAAGGACACAGTCCACCCCCGTGCGACTACAGCAACTTCCGTATCCCCATACCGACTTGCGGCGAGCGTTCGGCTACTTGAGCCGAGCCATCAGGGCGTGCTCGACGAGCGTGATCAGACCGCTCTTCGCATCGCCGCGGTGGCGGGCGTCCGTCGTGATGATCGGGGTGTCGGGGCCGATCTGCAGGGCCTCGCGCACCTCGTCGGGGGTGTACGGCTGGTGTCCGTCGAAGCCGTTGAGGGCGATGACGAACGGCAGTCCGCTGTTCTCGAAATAGTCGACGGCCGGGAAGCAGTCGGCGAGACGCCGGGTGTCGACGAGGACGACGGCACCGATCGCGCCGCGGACGAGGTCGTCCCACATGAACCAGAACCGGTCCTGACCGGGCGTACCGAAGAGGTACAGGATCAGGTCCTGGTCCAGGGTGATACGGCCGAAGTCCATGGCCACCGTCGTGGTGGTCTTGCCGCCTGTGTGCGTCAGATCGTCGATGCCCGCGGACGCGGACGTCATCACGGCTTCCGTACGCAGCGGGTTGATCTCCGAAACGGCACCGACGAACGTGGTCTTACCCACGCCGAAACCGCCCGCCACCACGATCTTCGCGGAAGTGGTGGCCCGGGCCGCACCGCCGCTAGAGCTTGCGAAGTCCACTGAGCACCCTTTCGAGCAGTGTCACATCCGGCGCGCCGCCGGCCTCTCCGTTGCCCGGCTGGTGGATGGCCACCATGCCGGCTTCCGCCAGATCCGCGACAAGGATCCGGGCCACACCGAGCGGCATCGACAGCAGTGCCGACACCTCGGCCACCGACTTGACCTCACGGCAGAGGTGGCAGATCCGCTGGTGCTCCGGGAGCAGCGTCCCCAGGTGCGCCGGGTCGGCCGTGGTCGACACCAGCGCCTCTATGGCGAGCTGGTAGCGCGGCCGGGTCCGGCCGCCGGTCATGGCATACGGACGGACCAGCGGCTGGTCGCCTTCACCTTCGTACGGCGCGTGGTGCAGTGCGCCGTACGGATCGGGTGAGGCGGGTGGCGGGGTCATGAATCCTCCGGGCGTGACAGCTTGGTGTCGGCTTGCCGTCTGAAGGGGCCGGTGGGGGGCTGAAGCGGCCGGACGGTCGATGGTGGGTGTGCGGTACCTGGGGGGGATCGCGTCGGTCACCGGTTCATGGCCGCCTCAGTGGAGCAGGCTGCCCTGGAGCTCGGCGCGGAGGTCGGGGGTGAGAACTGTCCCCGCGCGGTCGACCAGCAGGGCCATCTCGTACCCGACCAGACCGATGTCGGCGTCCGGGTGGGCGAGCACGGCCAGCGAGGAGCCGTCCGAGACGGACATCAGGAAGAGGAACCCGCGCTCCATCTCCACCACGGTCTGGCTGACGGCGCCGCCCTCGAAGATCCGGGAGGCGCCCGCGGTCAGCGAGGTCAGCCCGGAAGCGACGGCCGCCAGCTGGTCGGCACGGTCCCGCGGGAATCCTTCGGACATGGCCAGCAGGAGTCCGTCGGCGGACACCACCACCGTGTGCGACACCCCGGGGGTGTTGTCCACGAAGTTGGTGATCAACCAGTTCAGATTCTGTGCGGCCTGACTCATCGGGCTCAACTAACGCTCCTGCTGGTGAGTGGGGCCGAGTGGGAAACTGCCGGTCGACGAGCCGTTGTTGGCCTGCCGACCCTGCTGGATACCCCGGCGGAGATTGGTCAGTCGCCCGCGCACGTCATCGGGCGCACGCGAAACCTGAGGACCCGACTGGTGGCTCTGCTGCTGGGCGGTGCCCGGCACCAGATTGGCACGCGGCACCCGGCGAGGCAGACCGGAAGTGGTAATTCCGCCTGCCGCGGGCTTCTTGGCCCGCTCCGCCTGCCGGACGAGTTCGTCGTTCGGCGAGGTACGCCAGGTACTGGTGGTGGCGCCCGTGTCACCCGCACCGCGACGCGGCATCGGGGCAGCGGGACGATCCTGGGGGGCCTGCTGGGGGGCGGACGGTGCCTGCGGCCCGGCGGGCGGCTGCTGACCGCCCTGCTGCGGGCCGTGGAACCAGTTCGTCTCCAGGGTGTCGTACAGCGGCGTACGACCGTCCCCGGGGCCCGCCGGAGGCAGCGCCTCGGGCTGCGGCTGCGGCGGCAGGACCGGACGGTACTGCCCGTCAGCCGCGGGAGCGGCGGCCGGACGAGGAGCACGGAAGTCCTCGTTGTCCCGGCCGCGCGGACGCGGAGCCGGCAGCCCCTGGTCCTGCGAGGGCTGCGGACGGCCGAAGTCCGGACGGGTGAACTGCGCGGTGCCCGCCGGGTCCTGGTGTTGCGGAGCCGGGGCCGAGAAGTCCGGCCGGGCGAACTCGGCGGTGGAGCCGGGGCCCTGACGGTCGTCCAGCGGGGGACGCTGGCCCATGGCCGGGTTCATCGGCCGCTGGAACTGGCCGGTGGACTCGGGCTCCTCGTGACCGCGCGGGGCGTCGAGCGGGTTGCGCCGCGGCACCGACGGACTCTCGGTGCCCCAGCTGGGGGTCTGCGGGCGCTGCGGCTGCGGGTTGCCGCCGGGCAGCTCGGCACGGGGCCCGCCGACGGGCGGCAGCTGACGGCCGGGGACGCCCGGCCCGCCGGACTGCTGGAAGCCGCCCTGGTTGTCGGGGTTGTTGTGCCGGGCCTGCCGCGGCTGGGGCGTCTGCCGTCCGGCCGGACCGTTCTGGTGGCCGGGCTGACCCGGCTGGTCGTACTGCCCCGGCCGGCTCTGGCCGAACAGGTTGGACTGGCCCTGGTCCGTACGGCCGGGATCGCCCTGACCTCCGGGTGCACCGAGCCGGGCGCCGCCGCCGAAGGCGCCGGAGAGCCCGCCGCCCTGACGCGGCGGCTCCTGCCGCGCGAAGTCCTGCGGGCCGGTGCCGGAGAGCCCGGCACTCTGGAACCCGGCGTTCTGCTGACGCTGCTGGTTCGGCTGAGGCTGCTGCCCCTGCTGACCCTGCTGATTCGGCTGGCCCTGCTGGTTCTGCGGCTGACGGGGACCGCCGCCGTCACGCGCCGGCAGTGCGGCCCGCGGACCGGAGCCCGCACCGACCTGTCCGCGCTGCGCACCGGCGGCCGCGCCGAGGCCCGGCCGGTTGCCGCCGCCGGCGACGGCGCCGTTGCCGGCAGCGCGCTGCTGACCCGCGGCCGGCTTCGGCGCCGGCTGCTTGCCGCCGTGCGCGACATCGACAGGGAGCATGACCAGCGCGGTCGTGCCACCGGAGTCGGACGGTCGCAGCTGGATCCGGATGCCGTGACGCAGGGACAGCCGGCCGACCACGAACAGACCCATCCTGCGCGAGACCGAGACGTCCACGGTGGGGGGCGAAGCGAGCCGCTCGTTGATCGCCGCGAGGTCCTCGGGGGAGAGGCCGATACCCGTGTCGTGGATCTCCACGAGCACTCGCCCGTCGGGCAGTGCGTGACCGGTGACCCGGACCTTCGTCTGCGGGGACGAGAACGACGTGGCGTTCTCCAGCAGCTCGGCGAGCAGGTGCACGAGGTCGTTGACCACACGGCCGGCGACCTCGGTGGCGGGCACCGCGGCCAGTTCGATGCGCTCGTACTGCTCCACCTCGGAGGCGGCGGCACGGAGAACGTCGACCAGCGGGACCGGGCGGGTCCACCGGCGGCCCGGCTCCTCGCCCGCGAGGACGAGGAGGTTTTCGCCGTTACGGCGCATACGGGTCGCGAGGTGGTCGAGCTTGAAGAGGGACGACAGCTGGTCCGGGTCGGCCTCTCGGGACTCCAGTTCGGAGATGAGCGAGAGCTGACGCTGGATGAGACCCTGCGAACGCCGCGAGAGGTTGGTGAACATCGCGTTGACGTTGCCTCGCAGCAGCGCCTGCTCGGCGGCGAGGCGGACGGCCTCGCGGTGCACGTCGTCGAAGGCCGCGGCCACCTTGCCGATCTCGTCACGGGAGTGCACACCGACCGACTCGACCGAGGTGTCGACGTCCTGCGGGTCCGCCTCGGAGAGCTGCTTGACGAGCTCCGGCAGACGGTCCTGGGCGACCCGGGTGGCGGTGTCCTGCAGTCGCCGCAGCGAGCGGATCATGGACCGGGCGACGACGAAGGCGCCGACCAGCGAGACACCGAGCACCAGCAGGATGAGCACACCGCTGATGATGGCCTCGCGCTGCGACTGGTCGCGGAGTTCGCGGGCCTTGCCCTCCATGTCGCTGAGGAGAGTCTCCTCGATGGTCTTCATCGCCTGGATCTTGGTGGAGCTCTGGTCGTACCAGTCCAGGTACGAACGCTGCGCCGTGCCCGCCATGCCGGTGGGGCTGTCGAGCACCTTCTGTGCGTAGGTGTCGGCCGCCTTGATCTCCGGGTTGTTGCCGTTCTCCAGTGTCGCCGTCAGTTCCTCGGCGTTCTGTCCCGAGGCCGTGTAGGTCACGTTGAACGACTTCAGCGCCAGCGTCTCCTTGTGGAGGGCGGCGCGGCCGAACTGCCGGTCGTTCTGGTCGAGATGCGATCCGCTTTGGCCACCGCCGCCCGGCAGCGCCGCGGCGATGATCGCCCGCTGGACCGACGCGTACTCCTTGGCGGAGGAGAACGCCGCCAGGGCACGGGTCCGCTTGATCATCTCGGGGTTGCTGGTCGCCTGCGCCATGTCCTGCGAGAGGCTCAGCAGCGAGGTGATCAGCTGGCTGTACGCATCGACGGTCTGGAGACTCGGGCTGCCCTTCGCATACGCGTCCTTGCGTATGTCACGGATCTGTCCGAGCTGGCCGGCGATCTGCGCGACGCTCGAGTGGATGCCCTCAAGAGCCTCGTCGCCGTCGGTGTTGCCGATCTCGGTCGTCGCCGCGAAGAACGCGGCCTTCGCCCGGTCGGTCCTCTTGCGCGGCTCGGCGACCTTGGTGTCGTCGACCTTGACCCCGTTGGCCAGCGGACCGGCCGACCGGTCGCGCTCCTCCTGGAGCGCCTGGGCGAGCGTGGTCGCCTGCTTGGTCATCTGGGTGAGCAGCTGCATATGGTCCAGCTGCTGTATGTCGTTCATGGAGTCGTTGATGCGCAGACCACCCAGGGTGGTCGCGGCGACTACCGGAAGGGCGAGCAGCGAGATCAGACGCGTACTGATGCGCCAGTTCCGAAGAGCTATCCGCGAGCCCGTGTTGACGGCGCCCCGGGGCACGAGCGGGGTGATCGGATCGGCGCTGCTACTCGCCGTGCCGGCCGAGCGCGGGGCGCGCTCGCTGCTGTCGCCGGCCGCGGCCGGTCCGGGGTTCTGGGCGTGCTGGGGCGAGGAACCGCGGTCGGTCCCGCCGTGCGGCTCCTGTTCCGCCGCAGCGCTGCCATCCCTCTTGAAACGTCCCTGCACTAGCGTCGCAACCTCTGGACCAGGCGTCCCCCCGCGTAGACGGGCGGGACGGTGTCGGCGTCGTGGGGCGTTTTCCCGCCCCATGGTGGTCGTGAGTGACCGGCGCTCTTCCCCTTCCCGCCGCCACTCGGCGCTGCGTTGCGCCCCTGCGCGCCGGCCTGAAACCCGCGGCGGTGCGTGGAATTCCAGCACAGTGCCGGATCTCCAACAAGGCCCCCGAGTCACGCCGTGACCGGAGTGACACGTTGTGATGGCTGGGTGACAAGTAGTGGAGAGTGTTTAGGGGCAAAATGGTTCATCGAGGGCACAAGTGGTGGAGGTCGGGGGTGTCCCAGTCGACATGATCAGCAGCGGAATGGTTCATTCAGTGATGCAATGTCCGTTTCTTCGATCAAGGTCGGACGCCCGGAATGAGGTAATTGTCGACTGCTTCGTGAGAAAACTCACATGATGATCGTCGTCTCTTCCGGGGATCCGGAGGGAATTGGATGTTTAGCCTGACGCTTTACAGGGATGGCAAATCCGACAACCCGCGCCCCTCCGGGCGGCGCCTGTACCGACAGGGTCTTGACGGCAGATGAAGACGACGATGATGTTCCGCAACATTGCCAACCCCCGGCGCACCACGCTGGCGCACCTCAAGGACGCCGAAGTGCTGCAGACGCCGGAACAGCAGGAGCACGCCGTCGACCTGCCGACGCAGACGGCCAACCCGCGTCGCACCATCCTGATGGAAGCCCCGGCCATGGCCGCCACCGCCGAGTAATGCGCGCGATTGTCCCCCTCACCCGCGTTAGCCTGGGGCGTCAGTCTTCAGTCAGCCAGCAAGTGAGGGGCGACAGCATCCCGTGCGCATCGCCAGGTTCTCCATCGACGGCAATGTCGCCTTCGGCGCGGTCGAGGGCGACGGCACCGTCGACTCCGGTGACCTCGTCCTCGACATCATCAAGGGCATCCCGTACGCCGACTTCGAGCTCTCCGGCACCAAGGTCCCGCTGAGCAAGGTCCGGCTGCTGCCGCCCGTGCTCCCCAACAAGGTCGTGGCCATCGGCCGCAACTACGCGGAGCACGCCGCAGAACTCGGCAATGAGGTCCCGGAGGTACCGGTCGCCTTCTTCAAGCCCACCACGTCGGTGATCGGCTCCGGGGACGCCATCGAGTACCCCGCCTTCTCCAACGAAGTGCACTACGAGGCCGAGCTGGCCGTGGTCATCGGCCGGTTGTGCCGTGAAGTGCCGCGTGAGCGCGTCAAGGACGTCATCTTCGGCTACACCTGCGCCAACGACGTCACCGCCCGCGATGCCCAGAAGCGCGAGAAGCAGTGGGCCCGGGCCAAGGGATTCGACACGTCCTGTCCGCTCGGCCCCTGGGTGGAGACCGACCTCGACCCCACCGACCTCACCATTCAGGCGACGGTCAACGGCGAGCAACGTCAACTGGGCCGTACGAGCGAAATGATCCGCTCCATCGAGGACCTGGTGGTCCACATCACGGAGGCGATGACGCTGCTCCCGGGCGATGTGATCCTCACCGGCACTCCGGCAGGGGTCGGACCCCTGCATGTCGGCGACGAGGTCGCCGTCTCCATCGAAGGCATCGGCACTCTCACCAACAAGGTGATCAAGCGTGGCTAACACGAACTCCCCCAAGCTCTCGACTTCGCTCGAGCAGGGGGTACCCCCCCGCGTACGTTTCTGTCCCTCCCCGACCGGCAACCCGCACGTGGGCCTGGTCCGCACCGCCCTCTTCAACTGGGCCTTCGCCCGGCACCACGGCGGCACCCTGGTCTTCCGGATCGAGGACACCGACGCGGCCCGCGACTCCGAGGAGTCGTACGACCAGCTGCTCGACTCGATGCGCTGGCTCGGTTTCGACTGGGACGAGGGCCCCGAGGTCGGCGGCCCGCACGCCCCGTACCGGCAGTCGCAGCGCATGGACATCTACAAGGACGTCGCCGAGAAGCTTCTCGCCGGCGGCTATGCGTACCACTGCTACTGCACCACCGAGGAGCTCGACACCCGCCGCGAAGCCGCCCGCGCGGCCGGCAAGCCGTCCGGCTACGACGGCCACTGCCGCGACCTGACAGCCGAGCAGACCGCCGCGTACGAGGCCGAGGGCCGGACGTCCATCGTCCGTTTCCGGATGCCCGACGAGGCGCTCACCTTCACGGACCTGGTCCGCGGCGAGTTGACCTTCCAGCCGGACAACGTGCCGGACTACGGCATCGTCCGGGCCAACGGCGCCCCGCTCTACACGCTGGTCAACCCGGTCGACGACGCGCTGATGGAGATCACCCACGTCCTGCGCGGCGAGGACCTGCTCTCCTCCACCCCGCGTCAGATCGCCCTCTACAAGGCACTCATCGAGCTGGGCATCGCCAAGGCGACCCCTGTCTTCGGGCACCTGCCGTACGTCATGGGCGAGGGCAACAAGAAGCTCTCCAAGCGTGACCCGCAGGCCTCGCTCAACCTCTACCGCGAGCGCGGCTTCCTCCCCCAGGGACTGCTCAACTACCTCTCCCTGCTGGGCTGGTCGATCGCCGAGGACCGCGACATCTTCTCCATCGAGGAGATGGTGGCGGCGTTCGACATCAAGGACGTCAACGCCAACCCGGCGCGCTTCGACCTGAAGAAGTGCGAGCACATCAATGCCGAGCACATCCGCATGCTCGACGTGAAGACCTTCACCGAGTCGTGCGGTCCCTGGCTGAAGGCTCCGTTCGCCCCGTGGGCCCCGGAGGCCTTCGACGCCGCCCGGTTCGAGGCCATCGCCCCCTACGCCCAGACACGTGTCACCGTCCTCTCGGACATCACGGCCAACGTCGACTTCCTCTTCCTCGACGAGCCGGTCGAGGACGAGGCGTCCTGGGCCAAGGCGATGAAGGAGGGTTCCGACGCCCTGCTCGTCACCGCCCGCGCGAAGTTGGCCGACGCCGAGTGGAACGCCGAGGCGCTGAAGAACGCCATCCTCGCCGCCGGTGAGGAGCACGGTCTGAAGCTCGGCAAGGCCCAGGCCCCTGTCCGCGTCGCCGTCACAGGCCGCACGATCGGTCTGCCGCTCTTCGAGTCCCTTGAGATCCTGGGGCGCGAGAAGACGCTCGCCCGGATCGACGCGGCACTGGCCAAACTGGCCGCGTAAGCGCTCCCGTACGCCCGAAGGGGGCGGTCGCCGGTTTCAGCCGGTGGCCGCCCCCTTCCGCGTGGCCCCACCCCGGCTGAGCGGTAGCGTGGCCTCATGCCGATCCGAGCCGTGCTCTGGGACATCGACGACACGATCTTCGACTACACGGGCGCCGACCGTGTCGGCATGCGCAAGCATCTGGCGAGCGAGGGCCTGCCCGCCGGATACGCGTCCGTCGAGCAGGCCCTCACTGCGTGGCGGGCCATCACCGATGTCCAGTGGGAGCGTCTCGCCGCCGGGGAGACCGACTTCCAGGGGCAGCGCCGGGAGCGGGTCCGGGCGTTCCTCGGGCGCTGGCTGACGGACGCGGAGGCCGACGAATGGTTCGGCCGGCACGTCGTCCACTACGAGGCGGCCTGGGCGCTCTTCCCGGACGCGGTGCCCGCTCTGGACCTGCTGGCCGACCGCTACCGGCACGCCGTCCTGTCGAATTCCAGCATCGTCAACCAGGACCGCAAACTGCGCACCCTCGGCGTGCGGGACCGCTTCGAGGTGGTGGTGTGCGCGGTGGAGCTCGGCATCTCCAAGCCCGAGCCCGGAGCGTTCCACGCCGCCTGCGACGCGCTCGGGCTGGCGCCGCAGGACGTCGTGTACGTCGGCGACCACCCGGACATCGACGCCGGTGGGGCCGTGGCGGCCGGGCTGAAGGGGGTCTGGCTGGACAGGGACGGGCGTGGCGGACGGCCCGAGCTGGTCCGGATCACCGGCCTTGATCAGCTACCCGGGCTGTTGGCGGGCAATACCCGTTTTGGAGCGCCGGACACCTTCAGGTAATGTTCTTCCTGCGCCGCCCGAGCGGGCCGAAAGATCCGGTCGGGAGGCGCAAGCCGAACAAAATCCCCTCTGGGGGTTGAGTTTTGGTGGGCTATGGTGTAATTGGCAACACTACGGTTTCTGGTACCGTCATTCTAGGTTCGAGTCCTGGTAGCCCAGCGCAGAGCTTCATCTGTAAAACACGCCCCCGTTGTGTAGCGGCCTAGCACGCTGCCCTCTCACGGCAGTAGCGCCGGTTCGAATCCGGTCGGGGGTACAGATCCTTCCCGCGAGATCATTTGGGTCGCACCCATCGATTTCGATGCAGGATCGCTAGGGCCCCCGTTGTGTAGCGGCCTAGCACGCTGCCCTCTCACGGCAGTAGCGCCGGTTCGAATCCGGTCGGGGGTACTTGTAACACCATGGGCTATGGTGTAATTGGCAACACTACGGTTTCTGGTACCGTCATTCCAGGTTCGAGTCCTGGTAGCCCAGCGCAGTGTCGCGCCCCCGTTGTGTAGCGGCCTAGCACGCTGCCCTCTCACGGCAGTAGCGCCGGTTCGAATCCGGTCGGGGGTACAACAGAGCAGAAGACCAAGGGCCCTTCACTTCGGTGAAGGGCCCTTGGTCGTATGTCCGGGGCCCGTTGCGGGCCGGGGCCCGCCGTGTTCAGAGGCCGTACCGTCGGGCCGACTCCTCCTCCTGGGCCAGCCTGCGCAGCGCCAGCAGCAGCGGCTCGTAGAGCACCGCCGAGGCGACCGCCATCTCCACCTGCTCCGCGCCCGCCGGATAGGACTCCATCATGTCCAGGTCGTGGACGGCCACTTGCTCCATGAGGCGGGCCTGCTCCGCCAAGTACTCGATGTCACAGGGGTAGCCGAGCCGGATGAGGGTGGCCATGGACGCGACCAGTGCGCGGTGCACGGGGTCCAGTGAGCCGAGTTCCTGGACGAACGCCCAGCCGAGCCGGTCGAGAAGCCGGTCGACCTCGTGGCGCGCCACGGCCGTCTCCGGGGCTTCCTCGTCCGGCTCGGGGCCGTGCGGCAGGGACCACAGTGCCGCGCCGAGACGGATCGTCCGGCCGAGGGACTCGTCGTCGACATGTGCCAGTACCTCGCGGGCTGTTGCCACCGGCAGGCTGCCGACCTGGATCAGCGCCCGTACCAGACGGAGCCGGCGCAGATGGCTCTCGTCGTACTCGGCCTGGGTCGCGCTGACGCGTTCACCGGGCGGCAGCAGCCCCTCACGCAGGTAGTACTTGATCGTCGTGGTCGTGACGCCGCTCTGCTTGCTCAGTTCCGACAGTCGCATGTCCGGGCCTTCCCTTGCGCCACCCCTTGGGCAGTGCCACTATCCAATCATTGGATAGTGGCACTCTCCAATAGTCGCCACGAGACAGGGGGCACTGCATGTTCGCGAAGCCGATACCGGGGCGGACGACCGCGGCCGCTGAGGGAGAGGTGGTCGTGCTGCTCATCGGGATGCGCATCAACCACTTCTGGGGCGTGCACCACTGGCTGCCGGTTCTCCTCGCAATGCCGCGCATGCTGCGGGAGTTGAGCCGGGACAGGAGCCGCGGGCTGCTCGGTCACACGCTGCTGACCGGGTCGCCGAGGACGTACTACGTCGTCCAGTACTGGGAGTCGAAGGAGAAGCTGTACGCGTATGCGAGCGCTCCCGACATGTTCCACCGCAAGGCCTGGGCGATGATGAACCGTAAGGAGAAGAAGTCCAGGCAGCACGTGGGGCTGTGGCACGAGACGTACATCGCAGCCGAGGGGTCGTACGAATCGATCTACGCCGACATGCCGCCGTACGGACTGGCTGCGGTGACCGGCGTGCTGCCCGTCGAGGGGCGGGGCCGTCGCGCGGCGGATCGTCTCGCGCATCGCTCGGCCACGGAGCGGAAGGGCTGAGCGGGGCCGCCACGACGCTGGGGCGGCCTTTCGGACCAGAGGGAGAACGAGTACGTCAGCCGTTGCGGCGCAGGGCCTCGCTCAGCCGCGCGGCCGAGTCGATGACCGCCTGTGCGTGCATCCGGCCCGGGTGACGGGTCAGCCGCTCGATCGGTCCGGAGACCGAGACGGCGGCGACCACCCGGTTCGACGGGCCGCGCACCGGCGCCGAGACCGAGGCGACACCCGGTTCCCGCTCGCCGATCGACTGGGCCCAGCCGCGCCGCCGGACACCGGAGAGCGCCGTCGCCGTGAAGCGGGCGCCCTGGAGGCCGCGGTGCAGGCGCTCCGGCTCCTCCCAGGCCATCAGGATCTGGGCCGACGAGCCGGCCTTCATGGTGAGCGTGGAGCCCACCGGCACCGTGTCCCGCAGTCCGGACAGCCGCTCCGCGGCCGCCACGCAGATCCGCATGTCGCCCTGCCTACGGTAGAGCTGCGCGCTCTCGCCGGTGATGTCGCGCAGGTGTGTGAGAACCGGGCCGGCCGTCGCCAGCAGACGGTCCTCGCCGGCCGCGGCCGCGAGCTCCGCCAGCCGTGGGCCGAGGATGAAACGGCCCTGCATGTCCCTCGCCACCATCCGGTGGTGTTCCAGTGCCACGGCCAGTCGATGTGCCGTGGGTCGTGCGAGCCCGGTCGCCGCGACCAGCCCGGCGAGGGTGGCCGGACCGGACTCCAGGGCGCTCAATACCAGAGCTGCCTTGTCGAGAACGCCGACGCCGCTAGAGTTGTCCATACGACGATACTCGCGTCTCACTCTGTGAAACGCAAGTTCAATTTTCGGCAGAAGTTGCGAACCTGTAGGTGCGGCCATACAAGGGCCCGAAGCCACCGCCCCGCACGGGGGTCCGGACGGCGGCGCACCGAATCTCTAGTTGGGCCGGCGAAGACGCCGGCCGGAGGGAAAGCGATGGGTAGGACACTCGCGGAGAAGGTCTGGGACGACCATGTCGTCCGGCGCGCCGAAGGTGAGCCCGACCTCCTCTTCATCGATCTGCACCTGCTGCACGAGGTGACCAGCCCGCAGGCCTTCGACGGCCTCCGTCAGGCCGGACGCCGGGTGCGGCGCCTCGACCTCACCATCGCCACCGAGGATCACAACACCCCGACCCTCGACATCGACAAGCCCATCGCCGACCCGGTCTCCCGCGCCCAGTTGGAGACGCTGCGCAAGAACTGCGCGGAGTTCGGCGTACGGCTGCACCCGCTGGGCGACGTCGAGCAGGGTGTCGTGCACGTGGTCGGCCCGCAGCTGGGCCTGACCCAGCCCGGCACCACGGTCGTCTGCGGCGACTCCCACACCTCCACGCACGGCGCGTTCGGCGCGCTGGCGTTCGGAATCGGCACCAGCCAGGTCGAGCACGTGCTCGCCACCCAGACGCTGCCGCTGGCCCGTCCGAAGACCATGGCGATCACCATCGACGGCGAACTGCCCGACGACGTGACCGCCAAGGACCTGATCCTCGCGATCATCGCCCGGATCGGCACCGGCGGAGGCCAGGGCTACATCCTCGAATACCGCGGCTCCGCCATCGAGAAGCTCTCGATGGAAGCCCGGATGACCATCTGCAACATGTCGATCGAGGCGGGCGCCCGGGCCGGCATGATCGCCCCGGACGAGACCACGTTCGACTACCTGAAGGGCCGCGACCACGCCCCGCAGGGCGAGGACTGGGACGCCGCTGTCGCGTACTGGAGGACGCTGCGCACGGACGAGGACGCGGTCTTCGACGCCGAGGTCGTCATCGACGCCGCGGAACTGGCCCCGTTCGTCACCTGGGGCACCAACCCCGGTCAGGGCGCGCCCCTGTCGGCGAACGTCCCCGACCCCGCTTCGTACGAGGACGTCTCGGAGCGGAACGCCGCCGAAAAGGCCCTGGAATACATGGGGTTGACCGCCGGGCAGCCGCTGCGCGAGATCGGCGTCGACACCGTCTTCGTAGGCTCCTGCACCAACGGCCGCATCGAGGACCTGCGTAACGCGGCCTCGATCCTGGACGGCCGCAAAGTCGCCGACGGCGTACGGATGCTGGTCGTCCCCGGTTCGGTCCGGGTCGCCCTGCAGGCTGTCGAGGAGGGCCTGGACAAGGTCTTCACCGCGGCCGGCGCCGAATGGCGGCACGCGGGTTGCTCGATGTGTCTCGGTATGAACCCCGACCAGCTGGCCCCCGGCGAGCGCTCAGCCTCGACCTCGAACCGTAACTTCGAGGGCCGGCAGGGCAAGGGCGGCCGTACTCACCTGGTCTCCCCGCAGGTCGCCGCCGCCACCGCCGTGCTGGGCCACCTGGCCTCGCCGGCCGACCTGTCCGACGCCCGTACGTCCGCCGGAGTCTGAGAATCATGGAAGCTTTCACCGCACACACCGGCCGGGCCGTCCCGCTGCGCCGCAGCAACGTCGACACCGACCAGATCATCCCCGCGCACTGGCTGAAGAAGGTCACCCGCGACGGCTTCGAGGACGGACTCTTCGAGGCCTGGCGCAAGGACGGGGACTTCGTCCTCAACCGCCCCGAGCGGGACGGCGCCACGGTCCTGGTGGCAGGTCCCGACTTCGGTACCGGCTCGTCCCGCGAACACGCTGTCTGGGCCCTGCAGAACTACGGTTTCAAGGCCGTCATCTCCTCCCGGTTCGCCGACATCTTCCGCGGCAACTCGCTGAAGAACGGCCTGCTGACCGTCGTGCTCGACCAGAAGGTGGTCGACGCGCTCTGGGAGCTGACCGAGGCCGACCCGAAGGCCGAGATCACCGTCGACCTGCAGGAGCGCCAGGTCCGCGCCGAGGGCATCACCGCCGACTTCGAGCTCGACGAGAACGCCCGCTGGCGACTGCTGAACGGGCTGGACGACATCAGCCTCACCCTTCAGAACGAAGCGGACATCGCGACTTATGAGGCGGCAAGGCCGACCTTCAAGCCGCGTACAATTAACGTCTGAGCAGCGCGTTTCCAGTACTGCGCCCTCTGCCTTCTGGTAGAGGGCGCAGTCGCTTGTTGAGACCCCGTCGGGCGACAACTCGCCCCAGATGGCACAATCGGTGCATGGAACGCGACAGCCAACTCAAGCTTTACGGCCAAGTCGCCGACCAATTGAAGGAAGCGCACGCAAGAGTGCGCGCACTGCAAGTCCCGGAGGGCGTAAGGATGGCGCTGTCCCGGAAGCTGTTGGTCGTCACGGCCGCGGCGAAGCACGATCTACCGGATGCGGCAAGGCGTCTGGACCGGTTGATGAAGGACCTCGACGAGGGCCGATTCCCCGAAGGTGACTGACTCTGCGGAACTGCGCAGCGGTCGACTTCGTTGCGGCACTAGGGTGATTAGCCCGTTTCGTGTTTGATTTGCGGTATATATCTGCCTAACGTGCGAAAACGCTTGAACACTTTCGTTCTGGCAATGTCTCCGAAGGGGAAGACGTGAACAAGGCGCAGCTCGTAGAAGCGATTGCCGACAAGGTCGGCGGCCGCCAGCAGGCCGCAGACGCTGTCGACGCGGTACTCGACGCGATCGTCCGTGCCGTTGTCGCCGGGGACCGTGTCTCGGTCACCGGCTTCGGCTCGTTCGAGAAGGTCGACCGCCCGGCTCGCTACGCCCGCAACCCGCAGACGGGTGAGCGCGTACGGGTCAAGAAGACCTCGGTGCCCCGCTTCCGCGCGGGACAGGGCTTCAAGGACCTGGTGAGCGGCTCGAAGAAGCTCCCCAAGCACGATGTGGCCGTGAAGAAGGCGCCCAAGGGCAGCCTCTCGGGCGGTGCTTCCACCCGTACGACCACGAAGGCCGCCGCCAAGAAGGCCACCGCCAAGAAGGCCACGGCGAAGAAGGCCACCGCCAAGAAGGCCGTGACGGCGGCGAAGACCACCGCCGCGAAGAAGACCACGGCGAAGAAGACCACCGCGGCGGCCAAGAAGGCCACGCCGGCGAAGAAGACCACGGCCGCGGCGGCGAAGAAGACCACGGCCGTCAAGAAGACCGTCGCCAGCAAGACCGCGCCCGCCAAGAAGGCCACGGCGAAGAAGGCGCCCGCGAAGAAGACCACGGCGCGCAAGACCACGGCCAAGAAGGCCGTCGCGCGAAAGAAGTGAGACCGAGCAGCGCAGGGCTACTCACACGCGCCGGGCCGGGCTCCCCACGGGGAGCCCGGCCCGCGGGCTGTTCGGCGCCCGGCCCGCTGCCGGGAGAGGGCCCAGGGGCCCTTCAGAACGTCTGCAGTGTCACCAGGGTGATCCGCCGGTCCGCACCCTCGCCCGCGACCTCGATTCGCACCCGCTGCCCGGGGCGCAGCAGCCGCAGGCCGCCCGCGTCGAAGGCCGGGGCGTCGAATTCCACCGGGGTGCCGTCGTCGAGCAGCACACTGCCGGTGCGGGTCTCGGGGTCGTACGTGTACGAGGTCGCCTGCATGAACGGCAGCCTATCGGTCCCGCGCGGGCACGCCCGCGGCCCAGCGGTCCGCCGTGTACGGGCCCACCCCGAGGCGCACGGCCGCCCGCAGATCGTCGCCGGTGTCCACGTCCTGGCGGACCGAATCGATACCGGCCGACGTGATTTCCACCGCGCCGGAGGAAAGGTGCCGGGCCCTGGATCGGCCGCCGAAAGCCGGACGCAATTCCACCCCGGATGAAGCCGAAAGAAATGTCGTGCCGATTCCCGTCGCATCCGTGACAAATGCGCGAGGAAATTCGGCTGCGAAATCGAGGACCCGGGCCAATTCCCCGGGGCGCAGTGCGGGCAGATCCGCGTTCAGCGCCGCGACCGCCGCGGCGGGCCGCCGGCCGCGCACCGCCCGCTCGCCGTGGACGAGTGCGGCGTTGAGCCCGGCGGCCGGTTCGTCGGGCACGGTGCGTGCCCCGAGCGCCGCCAGCGCCGCCGCGGCCACAGGGTCGTCCGTGACGACCACCACATCCCGTACGGCCCGGCACGAGAGCGCGGCAGCCACGGTGTCCTGGGCGAAGGCCAGGGCGAGCCGGGGGCGCAGCAGGACGCCGGCCGCCCGTGTCAGCCTGCTCTTGCCTTGCGCCAGCGGCTTCAACGGGACGACCAGGGACCACAGGCCGGTCGGGTCGGTGTTCGTGGCGATCTCCCCCTCGATGCATATCGCCGCTCATTCTCGCCTGCCGGTGCGACAACCCGGAGGGTCGGTCCCGGAGGCGGGGCGTACCGTGTTCTCGACAGAGCAGGGGCCTGGGGTCACAATTGGCCGCCCACAGTCAGGCAGCACGTCAGGTCCGTAGAGGAAGGTGTCCGAGTGTCCCGCCGCAGAATCGGCTTCTGGTACCGCCTGGCGGCGGTCATCGCAAAACCGCCGCTGGTGGTTCTGTTCAAGCGTGACTGGCGGGGCATGGAACACATCCCGGCCGACGGTGGATTCATCACTGCGGTCAACCACAACTCGTATCTGGACCCGCTTTCCTACGGTCACTTCCAGTACAACACCGGCCGGGTGCCGCGGCTTCTCGCCAAGGCGGGCCTCTTCAAGACCCCCTTTGTCGGAATGATGCTGCGTGGCACCGGACAGATCCCCGTGTACCGCGAGACGACCAATGCGTTGGACGCTTTCCGGGCCGCCGTCGACGCCATCGAGCGCGGCGAGTGCGTCGCCTTCTACCCGGAGGGCACCCTCACCCGCGACCCCGACATGTGGCCGATGGCAGGCAAGACCGGTGCCGCCCGCGTCGCGTTGATGACGAAGGCCCCGGTCATCCCCGTCGCGCAGTGGGGCGCCAACCTCGCGATGCCGCCGTACGCCAAGGAGCAGAAGCTCCGGCTCTTCCCCCGCAAGACACTCCAGGTGCAGGCCGGTCCGCCCGTCGACCTCTCCCGGTTCTACGACAAGGAGCCGACGCCCGAGGTCCTGCGTGAGGCGACCGAGGTCATCATGGCCGCGGTCACCGCCCAGCTCGAAGTCGTACGCGGCGAGAAGGCCCCCGCCGAGCTCTACGACCACCGCAAGGCGCGTGCCGAACAGCGGCGCAAGGCCGAAGGGAAGGGACCCAAGTGACGCACCCCGTAAAAGCAGCCGTCTTCGGAACCGGCTCATGGGGTACGGCCTTCGGCATGGTCCTCGCCGACGCCGGTGGCGAGGTCACTCTCTGGGGACGCCGTGCCGAGGCCGTCGAGGCGATCAACACGACCCGTACCAACCCCGACTATCTGCCGGGAATTGAACTCCCCGAGTCCATCAGGGCCACCACCGACGCCACGGAGGCGCTGCGCGGTGCCGACTTCGCCGTGCTCGCTGTGCCGTCGCAGACGCTGCGCGCCAACCTCGCCGAATGGGCCCCGCACCTCGGACCGGACACCGTCCTCGTCTCGCTGATGAAGGGGGTCGAACTCGGCACCGCCGAGCGGATGAGCGAGGTCATCGAGGACGTCACCAAGGTCGGCGCGGACCGCATCGCCGTCGTCACCGGCCCCAACCTCGCCAAGGAGATCGCCGAACGCCGTCCTGCCGCGGCCGTCGTCGCCTGCCGGGACGAGTCGGTGGCCCGTCGCCTCCAGGCCGCCTGTCACACCCCGTACTTCCGCCCGTACACCATCACCGATGTGGTCGGGGCCGAACTCGGCGGCGCGGTCAAGAACGTCATCGGGCTCGCCGTAGGCATCGCCGACGGGATGGGCCTCGGCGACAACGCCAAGGGCTCGCTCATCACCCGTGGCCTCGCCGAGACCACCCGGCTCGGCCTCGCCATGGGCGCCGACCCGCTGACGTTCTCCGGACTCGCGGGCCTGGGCGACCTGGTGGCGACCTGCTCCTCGCCGCTGTCGCGCAACCACACCTTCGGCACCAACCTCGGCCGCGGCATGACCCTGGAAGAGACCATCGCCGTCACCAAGCAGACCGCCGAGGGCGTCAAGTCCTGTGAATCGGTGCGCGATCTGGCCCGCCGGCACGGGATCGACATGCCCATCACGGAGACGGTCGTCTCCATCGTCCACGAGGGCAAGCCGCCGATGGTCGCTCTGGGCGAGCTGATGTCGCGCAGCGCGAAGGCCGAGCGCCACTGAGTGGCGGCTCCACGCGGGTCGGCCCCGGGGACGCTGACGTGACTCGTACCAGCAGGTACGCTCAACGCGATATGAGCAGCGAGAACCTCCCCCAGAGCCCGGAGCAGCAGCTCCGCAAGCCGCGTGTGGCCGTCGTGTTCGGCGGCCGCAGCTCCGAACACGGCATTTCGGTCGTCACCGCAGGTGCCGTCCTGAACGCCATCGACCGGACGAAGTACGACGTCCTGCCGATCGGCATCACGACGGACGGCCGCTGGGCGCTCACCGCCGACGAGCCCGAGCGGATGGCCATCACCGACCGGAAGATGCCGGACGTGGCACAACTGGCCGAGTCCAGCGAGGGCGGCGTGGTCCTCTCCGTCGACCCCGGCAGCCGCGAGGTGGTCTACAGCGAGCCCGGCTCGGTCCCGAAGGCGCTCGGTGAGGTCGACGTCGTCTTCCCCGTCCTGCACGGCCCGTACGGTGAGGACGGCACCCTCCAGGGGCTCCTGGAGCTGTCCGGGGTGCCGTACGTGGGCGCCGGTGTGCTCGCCTCGGCGGTCGGCCAGGACAAGGAGTACATGAAGCGGGTGTTCACCTCGTTCGGGCTGCCCGTCGGTCCGTACGTCGTGATCCGCCCCCGCGAGTGGGACAACGACCGCTCCGGTGCCCGCAAGCGCATCGTGGACTTCGCCGGTGAGCACGGCTGGCCGCTCTTCATCAAGCCCGCCCGGGCAGGTTCGTCCATCGGCATCACCAAGGTCGACGACCTCTCCGGCCTCGACGAGGCGATCGAGGAAGCCCGCCGCCACGACCCCAAGTTCCTGGTCGAGTCGCTGCTGCGGGGCCGCGAGATCGAGTGCGGGGTGCTGGAGTTCGAGGACGGACCGCGTGCCAGCGTGCCCGCCGAGATCCCGCCGGTCACCGCGCACGACTTCTACGATTTCGAGGCCAAGTACATCGACTCGGCGTCCGGGATCGTGCCCGCCCCGCTGACCGAGGAGCAGACGGCCGAGGTCCAGCGGCTCGCGGTCGAAGCCTTCGAGGCGGCGTCCTGCGAGGGCCTGGTGCGCGCCGACTTCTTCCTCACCGAGGACGGCAGCTTCGTGATCAACGAGATCAATACGCTGCCGGGCTTCACCCCGATCTCCATGTACCCGCGGATGTGGCAGGAGAGCGGCGTGAGCTACCAGGAGCTGGTGGACCGGCTGATCCAGGCGGCGTTGACCCGCCCGACCGGCCTGCGCTGAGAAGCACCGGGCCGGATGTGCGCACAGGCGCCGGGCCGGACTGCGCGGACACTCTCTAGATGCTGCTGGGGACCGTCTTCTTGACGGCTGCGGCGAACGCCGCCAGCGGGCTGATGTCATGGGAGTACGCCGTCGAGAGCGACACCTCGACATACGCCTTGCGATAAGTGGTGGTGAAGCGCGGACCGGCGTCCTCCGGCTGCTCCAGCAGCCAGTTGACGCCGTCCGCCTCGGCCCCCTTCGCCATCGGATCGTCCATCTTTGCGGGCCGCTCGACGCCGCAGCGCAGTACGATCGCCCCGTCCCCCCAGCCGGCGGTCAGTTCCGACTTCGGCCCGGGGTCGTTGCGCTCCTGTCCGGCGACGGACTTCGGCAGCTCCTTGTGCAGTGCACGGCAGTAGGCTGCGGCTTCCGGCGTCGGGGTGGGAACCGTGATCGACGCATGGGTGTCCGTGGTTGAGCAGCCCGCCGCGGCCAGCAGCAGAACGGCAGCGGACGGGCCGAGGAACAAGGGGCGGCGAAGCCGGGGGCGGATGGACGTCACCGGCCCAGCGTATAAGGGGACTACAGATGGACGACCGGGCAGGTCAAGGTTCTCGTGATGCCTTCCACCTGCTGGACCTTGGCGACCACCATGCGTCCGAGTTCATCGACTGTGTCGGCCTGCGCGCGCACAATCACGTCGTAGGGGCCGGTGACGTCCTCTGCCTGGATCACTCCCGGGATTTTCGTGATGGTCTCGGCGACGGTCGACGCCTTGCCCACCTCGGTCTGAATAAGGATGTACGCCTGTACCACGGAACCTCCAGGGCGGCCACGAGGATCATGTGGGGGAAAGAGACGCCACGGTATCGCGTTGCCACGGGCCGCGGGGAGACCCGCGGGCCGGATGACGTCCCACCGCGTGGCGTACGGATGGCAGCGGTTGACGTATCTCTTGACAGTACCGACAGCAGTGACGGCTCGCGACCGCAAGTGCAGCGGTCCGGATGGGGGACAGGCATGCCGGCGACGACCGGAGCAGACTGCATCCGACGGCCGGGCCACGGTCCCGGCCCCCGGCCGCCGATCCAGGCCGGACGCCCGTCCGGCGCGATAGATGAGAGGTGAGACTCGGTGAAGGGAACCGTGGGCGAGTTGGGGGAGTTCGGGCTCATCAGGGAGCTCACTTCCCGCCTCACCACCACCCCGGCGGTGCGGCTCGGACCCGGCGACGACGCCGCGGTCGTGGCCGCTCCCGACCGCAGGGTCGTGGCCAGTACCGACATCCTGTTGGAGGGACGGCACTTCCGCCGCGACTGGTCGACGGCGTACGACGTCGGACGCAAGGCCGCCGCGCAGAATCTCGCCGACATCGCAGCCATGGGCGCCGTGCCCACCGCGCTGCTGCTCGGCCTGGTCGTCCCCGCCGAACTCCCGGTCACCTGGGCGGGCGAGCTGATGGACGGCATCCGTGACGAGTGCCAGGTCGCGGGGGCGGCCGTGGTCGGCGGTGACGTGGTCGGC
Organism: Streptomyces sp. NPDC005262; assembly: GCF_042872425.1. Lineage (NCBI taxonomy): Bacteria > Bacillati > Actinomycetota > Actinomycetes > Kitasatosporales > Streptomycetaceae > Streptomyces > Streptomyces sp. NPDC005262. Next base: position 48,244 of record NZ_JBIAKK010000015.1, read on the forward strand.
GGGGAGACCATCACCGTCGCGATCACCGCACTCGGCGATCTGCGCAACCACGAACCGGTCACCCGGGCCGGTGCCCGCCCCGGCGACGTCGTCGCCGTCACCGGCTGGCTCGGCTGGTCCGCCGCCGGGTACGCCGTGCTCTCCCGTGGTTTCCGGTCGCCGCGCGCGTTCGTCGAGGCCCACCGGCGCCCCGAACCGCCGTACCACGCGGGCCCCGCGGCCGCCGGGCTCGGCGCCACCGCCATGACGGACGTCAGCGACGGGCTCGTGGCCGATCTCGGGCACATCGCCGAGGCCAGCAAGGTCCGGATCGATCTGCGCTCCGGTCTCATCGACATCCCCTCGCAGATGTCCGACATCGGCCAGGCGGTCGGTGTCGATCCGCTGCAGTGGGTGCTCACCGGTGGAGAGGACCACGCGATCGTCGCCACGTTCCCGGCGGACGTGAAGCTGCCCGCCCGCTGGAAGGTGATCGGCGAGGTACTCAACCCGTCGGCGCTGCCCCAGGTGACGGTCGACGGGGCGCCCTGGACCAGCAAGGGCGGCTGGGACCACTTCGGTGGCATCGAGGACGCCCCCTAGGAGGCGCCCGGCAGTTCCGGCGCCCGGAGTAGATTTCGGGGTATGCCCATATCCGCATCCCCCGCCGCACCACTCGTACCACCTCGTGTACTCACCGTCGCCGGATCCGATTCCGGCGGCGGTGCGGGCATTCAGGCCGATCTGAAGACGATGCTGGCGCACGGCGTGCACGGCATGAGCGTGATCACCGCGGTGACGGCGCAGAATTCGCTGGGTGTCCAGGGCGCTTGGGAGCTGCCTGTGGAGGCTGTCCGGGCCCAGTACCGCAGCGTCGTCGACGACATCGGGGTCCAGGCGGTGAAGACCGGCATGCTGGCATCGGCCGCACTCGTGGAGACCGTCGCCGCACTTCTCGCGGCGACCGACGCCCCGGTCGTCGTCGACCCGGTCGGGGTCTCCAAACACGGCGATCCGCTGCTGGCCGCCGAGGCCCTCGATTCCGTACGGCAGAAGCTCCTGCCGGTCGCGACGGTGGCGACCCCCAACCTGGACGAGGTGGCACAGCTCACCGGAGTGACCGTCACGGACGAGTCCGGAATGCGGCGGGCCGCCGGGGAGATCCTCGGATACGGACCGCGCTGGGTCGTCATCAAGGGCGGGCATCTGCCCGGCGATCCGGTCGACCTGCTCACGGACGGCACCGAGGAGCACTGGCTGCGTGCCCCCCGGCACGACAACCGGCACACCCATGGCACGGGCTGCACCCTGGCCTCCGCGATCGCCTGCGGGCTGGCCCGGGGGCAGGACGTACCGACGGCGGTACGGGCAGCGAAGGAGTACGTCACCGGGGCGATCGCGGCAGGCTTCCCGCTGGGCGCCGGCATCGGCCCCGTCGACCACGGGTGGCGGCTGTAGGAGCCCAGCGCACAGCAAAAAGCCGGTCCACCGAGGTGGACCGGCTTTTTGGGCAACCGGAAGGCTGCGCTACGACGGGAACGTCAGCGCGCGACCTTGCCGGCCTTGATGCACGAGGTGCAGACGTTGAGCCGCTTCGGCGTCCGACCGACCACGGCACGCACGCGCTGGATGTTGGGATTCCAGCGACGGGACGTACGGCGGTGCGAGTGCGAAATGTTGTTGCCGAAGCCCGGCCCCTTGCCGCAGACGTCGCAGTTGGCAGCCACGGGTCACTCCAAAGACTTCAGATGCACTTACAGTGAATTCCGGCGCGCCGGAATCATTTGACTGAAGTGGCGGTGCCGGAGGAATGGCCCGACTCTCATCGGGCAACCGAAGCAGCATACAACGGCTGCGTCGGTAGAACGAAACTACCATGGGTTTCGCCGCCGTCCGCCCCGCCCCTGGCCCTGCCGGGCCCACCGGGCCGGACTACTCTGCGGTTCAGCCAGCCGCCCACGGCCGCTCTCCAGGAGGAACACCACGTGCCGCAGACCGCCGACGACATGGACGCCGTCGCGGTGCGTACGTGGTGCTCACTCGCCCTGGAGGCACTGGGGCGGGAGCGTGCGGCGATCGACGCGATCAATGTGTATCCCGTCGCGGACGGGGACACCGGGACCAACCTCTACCTGACGGTGGAGTCCGCGGCAGGAGCCGTCGAAGCGGTCTTCGCCGCGCACGAGACCGGCGCGTCCGTGCCCGGCCTCGCCGATGCCGTACGGGCCATGGCGCACGGGGCGCTGATCGGCGCCCGCGGGAACTCGGGCACGATCCTGGCGCAGCTGCTGCGCGGCATGGCGGGGGTGCTGGCCGACGGGCACGACGCGGACCATCTGCGGCTCGCGCTGAACCGGGCCGCGACCGCAGCCAGGCAGGCCGTCGCCCACCCCGTCGAGGGGACCGTGCTGACGGTGGCCACCGCCGCCGCCGAGGCCGCCGGGCGCACGGCGGGCGACCCGAGTGCGCAGGCGGTCGTGCAGGCGGCGTACGAGGGGGCGCGCACGGCGCTGGACGAGACCCCCGGACAGCTGGCCGTCCTCGGTCGGGCGGGTGTCGTGGACGCCGGAGGACGGGGCCTGGTGACCGTCCTCGAGGCGCTCGTCGAAGCGGTCTCCGGGGAGACACCCGAACACGGCGTCTGGGTGGCCCCCGACATCGCCCCCGTGACCACTGCCGCGGCCGAGGACTGCGTGGCGGGCGGAGCGCAGGACGGCCCAGCCTTCGAGGTGATCTATCTGCTGGAGGCCGGGGACGACGCGGTAGACCGGCTGCGGACCCGGCTCGACGGGCTCGGTGACTCGCTCGTGGTGGTCGGCGGGGACGGGCTGTGGAACGTCCACGTCCATGTCGACGACGCGGGTGCGGCGGTGGAGGCCGGGGTCGAGGCCGGCCGGCCGTACCGGATCCGGATCACCCACTTCGGCGCAGACCGGGTCCACCCGCACCACGTGGAACCCGCGCAGCGCGGTGTCGTCGTCGTGGTGCCCGGCCCCGGGCTCTCCGGCCTCTGCTCGGAAGCCGGTGCGACCACCGTGCTCGCCCGGCCCGGGGAGCCGCCGGCCAGCGGCGAACTGGTCGACGCGATCCGCCGCGCGCACGCCCGCGAGGTGGTTCTCCTGCCGAACGACGCCGATCTGCGCCACACGGCGGCGGCCGCCGCCGAGCAGGCCCGTACCGAGGGCATCCGGGTCGCCCTCATCCCGACCCGGGCCGCCGTCCAGGGCATCGCCGCGCTCGCCGTCCACGAACCGGACCGCAGCTTCGACGAGGACGTGGTGGCGATGACCGCGGCGGCCGGTGCCACCCGCTACGGCGAACTGGCCGTCGCCGAACGGCAGTCCTGGACCATGGCGGGCATCTGCCAGGCCGGCGACATCCTGGGCCTGATCGAAGGTGATGTGGCGGTCATCGGCGAGGACGTGCCCGGCACGGCCCGGGCGGTGATCGACCGGATGCTGGCGGCGGGCGGCGAACTCGTCACCCTGGTACTGGGCGAGGACGTACCCGATGCCTTGGCCGACGCCCTGGAGGAGCATGTGCGGGAGGGCTATCTGGCGGTGGACACGGTGGTGTACCGGGGCGGTGGACAGGGAACGCCGCTGCTGGTCGGGGTGGAGTAGGGCGGATAGGGGCGGCGCCGCCCGTGAGGCCTCGTCCCGATCGGTGGCGCCGGTCCGGCGGAGGGTGTCGGCGAGTTCCGCCCACAGCCCGGGCGCCTGATCGAGGGTCCGGGCCGGGCAGACCAGCACACCGCCGGTCCGGCGGACAGTGGGCCGGCCGGCCGGGTGCAGGGCGACGGCGCGGTCCGGGCGATCGCGTGGCGGTGATCGCGGGTGAGGAGCGGGGGACCGGTCCCAGGGGCGCGAAGACGTTTGTGACCAGGCGATTGCGGTGATGCGGGCGACTTCTGTCAGTGGGGTGGTGTGCAATGGATCGCGTGTCTGCGTTCGACGAACCCCTCAAGAAGCTGCTCGGCGGTGCCACCGCGAAGGTGATGGCCGAACACCTCGACCTGCACACGGTCGGTGATCTGCTGCACCACTACCCGCGGCGCTACGAGGAGCGCGGCAAGCTGACCGCGCTGGCCGACCTCCCGCTGGACGAACATGTGACCGTCGTCGCCCAGGTCGCCGACGCCCGGATCATGATGTTCAACAACGGCAGGGGCAAGCGCCTGGAGGTGACCCTCACCGACGGCAGCGGCCGGCTCCAGCTGGTCTTCTTCGGCCACGGCGTGCACAAGCCGCACAAGGAGCTGCTGCCCGGACGCCGGGCGATGTTCGCGGGCAAGGTCTCCGTCTTCAACCGGAAGATGCAGCTCGCCCACCCCACCTACCAGCTGCTCGACGCCACGGACGCCGACGAGGCCACGGAGGCGGTGGACGCCTTCGCCGGGAAGCTGCTGCCCATCTATCCGGCCTGCAAGCAGCTCGACTCCTGGCGGATCGCCAAGGCCGTCGACACCGTGCTGCCCAGCGCCCGGGACGCCGTCGACCCGCTGCCGTCGTCGCTGCGCGAGGGGCGTGGCTTCACCCCGCTGCCCGAGGCGCTGCTGAAGATCCACCGTCCGCAGACCAAGGCGGACATCGCCGACGCCAGGGACCGGCTGAAGTGGGACGAGGCGTTCGTCCTCCAGGTCGCGCTCGCCCGCCGCCGGTACGCCGACACCCAGCTTCCCGCGGTGGCGCGGATCCCTGCCCACGGCGGACTGCTCGACGCCTTCGACGCCAAGCTGCCGTTCACCCTCACCGAGGGCCAGGAGAAGGTCTCCAAAGAGGTCTTCGACGACCTGGCGACCGAGCATCCGATGCACCGGCTGCTGCAGGGCGAGGTCGGTTCCGGGAAGACGCTGGTCGCGCTGCGCGCCATGCTCGCCGTCGTCGACGCCGGTGGACAGGCCGCGATGCTCGCCCCCACCGAGGTGCTGGCCCAGCAGCACCACCGGTCCATCACGGAGATGATGGGCGAGCTGGCCGAAGGAGGGATGCTGGGCGGCTCCGACCTCGGTACGAAGGTGGTACTGCTCACCGGTTCCATGGGCACGGCGGCCCGCCGTCAGGCGCTGCTGGACCTGGTCACCGGCGAAGCCGGGATCGTGATCGGCACACATGCGCTGATCGAGGACAAGGTGCAGTTCCATGACCTGGGACTGGTCGTCGTCGACGAGCAGCACCGCTTCGGTGTCGAGCAGCGCGACGCCCTGCGGTCCAAGGGCAAGCAACCACCGCACCTGCTGGTCATGACCGCCACACCCATTCCCCGTACGGTCGCCATGACCGTCTTCGGTGACCTGGAGACGTCCGTGCTGGACCAGCTGCCGGCCGGCCGCTCGCCGATCGCCAGCCATGTCGTCCCCGCCAAGGACAAGCCGCACTTCCTCACCCGCGCCTGGGAGCGGGTCCGCGAGGAGGTCGAGAACGGCCATCAGGCGTATGTCGTATGCCCCCGGATCGGTGACGACGCCGACGACGAGACCGAGAAGAAGAAGGGCAAGAAGCAGCCGCCCGAGGACGACGGTGACAAGCGCCCGCCGCTCGCCGTGCTGGAGATCGCCGAGCAGCTCACCAAGGGCGCTCTCGCCGGACTGCGCGTCGCGGTACTGCACGGCAGGATGAACCCCGACGACAAGGACGACGTGATGCGCCGCTTCGCCGCGGGCCGGGTCGACGTACTCGTCGCGACGACCGTCATCGAGGTCGGGGTGAACGTTCCCAACGCCACCGCGATGGTGATCATGGACGCCGACCGGTTCGGCGTCTCCCAGCTCCACCAGCTGCGCGGCCGCGTCGGCCGTGGCTCCGCCGCCGGCCTGTGCCTGCTGGTCAGCGAGGCGCACGAGGCGAGCCCCGCCCGGGCCCGTCTGTCCTCCGTCGCCGCCACCCTCGACGGTTTCGAACTGTCCCGGATCGACCTCGAACAGCGCCGTGAGGGCGATGTCCTCGGCCAGGCCCAGTCCGGTGTCCGCTCGTCCCTGCGGATGCTCACCGTCATCGACGACGAGGAGGTCATCGCCGCCGCCCGCGAGGAGGCCGTCGCCGTCGTCGCCGCCGACCCGGAGCTGACGGACCTGCCCGAGCTGCGCACCGCCCTGGACGCGCTGCTCGACAAGGAGCGCGAGGAGTACCTCGACAAGGGCTGAGCACAGGGGCTGAACACAGGGGGAGTCGGCAGCCGGTCACAGGACGCACGACAACGGGTGAGGACACGGGGGAGATCCAGGTGTCTGCAGGGGCCCCCGGGCCCGAACGGGCCCGAAGCCATATCGTGGGACGCACGGCGCCCGCCCCACCCCGGCGGGCCACCCCGACCCGAGGATTCAGACACCCATGACCCGCGTGATCGCCGGCTCGGCCGGCGGACGCCGCCTGGCCGTCCCGCCCGGCACCGGCACCCGCCCCACCTCCGACCGCGCACGCGAGGGCCTCTTCTCCACCTGGGAGGCGCTCCTCGGCACTCTGGAGGGCATCCGTATCGCGGATCTGTACGCGGGATCCGGGGCCGTCGGCCTCGAAGCGCTCTCCCGCGGCGCGGTCCACGCCCTGCTCGTCGAGGCAGACGCCAGGGCCGCCCGCACAGTGCGGGACAACGTCCGGACGCTCGGTCTGCCCGGTGCCGAAGTCCGTACCGGCAAAGCCGAACAGATCGTGACAGGACCGGTGCCCGCGGACCCGTACGACGTGGTCTTCCTGGACCCGCCGTACGTCGTCACCGACGACGATCTTGGCGAGATACTGCTCACACTCCGTGCCCAGGGCTGGCTCACGGACGATGCCCTCGTCACCGTGGAACGGAGCACCAGAGGCGGAGAATTCAACTGGCCCAAGGGATTCGAGCCACTGCGGGCCCGTCGCTACGGCGAGGGAACGCTTTGGTACGGTCGCGCCGCCTCTACGTGCGAAGACGCACGATGACCGCACCGGAGAGCGAGGGACTCAAGTTGCGCCGCGCCGTCTGTCCGGGGTCGTTCGACCCCATCACCAATGGACACCTCGACATCATTGGTCGCGCCTCGAAGCTGTACGACGTCGTACATGTCGCGGTGATGATCAATCAGTCCAAGAAGGGCCTGTTCACGGTCGACGAGCGGATCGAGCTGATCCGTCAGGTCACCGCGGACTTCGGCAACGTCCAGGTCGAGTCCTTCCACGGCCTCCTGGTCGACTTCTGCAAGCAGCGCGACATCCCGGCCATCGTGAAGGGCCTGCGGGCCGTCAGCGACTTCGACTACGAGCTGCAGATGGCCCAGATGAACAACGGCCTCTCCGGCGTCGAAACGCTCTTCGTGCCGACCAACCCGACGTACAGCTTCCTGTCGTCCTCCCTGGTCAAGGAGGTCGCGACCTGGGGCGGCGACGTCTCGCACCTGCTGCCGCCGCTGGTCCACCGGGCCCTCGTGGACCGGCTCGCCCAGGGGTGAACCACTGACAGCCCGTCACCAGGTGTCGGACGGGCGCCGACTGGCCGTACAGTCGTCCCGTCCGTCTCCAATCAGCAGTAGAGAGTGGCGAGCACACGGTGGACGTGCAGAAGAAGCTCGACGAGATCGTCGAAGCGGTCGGGAACGCCCGGTCCATGCCCATGTCGGCGTCGTGCGTGGTCAACCGCGCCGAACTGCTCGCGATGCTCGAAGAGGTACGTGAGGCCCTCCCCGGCTCGCTCGCCCACGCCCAGGAGCTCCTCGGCGGCCGGGAGCAGCTGGTCGAGCAGGCCCGCCAGGAGGCCGAGCGGATCATCGAGTCCGCCCACGCCCAGCGCGGCTCACTGGTCTCCGACACCGAGATCGCCCGGCAGTCCCAGTCCGAGGCGGACCGCATCCTCGACGAGGCCCGCCGGGAGGCCGACGAGGTCCGCGCCGAGGCCGACGAGTACGTCGACAGCAAGCTCGCCAACTTCGAGGTCGTCCTCACCAAGACGATCGGCTCCGTCGACCGTGGCCGGGAGAAGCTCCTCGGCCGCGGTCAGGCCTTCGACGAGCAGGGGTACGAGGACCCGGACTTCGCCGAGGCCCCGGAGCGCAGCACCGACCCGGCGACGCTGCAGCGCCGCGCCGACGAATACGTCGACACCAAGCTCGGCGCCTTCGAGGCCGTGCTGGCCAAGACCCTGGAGGCGGTCGGCCGCGGCCGGCAGAAGCTGCACGGCCGGGTCGCCACCGACGAGCTCGGCGCGCACATGGCAGCCCAGGACGCCGCGGGCAGCCAGGGCCACACCAGCGACGAGGACCACTGGGCCGGTCTCGCCGAGCTCGCCACCCCGGAGCCGCAGCCGGTGCCCCAGCAGGTCCAGCCGCACTTCCCGGCGCAGGCCCAGCCGAGCTACGCGGAGACGTACGCGTACCAGGAGCAGCCCCAGCAGGACATGTACGGCTATCAGCAGCAGCCCGACCCGTACGCCGCCTATCAGCAGCAGGGCTACGACCAGGGGCACGCGCCGCTGCAGGCTCAGGGCTACGACCAGGGCCAGACACAGGGCTACGACCAGGGCCAGACGCAGGGGTACGACAGCTGGCAGCACCAGCCCCTCCCGCAGCAGGGGCTTCACCAGCAGGGCGAGAGCGCCCTCGACGAGACCAGCCTGTTCGACACCAGCATGATCGACCTCGACCAGCTTCGCCGGTACGAGCAGGAGCGCTGACCGATTCCGCCCGGTTCGGGTCCGGAATCGGACCCGATTGGGAGCAGGGTGACGCGTCCAGTATCCTGGTTCTTCGGTCGCGCGTATGACTGCGATCCAGGCTGCCCGCTTCGACTCCGAACCGGTCGGCCCCTCCCACGGTGCGCGATGCGCCATGCATACGATTTCGAAAGCAGGAAAAGCCCTGAACGGCCACCTCGACCACCGAAACCCCCTCGTGTTCGATACGCACGAGCTGGGTCGGCGTCCGGGTGCCCTCCTGCGGCTGACCCGCTCGGTGGACGCCCCCAGGGACCTCGGTATCGACGGGGTCATCGGTGTGCCGGAGGGCGCAACCGTGGAACTGGACCTCCGCCTCGAATCGGTCATGGAAGGGGTGCTTGTCACAGGCACCGCCCGTGCATCGGCCGAGGGGGAGTGCGTAAGGTGTCTGGAGCCGCTGCGCCAAGAGGTTGCGGCGGACTTCCAGGAGATGTTCTCGTACCCTGACGCCGATGACCGGGGCCGCATCAAAGCGGAACCGGCCGACGACGCCGAGGACGACGAGGACAGGCTCTTCATCGAGGACGGTCTGTTCGACCTCGAGCCAGTGCTGCGCGATGCGGTGGTGCTCGCACTGCCGATGCAGCCGGTGTGCCGGGAGTCCTGTGCCGGTCTGTGTTCCGAATGCGGAATCAGGCTGGACGAGAACCCCGGTCACCACCACGATGCCGTCGACATTCGTTGGGCGGCATTGCAAGGACTCGCCGAGACCGTTTCGGACGGCGAGAAGGACAACATGGGCGGCGCCGAAGCGGGCGTCGACGAGAAGCAGGAGAAGTAGCCGTGGCTGTTCCGAAGCGGAAGATGTCGCGCAGCAACACGCGCCACCGCCGGTCGCAGTGGAAGGCTGCGGTCCCCACCCTGGTTTCGTGCGAGCGTTGCCAGGAGCCGAAGCTGCAGCACATCGCGTGCCCGAGCTGCGGCACGTACAACAAGCGCCAGGTCCTCGAGGTCTGAGCGGCTGGTGAGAGGCCCGATGTCTGAGTTGTCCCACGCCAAGAAGCAGGCAGACAACGTCAACACAGCCTCGTCCCACACGCTTCTGGAAGGGCGGCTCGGGTATCACCTCGAGTCCGCCCTTCTGGTGCGTGCGCTGACCCATCGCTCGTACGCATACGAGAACGGCGGTCTGCCCACCAACGAGCGGCTCGAATTCCTCGGGGATTCGGTGCTCGGCCTGGTGGTCACGGACACGCTGTACCGCACCCACCCCGACCTGCCCGAAGGCCAGCTGGCCAAGTTGCGGGCCGCGGTGGTCAACTCGCGTGCACTTGCTGAGGTGGGCCGCGGCCTCGAACTCGGCTCCTTCATCCGGCTCGGCCGGGGCGAAGAGGGCACGGGTGGCAGGGACAAGGCGTCCATCCTCGCCGACACCCTTGAAGCGGTGATCGGCGCGGTCTATCTCGACCAGGGCCTCAGCGCGGCCTCGGAGCTGGTCCACCGGCTCTTCGACCCGCTGATCGACAGGTCCTCCAACCTCGGCGCCGGCCTGGACTGGAAGACCAGTCTCCAGGAACTCACCGCGAGCGAGAGCCTCGGAGTCCCCGAGTACCTCGTCACGGAGACCGGCCCGGATCACGAGAAGACCTTTACTGCTGCTGCTCGCGTCGGTGGTGTCTCGTACGGCACCGGCACCGGCCGTAGCAAGAAGGAAGCGGAGCAGCAGGCGGCCGAGTCCGCCTGGCGCGAGATCAGCGCCGCCGCGGAGGAACGGGAAGCTGCGGCCAAGGCCGCCGCCGCCGACGGAGGGGCCGCCGACACCCCTGCCGACCCGTCGCCGTCCACGGACGTCGCTCCGGCCTGACGCGTCGACCCCTCGGTGCCTTGTGCACCGAGGGGTTTTCCGTGTCCGGAATCAAAGACAGATACGTAACCTTGTTACGAAGGATCTGAAGGAGCTGAACCGTGCCCGAGCTGCCCGAGGTCGAAGTCGTACGGCGCGGTCTCGATCGCTGGATCACCGGCCGCACGGTCACCGACGTCGAGGTCCTGCACCCGCGCGCGGTCCGCCGTCACATCGCGGGCTCCACGGACTTCGCGGCGCGGCTCAGCGGCAGCCGCTTCGGCAGGGCCATGCGCCGCGGCAAGTACCTCTGGGTGCCGCTGGACGAGGTGTCCTCCTCTCTCCTCGGCCACCTCGGCATGAGCGGCCAGCTGCTCGTACAGCCGCAGGACGCCCCCGACGAGAAGCACCTGCGGATCCGGATCCGCTTCGACGACACCCTCGGCACCGAGCTGCGCTTCGTCGATCAGCGGACCTTCGGTGGGCTCTCGCTCCACGAGAACACCCCTGACGGGCTGCCCGACACCATCGCGCACATCGCCCGCGACCCCCTGGACCCGGCGTTCGACGACGCCGCGTTCCACAACGTACTGCGGCTGCGCCGTACGACGGTCAAGCGCGCCCTGCTCGACCAGTCGCTGATCAGCGGCGTCGGCAACATCTACGCGGACGAGGCGCTCTGGCGCACCAAGCTGCACTACGACCGGCCCACCGCGACGCTGACCCGGCCCAGGTCGGCCGAGCTGCTCGGGCATGTCCGCGACGTGATGAACGCGGCGCTCGACCAGGGCGGCACCAGCTTCGACAGCCTCTACGTCAATGTGAACGGCGAGTCGGGCTACTTCGACCGGTCGCTCGACGCCTACGGGCGTGAGGGCGAGCCCTGCCACCGCTGCGGTACGCCGATGCGCCGCCGTCCGTGGATGAACCGCTCCAGCTACTTCTGCCCGCGCTGCCAGCGGTCGCCGCGGCCCTGAGCGGCGTCCGGCCGATCAAGCCGGAGCCGTTAGCTCTCGCGGGCCCTGTCGTAACGGGTGCGGGCGTCCAGCACCTCGGGCATCCGGCCCTCGACGAACTGGATCAGCCCGCGCAGCCGGCCGGCGACCTCGCGTCCCAGCGGGGTCAGCTCGTAGTCGACACGGGGCGGGTTGGTGGGCTGCGCCTCCCGCTGGACGAGCCCGTCCCGCTCCAGAGCGTGAAGCGTCTGGGAGAGCATCTTCTCGCTCACCCCGTCGACCCTGCGCCGCAGCTCGTTGAAGCGGGCACCGGAATCGTGCAGGGCGGTCAGCGTCAGGCTGCCCCAGCGTCCGGTGACATGCTCCAGCGTGCCGCGCGAGGGGCACTGCCGGGAGAACACGTCGAACGGCAGGCTGTCGGCGCGGTCCCGACGCGTGCTCTCGTCCATGAACGCAGCTTACGCCCGCACAGTGCTCACTTCCGGAGTGCGCTGTGCGGGCGTAAGCGGTGAGTCCGAGACGGCTCCGGGGCGGGTGTCCGGCGGATCGGAGGCCGAAGTGGTGAGGGGCCGGTTCCCTCACCTCCGCCCGTGTAATCGATCAACGCTGCGACCTGCGACTCAGCTGTCGGCCACTCGATGCGAACTACGGGCAAGTCGGTCATCGAGGTCTCTCGACCCGGTCACGGAATGGCTCGGGTGCGTCTCGCCTGTCTGCGCGCGCTGCGTGACGATCAATGGTCGACAACGCCGCCCACGGCAAAGAACAGCAAGCCGATGGCCGCCATGAGGACAATCGGTACGACGATGATCAACAGAATCACCGCAAGGGTACGCATAAGGCCTGTAGTGGCCTCATGGAGTGCGTCCTGCACGGGCTCTTGGTCGGTCAATGTCGCCTCTTGTCGGCACTGTACTGCGCGGTGCGTGGAACGACTTTGGCCGGGAGCTGCTCTGGGGCGAGTGTGATCACGGCCCCGTAAGCATCCGGCGCGTCGGGCAGTCTGCCCGTTGAAGCACGGCGTTGGGGCCATGATCTTCGAGGCTCGCCCGGAAGCGGCAGGCTGAAGTCGTGGAGCCGACCGCCCCGGCCACGACGGGCTCTGACCTCATGCCGCCGGCCAGCCCTCTCCAGCGCGGGCGGCTCAGTGAATACCTCGGTCACCATGACCCCGGCTTCCACGCTGCGGACCTGCACGCATCTGATGCCGTCGAGCGAGACCCGTACGTCGGACCGCCGTAGACACAGTTCGGGCCGCCTCGGTTGCCGATAACGGCCCCGAGACGGCCCGAGAATGCCGGCAGGTCACGACCCGCGAAAATCTCAGAAGCCGAAGAAGTGACACGCCGGGTGCCCGACCTGCGCACATGCAATCGATCAACGCTGCGACCCGCGACTTAGCTGTCGGTGGTTGTCAACGTTGGTCGTCATTGGGCACCCCCGCACGGCTCAGGGACGGCCCGGCGCGGATCACTCCGGCCGGTCCCACTCGTCCAGCTTGATCTTCACCTGATGGTTGTGGCCTGCATGGCAGATGACCGTGCCTGCGCTCACTCCCGCAGCAGCAAGCGAGCCCCTGGATGCGAACCGCGTGGCGCATCGGCCCCTGGTCGGCATCCTCTGGGGATGGCACGATGAGCGCCCATGGATGATCAAGGCACTTTTGCCGCCCAGGCTCTTCGGTTGGTCACTACGCGCTTCCCGCACGCTCTGGGTGCCGTGCTAGGAGGCTCGGTTGCCCAGGGGCGCGCTACTTCGAGCAGTGATCTCGACGTGGCGGTCCTTCTGCCGGACTCGGACACTAGCCGCCGTGAGGTGATACGTCATGAGGGCCGTCTGGCCGAGCTGTTCCTGAACACCCTTGCGGACGTGCCGGAATTCTTTGAGTGGGACAGGGCACGCCGCCGAGGCACGGTCCTTTTCATCTATGACCAGGGCCTGCCCCTGTTGGACCTGCACGGTCATCTGTCTCGAACGTGCGAACAGGCCCGCGCGGTGCTCGCGGGCGGTCCTCCTCCCCTCACGCCGGCGGAAAGGGAACGAAGTCGCTACGGCCTTACCTGTTACATGGACGACCTAGTCGACACCCCGCCAGCCAGTCGGTATGAACAGCTTTCCCTCGCCGACTTCACCCTGCGCGAGGCGGCACACCTGCTCACCGCCCACCACGGTGCTTGGACGGGCATTGGCAAGTGGCTGCCCCGCCGACTGCTAGGTGCGGACCCGGTACGTGGCAAGGCTCTGCTGGATGGCCATCAAGCCGTGGCCGATCACGCGAACCCGGCACCGTTGGCCACTGCAGCTGGGCAAGTTCTCGATCTGCTCGGCGGACCGCTGCGCGAAGGATACGCACTGCCCTGGCGCACCTGATCCGCGAGCCACATTTCGCGCTCTGGGGTGGACGTCCCACACTCAACGTCGCCGTCTGGCTGGGCGCTTGTAGAAGGCACCTCGGCGACACCCGCTTTAGGAGCGTGGTGGGGCGAGTTGGGGTCTGACCTGCGGGATGCCGACTTCGGCGTCTGCTGGCTGTGGTCTCCGCCAGCAGCCGCTGTTCCCCGTGAGTCCCCGCCCAATCTGGCGCGGTTGTGGCACGGGGAACTTCTGATCCGTAGCTCAAGCCGGATCGGTCAGCGCCGGCGACCCATCCCGCGGTAGGTCACCCAAAGGCTGACCAGAACAAGCGCCGCTCCGCCGATTGGCCAGCCCACGGACCCTCCGTCGCGGTAGTCCGTGATGCCATCCGCAAGAATGAGGGCGGACAGAGGCAGCCCTGCCCAGTCGAGGGCCCTGTTCAATCTCGCGGGAATCGAAGGCTCATTCACGGCTTGATCTTGACAGGCGCTTGCGTCCTCCACCAGATGCGCGTCCACTTCAGGCGCGGCCCATTGGCGAGGAGCGCAGGACTTGAACGTGTGGCCTCATCTTTGTCAGGTCTGTCGCACACCCCTGCCACGCCAGGGAATACAGCTGGTTCACCGGCCTCGGCGGTCGTGCGTGATCGGCGTTAACCGTCGGTGTGCGCCGCTGTTGCTGTCAGGTGCTGATCTCAGAAATGGGCGCTGTCTTTACAGGGCAGCCTCTGGTCCATTCGAGCTGGATAGAGCCCGTGATCAGTCATCTTCGATGTATTCGGGAGTCGGTGACCACGGTTCGGGCAACTCCTCGCCGGGCTCGCCCGTGACGACGCGAGGGTAGCGGTCATGCCACCACTTGCCGCGCCGATCACTGAGGACAGTCCCGTTTATCCGCATCGGGGCGGTAGCGGCGATGAACCGATCATCCATGCTGTCCAAGAAGGGCTGCCGGAGTGCGCGCACCCGATCAGTCAGGAGAGGCCACGCCTCACATAGCCAGTCCCGACAGGCCAATTCATTGTGGTACTCCCAGACCCATTCGGTGTCGAAGCCCCCCTCGATGTCCTTCACCACGAGTCGCCACCTGGCAAGCGTTTCGTTCAGAGTCCAACCGCTTCGGTACCGGCCCGACAGCGTCTGCATGGCCGCGAGAACAGACGCGTAATCCTCTTCCGTCAGTGAGGTGTCATCCCGATCATCCACGCGGGCACCGTACATCGAGGTCGATGGGGTGAGCGCGGCCCGCGCAGACTTCCCTACCTGCCCGCCCGGGTCCTAGCAGAAGCCGTCCACCCTGGCGCCGGCTGGAGCGAGGTTGGGCCAGGGATGCCCTGCTCTGTCGGAGGCAGCGGACCGTAGGCGGTCAAGAAGAGTGCACCCCGGGTAGCCCCGAAAACTGGCGTAGGTGTCCCGGTAGTAGCAGCTCCAGTAGCTCACGACCCGCCGTTGAGTGCGTGCGAAGAAGGCAGGGTTGTCCACGATGAATTGCCCGTAAGCGAGGTAGCCGCAGGTGCCGGGCGTGGCGAGATCACGGAGCTCATCGCAGATGACGACCAGGATCTCCAAGACGTACTCGCCAACCAGCTGCACGACGAAGGGGACGACCCATGGGTCCGTGGAACCAACGACCTTCTCCAGGTGACGCTGTCTGACCACCCCGTCGCAGTGCCTTGAGTACAAGCAGTGCAGAAGCTGCCGTTGGCGCGACGAAAGCGACGCCACCGCGTCGGTTGGTGGCTCGTCGTTGTAGAGGCGCCCAGGGATCAAGACCTGCTGGCCCTCTACAGCGACCGAGAACGAGGCATGCGGCTGGAGCCGAGAATCAGGCATCACCGCCAGGACTGCCTCGGCATCGCTTGCAAGCTCGGCTGGGAACGCCCTGATCAACGGATTGCTGCTGTCGGAAAGCGGCTGCACGAGCCGAGCATAGGCGGATGCCGCAGCCAGGTAGCTGGCATCAATGGCCCCACACCCGCACAACCCGGCGAAGGTATGCGGTCAGAGCACTAGCCTCGCGTCAGCAGGACGACGGCCGCCCCGATTCCGATTAGACCTGCTACGGCAACCATGGTGGCTATCACTCGCAGGCCGCCAAAGTTCTGCGCGCGGGCCTGCTCCATGGGTCTTCCCTCGAGCCCGGACACGATCACTTTGCGAAACCAACCGGACCCCTTCGTCGAGGCGAATGTCGACCCCATGACCAGCGCGACCACCCCCCAGATCAACAGGAACACTTGACCGCCGTGGGTGGCCTGGGCGCTGAGCTGCATCATGACGCGCATCCTGACGGGTTGCCCTGGATGCGTCAACGATCATCCTCAGCCACCAACCACCCCCAGCTCCCATCCCGTCCGCCTTCGGCCCACACACCGTGGAGCGGGCGTGGTTCAGGGCGTCAAGGTGGAGCGCGCCACTGTACGAACGACCTTGACGCCCTGGGCCGCGACTGCTCGGCTCTGCCTGGGTCGAAGGTGGTCGGGATGGGAGCCCACGACGCTCGCCACCATCCGGCCGGCACTCGCGAACGGCGCCCCGTCCATCCCGGAGTCTGAGCGCCCCCGCCGGAGGCATGTTCTTGACCCGCGGATGAGTTCTCGCTTTGGCCCGCAGCACGTAGCGCGCCGCCTGGCGCGGCCAGCCGGGGCGAAGACAGAGGCAGGCCGCGCCGCTGAGGCGGCGCGCACCCGCGCCGTGCGCGGGCCTTGATGAGGTAGAGAAACCTGTAACAGGCTGAGTGTCGCGTTAGCTGATGGCCATGCGCTCGGCGAGCTCCGCCAACGGCTTGGGGATCCGGTTCCCTGAAAGTTGGACCAGATCATGGACCACCGTACGTGCGGAGTGATGGCTGTGCACCTGCTCGGGTGCCAGCCTCTCGGCTTCCAGGAGTGCGGCTACAGCCTCGCCGACGTGTCGCCGCTGCGCGTGAGCTCGCGCCACATCAAGCAAGAAACGCGACTGTCGCTCCGAGGACAACCCGCTCGCGTCGACCCCTGTTGCAACGTCCAAGGCGAGCCCGGCATCGCCAAAATCCACGGCCGTCGCGACTGCGTGAAGCTCGACGTTCGTCGGCCCGAACTCGGTGTCGAAGTCGTTGCGATCTTCGCCAAGGCGGGCCGCGATCTCCCGGGCCCGGCCGATGTGCTGGTGAGTCTCGGCGCGGCGCCCCTCCCTCGCGTTGATCACGGCGAGCACCAAGTTCATGGCGCCCAGGAGAGACAACTCCTCTGGCGGACAGTTCGGGGACTCGGCGCGCGGGTCCAGAACCGAGACCGCAGATGACGCAGCGTGCTCGGCCTGCTCGGTTCGCTGCTGTCGGATGAAGGCATGAGCCATCCGAAAGAGGCTGGCCACGACTTCCAGCGGTTTGCCCGCTAGCTCGGCAGCCTGAAGGGCACGGTCCGCCGCGATCCATGCGGCATCAGCCTCGTCCTGCCGCACGAAGGCGGCCGCCGCCACCTGGTAGGCACGCGCCCTGAGCTCGTGGAGCTCTAGACGGTCGCTGGCCGGTGCGTGACGAACGGTTGCCTCGATGCTCGGAAGCAGTGAGGACAGTCGCTCGCTGAGAGCCGCGTGTTTGGACGCGTGCGCGAGATCCCAGACCTCTTCAACCTGCACCCGCAGTTCGTGGACGGATGCCGTTGCTCCACCGCTGGGCTCATCGAAAAGGCTGCCGAGAGCGGGGTGTCCTGTCAGTGCGACGCGCAGGGCGTCCAGGTCGTTGCTCACAGGCTGCTGCGCTTGCGGCGCCTCTTCGGCCGGCGTTCCCGCGTCCGGACGTACGTCCCGCACTGACACTCCGAGCGCATCCGCCAGGGTCTGGAGAACGGAGAGCCGCTCGACCGGCTGCACGCCCCGCTCGACCTGGGAGACCCAGCTCTCAGAGCGCTCCATGGCGACAGCCAAGTCACTCTGGGACATGCCTGCGGCGCGGCGAATCTCCTTGATCCGTGCTCCTGTTGCGCGGGGGTCTGACTCAGGCACTGGTGACCTCGGTGGGGTGCTTTCCGGTGTAGGGGGCCATGCGGTCGACCTCGGTCTTCGCGACGTACTTGTCTCGCTCGGAGAGGAAACGACGCGTGTGCTCCTGGCGCTCGTGTTCCTCAAACGCTGCGTGATCCGCGTACAGCTCGTAGAAGGTCCGCTGGTTGGGCTCGCCCTCGACCGTGTGGCAGGCGTAGACGAGCGTGCCGGGCTCCTTGGCCTTGATCTCTGCGGTCGTCTCGCGAACGAGTGCGTCGAACCGCCCGCGAAGCACTCTCCGCCATGCCCGCCCCCGACGACGCGGAGGCGTGGGCATGAAGCGGCCGCTTCCCGAGCGATACCTGACACCAGTCGACCTGGCCGACCTCCTCGGCGTGCCCGTCGAGACGGTCTACCAGTGGCGCCGCAAGGACACCGGGCCCCGTGGTTTCCGCGTCGGCCGACACCTCCGCTTCGACCCCGAGGACGTGCGCGTCTGGGTCGTCTCCCTCATGGATAAGGAAGCTGCCTGATGGCCGGACACATCCAAGACCGCTGGTACAAGATCGAGCTCGGCCGGGACGGCAAGCCCGTCAAGGTGAAGACCGACCGCCACGGCGTCGGCATGCGCTACCGCGCCCGGTACGTCGGCCCCGACGGTACCGAGAAGTCCAAGAGTTTCGCGGACAAGCAGAAGCGCAGGGCTGAGACGTGGTTGGCCAACATCGAGGCCGACATGTCGCGCGGCGATTACATCGCACCCGGGGCAGGCAAGGTCACCTTCGAGCAGTACGCCATCAAGTGGATGACGACGCAGATGACGGACCCTGCCACCCGCGAGTCTGTCGAGATGCGGTTACGCCTGCACGCAATCCCTCACATCGGTAAGCGGTCCATCGGCTCGTTCAACCCGACGCATCTCCGCCTTTGGATGCGGTCCCTTGAGGATGCGGGCCTGTCGGCCGCCTACCGGCGCGGGATCTTCGCGCACGTCTCGACGGTTTTCACGGCCGCGGTGGAAGATCGACTCATCCGTGCCAACCCGTGCAGCGCACGGTCGGTGAAGGCTCCACGGCTCGATCCGCGCAAGGTGAAGCCGTGGACCGCCGATCGGGTCAAGGTTGTGCGGGCGGCTCTGCCGGAGCGGTATCGGGCGCTCGTGGACCCTGCTGCTGGCTGCGGCCTTCGCCAAGGTGAGGTGTTCGGCTTGGCTGTCGAGGATGTCGACTTCCTCGGCGGCCTCGTGCACGTGGTGCGGCAAGTGAAGCTGCTCCGCAACCGCCCCGTGTTCGCTCCGCCCAAGGGCGGCAAGGAGCGGGATGTTCCTCTGCCCGAGTCCATCGCCTTCGCGTTGGCCGGCCACCTGACGCTGTTCCCCGCGGCCGAGGTGACGTTGCCCTGGAAGACAGTGGACGGTCCACCAGTCACGGCGGCGCTCATCTTCCGGAGTCCTGAGGGCCTCTCCCTGAACCGCAACCGATTCAACGATCGCCAGTGGCGTCCTGCTCTACGCGCTGCTGGGGTGGTCACTGGGCGAGATAACGGAATGCACGCGCTGCGGCATTTCTACGCGTCCGTACTCCTGGACGCGGGCGAGAGCATCAAGGCTCTCAGTGAATACCTCGGCCACCATGACCCCGGCTTCACGCTGCGGACCTGCACGCATCTGATGCCGTCGAGCGAGACCCGTACGTCGGACCGCCGTAGACACAGTTCGGGCCGCCTCGGTTGCCGATAACGGCCCCGAGACGGCCCGAGAATGCCGGCAGGTCACGACCCGCGAAAATCTCAGAAGCCGAAGTCCTGCGTCCACCAGGGGCCGCCGGAGCCGTAGTGCACTCCGACGCCGAGTGTCTTGTAGTCGCAGTTGAGAATGTTTGCTCGGTGGCCTTCGCTGTTCATCCAGGAGGTCATCACGGCCTCCGCGTCGGCCTGGCCGCGGGCGATGTTCTCGCCGCCGAGCCCCGTCACGCCGGCCTTGGTGGCACGGTCCCAGGGGGTCTGGCCGTCCGGGTCGGTGTGGCTGAAGAAGCCGCGGGCCGCCATGTCGTCACTGAAGTCCTGAGCCAGCGAGGCGAGCGAGGCGCTGGCCGTCACCGGGCTGCAGCCGACCTTCGCGCGCTCCTCGTTGACCAGAGCGAGCACGGCCGCCTGTGCGGAGGTACCGGCGGCCGGGGGCGAGGTCTGGCGGGTCGGAGCGACGGCCGGCGCCTTCGGCGTCGCCGAGGCCTTGGCCGTGGGGGTCTCGGACGCCGGGGCGGCGCCGGTCCTGTCGGCCGCCGAGGGAGCAGCGCTCTCTTCCGTCCTCTTCGCCTGCTCGGTTTTCTTCGAAGGCGAGGCGGACGGCGTCGCCGAGGGACTGGGGGAGCGCGACCCCTCGGGTCCCTGGGAACGTTCCGTACCGCGGCTGGCCGACGAAATGCCGCGGTCGGCCGGGGCAGTGGTGGAACCGCCCTGCGTCAGCAGGTCCGGGGACCCGTCCGCGCGGACCTGGTCGGCGGCTGTGCCGCCGCTCACGTGGTAGCCGCCGCCGCCCGGCAGCAGTCCGGAGGCCACGGCCACGGCTCCGACGGCCATGGCCGCGGAGACTCCGACCAGTCCGGTACGCAGATGCATGGCGGACCGCTTCCTGCGGCGGGCGCCTCGGTGGCGGCGGGTGTCCGCGGCCTTGTACGAGTCGGCGGCCGGACCTGCTTCGGGACCTGCGGCGGAGCGTCGATGGCGGCCCATCTGCTGTCCCCTTCTGGCGAACTGGACGCCACTCCGGGCGTCAACATGCCTCACCCGATCAGGTGAGGCTATTGCGACCGGACTGTACGCCATGGCCTATGGGGCCGAAGTGTCCGTTGAGCAATTGGCCGGTTAGCGTTCTGGCATGAACGACGATGTGCGACTCACTGCTTGGGTACGCGGCCGAGTACAGCAAGTAGGGTTCCGCTGGTTCACCAGGGCAAATGCTTTGGAGATCGGGGGCCTCACCGGATTCGCCCTCAATCTCGACGACGGCCGGGTGCAGGTCGTCGCCGAAGGGCGACGTGAGAATTGCCACCGTCTGCTGGAGTGGCTGCGGTCCGACGACACACCCGGCCGCGTGGACGGAGTCACTGAGATCTGGGACACCCCGCGCGGTGGTTACGAGGGATTCGCCATCCGCTGATCGTGATCCGAATTCCGACCGAATTCGCGGCCGTGTTCGGACCGTGTTCGAGGGGCGTCGTGGGGTGACGGTGTACGTCAGCGATCCGCGTACACATGAAATGACCTGCGAAAGGACCGAGTGGTTGCCAAGATTCCGTTGGCATGCCAGGCTGCGGCAGTAAGGATGATCTCCACGCCCTTCAGGCCCCGTAGGAGAGTCGCGCCGCATGATCGTCAAGCCGCGCGCCCCAGGGACGCCCGCCTCTACAGGGTGTGATCGTGTTGACCGTCAAACTTTTTGGTGAGACGCTGAAAACCCCGCGCACCTTAGCTGTTTGGCAGAGCTGGTTGGCAGCAGAACCGCAGTGATGAAGAGCGCTGCCGAGCACCGCGGGTGCGATTCCCTCACGACCCACACCGCATCGGTCGGTCACTCAGTGTGGAGGACCATCCATCATGGCAAAGGCGCTTCTCGGTTACGTCGGCGGTTCCGACCCGCGACTCCTCGCCGAGATGCGACGGCTCCAGCAGCGCGTCCAGGATCTTGAATCCGAGCTCGTACGGATTCAGGACGAAAACGATGCGCTCAACGCCGCCGCCCAGCACCAAGAGTCGCTGCTCGACAGCATCGACATCGACGTACCCCAGGCGGAGCCGGCGCTGACCTGACCCAAGGCCCACAGGGGCCGGTCGGGCTGCTTGCGTCAGCCGTCTGAGTTCATCACCGGATCGTCACCGGATCACTGAAGATCATCGCTCTGATCTGTCGCGCCATTGATCCGCCGCGTTCTTGATCCGTCACGCAGTACAGCAGCAAGATTTAAAGGGGCGCCTCGGCGTCCCTTCTTTCTTTGTCTCGCGGACCTGCGCCGGACCGCCCCGGACGTACACCCCTTCCCTTACCGTCTGATGTGCCCTGCACCTTCATCAGCGAAACCGAGAGCGAAAGGTAGAGTCCGGCGGCGTGCATCTCAAGGCCCTGACCCTGCGTGGTTTCAAATCGTTCGCCTCCGCCACGACCCTGCGGTTCGAACCGGGGATCACCTGTGTCGTCGGTCCCAACGGTTCCGGCAAGTCCAATGTGGTGGATGCGCTCTCCTGGGTCATGGGTGAGCAGGGAGCCAAATCCCTGCGCGGCGGCAAGATGGAAGACGTGATCTTCGCCGGCACCACCGGGCGGCCCCCCCTCGGACGCGCCGAAGTGTCACTGACCATCGACAATGCGGACGGCGCACTGCCCATCGAATACGCCGAAGTGACGATCACTCGGATCATGTTCCGGAACGGCGGCAGCGAATACCAGATCAACGGTGACACCTGCCGGCTCCTCGACATCCAGGAACTGCTCTCGGACTCCGGCATCGGCCGGGAGATGCACGTCATCGTCGGACAGGGCCAGCTGGACTCCGTACTCCATGCCGATCCGATGGGGCGGCGCGCGTTCATCGAGGAAGCCGCGGGCGTGCTCAAGCATCGCAAGCGGAAGGAGAAGGCGCTGCGGAAACTGGACGCGATGGGGGCCAACCTGGCCCGCGTCCAGGACCTGACGGACGAACTGCGGCGGCAGCTGAAACCGTTGGGCCGGCAGGCGGCCGTCGCCCGGCGGGCCGCCGTCATCCAGGCCGATCTGCGCGACGCCCGGCTGCGGCTGCTCGCCGACGACCTGGTGCGGTTGCGCAACGCGCTGCGCAGTGAGATCGCCGACGAAGCCGCGCTGAAGCAGCGCCGGGAAGCGGCGGAGGCGGAACTCAAGGCGGCTCTGGCCCGGGAGGCGGAGCTGGAGGACGAGGTACGGCGGCTGGCGCCGCGGCTGCAGCGCGCCCAGCAGACCTGGTACGAGCTCTCGCAGCTGGCCGAACGGGTACGCGGCACGATCTCGCTCGCCGACGCCCGCGTGAAGAGCGCCACCGCCGCACCGGAGGAGGAGCGGCGCGGTCGCGACCCGGAGGACATGGAGCGCGAAGCCGCCCGGATCCGTGAGCAGGAGGCGGAGCTGGAGGCCGCGCTGGAGGCGGCGGAACACGCGCTGGAGGACACCGCCGCCCACCGGGCCGAACTGGAAAGGGAGTTGGTCGCCGAAGAACGCAGGCTCAAGGATGCGGCCCGGGCCATCGCGGATCGGCGCGAAGGTCTGGCGCGGTTGACCGGACAGGTCAACGCGGCCCGGAGCCGGGCCGGTTCGGCGCAGGCGGAGATCGACCGGCTGGCCGCCTCGCGCGACGAGGCGCAGGAGCGGGCGGTCGCAGCGCAGGAGGAGTACGAGCAGCTCAAGGCCGAGGTGGCGGGCCTGGATGCGGGTGACGCGGAGCTGGGCGAGCGCCACGACGACGCCAGACGGGAGCTGGCGGAGACGGATGCGGCCCTCTCGGCCGCCCGGGAGGCCGCCACCGGAGCGGAACGCAAGCGGGCGGCGGTGGCGGCCCGCCACGATGCCCTGGCCCTGGGCCTGCGCCGCAAGGACGGCACGGGGGTGCTGCTCGCCTCGAAGGACACCCTGTCCGGTCTGCTCGGCCCGGCCGCTGAACTCCTGACGGTGGCCCCGGGCCACGAGGTGGCGGTGGCAGCGGCCCTGGGCGCTGCGGCGGACGCGGTGGCCGTGACGGATCCGGCCACGGCAGCGAACGCGATCCGTCTGCTGCGCAAGCAGGACGCGGGGCGGGCGGCGTTGCTGCTGGGGGGTGCTGGGCCCGCGGATGCGGTCGACGCGGGAGGCGTTCCGGGGCAGGGGCCCGGGCCGGGTGCGCCGGTGGACGCGGATGCCCGGCGTCTGCCCGGGCAGGTCGCGGTGCCCGCCGCGCAGGACACGGAGACGAGGGCCGGGTTCGTACCCGGTCCGGGCGGTGAGCAGGGGGCGGTCCCGGCCGACGCCGCCCGGCTGCCCGGGCAGGGCGTAGGCCACGGCCCCGTGGCGGACGCCCCGGCACACCGGATCGCCGGACATCCCCAGGCGTCCGGTCCGCTGCTCCGCGCGGTGGCCCAGGATGCCCCGCCCGCTGTCGCCGATCTTGTCCAGGGGCCGGCCGGCCTGATGGACGCCGTGCGTGGGCTCGTGCGGGGCATGGTGGTCGTCCCCACGCTGGAGGACGCCGAGGATCTTGTTGCCGCGCACCCCGAGCTGACCGCGGTGACCGGCGAAGGAGATGTCCTGGGAGCCCGCTTCGCGCACGGCGGGTCAGCCGGCGCGCCCAGCCTTCTCGAAGTGCAGGCGTCCGTCGACGAGGCCACCGCCGAGCTGGCGGAACTGGCCGTACGGTGCACCGAGTTGGCTGAGGCCCAGCGACTCGCGGGGGAGCGGCGCAGTGCCTGCGCCGAACTGGTGGAGGAGCTGGCGGAGCGGCGCAGGGCCGCCGAACGGGAGAAGTCCGGGGTGGCCCAGCAGCTCGGGCGGCTCGCCGGGCAGGCGCGCGGCGCCGCGGGTGAGGCCGAACGGTCGGCCGCCTCCGCCGCTCGCGCCCAGGAGGCGCTGGAGCGGGCGACCGAGGAGGCCGAGGAGCTGGCCGAGCGGCTGCTCGTGGCCGAGGAGATGCCGGTCGAGGAGGAGCCCGACAACTCCGTGCGTGACCGGCTCGCGGCCGACGGGGCCAACGCCCGCCAGACCGAGATGGAGGCCCGCCTCCAGGTACGTACCCATGAGGAACGTGTCAAGGGGCTCGCCGGACGCGCCGATTCCCTCGACCGCGGCGCCCGTGCCGAACGCGAGGCCCGTGCCCGCGCCGAGCAGCGCCGCAGCCGGTTGCGCCATGAGGCCGCGGTCGCCTCCGCCGTCGCGTCCGGCGCCCGTCAGCTTCTCGCCCATGTCGAGGTGTCCGTCGTACGGGCCGAGGAGGAGCGGGTCGCGGCCGAGGCGGCGAAGGCGGAGCGCGAGCGGGAGCTGACCGCCGAGCGCGGCCACGGCCGTGAACTCAAGGGCGAGCTGGACAAGCTGACCGACTCCGTCCACCGCGGCGAGGTGCTCGGCGCCGAGAAGCGGCTGCGGATAGAGCAGCTGGAGGCGAAGGCCCTCGAGGAGCTGGGTGTGGAGCCGGCCGGGCTGGTCGGCGAGTACGGCCCCGACCAGTTGGTGCCGCCGTCGCCGGCCGCGGAGGGCGAGGAGCTGCCGGAGGATCCGGAGCACCCGCGTAACCAGCCGAAGCCGTTCGTCAGGACCGAGCAGGAGAAGCGGCTGAAGTCCGCCGAACGGGCGTATCAGCAGCTCGGGAAGGTGAATCCGCTTGCCCTGGAGGAGTTCTCGGCGTTGGAGGAGCGGCACAAGTTCCTCTCCGAGCAGCTCGAAGACCTGAAGAAGACCCGGGCCGATCTGATGCAGGTGATCAAGGAGGTCGACGAGCGGGTCGAGCAGGTGTTCACGGAGGCATACCGGGACACGGCCCGGGAGTTCGAGGGCGTCTTCTCACGGCTCTTCCCGGGCGGCGAGGGCCGGCTCGTCCTGACCGATCCGGACAACATGCTGGCGACCGGTGTCGACGTCGAGGCCCGCCCGCCGGGCAAGAAGGTCAAGCGGCTCTCCCTGCTGTCGGGCGGTGAGCGGTCCCTGACGGCTGTCGCGTTGCTGGTCTCGATCTTCAAGGCGAGGCCGAGCCCGTTCTATGTGATGGACGAGGTCGAGGCAGCGCTCGACGACACCAATCTGCAGCGGCTGATCCGGATCATGGAGGAGCTCCAGGAGAGCTCGCAGCTCATCGTCATCACGCATCAGAAGCGGACGATGGAGGTCGCCGACGCGCTGTACGGCGTGTCGATGCAGGGTGACGGGGTCTCCAAGGTCATCAGCCAGCGACTGCGCTGAAAACTTTACTCTTTCTTCAAACCTTAAACGCACCTTTTGAGCAGTCCTGGGTAGAAGCGGACCATGCTCGATTTTTGACTTCGAAACTTGAACACATACTCTCTCAGTCGTCGTTTTTAGCTTCAAGTGGTGGCGGCTGAAGAGTTGTGCGCCACTTGAGAAGAGTTCGCCCCCACGCCTGACGACTCGCCCCCCACGCCTGACGACGCGGCCAGGCACCAGGAGTTCATGTGACCAGCACATCGCAGACACCGGGATCCGGAGCCCGAGCAGCCCATCCGGAACACCTCGGCCATGTCATCTTCATCACGGCAGCCGCTGCGATGGGCGGCTTCCTCTTCGGCTACGACAGTGCCGTGATCAACGGCGCCGTCGAGGCGATCCGGGACCGCTACGACATCGGCTCCGCAACGCTCGCCGAGGTCATCGCCATCGCTCTGATCGGCTGTGCCATCGGCGCCGCCACGGCGGGCCGTATCGCCGACCGGGTCGGCCGTATCAAGTGCATGCGGATCGCCTCGGCGCTGTTCACCATCAGTGCTGTCGGCTCCGCGCTCCCGTTCGCCCTCTGGGATCTTGCCTTCTGGCGGATCATCGGCGGCTTCGCCATCGGTATGGCCTCGGTCATCGGTCCGGCCTACATCGCCGAGGTCTCGCCGGCCGCCTACCGTGGCCGGCTCGGCTCCTTCCAGCAGGCTGCGATCGTCATCGGCATCGCCATCTCGCAGCTGGTGAACTTCGGCATCCTGCAGATGGCCGACGGCAAGCAGCGTGGCACGATCGGCGGCCTGGAAGCGTGGCAGTGGATGCTCGGTGTGATGGTCGTTCCCGCGCTCCTTTACGGGCTGCTGTCGTTCGCGATCCCCGAGTCGCCGCGGTTCCTGATCTCGGTCGGCAAGAAGGAGCGGGCCCGGGAGATCCTCCGTGAGGTCGAGGGCGGGTCCGTCGACCTCGACGCCCGCGTCCTGGAGATCGAGACGGCCATGCACCGCGAGCACAAGTCCACCTTCAAGGACCTGCTCGGCAGCCGCTTCGGCTTCCTGCCGATCGTCTGGGTCGGTATCGGCCTCTCGGTCTTCCAGCAGCTCGTCGGCATCAACGTGGCCTTCTACTACTCGGCGACGCTGTGGCAGTCCGTGGGCATCGACCCGACCGATTCGTTCTTCTGGTCGTTCACCACGTCGATCGTCAACATCATCGGTACGGTGATCGCGATGGTCCTGGTCGACCGCATCGGCCGCAAACCGCTCGCGCTGGCCGGCTCCGCCGGTATGGCGATCGCGCTGGGCTTCGAGGCCTGGGCCTTCTCCGCCGATCTGGTCAACGGCAAGCTCCCGACCGCCCAGGGCGTCGTCGCCCTCGTAGCGGCCCATGTCTTCGTGCTCTTCTTCGCCCTGTCGTGGGGTGTCGTGGTCTGGGTCTTCCTCGGCGAGATGTTCCCGAACAGGATCCGCGCCGCCGCGCTCGGGGTCGCCGCCTCCGCGCAGTGGATCGCCAACTGGGCGATCACCGCGAGCTTCCCGAGCCTGGCCGAGTGGAACCTTTCGGGCACCTACATCATCTACACATGCTTCGCCGTGCTCTCGATCCCCTTCGTGCTCAAGTTCGTGAAGGAGACCAAGGGCAAGGCGTTGGAGGAGATGGGCTAATCCCCGCTGCCCCTCTCCTCGACCACGCGTCCCCGGCCCGCGCCCGCGAGCCGGGGACGCGCGCATTCGTCCACGTCATCGTGCGAGCGCGTCGCAGAAAAACCGCAGGCTGCGCCACCCCTCCTCGACCGGCATCCCACCGCACAGCGGATGCAGCACCAGGCTGTCCGCCTCCAGTGTGGCCAGCTGCTGCGGGGTGACGACCCGGTAGACCCCTTCGTCCCGCAGCTGCGTCACCGTCGTGGCCGTCGAGCGCACGGCCGAGCGGATGCCCTTCGACTGCCAGGAGGCGTACGTCCGTGCCTCGTGCAGGAAGTGCTGACCGTGGTCGGCCCAGGTCCGATCGGGATCCTCCGAGACATGAAGCAACGGCGTCTCGGCCGCCGGCATCATGCAGAACCCCTCCGTGCCGTGGACCGCGCGCTGCTCGTGGTAGTACGCCTCCAGCTCGGGCAGATGGGCGCTCGGGAAGAACGGCAGCCCCAGCCGGGCCGCCCGTCGCGCCGCCGCCCGCGAGCTGCCTCCCACCAGCAGCAGCGGATGCGGCTGGGTGTACGGGCGCGGAGTGACCTGGACCGTACGGCCGTGGTACGGGAACGGTTCGCCGGTCCACGCCTGCAGCAAGGTCTCCAGCAGTTCGTCCTGGAGCCGGCCACGCCTGCCCCACTCGACGCCCGCCTGTTCGTACTCCTCGGGCCGGTATCCGATGCCCGCGACCGTCACCAGCCGGCCCCCGCTCAGCAGATCGAGGACCGCGATGTCCTCCGCAAGCCGCAGCGGGTCGTACAGCGGGCCGATGATCGCCGAGACCGTGACCGCGATCCGGTTCGTGGCGCCGAAGACCGATCCTGCGAAGACGAAGGGGGAGGGCAGCCAGGAGTCGGCGGCTCCGTGGTGCTCCTCGGTCTGCACGGTGTCGACGCCGTGCCGGTCGGCGTACGTGGCCATCTCCAGCGCCGCACGGTAGCGGGCCGAGAGGGACTCGGGGGTGGCGGCGGGATCGACGAGATTGAACCGGACCACTGTGAAGGCCATGACAGGTGTCCCCTTTTCGCCGGGCGGGCTTGGCGCGCCGGGACAGTAGCTGACATAGCGTCAGAAGTGTAGGGGTGTGCCGTCACCGCGTCCCGGCCGGACGCGGAAGCAGGGCGTACAGGGCGCCGGAGACGGCGACGGTGGCCGCCCAGCCCAGGCCGTGACGCCCGATCCAGGTGGTGGCGAGCGGGCCGGTGAACCACTCCACGCCGGTCAGCAGCAGCCCGACCAAAAGCCCCGAACCCCACGCGGCCACGGCGGGCACGGAGAAGCCACCGGTGTACCAGTAGGCACCGGCGGGAGTGGTGTCCAGCAGCGCCGTCGCATCGTAGGTACGCCCTCGCAGCAGATCCACGCCGAAGACGCCGATCCAGGCGGAGAACGTCACCGCGAGCAGCGTCAGAAAGGAGACGAACGTATCGATGAACCTACTCGTCGCCATTATCAGCAAACCGCCGATAAGAAGACTGATGGCCGCATTCACCCCGACCGCCCAGGCGCGCGGGATCATGAATCCCAGCGTCTGCGCGGTGAAACCGGCCGAATACATCGACATCGCATTGATCAACACCATTCCCACCACGGCGATCAGCAGATAAGGCACCGAGATCCAGTCCGGCAGCAGCGTGCCGATGAAGGAGACCGGGTCGCTGCTGGTGGCCAGGCCCGGAGTGGCCACCGCCATCACCGCACCCATCAGCACCAGCGGCAGCGAGACGAGCACCGCACCGCCCACGGTCGCCCCGACCACCGCCCGCCCGGGAGCGGTGCGCGGAAGGTAGCGGGTGAAGTCCGGGCCGGACGGCACCCAACTGATGCCACCGGCCGCCAGGGTGCCGATCCCGGCGATCATCAGCGCCGTCGGTCCGGCCGGTCTGTCCAGGACGGCCCGCCAGTCGGTCCCGACCCCCAGATAAATCAGCACGAGGACGCTGAACCCGCCGAAGAGATACGCCGACCAGGTGGAGCACGCACGCAGTGCGCCCGCCCCGAGACCGGACACCACGAAGCTGCTCGCCACGAAGGCCACCAGCAGCGCCATGACCAACGCCGTGGTGGATCGGACCGAGAACAGCAGATCGAGCACGGCCAGCAGGGCGTAGGCACCGGTGACCGCGTTCACGGTCTCCCAGCCCCAGCGGGCGATCCAGATCAGCGCACCGGGCAGCAGGTTGCCGCGCTGCCCGAAGACGGCCCGGGAGAGCGCCATGCCTGGGGCGCCGCCCCGCTGCCCGGCGACCGAGACCAGGCCGACCAGTCCGTAGCTGACGACGGGCGCGACGGCCGCGACGATCAGCACCTGCCAGAGATTCAGGCCGCTGAAGACGACGAGCCCCGCGCCCACGGTGAGCAGCAGGACGGTCATGTTGGCGGCGGCCCAGGTGGGGAAGAGGGTGCGGACCCGACCGGTGCGCTCGCTGTCGGGGACGGGTTCCAGGCCGCGGGTCTCCACGAACGGGATCGTACCTTTACCGCCAAAAGGTGCATTACGCCCTGTCGGATTCCGGGGTGATCCTCCGGTGCCGCACGCGGGTGCGGCCGTGACTGATACTGGGTGGGTTATGGAATTCGTCATCCTTGCTGTAGTCATCGCCGCCCTGGTCGTGGCCGGCCTGGTCAGCGGGCTCGTGGTCAGCGGCCGCAAGAAGAAGCAGCTGCCCCCGGCACCGTCGAGCACGCCGACCCTCACTCCTCCCGCCGAACCCCATGTCGGCGAGGAAGCCGAGACACCGCGCGAGGAACCGCGCCGCACCATCGAGGAGGCCGGTCCCCCCGACGCCCAGGCTCCCGTCGCGGAAGCCCCGGCAGTCGCCGAGCCGGAGGCACCCGCTGTCCCCGCGCTCGAGATCCCCGAGCCCACCGCAGGCCGTCTCGTACGGCTGCGCGCCCGGCTCGCCCGCTCGCAGAGCACCCTTGGCAAGGGGCTCCTCACGCTCCTGTCCCGCGACAATCTGGACGAGGACACCTGGGAGGAGATCGAGGACACCCTGCTCACCGCCGATGTCGGCGTCGCACCCACCCAGGAGCTGGTGGAGCGGCTGCGCGAGCGCGTCCGCGTCCTCGGCACCCGTACCCCCGAGGGGCTGCGCACGCTGCTGCGCGAGGAGCTCCTCGCCCTGCTCGGCACCGACTTCGACCGTGTGGTCAAGACGGAGAGCGGTGTCGACACCCCCGGCGTCGTGATGGTCGTCGGTGTCAACGGCACCGGCAAGACCACCACCACGGGCAAGCTGGCCCGGGTCCTCGTCGCCGACGGCCGCAGTGTCGTGCTCGGCGCCGCCGACACGTTCCGTGCCGCCGCCGCCGACCAGCTCCAGACCTGGGGCGAGCGCGTCGGTGCCCGCACCGTCCGCGGACCGGAGGGCGGCGACCCGGCGTCGATCGCGTTCGACGCGGTGAAGGAAGGCATTGCCGAGGGCGCCGACGTCGTACTCATCGACACCGCCGGACGGCTGCACACCAAGACCGGGCTCATGGACGAGCTCGGCAAGGTCAAGCGCGTCGTCGAGAAGCACGGCCCGCTCGACGAGATCCTGCTCGTCCTCGACGCCACGACCGGGCAGAACGGCCTGGTTCAGGCTCGGGTGTTCGCCGAGGTCGTCGACATCACCGGCATCGTCCTCACCAAGCTGGACGGCACCGCCAAGGGCGGCATCGTCATCGCCGTCCAGCGGGAGCTGGGTGTGCCGGTGAAGCTGGTGGGCCTGGGTGAGGGGCCGGACGATCTGGCCCCGTTCGAGCCGGAGGCGTTCGTCGACGCGCTGATCGGCGACTGACGCCCCCGGGTCCGCCCGATCGCTGTTTCGTCCTCAATTGCCGGACGGGTTCGCTTTCGAGCCCCTCCGGCAATTGGGTTTCAGGCCCCGGGAGCGATGGCAGATGTACGCCAGCGTGCCCAGCAGCAGCCGCGCCTGCGGCGGCCTGCCCGACGTGTCGAGCACCGGCGGACGCAGCCAGCGGGCCGGGCCGAGACCGCCTTCGTCGGACGGTGGGGCTGTGATGTGGCAGCCGGGGCCCAGCGCCCGCAGATCCAGATCCGCGTCGTCCCAGCCCATCCGGTACAGCAGCTGCGGAAGTTCGGTGGCGGCGCCCGGCGCGACGAAGAACTGGGCCCGCCCGGACGGGGTCACCGCCACCGGGCCGAGCGGCAGACCCATCCGCTCCAGTCGCACCAGCGCCCGGCGCCCGGCCGGTTCGGCGACATCGAGGACGTCGAACGTGCGCCCCACCGGCAGCAGCATCGACGCGCCCGGCACCTCGGCCCACGCGCTCGCCGCCATGGCCAGCGTGGCGCCGGCGGGCACCTCGTCGGCGAAGTCCAGCGGATGCGCGCCCGGGGAGGCGCAGCCGTTGTCGCCGCACGAGCAGCGGCCGGCCGCGGCCCGCGCTCCCGGCGCGACGGCCCAGCCCCACAGCCCTGTGTATTCCGCCACCGCGGTGCACTCGGCCGTACGGCCTCGACGCCGTGCGCCGGATCGCATCTCACGGATGCCGCCGATCGTGAAGCCCATGCCCCCTCCAACGGGTCCGGCTCGCCGGTGGTTACGACGTGGAGTGCGGTCGTTACATTCCGTCGCCCCGTCGATCGAGCAGCGCACGCGTGAACCTCAGGTGGTGCGACGCGGTCCGTGCGCCCCTGTGTGCGTCACTACGTCTGCTACTGATCGCCGTCTGTCAAGTGAATCGCGCCCGACGGTGAACGCGTTCATTCGATGGGGTGGCGAATGGTGGCGTTTCTGTAATCACGCTCGCCGAGCGGGTGATCGTAGGATTACCGTCGGTACACGAACCATGGAAGTATGTGCGCCGATGGGTATGCCGGAGGCAAGTCGATTTCCTGTTCGATGGTGCGCAACCGCCGTACGGACGGCTTGGGCCCACGGCATTCTGATAGTGGTTCGCGCGACACGTATCCAGCGGGATGGGGGCGTTCCAGTGAGTGGCAGCGGCGCAGGCGATTCGAATGCCGGTAAGCGCCCCAACGGGCAATTGGGATCATGGTTCGTGCGCAGCGGCTGGTCCAAGGGCGAGCTGGCACGGCAGGTGAACCGCAGGGCGCGCCAGATGGGCGCCCACCACATCAGCACGGACACCTCCCGGGTCCGGCGCTGGCTCGACGGTGAGCAGCCGCGTGAGCCGATTCCGCGCATCCTCTCCGAGCTCTTCTCGGAGCGCTTCGGCACCGTCGTCGCCGTCGAGGACCTCGGGCTGCGCTCCGCCCATCAGTCACCGTCGGTGGCCGGTGTCGACCTGCCCTGGGCAGGCCCGCAGACCGTCGCGCTCCTCAGCGAGTTCTCCCGCAGCGACCTGATGCTCGCCCGCCGTGGCTTCCTGGGCACCTCGCTCGCCCTTGCCGCGGGCCCGGCCCTCATCGAGCCCATGCAGCGGTGGCTGGTGCCGGTCGCCGCCGCGGCCCCGGCAGATCCGGAGCCGTCCGTGGTGGACCGGCGTCCCTCCCGCCTCTCCAGCCCCGAGCTCGACCTGCTGGAGTCCACCACTGTGATGTTCCGCCAGTGGGACGCCCAGTGCGGCGGCGGCCTGCGACGCAAGGCCGTCGTGGGCCAACTCCACGAGGTCACCGACCTGTTGCAGGAACCGCAGCCCGCGGCCACCGCGAAGCGGCTCTTCCGGTGCGCGGCCGAACTCGCCGAGCTGGCGGGCTGGATGAGCTATGACGTCGGCCTCCAGCCCACCGCCCAGAAGTACTTCGTCCTCGCGCTGCACGCCGCGAAGGAAGCCGGTGACAAACCGTTGGGCAGTTACGTCCTGTCCAGCATGAGCCGCCAGATGATCCATCTGGGACGGCCCGACGACGCCCTCGAACTCATCCATCTCGCCCAGTACGGCAGCCGGGACTGCGCCACCCCGCGCACCCAGGCCATGCTGTATGCGATGGAGGCCCGCGCCTACGCCAACATGGGCCAGCCCAGCAAGTGCAAGCGGGCCGTCCGGATGGCCGAGGACACCTTCCTCGACGCCGGGATCGACGGCGAGCCCGAGCCGGACTGGATCCGCTTCTTCTCCGAGGCCGAACTCAACGGCGAGAATTCCCACTCGTACCGTGACCTGGCCTATGTCGCCGGCCGGAGCCCCACGTACGCCTCGCTCGCCGAGCCGATCATGGAGAAGGCCGTCGAGCTCTTCGGTGAGGACGACGAGCACCAGCGGTCGTACGCACTGAACCTGATCGGTCTCGCCACGGTGCACCTCCTCAAGCGCGAACCCGAACAGTCCACGCTGCTGTCCGAGAAGGCCCTGCGGGTCGCCAAGAAGGTCCGCTCCGAGCGCGTCAACACCCGGCTGCGCAAGACCGTCGACACCGCTGCCAGGGACTTCGGAGACATCCCCGAGGTCGCCAGGCTCACCGATCTGCTCACCGAACAGCTGCCCGAGACCGCTGAAGCGATCTGACCGGGCACCCAGCACTCCGGCCACGACGAGCACCCCGACAGACCGATCTCGGCTCCCCCTTGCCAGGTCAGTGGGTGATCGGCGTGGCCGGTTCGCGTTCCCGTTCCCGTACTCCAGAGTCGTAACCGCACCGTATGCGGCCCCGGCCGCAGGGTAGGCCCGGCCCCGGATACGCCACTCACGATTCATGGGGACGTAACACGACACACCTCTTCGTCACTGCGGCGAAACATCGTGCGGCATCGGCGGAAACCGCGCTGGGCGAACCTCATGGCGCATAACCGGCCCGCACCTTTTCCACAGTGGTCCCGCAAGTGGTCCCGCAGGTTTTGCCCGCACGCGGCCGCACCGACGACGAGGAGACGCCGATGCCCCCAGGCATCACGACGCTTGCCGCAGACGCCCCGACGCTGTCTGCCGCCAACACCGGGTTCATGCTCATCTGCTCGGCCCTGGTGATGATCATGACTCCGGGTCTGGCCTTCTTCTACGGAGGCATGGTCCGCGTCAAGAGCACCCTCAACATGCTGATGATGAGCTTCATCAGTCTCGGGATCGTCACGATCCTGTGGGTGCTGTACGGATTCAGTCTCGCCTTCGGCACCGACATCGGCTCGTTCATCGGCTGGAGCTCGGACTTCGCAGGCCTCAGCGGGATCGGCATCACCCAGCTCTGGGACGGCTACACGATCCCGGTCTATGTCTTCGCCGTCTTCCAGCTGATGTTCGCGATCATCACCCCGGCCCTGATCAGCGGTGCCCTTGCCGACCGCGTCAAGTTCACCTCCTGGGCGCTGTTCGTCACCCTGTGGGTGACCGTCGTCTACTTCCCGGTCGCGCACTGGGTCTGGGGCGCCGGCGGCTGGCTCTTCGAGCTGGGCGTCATCGACTTCGCCGGTGGTACGGCCGTCCACATCAACGCCGGTGCCGCAGCCCTCGGCGTGATCCTCGTCATCGGCAAGCGGGTCGGCTTCAAGAAGGACCCGATGCGGCCGCACAGCCTGCCGCTCGTCATGCTCGGCGCCGGACTCCTGTGGTTCGGGTGGTTCGGCTTCAACGCCGGCTCGTGGCTCGGCAACGACGACGGCGTCGGCGCGGTGATGTTCGTCAACACGCAGGTTGCCACCGCCGCCGCGATGCTCGCGTGGCTCGGATACGAGAAGCTCCGCCACGGCTCCTTCACCACCCTCGGCGCCGCCTCCGGCGCGGTCGCCGGCCTCGTCGCCATCACCCCGTCCGGCGGCGCGATCAGCCCGCTCGGAGCCATCGCCGTCGGAGCCATCGCCGGTGTGCTCTGCGCCATGGCGGTAGGCCTCAAGTACAAGTTCGGCTACGACGACTCCCTGGACGTCGTCGGCGTCCACCTCGTCGGCGGTGTCGTGGGCTCCCTGCTCATCGGCTTCTTCGCCACCGGCGGCGTCCAGTCCGACGCCAAGGGTCTCTTCTACGGTGGCGGTCTCGACCAGCTCGGCAAGCAGGCCGTCGGTGTCTTCGCGGTCCTCGCGTACTCTCTGGTCGTCTCCGCGGTCCTCGCCTTCCTCCTCGACAGGACGATCGGCATGCGGGTCGACGAGGACGACGAGATCTCCGGCATCGACCAGGTCGAACACGCCGAGACCGCGTACGACTTCAGCGGCGCCGGCGGCGGTGCGGCCCCGCGCACCACGGGCTCCGCACCGGTATCGGACTCGACGGCAGCAGCGCAGACCAAGAAGGTGGACGCATGAAGCTCATCACGGCGGTCGTGAAGCCGCACCGGCTCGACGAGATCAAGGAGGCCCTGCAGGCCTTCGGCATCCAGGGCCTCACGGTCACGGAGGCCAGCGGATACGGTCGCCAGCGCGGCCACACCGAGGTCTACCGGGGCGCCGAGTACACCGTCGACCTCGTCCCCAAGATCCGTATCGAGGTACTGGTCGAGGACGAGGACGCCGAACAGCTCGTCGATGTCGTGGTGAAGGCCGCCCGAACCGGCAAGATCGGAGACGGCAAGGTCTGGAGCGTCCCCGTCGAGACAGCCGTACGGGTCCGCACGGGTGAACGCGGCCCGGACGCACTCTGACCGACGGTCTCGCAAACTGAAAGGCAGCTGGGTGACGAGCACCGAAGTGACCACCGATTCCGAGGACTCGGGACCCAGCGGCTACGCGGCGGCCCGACTGCGCCTCCTCCAGGAGAAGGCGCAGTCCGGGCCGCCGCGCCGTGCGGCCCTCGCCTCACTCACCGACGACTGGCTGACCGCCCTGTTCACCGGCGCAGCCGAGGCGACCGGCGTCCGCGGCGCAGCCCTCGTCGCCGTCGGCGGCTACGGCCGCGGCGAACTCTCCCCGCGCAGCGACCTCGACCTCCTGCTGCTCCACGACGGCAATGCCGACGCCGGCGCCATCGCCTCCCTCGCCGACCGCATCTGGTACCCCGTCTGGGACCTCGGCCTCGCGCTCGACCACTCCGTACGCACCCCCGCCGAAGCCAGGAAGACGGCGGAGGAGGACCTCAAGGTGCAGCTCGGACTGCTCGACGCCCGGCCCGTCGCCGGAGACCTCGGCCTGGTCGCCGCGATGCGCACCACGATTCTCGCCGACTGGCGCAACCTCGCCCCCAAACGCCTCCCGGCCCTCGACGAACTCTGCCGCGAACGGGCCGAACGCCAGGGCGAGCTCCAGTTCCTCCTCGAACCCGACCTCAAGGAGGCCCGTGGCGGACTGCGCGACGCCACCGCCCTGCGCGCCGTCGCCGCCTCCTGGGTCGCCGACGCGCCCCGCGAAGGCCTCGCCGAGGCCCGCCGCGTACTCCTCGACGCCCGCGACGCCCTGCACCTGACCACCGGCCGTGCCACCGACCGCCTCGCCCTCCAGGAACAGGACCAGGTCGCCACCGCCCTCGGCCTCCTCGACGCCGACGCACTGCTGCGCCAGGTGTACGAGGCGGCGCGCACCGTCTCGTACGCCACCGATGTCACCTGGCGCGAGGTCAACCGCGTGCTCCGCGCCCGGTCCGTGCGCCCCCGGCTGCGCGCCATGCTGGGGGGTGGCAAGGCGGCCGCCCCGGAGCGCACCCCGCTCGCCGACGGCGTAGTCGAGGCCGACGGCGAGGTCGTCCTCGCCCGCACCGCCCGCCCCGAACGCGACCCGGTCCTCGTGCTGCGGGCGGCCGCCGCGGCCGCCCAGTCCGACCTGCCGATCTCCCGGCATGTCGTACGCCACCTCGCCACAGCCGCGCGCCCGCTGCCCGTGCCCTGGCCCGCCGAGGCCCGTGAGGAACTCGTCACCCTGCTCGGCGCGGGCGAGGCCACCATCCCCGTCTGGGAGGCCCTCGAAGCGGAAGGGCTGATCACCCGGCTGCTGCCCGACTGGGAACGCGTCCACTGCCGGCCCCAGCGCAACCCCGTCCACACCTGGACCGTCGACCGCCACCTCGTCGAGGCGGCCGTACGGGCCTCTTCCCTCACCCGCCGCGTCGGCCGCCCCGACCTCCTCCTCGTCGCCGCCCTGCTGCACGACATCGGCAAGGGCTGGCCCGGCGACCACTCCGTCGCCGGAGAGGTCATCGCCCGCGACCTCGCCGCCCGGATCGGCTTCGACCAGCACGACGTGGGCGTCATCGCCACCCTCGTACGTCACCATCTGCTGCTCGTCGAGACCGCCACCCGCCGCGACCTCGACGACCCGGCGACCGTCCGGTCCGTCGCCACCGCCGTCGGGACCTCGTCCACGCTGGAACTCCTGCACGCCCTCACCGAGGCCGACGCACTGGCCACCGGGCCCGCCGCCTGGTCCACCTGGCGGGCCTCCCTCGTCACCGACCTGGTCAAGCGTGTCGCCGCGGTCCTCGCGGGCGAGACCCCGGACGAACCCGAACCGGCCGAACCCAGCGTCGAGCAGGAACGCCTCGCCATCGAGGCACTGCGCACCGGCGAACCCGTCCTCGCCCTGCACGCCCAACCCGAACCCGCGAACGGGGACGGCGAACCGGAGCCCGTCGGCGTCGAACTCCTCATCGCCGTCCCCGACCGCCCGGGCGTCCTGCCCGCCGCCGCCGGCGTACTCGCTCTGCACCGCCTCACCGTCCGCGCCGCCGACCTGCGGGCCGTCGAGCTCCCCACCGAACTCGGCGAGTGCGTCGACGTCCTGCTGCTCAGCTGGCGGGTGGCGGCCGAATACGGCTCCCTGCCACAGGCCACCCGGCTCCGCGCCGATCTCGTACGCGCCCTGGACGGCTCCCTCGACATCCAGGCCCGCCTCGCCGAACGTGAAGCCGCCTATCCGCGGCGCCGTGGGGTGAAGGCCCCGCCGCCCCGGGTGACGGTCGCACCGGCCGGCTCCCGGCTGGCGACGGTGATCGAGGTGAGGGCCCAGGACGCCCCGGGGCTGCTGCACCGGATCGGCCGGGCGCTGGAGCAGAGCACGGTGCGGGTGCGCAGCGCGCACGTGTCGACGCTGGGGGCGAACGCGGTGGACGCGTTCTATGTCACAGGGGCGGATGGCGAGCCACTGGCCGATGTACGGGCCGCCGAGCTGGCCGGAGAGGTGCAGCAGGCCCTGAGCTGAGCGTCCGCGATCACGTGGAGAGGCCCTCGTCCGTCACGAGTCTGCGGGCGAGGGCTTCGCGTTTCCCGGCGTCCGGATACCCTGGGGGACGACTGACCTGCACCCGACCCCGACCCTGAGGACCGACGAGCGCCGTGTTCGATACTCTCTCCGACCGCCTTGCCGCGACTTTCAAGAACCTCCGGGGCAAGGGCCGCTTGTCCGAGGCGGACATCGACGCCACGGCACGCGAGATCCGTATCGCCCTGCTCGAGGCCGATGTCGCGCTTCCCGTGGTCCGCGCCTTCATCGCCAACGTCAAGGAGCGGGCGCGCGGCGTCGAGGTCTCCCAGGCGCTGAACCCTGCCCAGCAGGTCGTCAAGATTGTCAACGAGGAGCTCGTCGGCATCCTCGGCGGTGAGACCCGGCGGCTGCGGTTCGCCAAGAATCCGCCCACCGTGATCATGCTCGCCGGTCTGCAGGGTGCCGGTAAGACCACGCTTGCCGGAAAGCTCGGTGTCTGGCTCAAGGGCCAGGGCCACTCGCCGCTGCTCGTCGCCTGTGACCTCCAGCGCCCGAACGCCGTCAACCAGCTGAGCGTCGTCGCCGACCGCGCGGGTGTCGCCGTGTACGCCCCGCAGCCGGGCAACGGCGTCGGTGATCCGGTCCAGGTCGCCAAGGACTCCATCGAGCACGCCCGCTCCAAGCAGTTCGACGTGGTGATCGTCGACACCGCGGGCCGCCTCGGTATCGACCAGGAGCTGATGCAGCAGGCCGCGGACATCCGCGACGCCGTCAGCCCCGACGAGATCCTCTTCGTCGTCGACGCGATGATCGGCCAGGACGCGGTCAACACCGCCGAGGCCTTCCGCGACGGTGTCGGCTTCGACGGTGTGGTGCTCTCCAAGCTCGACGGTGACGCCCGCGGTGGTGCCGCCCTGTCGATCGCCCATGTCACGGGCAAGCAGATCATGTTCGCGTCGAACGGTGAGAAGCTCGAGGACTTCGACGCCTTCCACCCCGACCGCATGGCGTCGCGCATCCTCGACATGGGTGACCTGCTCACCCTGATCGAGCAGGCGGAGAAGACCTTCACCCAGGAAGAGGCCGCCAAAATGGCCTCCAAGCTGGCGTCGAGCAAGGGCAAGGACTTCACGCTCGACGACTTCCTGGCGCAGATGGAGCAGGTCAGGAAGATGGGCTCCATCTCCAAGCTGCTCGGGATGCTGCCCGGCATGGGGCAGATCAAGGACCAGATCAACAGCATCGACGAGCGGGACGTGGACCGTACCGCCGCGATCATCAAGTCGATGACGCCGCACGAGCGTCACGAGCCGACGATCATCAACGGCTCGCGCCGGGCCCGTATCGCCAAGGGTTCGGGTGTCGAGGTGTCCGCCGTGAAGAACCTGGTGGAGCGGTTCTTCGAGGCGCGCAAGATGATGTCGAAGATGGCGCAGGGCGGCGGCATGCCGGGCATGCCGGGGATGCCCGGCATGGGTGGCGGTCCCGGTCGCCAGAAGAAGCAGATCAAGCAGGCCAAGGGCAAGCGCAAGAGCGGCAACCCGATGAAGCGCAAGGCCGAGGAGCAGGCTGCGGCGACCCGCCGCGAGCAGGCTGCGGCCCAGGGCGGCGCGTTCGGTCTGCCGGCCCAGGATGACAAGAACTTCGAGCTGCCGGACGAGTTCAAGAAGTTCATGGGCTGACGTTCCACGCTCTCGGCCCATACGCGAAAGGGGCGCCCGCCTTCCCGGCGGGCGCCCCTTTCGCGTGCGCCCCGCGGGCTCAGGCCGCGTGGCGCCCAGGCCGCAGTGCCGTCCCGTTGGCCAGCCCCGCCGGGTCGAGCGCCAGCGATACGGCGGCGGTGGCGCCGACGTCCGCCAGGCTGCCCGCGTCCGGCAGCAGCTCCACCCCGTCCGCACCGGGCCGGTGGATCAGCACAGGGACGTACTCCCTGGTGTGGTAGGCGTGCCCGATCGTCGGGTCGTTGCCGTGGTCGGCGGTGACGATCAGCCGGTCGCCGGGGGCGTCGAGCAGTGCCAGGAGCGCGGCGAGCCCCGCGTCGACCTGTTCCAGCAGACGGCCGTACCGTTCGACGTCCTGCTGGTGTCCCGCCAGGTCGGTCTCCTGGACATTGGCGACGACGAGCGCGTCGCCGGGGGCGCGTACCGCTTCGAGGGTGTGGGCGAGGACGTCCGCGGTCTGCACGGCCGGGTGCCGCTCGGCCGCGTCGCAGGCCAGGATGTCGGCGGCCTTGCCCACCAGGGTGACCGGGATTCCGGCGCGGGCGGCCAGATCGGGCAGCTGGCGGGTGTGGTCGATGCCGGCGCCGAGGTGCTGCACGGCGAGGCCGCCGTTGCGGTAGAAGCCGGTGGCGGGGGTGTCGAGACCCACGGTGCCCGCGTCGCCGGCGCGTACGAACTGCGGCAGCGGGCCGTCCGCGTGACCGCCTACCGCGATGACCCGGGCGACCGGCGCGACCGCGCGTACCGTGCGGGCGATGGCGAGGATCCCGCCCGGACCGTCGAAGGGGAGGTCCTCCAGGCGGCCGGAGGCGTTCCAGTTGATGCCGGGGTCGGCTTCCAGGTTGTCGTGCACGAGCACCGCGTCGTCGACGACGAGAAGCGGTCGGCCGTCCAGCGGTGCGACGCGGTGCCCGGCCGCTTCCAGAGCCGCGGTCACCTCGTCCAGATGGTCTCCGAGCCGGGCCACCGTGACCCGGCTGAAGTCCGCACCCATCATCGTCTGGTGGCCCGCGAACGTGTCGGCGCCGGGGTAGCCCAGGGCGGCCCGGCCCGCGGCGACGGGCAGATGGGTGCGGCGGGCGAGATCCGGATGCGGGTGGACGAGACCGAGCCCCAGCGAGCCGAGCACCGGCAGCCGCAGCGGACGGCCGAAGGCCTCGCGGCAGTGGTCGAGGACATGCCCGCAGGTGTCGGCGGTGAGATCGCCGGGGCGCAGGGTGCCCGCGTCGGGCATGGCGCCGATGCCGAATCCGTCGACGACGACGATGACGGTCTTGGCCATGGGTGTGCTCCTTACAGGGGCCGGCCGTGGGCGTCGTGGAGCCCGCACAGCCGCGGGGTTCCGGACGAGAGTCCGGCGACGACGGCGACGGTCGAGCGGGTGACGAAGATCTGGGTCCGGAAGGCGAGCAGCGCGGTGTCGCCGAGCCGGACGTCCTGGCCCTCGGCGGGGGCGTCGAGCAGCCGGTAGTAGTCGATGTTCTCGGCGGGAGCGCCTTGCACGCCGAGGCGTGCGCCGGTGC
The DNA here is from genome assembly GCF_042872425.1 of Streptomyces sp. NPDC005262. Lineage (NCBI taxonomy): Bacteria > Bacillati > Actinomycetota > Actinomycetes > Kitasatosporales > Streptomycetaceae > Streptomyces > Streptomyces sp. NPDC005262. Next base: position 89,772 of record NZ_JBIAKK010000015.1, read on the forward strand.
GTGGCAGCAGGGCGCTGCGGATATGGGAGCGGGCGTAGAAGCCGCCGCCGTGGAGGGCGGGGCGGCCGTCGTCGAGGGTGTGGGCGATCTCGCTCACGTACACATAGGCGGGCTTCTCGGGCTGGCCCGGGTCCAGTGCGTGCAGCGGGGTCGTGCCGGTGAGGGCGTGGCCGGGCTCGCCGTGGGTGGCGCCGTGGGCGGCGAGCAGCGGCAGCGAGGCCACCGAGGTGGCGCTCGGGGCGCTCAGCTTGAGGTCCTCGTGCCCGCGGGCGGCCAGGAGCTCACGGGCCTTCAGGGCGAGCGTGAAGTTGGGGGTGGCGTACGGGGTTCCGGTCGCCGGGTCGCACAGGACGCACGGGAAGGCGGTGACGCCCGCGATCCGGATGCCGGGCAGCCGCTCGGCGGCCGCGGCGAACGCGTCCAGGCGGGGGAGCGGGACGCCGCCCTCCTGGCCCGGGTAGACGGTGCCCTCGGCGCCTTCGAGCCGTACGAGAATGTCCTGCACCAGGCCCAGCCGCTCGGCGGCCTCGGAGACGGCCCGGGCATTGGCCAGGTCGTAGACGGTGACGGTCTCCGGGCGCCAGGCCAGCATTTCGGGCAGGGCACGGCGGGGGATCTGGACGAGGTGGCCGAGGTTGCCGGCCCGGGCGCCCGTCGCATGCAGGGTGCGGGCCTCGGCCGGGTCGATGGCGGCGTACTTGGGGATGTGCCGGGCGACGGCCTTGATCAGATCGGGGTTGCGGCCGAACTGTTTGACGACGAACCAGAGGGAGAGACCGAGCCGCTGGGCCTCGGCGGCGAGGAGTTCCGCGTTGGCCTCGACGGCGTCGAGGTCGATCACATACGTGTCGGGCGGGATCTCACCGCGCCGGTGGAGGGCCGCCGCAGCATCGACGAGCTCGGGGTTGCGGGTGAGCACGGTGTCGAGAAACACGGTCAGGCGTCCTTCGGGTCGTTCACTTCGGCAGGCCGGTCGCCCAGTGCGGCGAGCGAGCGGCGCAGGATGTCGACGACGAGATCCGCTCCCGCCCGCATGGGGTTGATGCGTACCGTCCAGTCGGCCAGTGCGGGTGCGTCGTCCAGCGCGGAGCTGGACATCCGGTAGAAGAGCGGCGCGATCTCGTAGCGCGAGTTGGAGCCGACGGGGTAGGGCGCGGCCCCGAAGCGTGCGGCGACGGCCGGCAGCTCTTTCGCCACCGGCCGGTCCAGACGGACCAGCAGACAGCGGTCCTGGGCATTGGCGATCCGCACCTCGGCGACGCCGGCCACTTCCCCGGCTGCCAGCCGCTCGGCCACCTCGGCACCGACCCGGGACTGGACGGCCCACATGACCGGTACGTGGGTCAGGGCGCGCAGGGCGTCGAGCGCCTGGTGGCCCTGGACCTGGCCGCCGCCGGAGTAGTTGTCGCGCCGGATGTGCCCGACGAGGTCGCGGGCCCCGACGACGACCCCGACGCCTTCGGGACCGTGCAGCTTGAACAGCGAGAAGCAGGAGGCGTCGGCGCCCAGTTCCACCCCCGCGGCGGGGGTGCGCATCACGGCGTAGTTGTCGTCGACGAGCGTGCGCACGCCGGCGGCCCGGCAGGCGGCCAGGACTTCGGCGGGGTCGTACGAGTCGGCGAGCCGCTGCCGGGTGTGCTGGACGTACGCCCACCGGAACCGGCCGGACGCCAGGGCCTCGCGCAGTGCGGCGCCGTTGTTGAAGTCGACCTCGACGGTGCGTACACCGATGCCGCGCAGGGTGACCGCGGTGGTGCGGTAGACGGGCGCCCGGTGGATGAGCAGCGGATCCCCAGCCCGTACGGCGGCGTTGAGCGCCGCGCGGATCGCGCCGGTGCCCGCGCCCTGCACGAACGCGGCGTCCTCGGCGCCGAAGAAGTCGGCCAGGACCGCTTCGACGCGGGCAGTGGTGCGGGGACGACCGAGACCGGGGACGACGCCGGCGTCCGCTTCGAAGAGCTGGGGGCCCTCGAAGTGGGCGGCGGTCGCCTCCAGCAGCCGGAACTGCCGGGCGATCGCGTCGTCCAGTGCCACGGTCGCGAGGGGGAATGTCTGCGGTAGTGCCGGGTTCATGATCAGATCTCTTCCACGCCGGCGCCGGTGAGAAAGCGCAGCGGATTGCAGCGGGTCATCAGGTCGATCAGGCCGTCGTCGACGCCGGCGGCGCGGGCCTTGGGCAGGAAGCTCCGGAAGAGATGCCCGTACCCCTGGCCGCCCTCCGCGCGCAGGTAGCCGTGGCGCGAGATGTCGCAGCTCAACAGGACCCGGTCGGCGTGCCCGGCCTCCAGCAGGGCGAGCAGCAGCCGCAGCCGGGTGTCGTCGCTCTGGTAGCCGTCCTTGCCGACGGTGTCGAACGCGACGTACGCACCGGTCGCCGCGATCTCCCGGTGCACGGCCGGATCGTCGAGAAGGTCCTGGTGGCCGATGCTGATGCGGTGCGGCTCCACGCCCTCGGCGGTGAGGAGTTCCAGCTGGGCGAGGCCGCCACGGCCGAGCTGCGCATGGGTGGCGACAGACAGCCCGGTGGCGGACGCGGCCCGCGCGGCGGCCCGCAGCACCTTCGTCTCGGCGTCGGTGGGTGTGTCACCGTGGCTGCCGATCTCTCCGAGGACGCCGGGGCGGATCCCGGTGGAGCCGATGCCCGTGTCGATCTCGCGGACGAGGGTGGCGGTGAGCTCGTCGACGTCGGCGGCGGCGATCTCGGGGGTGTGGAACGGCTCGTAGTACCACCCGGTGGCGGCGACGACGGCGACCTGCGCGTCCCGGGCGATCCGGGCCAGGGCGTCGGCGTCCCGGCCCATGCCGCGGCAGGTCAGCTCGACGACGAGGCCGAGCCCGAACTCCTCCCGGAGGGCCGCCAGCTCGGCGGCGACGTCCGCGGCATGCCGGTCCGGGTGGAGGAGGGCCGCGCCGTCGCCCCGGTGGTCGAGGTCGAGGACGAGGTGCTCATGGGCGAGGGCGGGGCCTCGCACCGAGCCGGGGACGAGATCGCCGACGACCGTACGGAGCACGGGCTGCGGGGCGGTGGTGTGCATCGTGGTTCCTTCCTGGCGTACGTGACCCGGCCTCAGCCCTTGAGCGGGGTGAACAGGTCGAGCCAGTACAGGACGTTGAGCAGGATTCCGCCGACGATCACCGCTGCCGGAGCGGCGGCCATCCGCACCACCGGCCGGCCCATGGCGTCGTTCAGCAGGTAGAGCCCGCCGACGACGAGGATTCCGAGTCCGCCGCCCATGGCGTTGGCGGCCATCAGCGAGCCGAAGAGGATCGCGAGCTGCAGCGTGTCACCGATCGCGCTGCGCAGGTGCTCCGAGGAGTCGCGGACACTGGGCAGCTTGCCGAGGACGTTGCCGATGGAGGAGAGGGCCAGCACCTCGACGGCGAACACGGCGGCGCCGACGATCGCAGCGAGGAACGGGTTCGGCATCAGGTAGCCGATCGGATACACCAGCGTGAACCCTGCGATGCCGTACGCGCCCGACGCGAGCGCGGTCGTCGCGATGAGCGGGATGAAGCCGAACACCCGGTAGAAGTCGACCTGGGCGGCTTCCGTGTACTGCCCCTTGGCGATCAGGAAGCTGGTCGCCTCACCGCCGCCGAATATGTGCATCTGCGCCAGCACACAGACTCCGGCACCCAGCACCATGAAGAGCGGCAGATACCGGCGAAGCCGGGCCGCGCTCGCGCTGAACAGGGAGGCCATCGGGTCGTCGTCCAGGACGATCGCGGTGACGCCCGCGGCCTTGTCGGCCTTGCGCTGCTTCATGTCCTTGGCGACGGCCAGGGCGATCAGCATCAGCACGCCGACGGCCATGGCCAGCGCCCCGGCGAACATCTTCGGCCAGAGCTTCATGGTGAGGACGACCAGCGCGAGTTCGAGACCTCCCGCGACGCCACCCCACTTGCGGCCGAACTGCTTGGTGATCGCGAGTACCGGGAACAGCGTGAAGAGGAACAGGATCGGCGTCGACATCTGCTGCATCGCGGTGATGAAGTCGACCGGCAGATCATGTGCCACGTCGTTCGCGCTGTTCAGGCCGAAGACGACGACCGCGCCCCACGCGCCGCCGAGGATCGGCGCGAGCCACTTCTTCGGCGCCAGCATGCCGAGGATGTCGGTCGGCAGGAAGACGAGCCACGGGTTCAGCACACCGGTCGAGAGCGCCATGGGCGCGCCCAGTCCGAAGATGAACCCGGCGGACAGGCCGAAGGAAACTGCCGTCGTGGCGCTGCGCGTGGTGCGCCCCTGGATGAAGTCCAGCAGGAACGGGCGTACGCCGTCGTTGAAGACGGCCAGCGCCATGTGCGAGATGTACGCGGTCAGCGCACAGAGGGCTATCACGGTCAGCTGCTGGGCCAGTGTGAAATCGAGGCCGGCACCGGCGGCGAGTGTGGTGCTCACAGGGTCACTCCTTCGTGCCCGGGGTGTTCAGGAAGAGGTGGCCGGGATCAGCCGCGGGCGGCGATGGCGCGCGCCATGAGGGGGGCGATGGCGTCGATCTGGTCCATCGAGAATCCGAAGGCCTTCTTGCCGTCGGCGAGGAGGGCGGCGACCTCGTCCTCGGTGGGGACGCTGCGCCCGAAGGTGTGGCAGGCGGCCGAGCCCATCAGGCCGACGAGCACGCCGAGGGAGGCGCCGGCGCCGGTGTGGCAGGTGCCGAGGTAGTAGTCGGCCTGTCCGACGCGCAGCTTCATCGCGGCGTCCATGTCGCTGGAGGTGACGATGTCGATGCCGTCGATCGCGAGCTGCTTGATCGTGTCGGTGACCTCGGCCTTGCCGACACCGCCGGTGAGGATCTTCGTCATGGCTGGTCCTTCTCTGTCTGGGGCTGGGCGGGGTGGAGTCAGGAGGCCGGGGCGGCCGGTGAGTGCTGTGCAAGCACGGCGAGGTGCATGCCGAGGAAGTTGATCTCCGAGTCGGGGAGGGCCGCGCCGAGCTGCTGCTCGGCCCGGGCGGAGATGGCGCGGGCACGCGCGACGGCGTGGGGGTGCCCGGCCAGTTCGGCGGCGACCTGGTCATCGGTGAGGAACTGTTCGATCGGCTCGCCGTCGAGGAGCCGGGTGAGGGCCATCATCAGGTGACTGGTCAGCATTCCGGCGCTGGCTTCGGTGACGGTGCGCCCGTCGGCTTCGAGGGCGGCCAGTTCGGCAGCGACGAAGTCGGCCACTTCGGGCTTGACCTGGCCGCTTTCGCGGAAGAGCTGGATCCGCAGTGCGAGCTGGTCGTCCATGATGATCCTCCTATAAAAGACAGAAACCGGGATTTTGTATTTTCAGCTCGTCCGAGGCCGCGGGTGGTTGGGGGCGGCCTCACGGATCCGCCGGATCAGTACGAGGGCACGCGCTCGCCCTTCAGCACCTCGGTCTGCAGCCGGGTCACCAGCGAGAGATCGAGCGACTCCCGGACGGCGGCGAGGGCCTTCGCTCCGCCGGTCCGGCCGATGATCGCCGCGCTGGAGTTGCGCAGCGACAGCTCGCGGGTGACCTCGTCGCCGAGCGGAAGCACGTCGACCCCGAGCCCGATCCGGTCCTGCACCTCGTCCAGGTTCCAGACGGTGGCATCGACCTCGTCACGGGCGAAGAGGTCGGGCAGCTGCATGTACGAGGCCTCGCGCCACTCGATGTCCTCGCGGCCGGCGAAGACCCGCTCGACGAGCATCCGCAGGTCCTCGGAGGCGTGGTCGACCGCCACCCGCAGCCCGGGGGTGTCGGGGTCGGCGCCGTGCCGCAGCAGCATGCCGTGCGCGCCGACATAGGTGGCCGGGCCTAGATCGGCGACCAGCTCCACCGGGTGCTCGGCGATCAGCTGGTCGGCCGCGAAGCGGGAGAGGATGACCAGGTCGACCTTGCCTTCGAGGAGTGCGGCGGTCCGGGCTCCGGCGCCGCGCATGAAGGTGATGGCGAACGGTGCGCCGGCCGCTTCGAAGGCGCCGCGCAGCCCGGTCGCCAGACCCTCGTACCGACGTGAGTACGGCAGGGGCATCGCGGCGAGCAGGGTGCCGAGGCCGGAGAGCCGCCAGAGCACGGAGCGGTCCGAGCGGACGAGGAAGGTGCCGAGATGGCCGCGGGCGGTCGTCTCGATGGCGCCGGATTCCTCCAGCAGCTGCAACGCCGCCTGTACGGTGCCGTTTCCGCAGCCCAGCTCCTCGGCGAAGTCGCGGACCCGGGGCATGCGGGTGTCCGACTCATGGTTGAGGAGCAGGACGGCGAGCTGCCGGGCGGCGAGGCCGTTGCGGGTGAGGAGGCGTTCGTCGGTGACGTTCACAGGTCGAACAGTAAACAGGATTCTGGATATTGACAAGGGTTCACGCGTCCGCGCGCCGATGTCCCCCCATGGGCCCACCGGACGAGCCCCCCGAGGCTCCAGTGCTTAATGTCGCCTCAGGGTCGTCGGCAGAGGAGCGCGCGTGACCAGTCCTGTACCGCCGCGCGATCGGACCGACCAGCCGTGGCGTTCCGAGGGCGCCCCACCGCCACCTCCGCCGCGCAGGAAGATGCCCGGCGGCTGGGGCGGACTGCTGCTGACCGCGCTGGCCGTCTATCTGATCACCAACCTGGTGCTCTCCTTCTTCAACGGGAGGAACGAGCCGACCATCGCCTACACGGAGTTCAGCAAGCAGGTCACGGCGGGCAACGTCTCCAAGATCTACTCCAAGGGCGACGCCATCCAGGGGCAGCTGAGGAAGGAGGCGAAGGTCCCCGGCAGCGACAAGACGTACACCAAGTTCGTCACCCAGCGGCCCGCCTTCGCCGACGACAACCTCTGGGCCGAGCTGATCAAGGACGATGTCACCGTCACCGCGGAACCGGTCGTCCAGCAGCGCAGTTTCCTCGCCAACCTGCTGATCTCCCTCGCCCCGATCCTGCTGCTCGTCCTGCTCTGGGTGTTCATCGCCCGCCGGATGTCGGGAGGCCTCGGCGGCGCCGGCGCACTGGGCCGCAAGGCCCCGCCCAGACCGGTCGAACTGGAGGGCGCCAAGCGCACCACTTTCGAGGACGTGGCCGGGATCGACGAGGTCGAGGGCGAACTCAACGATGTCGTCGACTTCCTGAAGAACCCGCAGGAGTACCGGAAGATGGGTGCCCGGATGCCCGGGGGAGTGCTGCTCGCCGGTCCGCCCGGCACCGGCAAGACGCTGCTCGCGCGGGCCGTCGCGGGCGAGGCCGGGGTGCCGTTCTTCTCCGCCTCCGCCTCCGAGTTCATCGAGATGATCGTCGGCGTCGGCGCGAGCCGGGTACGGGAACTCTTCGCCGAGGCCCGCAAGGTCGCTCCCGCCATCGTCTTCATCGACGAGATCGACACCATCGGCCGGGCCCGCGGCGGCGGCTCCGGCATGGGCGGCCACGACGAGCGCGAACAGACGCTGAACCAGATCCTCACCGAGATGGACGGCTTCTCCGGATCGGAAGGTGTCGTCGTCCTCGCCGCGACCAACCGGGCCGATGTCCTCGACCCGGCGCTCACCAGGCCCGGCCGCTTCGACCGGATCGTCCAGGTGAGTCCACCGGACCGGGGTGGCCGGGAGGCGATCCTGAAGATCCACACCCGGCAGATCCCGCTCTCCGAGGACGTGAGCCTCGGCCAGGTGGCCCGCACGACCCCCGGCATGACCGGTGCGGACCTCGCCAACCTCGCCAACGAGGCCGCCCTGCTCGCCGTCAAGCGCAAGCAGTCCGAGGTCAACCAGGCCGACCTGTCGGACGCCTTGGAGAAGGTCCAGCTCGGAGCCGAACGACCGCTGGTCATGCCGGAGGAGGAGCGCCGCAGGACCGCGTACCACGAGAGCGGCCACGCCCTCCTCGGGATGCTCCAGCCCGGCGCCGACCCGGTCCGCAAGGTCACCATCGTGCCGCGCGGCCGGGCCCTCGGCGTCACCCTCTCGACGCCGGAGGCCGACAAGTACGCGTACACCGAGGACTATCTACGCGGCCGCATCATCGGCGCCCTCGGTGGCATGGCCGCCGAGCACCTGGTTTACGGAGTGGTCACCACAGGCTCGGAGAGCGACCTGGAACAGGTCACCAATCTGGCGCGTGGAATGGTCGGGCGCTGGGGGATGAGCGACAGAGTCGGCAGGCTGACGGCGATCCCGGGCGACGCCCAGCAGGCGTACGGCCTCTCGGCGGCGCCCGCCACGCTGGACGCGGTCGACCACGAGATGCGGCGCATCGTCGACGAGTGCTACATCGAGGCGCAACGGCTGCTGCGTGAGCACCGGGAGAAGCTGGACACGCTCGCGTCCGCGCTGCTGCAGAACGAGACGCTGGACGAGGAGGCGGCCTACCGGGCGGCGGGCGTCGCGCGCCTGGCCAAGCACTGAGAGCCGCCCGGCCGGGCGCGGAACGCCGCTCTGCGGAACAGGGAATGCAGCGCCCTTCTAGGGAGTGGTGCAGACGAGATAGCGGAAGACATTGGGCATCCAGACCGTGCCGTCACGGCGCCGGTGCGGATGCAGTGCCTCCGCGACCTCCTTCTCCACCTGGGACCGGTCCGTCGCCCGCACCGCCGCGTCGAACAGCCGGGTCGACAGCAGCCCGCGCACCGCGCTGTCCATGTCCGCGTACCCGAACGGGCACGCCACCCGACCCGAGCCGTTCGGATTGAGCCCGGCCCGGAACGCGACCTCCTCCAGATCGTCCCGTCGCGCCGGGCGCCAGCCTCCCTCGCGGGGCGCACGTACCGTGTCACCGAGCCGCGTCGCCACCCGTAGCACCGCCGCAGTCGCACACCGCTCGGGCGGACCCCATCCGGTCAGTACCACCGAGCTGCCCCGGGCGACCAGCGGAACAGCGGACTCCAGCTCCGGTTTCAGCCCTTCGGAATCCCCCGCGGAGCAACCGATCGGAGTGAACACGGTGAGCAGGTTGTACGGGGGGCCTTCGGGCCGGGCGGCGACGGACGGATCACCGTCGATGAGCACCGGCAGGCCCTCCCGCGCCCGCTCGGGTCCGGGATCGGGCAGCAGCCGTTCGCGGGCCAGAGCGAGACGTTCGCGATCGGTGTCGACGCCGGTGACGTGCGCCGCACGGGCGGTGGCCATCAGCAGAGCGAGCCCGGAGCCGCAGCCGAGGGAGAGCATCCGCGTACCGGCTCCGATTTCGAGCCGCTCGTACACGGCTTCGTACAGCGGTGCGAGCATGCGCTCCTGGATCTCGGCCCAGTCACGGGCACGGGTTCCGGGGTCCACCGGGGCGGATGTATCCGCCTGCCTGTGGTGCCGGACGAGCGTTGGTGTCATGAAAGCGCCCCAATCCGCCGAGAAGTCGGTCGTACCCGAGTGGACGGCCCCCGTGTGTCTGCGCGCCCGCACTCCCCCGTAAGTCAGAGAACTCCGCATCCGCGGCTTCGTCCAGGGGTCGGAGGGCAATGGTTGCGAGCTACGGTCATGCGCCCCGGGGAACACGTCGTGCGCCCCTGGATACAGGCCACGAAGGCCGGTCCCGTCACTCCGTGCGGAGTGAGATGTCGCCGTACGATGCGCGCCATGGCAAAGGCACCCGTTCTCACACCCCAGGCCGAGGACTTTCCCCGCTGGTACCAGGATCTGATCAACAAGGCCGAACTCGCGGACAACGGTCCGGTGCGCGGCACCATGGTCATCCGACCGTACGGATACGGCCTGTGGGAGCGGATGCAGCAGGAGATGGATGCCCGCATCAAGGATGCGGGCGCCCAGAACGCCTACTTCCCACTCTTCATCCCCCAGTCTTACCTGACACGCGAGGCGGAGCACGTCGAGGGCTTCGCACCCGAACTCGCCATCGTCACCCACGGCGGCGGCAAGGACCTCGAAGAGCCTGTGGTGGTGCGGCCGACGTCCGAAACGATCATCAACGAGTACTTCTCGAAATGGGTCCAGAGCTACCGGGATCTGCCCCTCCTGATCAACCAGTGGGCCAACGTCGTCCGCTGGGAGATGCGCCCGCGGGTCTTTCTCCGTACGACGGAATTCCTCTGGCAGGAGGGCCACACCGCCCACGCCACGTACGAGGACGCCCGGGAGTACGCCGCCCGCATCCACCGGGACGTCTACGCGGACTTCATGACCGAGGTCCTCGGCATCGACGTGGTGCTCGGCCGGAAGACCCCCAGGGAGCGGTTCGCGGGCGCCGTCAACACGCTCACTCTCGAAGCGATGATGGGCGACGGCAAGGCCCTGCAGATGGGTACGAGTCATGAGCTCGGCACCAACTTCGCGAAGGCCTTCCACACCGAGTACCTGTCGAAGGAGGGCAGGCAGGAGCTCGTCTGGCAGACCTCCTGGGGCACCTCGACCCGGATGGTCGGCGGCCTGATCATGTCGCACGGCGACGACCAGGGGCTCCGCGTCCCGCCGCGGCTGGCCTCCGTCCAGGCGGTCGCCCTCGCGATCAAGGGGGACGAGGCGGTACTCACCGCGGTCCGCTCCATCGGCGACCGGCTGGGCGCCGCCGGGATCAGGGTGCACGTCGACGACCGCACGGACACCCCGTTCGGCCGGCGCGCGGTCGACTGGGAGCTGAAGGGCGTACCCGTACGGATCGAAGTCGGCCCGCGCGATCTGGAGAACGGCACGGCGATGCTGGCCCGCCGCATCCCCGGCGGGAAGGAACCGGTCCCGATCGAGGCGCTGGCAGCCCTGCTGCCGGCCGTTCTGGAGGAGGACCAGGCGACCCTGCTGCGGGAGTCCCGGGCCCGCCGCACCTCCCGTACCAGCGAGGCGGCCACCGTCGAGGAGGCCGCAGAAGCAGCGGCCGCGGGCGGCTGGGCCCGCATTCCGTGGGACGTCCTCGGCCCGGCGGGGGAGGCCCGGCTCGCGGAGCAGGGAGCCTCGGTACGGTGTCTGGTGGCCGAGGACGGGTCGGTGCCGCAGTCCGACGACGCCCCGGGTACTGTCGCCGTCGTGGCCCGCGCCTACTGACGCCCGACGTGTTCCCGGAACCGTCCGGACCCGGCGCGCAGACGCTCATTACGCGCCCCGGCGCATGCTCACGGCGTACGCGGCACTACGTACCGGCTTCGTGCGAGCTGCGAGGGTTCTCCGCAGATCAGCGCACCTGCCCTCGTCAGGACGCATGAACGGCAACTGACTGGTACGTGCAAAATATTTGGGATGGCCCGGAATCGGAACACCGGGGCACTCAGGCTCGTTGTCACGACGTGAGCACGACACCACCTGTACTTGCCGCAGAGCTGGCGCAGGCGTGGGCCGACATTCAGCGGTACCACGCCGAGCTGCCCGATCTTGCCGCGCCCGAGTCCCTGATCGGAGAGTCCTCGTCCGCCTGTGGCGCCGAGCTCTCCTTCGAGCGACTGCTGCATGAGGCAGTCCATGGCATCGCCGCCGCCCGAGGTGTCCGTGACACCTCCCGCGCCGGCCGCTACCACAACAGACGATTCCTCGCGATCGCCGAGGAGCTGGGTCTCGACCATACCGAGGAGCCCCACCCCAGCAGTGGCTTCTCACTGGTCACGCTCAACCCCGAGGCCAAGCGCCGGTACCGCCCGACGATCGAGCGACTGCAGCGCGCCCTCAAGGCGCACACGGTCGCCACCGCCGCCGACACCAAACGCTCCTTCCGCGGGCCGGCCGCACGGCACGGCTCCTCCGGAGGTGGCGTGCGCGTCAAGGCCGTCTGCGACTGCGGACGCAACGTCCGGGTCGTACCGTCGGTCCTCGCCCAGGCGCCGATCGTCTGCGGTGGCTGCGGAAAGCCCTTCCGTATCCCGGAAGCGGCGGTCGCGGTGGGGTGACCCGATGTGGTGTGGCACAATGGCTAGCTGTACTCGACAGCCGCATAGGAACCCTCTCGCCTCCGGCTGACGCGTCCATCGGGCACCCGAGTACCGCAACCCCACGTGGCATCTTCGTTGTGCCCAACCACGTCATAGACCAGGAGACACCACTTCCGTGGCAGTCAAGATCAAGCTGAAGCGTCTGGGCAAGATCCGTTCGCCTCACTACCGCATCGTCGTCGCCGACTCCCGTACCCGCCGTGACGGCCGGGCCATCGAGGAGATCGGTCTGTACCACCCGGTGCAGAACCCCTCGCGCATCGAGGTCAACTCGGAGCGTGCGCAGTACTGGCTGTCCGTCGGCGCCCAGCCGACCGAGCCGGTTCTCGCGATCCTGAAGCTCACCGGTGACTGGCAGGCCCACAAGGGCCTCCCCGCCCCCGCGCCGCTGCTGCAGCCGGAGCCCAAGGCCGACAAGCGCGCCCTGTTCGAGGCCCTGGCCAAGGACACCGGCGAGGAGTCCAAGGGCGAGGCCATCACGCAGAAGGCGAAGAAGGCCGACAAGAAGGCGGACGAGGCTGCTGACGCTGCCGCGCCCGCCGAGTCGACCGAGGCCTGAGCATGCTCGAGGAGGCTCTCGAGCACCTCGTGAAGGGCATCGTCGACAACCCCGACGATGTGCAGGTCGCCTCGCGCAACCTGCGCCGTGGTCGTGTGCTCGAGGTCCGGGTCCATCCCGATGACCTCGGCAAGGTGATCGGCCGCAACGGCCGCACCGCACGCGCGCTGCGAACCGTCGTGGGCGCCATCGGCGGCCGTGGCATCCGCGTCGACCTCGTCGATGTGGACCAGGTTCGCTGACAGAGTTGAACACCGGCACGGGCCGGGGAGGGCCATGCGCCCGCCCCGGCCCGTCGTCGTATGACAGGAGAGACACAAGGTGCAGCTGGTAGTTGCGCGGATCGGCCGCGCCCACGGCATCAAGGGTGAGGTCACCGTCGAGGTGCGTACGGACGAGCCGGAGCTCAGGCTCGGCCCCGGGGCCCGCCTGACCACCGACCCGGCAGCGAACGGACCGCTGACGATCGAGACCGGACGGGTGCACAGCGGCAGGCTGCTGCTGCGTTTCGAGGGCGTGCGGGACCGTACGGCGGCCGAGGCCCTCCGGAACACCCTGCTGATTGCCGACGTCGACCCGGCGGAGCTCCCGGAGGACCCCGAGGAGTTCTACGACCACCAGCTCATCGACCTCGATGTGGTCCTCGCCGACGGCACCGAGATCGGCCGGATCACCGAGATCTCGCATCTGCCGTCCCAGGACCTCTTCATCGTGGAGCGCCCGGACGGCAGCGAGGTGATGATCCCGTTCGTCGAGGAGATCGTCACCGAGATCGATCTGGAGGAGCAGCGCGTGGTCATCACCCCGCCGCCCGGCCTGATCGACGAGAGCCAGGCGGTGATCGTCTCCTCGCGCGACGAAGAGGCCTCCGAGCCGGGGAACGACGCCTGATGCGGCTCGACGTCGTCACGATCTTCCCTGAGTACCTGGAACCGCTGAACGTCTCGCTCGTCGGCAAGGCCCGCGCCCGCGGCCGCCTCGACGTACATGTGCACGATCTGCGGGACTGGACGTACGACCGGCACAACACGGTGGACGACACGCCCTACGGCGGCGGTCCCGGCATGGTGATGAAGACCGGCCCGTGGGGTGACGCCCTGGACGAGACCCTGGCGGACGGGTACGAGGCCGGGGCGCACTCCCCGGTGCTCGTGGTACCCACGCCCAGCGGCCGTCCGTTCACCCAGGAGCTCGCCGTGGAGCTCTCCGAGCGGCCGTGGCTGATCTTCACCCCGGCACGCTACGAGGGCATCGACCGCCGGGTGATGGACGAGTACGCGACCCGCATGCCGGTCGTCGAGGTCTCCATCGGGGACTATGTGCTGGCCGGCGGGGAAGCCGCCGTGCTGGTCATCACGGAGGCGGTGGCCCGGCTGCTGCCCGGTGTGCTCGGCAACGCCGAGTCGCACCGCGACGACTCCTTCGCACCCGGCGCCATGGCCGATCTGTTGGAGGGCCCGGTCTTCACCAAGCCCCCCGAGTGGCGTGGCAGAGGCATCCCGGACGTCCTGCTCAGCGGTCACCATGGGAAGATCGCACGCTGGCGGCGGGACGAGGCGTTCCGCCGTACCGCGGTCAACCGGCCCGATCTCATCGAGCGTTGCGAGGCGAGCGCCTTCGACAAGAAGGACCGTGAGATCCTCTCCATCCTCGGCTGGTCGCCGGAGCCCGGCGGCCGATTTTGGCGCAGGCCCGAAGGCATGGAACAATAAGCCGCTGCTGTACGTCCGGTGTGCGCCCCTGCCACAGGGGGAACGACGCCCGCCCGACGCGATCAGCACCCAGATTCCTTACGATCTCCCGTCGATGACCTGTGGCATCGGCGAAGAAAGCAGACAACATGGCTTCCCTGCTCGATGGCGTCAATGCCGCCTCCCTGCGTACGGACGTCCCGGCGTTCCGCCCCGGTGACACCGTCAACGTCCACGTGCGAGTGATCGAGGGCAACCGCTCCCGTATCCAGCAGTTCAAGGGCGTAGTCATCCGCCGCCAGGGCTCCGGCATCAGCGAGACCTTCACGGTCCGCAAGGTCTCCTTCAGCGTCGGCGTCGAGCGCACCTTCCCGGTGCACAGCCCGATCTTCGAGAAGATCGAGCTCGTCACCCGCGGTGACGTCCGCCGCGCGAAGCTGTACTACCTCCGTGAGCTGCGCGGCAAGGCCGCGAAGATCAAGGAGAAGCGCGACAGGTGAGCTAGCTCCCAGGTCCACGGCACGGCCGGATAAGCTCTGGCTGCGATGGACACGGAAGCAAAGCCCACGGAGCGCGACCGCTCCTCCGCACCCGAAGCAGGGACGGAGGAGAGGTCGCGCTCTTCGCGTATCCCGGACCGGCCGTCCACGATGTCGTGGCGGCGGACGGCCGCGCTCGGCGCCGTCTGTGCGGTTTTCCTGCTGCTGTTCAGTACCTACGTGCTGCAGCCCTTCCTGATCCCCAGTGGCTCGATGGAGTCCACGCTGCGGGTGGGGGACCGGGTGCTGGTGAACAAACTGGCGTACCGTTTCGGCTCCGTACCGCAGCGCGGCGACGTGGTGGTCTTCGACGGCACCGGATCCTTCGTGCAGGAGAAGCCCGAGGAGAACCCCGTCACCGCGCTGGCACACGGCGTGGCGGCATCCCTGGGGCTGGCGGAGCCCGCCGAGACCGACTTCGTGAAGCGGGTGGTGGGCGTGGGTGGCGACCGGGTGGTCTGCTGCGACAAGCGGGGCAGGGTCGAGGTGAACGGCCGGCCGGTGGACGAGGAGTACCTGTATCCGGGCGACGCCCCGTCCAGGGCGGCGTTCGAGATTGTCGTCCCTGACGGCACGCTGTGGATGATGGGCGACCACCGCAGCAACTCCCGTGACTCCCGTGACCATCTGGGCGAACCGGGCGGCGGCATGGTGCCTGTCGACCGGGTGATCGGCCGGGTGGACTGGATCGGCTGGCCGCTGGGCCGGCTGGGCCCGCTGCCGGAGACCGGTGCCTTCGACGGCATACGGATACCGGACGGGACCCATGGGTAACCGCGGGCGCGGCAGCCGCGCCTCGGACCCGGGCACTCCGCTGCCGACCGGCAGCAGGCCGACGGCATCGCGGTCGCTGCCCACCCGGGCGGAACGGCGCAAGCTGGCCCGCAAGGTCAAACGGCGGCGGCGCAGGTCGGCCGTGAAGGAGATCCCCCTCCTGATCACCGTGGCGCTGCTCATCGCGCTCGTTCTCAAGACCTTCCTGGTGCAGGCCTTCGTGATCCCGTCCGGATCGATGGAGCAGACCATCCGCATCGGCGACCGGGTACTCGTCGACAAGCTGACGCCGTGGTTCGGCGCAAAGCCCAAGCGCGGCGACGTCGTCGTCTTCAAGGATCCGGGCGGCTGGCTCCGGCAGGAGAACGTCGACAAGAAGGATCCGCCCGTCGTCGTCAAACAGGTGAAGGAAGGACTGACCTTCATCGGGCTGCTGCCGTCCGACGACGAACAGGATCTGATCAAGCGTGTGGTCGCCGTCGGCGGCGACACCGTGAAGTGCTGCGACAAGGACGGCAAGGTCACCGTCAACGGTGTTCCGCTCGATGAGCCCTATCTGCATCCGGGTAATCCGCCCTCCACACTCAAATTCGAGGTAAAGGTTCCGGCCGGCCGAATCTTTGTGATGGGCGACCATCGCTCCAATTCGGCCGATTCACGCTTCCATCTGGACGAGCCCGATCACGGCACGGTCTCGGAGAACGAGGTCGTGGGACGGGCCGTCGTCATCGCCTGGCCCTTCGGCCACTGGCGGAGGCTGGAGGAGCCGCAGACATTTGCCTCGGTGGCGGACGCGCGCGCCGGGACAACGGCTGCGTACGGACTGTCGAATAGTGTGTCCTCCCAGGATCTCAATGGAATGGTCCGGCTCCCGACCCCTGCGGAACTCCCGCTCGTTATGGGAGTGGTGGGCCTGCGCCGAATGGGTCGCGGGCGGTGGCACGGAGTGAGGAGTGGATGTGGGGGATTTGGTGGTCGGCGCACGATCCGGACACGACGAACCCGAGGACCGGGCGGAGCGTCCGGAGAACGGTGAATCCTCCGAGGCGGCGGGCCGGACGGAGAGTGACGGCGACTCCCCGGACAGCGCCGGTGCGGCTCCTGGGAAGCCACGTTCCTTCTGGAAGGAGCTGCCCCTGCTCATCGGCATCGCGCTGATTCTGGCGCTGCTGATCAAGACGTTCCTGGTACAGGCGTTCTCGATTCCCTCGGACTCGATGCAGGACACGCTCCAGCGGGGCGACCGGGTGCTGGTCGACAAGCTGACCCCGTGGTTCGGCTCGGAGCCTCAGCGGGGCGAGGTCGTGGTCTTCCATGACCCGGGCGGCTGGCTGGAGAGCGCGCAGACGCCGACACCGAATGTGGCGCAGAAGTTCCTCAGCTTCATCGGACTCATGCCGTCCGCCGAGGAGAAGGACCTGATCAAGCGGGTCATCGCGGTCGGCGGCGACACGGTGGAGTGCAAGGAGAACGGGCCGGTCACGGTCAATGGCGTGGCGCTGGACGAGACGTCGTTCATCTATCCGGGCAACACCCCCTGCAATGACGAGCCGTTCGGCCCGATCAAGGTGCCCGAGGGCCGCATCTGGGTGATGGGCGACCACCGACAGAACTCCCTCGACTCCCGCTACCACCAGGAGCTGCCCGGTCAGGGCACGGTCTCCACGGACGAGGTCGTCGGCCGGGCCATCGTGGTCGCGTGGCCGATCAACCGCTGGGCGACTCTGCCGATCCCGAGCACGTTCGACCAGCCGGGGATCAATGCGGCGACGGGGCTGGTGCCGGGAGCACTCGGTGTAGCCGGAGCGCTGCCCCTCGTGTTGTGGCGCCGTAAGAGGCTGACCAACGGGCATACCGCCGGGTAGGGTGCCGACTCGGATCAGCGATTGTCGATCTCCGAGGTGGGGGACGCTGGGATGAGTGGAACAGGACGTACGGGTGACGGCCACGGCCGGCTGGGCAGCATGCTGTCGGGGCTGGCCGTGGCCGTCGGCCTTGTGCTCTTCCTCGGCGGGTTCGCCTGGGGCGCGTTGGTGTACAAGCCGTACATCGTGCCGACCGAGTCGATGACGCCGACGGTGAATGCGGGGGACCGGGTCCTCGCGGAGCGCGTGGACGGCAGCGAGGTGCGCCGCGGCGACGTGGTGGTCTTCACGGACCCGGCCTGGGACAACAACATGCCGATGGTCAAGCGGGTCGTCGGGATCGGCGGCGACAAGATCGCCTGCTGCGAGAAGAGCGGCCGGCTGACCGTCAACGGCAAGCCCATCGAGGAACCGTATCTGCAGACAGAGGGCCTCGCCTCGGTGAAGAACTTCACGGCGAACGTGCCCAAGGGACAGCTCTTCCTCCTCGGGGACGAGCGGAGCGGCTCCCTGGACTCCCGGGTCCATCTGGACGACCCGGGACAGGGGTCGGTGCCGCGCAGCGACGTACAGGCCCGGGTGGACGCCATCGCCTGGCCGATGGACGGCATGATCGAGCGACCGCAGGCGTTTGCCGCTCTCCCCGGTGGGGTGTCGGCCCCCGGCCCCCTGAAACTTCAGCTCGGGGCCGTGGTGGCGGGCGTGGTTCTCATCTTCGGAGGCACCGCGTACGGTCCGATCGCCGCGCGGTCCGCACGCAGGAGGAACGGGCAGGACCGAAGGGTGCCTGCCGGTGCCCACTGAGAAGCGGAAGGTGGCCCGGGTGGTCCTGCTCGACCCCGACGACCGCATTCTGCTGGTGCACGGATATGAACCGGAGGACCCCTCGAGCACCTGGTGGTTCACCCCCGGCGGCGGGCTGGAGGGCGACGAGAGCCGGGAGCAGGCGGCCCTGCGCGAGCTGGCCGAGGAGACCGGGATCACCGATGTCGAGCTGGGTCCGGTGCTCTGGCAGCGGATCTGCTCCTTCCCGTTCGACGGGCGGCGCTGGGATCAGGACGAGTGGTACTTCCTGGCACGTACCACGCAGACCACGACGGACCTGAGCGGGCTGACCGGGCTGGAACAGCGCAGTGTCGCGGGTCTGAGGTGGTGGACCTCCGCCGAACTGTCGGTGGCGCGTGAGACGGTGTACCCGACCAGACTCGCCGAGCTGCTGCGCACGCTGCTCGAAGAGGGTCCGCCGCGTAGGCCACTGGTTCTGGCCCCCGAAATCGTCTAAGCGTCCAGGGGTGCCGGAGCCTGGCGCACAATAGGTGGACGCACGGCTGAAGGGGAACATGCCAATGAGCGCCGAGGACCTCGAGAAGTACGAGACCGAGATGGAGCTGAAGCTCTACCGGGAGTACCGCGATGTCGTCGGTCTGTTCAAATATGTGATCGAGACCGAACGGCGTTTCTACCTCACCAACGACTACGAGATGCAGGTGCACTCGGTCCAGGGTGAGGTGTTTTTCGAGGTGTCCATGGCGGATGCCTGGGTCTGGGACATGTACCGGCCCGCCCGGTTCGTCAAGCAGGTACGCGTGCTGACGTTCAAGGACGTCAACATCGAGGAGCTCAACAAGAGCGACCTCGAACTGCCGGGCGGCTGAGCCGCAGAGGGCGCCCCTCCGGTCGGTCCCCCTCACGGGTGGCCGGGTTGTCCACAGTCGCCGAGTTGTCCACCAAGATCCACCGGTCGGGGTCGGACAGGACAGAGTCGGTGCCGGAGGTGGTGCCGATATGAACGCACGGGGGGCACTCGGGCGGTACGGCGAGGATCTGGCGGCGCGGCTGCTGACCGACGCCGGCATGGCCGTACTGGCACGGAACTGGCGCTGTCGCGCCGGTGAGATCGACATCGTCGCCAAGGACGGCGACGCGCTGGTCGTCTGCGAGGTCAAGACCCGCAGGGCGGGGGCGTTCGAGCATCCGATGGCGGCCGTCACCCCGGTCAAGGCGGACCGACTGCGGCGGCTGGCCGAGATCTGGGTCGATCTGAACGGCGGTCCGCCGCCGGGCGGGGTGCGGATCGACCTGGTCGGCGTGGTGGTGCCGAGGCGCGGAGCGCCGGTCGCCGAGCACGCGCGGGGGGTGGCCTGATGGGGTTCGCGCGTGCGTGCTCGGTGGCGCTGGTCGGCGTCGACGGCGTGGTGGTGGAGGTCCAGGCGGACCTGGAGCCCGGGGTGGCGGCTTTCACCCTGGTCGGGCTGCCGGACAAGAGCCTGGTGGAGAGCCGGGACCGGGTCAGGGCCGCGGTGGTCAACTCCGGGGCCGAGTGGCCGCAGAAGAAACTCACGGTCGGGCTCTCCCCGGCCTCCGTGCCCAAGGGCGGCAGCGGATTCGACCTGGCCGTGGCGTGTGCGGTGCTGGGCGCGGCCGAGCGGATCGCCCCTGCGGCCATCGCGGATGTGGTGATGATCGGGGAGCTCGGGCTCGACGGCCGGGTGCGGCCCGTGCGCGGAGTGCTGCCCGCCGTGCTCGCCGCGTCGGAGGCCGGGTACCGCAAGGTCGTCGTGCCCGAACAGACCGCGGGCGAAGCGGCGCTGGTGCCAGGGGTGTCGGTCCTCGGGGTACGGAGCCTGCGGCAGCTGATCGCCGTGCTCAGCGACGAACCGGTGCCCGACGAACCGGAGATCCGCGAGGAAGGGCGCCCCGACACCATGCTCGCGGGGCTGATGGTGCCGGGCGCGGGCATCGGTACCGGACTGGCGATGGGCGCCGCGCAGGGCGACGGACACCGGCCGGACCTGGCGGACGTCGCAGGCCAGGAGACGCCGCGAAAGGCCCTGGAGGTCGCCGCGGCGGGCGGCCACCATCTGCTGCTCTCCGGACCGCCGGGCGCCGGCAAGACCATGCTGGCCGAGCGGCTGTCCGCGATTCTGCCCCCGCTCACCAGGCAGGAATCCCTCGAAGTGACCGCGGTGCACTCGGTGGCGGGAATCCTGCCGCCCGGCGAACCGCTGGTCTCCCGGGCGCCGTACTGCGCGCCGCACCACTCGGCGACCATGCAGTCGCTGGTCGGCGGGGGAAACGGGCTGCCGCGGCCCGGTGCGGTCTCGCTGGCACATCGAGGTGTGCTGTTTCTGGACGAGGCGCCGGAGTTCTCGGTGCGGGCCCTGGACGCGCTGCGCCAGCCGCTGGAGTCGGGGCATGTGGTGGTGGCGCGCAGTGCCGGCGTGGTGCGGCTGCCCGCCCGCTTCCTGATGGTGCTGGCCGCCAACCCGTGTCCGTGCGGACGCCACACCCTCACCGGCGCGGCCTGCGAATGCCCGCCCTCGTCGGTCCGCCGCTATCAGGCGAGACTGTCCGGGCCCCTGCTCGACCGGGTGGATCTGCGTGTGGTCGTCGCTCCGGTCACCCGTGAGGACCTGATGGGGCGGGGCGGCCGTGGCGAGTCGACGGCCGATGTCGCCGCCCGGGTACGGGAGGCCAGATCGCGGGCGGCGGACCGGCTCACGGGCACACCCTGGACCACCAACAGCGAGGTCCCCGGCCATGAGTTGCGGACCAGGCTCCTCGCGGCGCCGGGGGCGCTCATGGAGGCGGAACGGGACATGGAGCGCGGGCTGCTCACCGCGCGGGGACTGGACCGGGTCCTGCGGGTGGCATGGACTCTCGCCGACCTGCGCGGTGCCGATCGCCCGGAGGCGTTCGACATCGCGGTGGCCCTGGAGCTGCGGACGGGGATCTCACGCGGGGCCTCGGTGCTGGACCGGGCTTCATGACGCCGGGCGGCCTCGACGCCGGACCGGGCGTCAGGCCACCGGAGGGCCTTGACGAGGGACCGGGCGTCAGCACACCGGGCGTCCAGGAGTGGATCCGGGAGGCGGGGTGGGCACGACCGGCGGTGGGCGACCGGGAGCGCCTGGCGCGGGCCGCCCTGACCCGTGTCCTCGAGCCCGGCGACGAACGCGGGGGCCGCTGGTTGCGCGAGATCGGCGCCGCCGAACTGATACGGCGGATCACGGCCCGGGACGGGGCCGCGGAACAGCTTCGGGGCATGACGGCGAAGCGGCTGGCCGGCTACCGGTTGCGGGCCGAGGCCGTCGACCCCGAGCGTGACCTGGCCTCGGTCGCCGCCGTGGGCGGCCGCTTCGTCTGCCCCGGCGACCGGGAGTGGCCCGGCCAACTCGACGACCTGGGCGACTCCCGGCCGACCGGCCTCTGGGTTCGGGGGCGGCCCGATCTGCGGCTCTGGGCGCTGCGCTCGGTCGCGGTGGTCGGTGCCCGGGCCTGTACTCCGTACGGGGCACATATGGCGGCGAGCCTGGGAGCGGGGCTGGCGGAGCTGGGCTGGGTGGTGGTGTCGGGCGCCGCGTTCGGGGTGGACGGGGCGGCCCATCGCGGCGCCCTCTCGGCCGGCGGGGCGACCCTGGCGGTCCTGGCGTGCGGGGTGGACGTCGCCTATCCCCGAGGGCATGCCGAATTGATCGGGCGGGTGGCGGAACAGGGGCTGGTCATCGGAGAGCTGCCCCCGGCCGATCATCCGACGCGCACCAGATTCATCCTCCGGAACCGGGTGATTGCCGCGCTGACCCGGGGGACGGTCGTGGTCGAGGCCGAATACCGAAGCGGCTCACTGGTCACCGCACGCAATGCGCAACGGCTGGGCCGGTTCACCATGGGCGTGCCGGGTCCCGCCACGAGTGGTCTGTCGGCCGGGGTCCATGAACTCCTCAGGGGCGAGGGAGTCCTGGTCACCGACGCCGCGGAAGTCGCCGAACTGGTGGGGGAGATCGGCGACCTCGCTCCGGCCCGGCGCGGCCCCGTACTCGCCAGGGACCTGTTGGACGCCGCCTCCGCCCGGGTTCTCGACGCCCTGCCCTCCCACGGCTCCGTCAGTGGGAGGGACATCGCCCGCACCGCTGGAACCAGCGCCGACGAAGCAGTCAGCAGATTGTACGAACTGCACTCACTGGGGTTCGTCGAACGCGCTGGCGAAGAATGGCAGTTGACGCCGCGCCCGACACGCAATGGCGGCTCGCGGCGAGGCGGTCCTTGACCTGGAGCATTCGGGTGAAAAGGTGATGCCGATGACCTCGGCGGATCCTTCGACGACGCCTCCGGGACCGACCCACACGGTGACGGTTCCGGAGCGTAGTCATGTCCATTCGTCCTGAAGTGCCCGGCACCGATCCTCTATCCTTCGCGCACCGCAACACTTCAGTCACGCTACGCTCACAAGGATTCCGGCCCAGACACAAGTCCCCCAGCAGTCCACAGCAGAACGGCTCAAGGCACCACATGCCCCAGCACACCTCCGGGTCTGACCGTGCGCCAGTACCACCGGCTGCGCGTGGCACTGTGCGCCCTCCGGCCCCTTCCTCGCTCGACGAGTTGTGGCGTTCGTACAAGTCCACGGGCGACGAGCGGCTGCGGGAGCAGCTGATCCTGCACTACTCGCCGTTGGTGAAGTACGTCGCGGGCCGGGTGAGCGTGGGACTGCCGTCCAACGTCGAGCAGGCGGACTTCGTCTCCTCGGGAGTCTTCGGACTGATCGACGCGATCGAGAAGTTCGACATCGAACGGGCCATCAAGTTCGAGACGTACGCAATCACCCGCATCCGTGGCGCGATGATCGACGAACTCCGGGCGCTGGACTGGATCCCGCGCTCCGTGCGGCAGAAGGCGCGGGCCGTGGAGCGCGCCTACGCCACGCTGGAGGCGCAGCTGCGGCGTACCCCGTCCGAGCCGGAGGTCGCCGCCGAGATGGGCGTCACGCTGGAAGAACTACATGCGGTTTTCAGCCAGTTGTCGCTCGCGAACGTGGTTGCGCTGGAGGAGCTCCTGCACGTCGGCGGCGAGGGCGGTGACCGGCTGAGCCTGATGGACACGCTGGAGGACACCGCCGCCGACAATCCGGTGGAGGTCGCCGAGGGCCGTGAGCTCAGACGGCTGCTCGCCCGCGCGATCAACACACTCCCGGACCGCGAGAAGACGGTCGTCACCCTCTACTACTACGAGGGCCTCACCCTCGCCGAGATCGGCAACGTGCTCGGGGTCACCGAGAGCCGGGTCAGCCAGATCCACACCAAATCGGTGCTGCAGCTACGCGCGAAACTGGCCGACGCCGGACGCTGAGACCGGTGCTCGGCCGGCGATCGGTGCCGCCCGCCCCCTCTCCCACAGGTGCCGCCGTACAGTGGAGCCGTGCCCAGGATTCGAGCGGCCTCCGTGGCCGAGCACCGGACCATGCAGCGCGGCGCCCTCCTGGACGCCGCCCGATCCCTGTTGTCCGAGGGGGGTACGGATGCGTTGACCTTCCCCGCTCTCGCCGAGCGCACGGGCCTCGCCAGGTCCTCCGTCTACGAGTACTTCCGCTCCCGCGCGGCCGTCGTCGAGGAGCTGTGCGCCGTCGACTTCCCCGTCTGGGCGGCCGAGGTCGAGCACACCATGGAGCGGGCCGGGACCCCCGAGGGAAAGATCGAGGCCTATGTGCGCCGTCAGCTCGACCTGGTCGGGGACCGGCGGCACCGGGCGGTCGTCGCCATCTCCGCGAGTGAGCTGGACGCGGGTGCGCGCGAGAAGATCCGGGCCGCGCACGGCGGGCTGATCGCCATGATCGTCGAGGCGCTCGGCGACCTCGGCCACGAGCAGCCGAGGCTCGCGGCGATGCTGCTGCAGGGCTCGGTGGACGCCGCCGTGCGCCGTATCGAGCTGAGCGTGGCGGAGGCACCGGACGTGATCGCGGACACCGTTGTCGCCATGATCCTGCGGGGCGTCCGGGGCTGATCCCCGGGCCGCAGGGCCGCCGTGGCGAGCAGCGCGGCAGGGGCCGCGTATCCGATGGCGCCCGGTGGGTCCGGCGCCGGTTCCGGTACGCCGACGACCGGCAGCAGCCGGGACGGGCCGCGTCGAAGCAGTGACGGCGGCAGCAGGGTCAGCGGGTCCAGATATGCGTCACCGCGCCGCAGCCCCCAGTGCAGGCACCCGGACGCACAGTGGAACGGTCCGGCCTCCAGGACCGCGACCACCTGCCCCGCGACGGCCTCCTCGCCCTTCTCGACCCGCGCGCGCACCGGTTCGTACGTCGTGCGCAGCGGTGGATCACCCGTTCCCGCCACCTCGATCGCGACAACCCCACGTCCCGCGACGCGCCCTGCGAACGAGACCCGGCCGGAGGCGGCGGCGCGCACCGGCGTGCCCGGCCCCGCGGCGAGATCGACGCCACGGTGCCCCCGTCCGTAGGCACTGGCCGGCGGTTCCCACCCCCGTACGACCGCAGGGTGCCCCTCGAGCGGCCACACGCGCTCGGCGCCGGGCCCGGAGCCGGCAGCGGTGGCGGTGTGCGCACCGCACAGCAGAGTGAGTACGGCCAGAGCCACCCCCGCGAGCAGGCTCCGCGCCCGACGGGGACGGCTCGGCGCACCGCATCGGGAAGCAGGCGGTTCAGGTGTGTATCGCATGACCGGAACCGTCCCGCATCCCGCGGATCCATGGGGATCATGGACCGGATCTGTGGACCACCGGCCGGTTGTGGACATCGCCGTCACCCGGCACCCGACGGGTCCCGTACACTTCTTGTGGCGATCCGGGTCACCGGGTCGACTTCGCACGCCCCGCCACCTCCCTCTCTGCGGACGGTGGCCGCGCTCCTCGGTCCCTTGTGGCACGGCGCGTCGGGGCGTCAGGCGCGACAGCAATCCTGCGGTCGCGACAACCGAGCACCTCAAGGAGTACGGCCATGGCCGTCGTCACGATGCGGGAGCTGCTGGAAAGCGGCGTCCACTTCGGTCACCAGACCCGTCGCTGGAACCCGAAGATGAAGCGCTTCATCTTCACCGAGCGCAACGGCATCTACATCATCGACCTGCTCCAGTCGCTGTCGTACATCGACCGCGCCTACGAGTTCGTCAAGGAGACCGTCGCGCACGGCGGTTCCATCATGTTCGTGGGTACGAAGAAGCAGGCCCAGGAGGCCATCGCCGAGCAGGCGACGCGCGTCGGCATGCCGTACGTCAACCAGCGTTGGCTCGGTGGCATGCTCACCAACTTCTCCACCGTCTACAAGCGCCTTCAGCGTCTGAAGGAGCTCGAGCAGATCGACTTCGAGGACGTGGCCGCCTCCGGCCTCACCAAGAAGGAGCTCCTGGTCCTCTCCCGCGAGAAGGCCAAGCTGGAGAAGACCCTCGGTGGTATCCGCGAGATGCAGAAGGTGCCCAGCGCCGTCTGGATCGTCGACACCAAGAAGGAGCACATCGCCGTCGGTGAGGCGCGCAAGCTCCACATCCCGGTCGTCGCGATCCTCGACACCAACTGCGACCCCGACGAGGTCGACTACAAGATCCCGGGCAACGACGACGCGATCCGCTCCGTCACCCTGCTCACCCGCGTGATCGCCGACGCCGTCGCCGAGGGCCTCATCGCCCGTTCCGGCGCCGCGACCGGCGACTCGAAGCCGGGCGAGAAGGCCGCCGGCGAGCCGCTCGCCGAGTGGGAGCGCGACCTGCTCGAGGGTGAGAAGAAGGACGACGCCGAGGTGCAGACGTCCGCCGAGACCGAGAAGGTCGCGGACGCCGCCGAGACGCCGGCCGAGGCCGAGACGCCGGCCGAGGCCGCTGCCGAGGCTCCGGCCACGGACGCCGAGCAGGCCTGACCACTGCGTCACGGCTGAAAGACGGCGGGGGCCGGTGCCACAAGCACCGCCCCCGCCGTTCACCCGTAGATCTTTCAGACTTCGAGAGAGAATCACAGACTCATGGCGAACTACACCGCCGCTGACGTCAAGAAGCTCCGTGAGCTCACCGGCGCCGGCATGATGGACTGCAAGAAGGCGCTCGACGAGGCCGACGGCAGCGTCGACAAGGCCGTCGAGGCCCTCCGTATCAAGGGCCAGAAGGGCGTCGCCAAGCGCGAGGGCCGTTCTGCCGAGAACGGCGCCGTCGTCTCCCTCATCTCCGAGGACAAGACCTCCGGCGTCCTGCTCGAGCTCAAGTGCGAGACGGACTTCGTCGCGAAGGGCGAGAAGTTCCTCGCCGTCGCCGACGCGCTCGCCGCCCACGTCGCCGCGACCTCGCCGGCCGACCTGGCTGCTCTGCTCGCCTCTGAGATCGAGGCCGGCAAGACCGTCCAGGCGTACGTCGACGAGGCCAACGCCAACCTCGGTGAGAAGATCGTCCTGGACCGCTTCGCGCAGTTCACCGGCGGTTACGTGGCTGCGTACATGCACCGCACCATGCCCGACCTCCCGCCGCAGGTCGGCGTGCTCGTCGAGCTGGACAAGGAGAACGCCGAGGTCGCCAAGGACGTTGCGCAGCACATCGCCGCCTTCGCCCCGAAGTACCTCAACCGCGACGAGGTCCCGGCCGAGACGGTCGAGAACGAGCGTCGTGTCGCCGAGGCCACCTCTCGCGAGGAGGGCAAGCCCGAGGCCGCCCTTCCGAAGATCGTCGAGGGTCGCGTCAACGGCTTCTTCAAGGACGTCGTCGTCCTGGAGCAGGCCTTCGCCAAGGACAACAAGAAGTCTGTCCAGAAGGTCCTGGACGAGGCCGGTGTCACCCTGAAGCGCTTCTCGCGCATCAAGGTCGGCATCTGAGTCCGTCCGCGAAAAACGGTGGACCCGGATAGGGTCTGGTGCAGTCGTACGGCCGCACACCTGCCGTACGACCGCAGATCTGACGAGGAGGCCATTGCCGCTGAGGGACACCAGACCCACCGGCAATGGCCTTCTTCGTATGTGCACGAGGAGAAACTCCATGAACAAGGGCGCGGACGCCGCAAAAGGTGACCAGAAGCGCGAGGACGGCAAGGTGCCCGGGCGCTTCATGCTGAAGCTGTCCGGCGAGGCGTTCGCCGGCGGCGGGGGTCTCGGTGTCGACCCCGATGTCGTACACGCCATCGCCCGGGAAATCGCGGCGGTCGTCCGGGGCGGTGCCGAAATCGCGGTCGTCATCGGCGGCGGCAACTTCTTCCGCGGCGCCGAGCTCCAGCAGCGGGGCATGGACCGGGCGCGCTCCGACTACATGGGCATGCTCGGCACGGTCATGAACTGCCTCGCGCTCCAGGACTTCCTGGAGAAGGAGGGCATCGACTCCCGGGTCCAGACCGCCATCACCATGGGCCAGGTCGCTGAGCCGTACATCCCGCTGCGCGCCGTGCGCCACCTGGAGAAGGGCCGCGTCGTCATCTTCGGTGCCGGTATGGGCATGCCGTACTTCTCCACCGACACCACTGCCGCCCAGCGCGCCCTGGAGATCGACGCCGAGGGTCTGCTGATGGGCAAGAACGGTGTGGACGGTGTCTACGACTCCGACCCCAAGACCAACCCCGACGCGGTGAAGTTCGACGCTCTGGAGTACAGCGAGGTGCTCGCCCGCGATCTCAAGATCGCCGACGCCACCGCCATCACGCTCTGCCGTGACAACCGGCTGCCGATCCTTGTCTTCGAGCTCACCGCGACCGGCAATATCGCCCGTGCCGTCAAGGGTGAGAAGATCGGCACGCTCGTGAGCGACCAGGGCACCCGGGCCTGAGAACCGGGGGACGGCTCCGGGGGACCCCCGGTGCGGTCCCGGGGCCCTTCGGGAACACTCCTGGAGGGGCCCCGAAGGATGGACAACGGCCTGCCGGTCGGACACCGTGCAGGTGAGGACGCGACGCAGGACCCGCCGGGCCGGAGCAAGCCGGGCCCACTCTAGACACGCAGGAGCACGTGGTGATCGAAGAAACCCTCCTCGAGGCCGAGGAGAAGATGGAGAAGGCCGTCGTGGTCGCGAAAGAGGACTTCGCCGCGATCCGTACCGGCCGTGCGCACCCGGCGATGTTCAACAAGATCGTCGCCGACTACTACGGCGCGCTGACACCGATCAACCAGCTGGCCTCTTTCTCGGTTCCCGAGCCGCGGATGGCCGTCGTGACGCCGTTCGACAAGAGCGCTCTGCGCAACATCGAGCAGGCGATCCGCGACTCCGACCTCGGCGTCAACCCGAGCAACGACGGCAATATCATCCGGGTGAACTTCCCGGACCTCACCGAGGAGCGTCGCCGCGACTACATCAAGGTCGCGAAGACGAAGGCCGAGGACTCCAAGATCTCGATCCGGGCCGTCCGCCGCAAGGCCAAGGAGACCCTGGACAAGCTGGTCAAGGACAAGGAGTCCGGCGAGGACGAGGTGCGCCGCGCCGAGAAGGAGCTCGACGACACCACTGCGAAGTACGTCGCGCAGGTCGACGAGCTGCTGAAGCACAAGGAAGCCGAGCTGCTCGAAGTCTGATGAACGACTCTTCCTGGGGCGCGCCGCAGGCCGGCTACCGGGGTACGCCCGAGATGCAGGCTGCTCCAGCTGGTCCTGCATACGATGTGCATGACGCCCAGCACACTCGGCCCATGCCCGTCGTGCCTGACGTTCCCGACGCAGGTAGAGACGCTGACGACCGTGACGACCGTGACGACCGTGACGTGCGGGACGGGGGAGCCGCCCGCCGCGGCGGTGGCCCCCTGTTCCGTGACGAGAAGCCGCAGGAGCCCATGTCCACCCCGCCGCCCCCGCAGAAGAAACGTGCGGGCCGTGATCTGCGTGCCGCCATAGGGGTCGGCGTGGGGCTCGGTGCCGTCATCGTCGCCTCGCTCTTCGTCGTCAAGGCCGTCTTCATCGGCGTGATAGCGATCGCCGTCGTCGTCGGCCTCTGGGAGCTCACCTCCCGGCTCGAGGAGCGCAAGGGCATCAAGGCGCCGCTCGTGCCGCTCGCGGTCGGCGGCGCGGCGATGATCGTGGCCGGTTATGTCCGTGGTGCCGAGGGCGCGTGGGTCGCGATGGCGCTGACCGCCCTGGCGGTGCTCGTCTGGCGGATGACCGAACCGCCGGAGGGGTACCTCAAGGACGTCACGGCGGGAGTCTTCGCCGCGTTCTACGTACCGTTCCTGGCCACCTTCGTCGCGATGCTGCTGAGCGCGGACGACGGGCCGCAGCGGGTCCTCACCTTCCTGCTGCTGACCGTGGTCAGTGACACGGGGGCGTACGCCGTCGGCTGGCGCTTCGGCAAGCACAAGCTCGCGCCGCGGATCAGCCCCGGGAAGACCCGCGAGGGCCTGTTCGGCGCGGTGGCCTTCGCGATGGTCGCCGGTGCGCTGTGCATGCAGTTCCTGATCGACGGGGGCACCTGGTGGCAGGGTCTGCTGCTCGGCCTCGCCGTCGCTGCCAGCGCCACCCTCGGTGACCTGGGTGAGTCCATGATCAAGAGGGATCTCGGAATCAAGGACATGGGCACGCTGCTGCCGGGCCATGGCGGGATCATGGACCGGCTGGACTCGCTGTTGCCGACTGCTCCGGTGGTCTGGCTGCTGCTGGTGCTTTTCGTCGGCGCCAACTGAACGGTCGGGTCGCCAGCCATCCTGACCTGCGTTTTTGTGAGTGAGGGTCCGTTGCCCACAGGGCGACGGGCCCTCACTCTTCTGTCTGTGAGACCGAAAGAACCATGCCTATTCACCGCCACGGCGGCGGCGTGAAACCGGACTCCCGAAGCGGGTGTCAGCCGACCTGTCCCGACTCGGACGTCGCCGTGGGGTCCACCTGAAGCGGCGGGCCGAGCGAGCCGGCAGCCTCATCGACAGCGGCCTCGCCGTATTCGTGCGGGCGGCCGCCCTGCCATTGCACCCATCGTGGGTCGTCTAGTGCGTCACCGGCGTCGGGGAGGCCGGCGCGGCGCAGGAACTCGATCACGTCGTTGTCGCTGCGGGCGAGGCCGGCGACCTGGGTGCGGATCGTCACCCGGCGGCCACCCGCGCCGGCTGGGCGGTGGATGACGATGGGTGTTTCGCTCATGTCCTCGGGTTCTGGCGGTCTCGGGTTCACAGCACTCCAAGCTCTCTGTCCGGCCGGCAGTACGGGCAGGCCGTGATGCCGTCTTCCGTGAGCGCGCGCAGGGCCTGCTCGCGGGTCATCGGTTTTGTTCTCTTGCCGCCCATGCCGCAGTCGCCCGTGTGGACGGCGTCGGCATGGGACGTGCCCCCCGCGCGCTGCAGGGAGAGTTTCCAGTCGGGTGCCGGTGGCGGCAGGGTGCGTGCTGCCCGGGCGGCTGCGGCCTCGCGTTCTTCCAGCTCGGCGATAGTCCGATCGGTTCGGCCGAGCTGGTACGCCTGCCACTCGCGCACGATGCGCAGGCGATCCAGACGAGAGAAGTTTTCGGACACGTATTCGATTCTAGGTCTCGGTGGAACGCCGTGCGTACCACTCGCCTTTGGTGCGATCGGTCACTGTCGTGCACGCGGCCCGGGCCGTCTGTGGGCCGTGGGAGGGCCGACAAAGGCCCCCGACAACGGGCGATGCCGATCGGTCGCGGTCGAGCGTTGCCCGCCTGAGCAGGCGACGGCCGTTGGTACCACGGCGTGTCTGCAACACTGGAGGAACCATGCCTAAGCCCGGAGAACTGGCAGCGAACGGACAAGAGTAGGCCCCCTACCTGCGCGTTTGGCGCACATGAGGGGTCTGCTTTGGGTGGCTGGGCCGTCTCTGGGCCGTCTGGGTTCAGCTGGGCTCACTCTCGGCCGCGCTCGATGCCCAACGGCCCTTTGGGCTTTTCGGCCCTACTGATCATCTGGCTGACCGCCCTGTTCTGGTCGAGCATCAACCCTTAGGCGCCTTCCGCCTCGACATACGCAGGCGGCTCGACCTGCCTATGTCCCCCGTGGTGCCCGGACCGCCCCCTTAGAGGTGATCTCCGCTGCGACCGGACCGGTGGTCTCTCAGACGCCGCGGTCTGGGCCGTACCAAGGCTCGGGGCGCTCGTCGGCGGACATCGGCAGGCGCCGCAACTGCACGGGGCCGGGGTAAAAGGCTGCGCTGTTGGGTCCGGTCATGTCTTCGCCGATGAGGTAGCGGTAGAGCCATTCTGCGAAGCTCATGCGATGCTCCGCCCAGGTTTCGTCATAGTTCACCAAGAGCCTTGGGGTATCGGTGGCAGCGTGCAGGAAGATGGTCTCTCCTCGGTCGGTGCTCGCGATCGGCCACAGCCCGTTGCGGGTGCCAAAGCTCAGCTCGTCGAGTCCGAAGAGCTGGCGGGGGTCCTCATCCGCGTCGAGGTCTAGGTCGTCCCACGGCACCTCGGACCACGCCTGGATCTGGCCCCGGATGTGTTGGCCCAGGTTCCATCGCTCGGTCGCGGGGTGGGAGAGATACAGGTGCCCGTTGATCTGAATGGGGGCGAACGCGTCCACAACGATCCTGTAATCGGGAGGCAGTTGTATGCCGAGCTCTGCGTGGAGACGGTCCCAGGCAGCCGGGTCCGCATGGCGGTTCTGGGCCGGGCCGAGCATCGCCATGGCGGCGGACAGATAGTCAGTCATGAGTTCCTCGATGATGTGTGCCCGGCGCGGTCCCTCGCGTGGGGCCAGCGTCGTATAGGGCCGTACTTTAC
Source organism: Streptomyces sp. NPDC005262 (assembly GCF_042872425.1). Taxonomy (NCBI): domain Bacteria; kingdom Bacillati; phylum Actinomycetota; class Actinomycetes; order Kitasatosporales; family Streptomycetaceae; genus Streptomyces; species Streptomyces sp. NPDC005262. The sequence continues at coordinate 121,372 of NZ_JBIAKK010000015.1, forward strand.
GGATCACCGCGAGTTGATGGCCTTCGCAAGCCTGCGATAGCAGATCAAGATGGCGGCGCTTCCGGCGAAGGCGAGGCAGTGTTCCGCCTTGCGTTCGTACCGACGGTGCAGGCGACGGCACCCGGCCAGCCACGCCACAGTCCGCTCCACGGTCCAACGGTGGCGGCCCAGCCGATGAGAGGGCTCGATGCCCTTGGGGGCGATGCGCGGGATGATGTTCCGGGCCCGGAGCCACCGGCGCAGATGGTCGTAGTCGCCATCTGTCGAGCGCACGCACAGGTTCAGGTGCGATGGCCAGCGCCTCACTGCTTGACCGGTCTACGCCTTTGCCGAAGGTGAGCATGCCGGGCAGAGTCAGCACCCGGGGCCGATCGGCGGACGCGGCTACGTCTTGTTACGCACGAGTCCCCGCCCTGCCTGTCGGGGCTCTCGCTCTGTGGTGCCTCCCGACTTCCGGACGTGCTGCGGGAAGGAGGGCGGCGCCCGCGGGATGGCTCGTCGGGCAGATCTGCGTCTCATAAAGTTCACCACACAAGCCCTCAGGCTCGCCTATTCTCTTCCTATGCACCCTACTGACGAAAAATCGATTCGGTTTCTAGCTACGCTGAAAGAAGCTGAGCCCCACGATTTCATCGAGTCACTCCAGGAGTGGCTTACGCAGGACGCGGAAGCTTCCCAATCATCGACGATTGAGTTGGCGAACAGCGTGAAGAGCCCAGAAAATATGTCCGGCTCCTTCGACACGATACTCGCTGTCGCTGGCCAAATGACTGGGCTGGGGAGCCTTATTCTTGCCTACCTTACTTGGCGAAAGACGATGTCGCAAAGTGTCGAAGTGACCCCGCCCATTAGGGTACGCGCCGAACTTAACGGCATGAGTATCGAAATCGACGGAATGAGTGACACCCAAATTACGGCGTTCGTATCCGGCCTTCAGCGAGACGAGATTGAGATGCCCAATGTTGGACCCGAATAATTCGCGCCTCATTATCGCTGGATCTCACACCTACACGAATCTGGATGACCTCCCTTCGGTGCGAAATAATATTTCACGTCTTGCGGCAGCCTTTACCAATCCACTAACCGTCGGATTGAATCCAGACGTCTGTCGCGTTCTGGAACAGCCGAAGGACCCGCAGGAAATTTTGGACGCCGTATATGACGCGGCAGCCGAATGCACCGATACTCTTATTTTCTACTATGCGGGCCACGGGTTGACCTCACTTAGCGAAGGCGGGCTCTCTCTAGCGTTGCCAACTACTGTGGCACCCAGACCTCACACCGCTGTGCGCTTCGATGACGTTCGGTTGGGGATGCTTTCGGCTCGCAAGGCTCCGCGAAAGATCGTAATTCTGGATTGTTGCTTTAGCGGCAGGGCGATGGTTGGCAGCATGGGCGACTCTTCGGAACTAGCCGCAAAGTCGGAGATTGAGGGAACCTACATTCTTGCCGCTGCAGCCGAGACGAAGACGGCTCTAGCGCCCATGGGGGAGGAATGTACAGCATTCACCGGGGAGATGCTGCATATTCTGGAGAGCGGCATCCCAAACGGTCCTAAGCTACTAACCATCGACCTTATTTATGCAAGCCTGCATGCCCGTCTAACATCCAAGTCTCGCCCTCTCCCGCAACAACGGAACAGGAACGAAGGAGCTAAAATTGTTCTAGCGCGTAATGCAGGATACTCGACTGGTGCTGACAGGGAAGGTCGGATCATTGGCTATATGACGAGTGCAGTCAAGGCAGACATAGAGCCACACGTCGTTCGGGTGGAGATGAATTCATCCGCTCTCTCCTATGCGAAGCGTATTCGAAGCGCTCAATTGCTGGCTTACTACGACTCGGGCCTTAAGGTTGAAGTATGCGCAGCTTTGGAGGGCTTCTTGAAGTCGTCGGACATTAGAGGGATGGAGAGGGTTTCTGCGATTCTGGCAATTGCGACAGTTGATGCATCCCGCACCGATTGGGCTCAAGAAACTCTGATTTCCATCACCGACGACTCCGGAGCTCTACCGTACACCCGAGAAAAAGCATGTGCCGCCCTGCATTCGATCGGAGCAGAATGGCATTCGCTTCAGGGCTATAAATCCATCCTTGCGGATAAGAGTATCGAGCTTGATCGAAGGGTCTCCACTGCCGAGCATATGGTCGAGTGCCACCCCAAAGAGACCGTCACGGCAGTGCAATTTATGTGGTTTGCGTCCAGGAGTGCAGACCTAAATCCGCGCGAGCGTATCGATGTGCTTCGCAAGTTGTGTGAATTGCACCCAGTAAGCATCTCGGCCGCCTCGGAGGAAATCGACAGAATAAATCAAACTCTTCAAAGTGAATCTTAGATTAGGGGTGCTATTAACGAGCGTGTAATCAGCCCCAACTTGGATTCCATGGGCGGCGGGGAGTGGCCTGCGGGGTGCGGCTGCGGCCGTTCAGATGACGTCGTTCTGCCCCTGATGGGGCTGCTCTAGCTGCTGCTCGCGCTTGCGCTGCTCCACCCGCAGTGACTCGACGGTTTCGGCTAGCCGCTCTAGGTTGGCTTGCGCCTCACTGTGGTTGTACGGGGAGATCGCCAGATCGTAGGCGGTGACGTGCTGCTCGATGGCATCGGCCGTCTGTTGGAGGTTGAAGGCGCGTTCCCTGAATTTGAAGTATCCGGTTACCGCCGTGGTGAAGGAAATGAACGCACCGAGACTGATAAGGATTCCCTTACCGGGCTGCGGCGGGTCGTAAACCGCCGCGGTCACCGACATGGTGACGGAAGCGACGAACAGGCTCCACTGAAAAAAGTTGTGAACCCGCCGGTATCGTCGCGTTTCGCGCCGTAACCGGTCGATCTCGTGAGGGATCGTCTCCCGGTACGAATACTGACGCTCATAAGACGAGCGGGCGGAGTGGGCCGCTTCGAGGATGCGACGCTCTTCCAGAAGATCCAGCTCTAGACGCAACTCAGCAACGGACTGTTCTTCTTCGCCTTCCTTCATCCCTGTGTCCATGCGCCTTCCGGTGATGAAGACGATCAGGAGGAGAAGTAGCAAGAGGAGCGCGGCCGTGTTGTACGGGGCCATGTCGAACCGCTTCCAGGTGGAGACGGTGAAGCCGGCCGCGGTCATGAAGGTGACGCACGCGGCAATGGCCGGCCCGACAACCAGCCCCCGCGCTATACGGACCAGACGTATCCGGCTGCGCAGGTGGGCGGCCGCGCGCCGCTTGGTCTGCATTTGCTCGATGCGCTCCTCGCGCGCTTTCTGTGCCGGCGGAGGGGTACGACGGTCGGCAGTGGCCGGTTTGAGCTGTGCCACGCTCGACAAAGTATGAGTAATCAGTTCACCCCAGGTTGGCGCCTCGGAGGCAGGCCAGTGGTCGGCGATGTCTACGGCGGTCCACACACTCTCGGACTCATCATCGTGCAGGTAGCGCAGGGTCGCCTTGCCGGCGTCAATCGGCGTGACAAGCCAAGGGGCAACTGAATCCAGGCCAACGTTCATCGCGGTGTCAAAAGCCACTGCGACGAACTCCCAGTTGGGTTGGCCGGGGTATGGCTCGTCCGCAGCTTCCCTTCCGAGCGTGCGGCCGGCGCGGATGATCTGATCGAGGACATCGAGGACCCATGGCAGGTAGGGCCCGGCATTCTCCTCCGTCGACTCGTCGTCGTCCTGGTCGTTCGCGGGCATCGTCGAGGGCTCCCCTTCAGACCGGTCATGGTCCTCTTCGTCGCCGGGAGCCATTCGGCGGGCGGTTGCCCGGCTGAGGGCTTCCTGGTGCAGGGTCAGGCCTTTCAGACTTGTGGAGGTGTAAGAGACGACGTCAGCCCAGGTAGGCGCCTCGGAGGTAGGCCAGTGGTCAGCGATGTCCTCGCTGGTCCACAGACTTTCTGTGCCGTCGGCGTGGGAGTAGCGGACCACCGCCCTCCGGCCTTTGTTGCGGAACGGGTAGACGAACCAAGAATCGAACGACGACACCTTTGCGCGGGTCGCGGCGTCGATGAGGTCATCGACGATTCCCCAGTCTTCTTCGCCGGGGTACGGCACGCCGGCGTCGGCGGGTCCGAGCGTGCGGCCGTCGTAGGTGAGGTGGGAGAGTATTTCGTACACCCACGGTTCGTAGGGCACTACTGACGGATCGTCGGCATCCGGCTCGGGCGTGGGCATGGTGAAGGTCCCCCTCTGTGTCGGCACGTGGCGGGATGTGGCCCGTCAGGTATCGCCTGGTCAATAGGCAGACGGACACGTCGCCTGAACGACGCCGCCCTGCTCAGCGTCCGCGAAAGCCATTGAGCGTAGTCCCTGCGCCGCTGGCCGACTTCAGGTACTCGTTCTTCGCCACCGACTCCGCCAGCTCAACCAGCAGTCCGCCAGCCATAGACTTCAGTCCCTTGTTCTTCCAGGCGAGAACCCCAATAGTGGCGGCAGCTAGAAGGCCGAGGCCGACCTCAGCCGCGACCCTGCCTTTGCCGGACTTGCCTTCGGTTGGCTCGGCCTCTTCCACAGCCTCGGCGACCTCAGGAGTCTCGATGCCGTCCTCCTCAAGAATGCCGTCCTTCTCGCGGATGCTGACGTGGCCCGTTTGGTGCGAGTGCTGTCGAAGCTCATCGAGATCGTTGCTCCCATAGGAGCACGACCCGCATTGATGATCGGTCACCAGTCAATCCTCCACGAAGTAGTAATAGCTGACGGGAATGCAGGCCACATCAACCCCACGCTTGACCACACAAAGGCTTGCCCCGTAATACCTCGCCGCAGTTGAGATTTTTCGGCATTGCCTGCCTCCGAGACCTGCTCCTCGAAGCTGAGGTTCTACAGGTAGTGGCGGCTGCGGTGGGCAGAAGATGGATGCGGATTACCTTAGGGCTCGATCGAGTCCTTCGTACTGGGCATCGGAGAGCGTTTGACACCGCTGCACGCCAAGAGCTCGGTCCCGGTGGCGTCGAAGTACAGGGTGAAGAACGAGAGCCGGTCCGCTGCGAGGATGGTCCCGGTACGTAGTTGCTCGCCGCGGTGCCGCGCGAGGATTTCAACGGTCTCGTCGAGGCCGAGGGTCTTCGGCAGACCGCGCTTCAACGACCGTCTCAGCCTCGTTGCGGCGATACCGTGGACCATCCAGTGAGGCACCTCCCTGTCCGAGACCTGTACCTCGCCGCCAGCGGCGATGGCGGCGCGTGCTGCCTTGCACGCGCTCGTCTGGTCGGTGAGCATCGCGGCGATGTCGGGGTGACTTGGGTGCTCGTCCTCGATGGCCATGAGCTGACTGTAGAGACTGAATGTGGGCCTTGCTACAGGATTCGGCGTGGTCGCGTCGAACATCACCATGTCGCGCTCGACGCTGCGTTCATCGCCCACGCGCAGAGTCGAGAATGGACTGTTCCGCAGCTCGGTCACCGGGACTTGCTTGCCATGGAAGCCGCGCTATTCGATGACTCCGCGGATTGATGCCGGTGTCAGCTGTCGCTCACACCGGATCCCGCGCCAGAGGTCGTGAGCCTGGCCGCAACGCTGTCCCGCTACCGCGCCTGAGTTCTACGCGGCTTGGGCCGTACCTGGACCGTCATCGCTCTTGCTGGCGCCCTCATAGAGCCTGTTCATGGCCTTTCGCGTACGGCCTTCACTGCTCGGCATGAGGTGCGTGTACACCCTCAGCGTGAAGCCAGGGTCCGTGTGACCGAGGTAGTTGCTCAGGGCCTTGATGTTCTCTCCCGCGTCCAGGAGCACGGACGCGTAGAAGTGCCGTAGTGCGTGCATGCCGTGCTCGCGAGCCGAGGGCAGAGGCTGCCTCTTATCCTCCGGCTTCGTGATGAGCCCTGCTGTAGCTAGGGCGGGTTTCCATGGGCTGATGTTGAAGTTGCTTCGGTAGACGTGGTTGCCGCGCGGGCCTGTGAAGACAAGAGATCGGGTGAGGGGCGGGCCGTCAGGCTTCAGCCAGGGGAGGGTCACGCTGACGGGCGGGTATCGCTTGATGTGCTGCGCCAGCACCTGCCCTACCTGGTCAGGTAGCGGCACATCGCGGGTCTTCTCTCCCTTTGGCAGGGCGAAGAACGACCGGCCCTTCACCACCTTGATTTGCAGACCAACGTGCAGCCAGCCCGTAAGGAAGCCCACCGCATCAACTGGGAGCCCGAAGATCTCGCCCTGCCGCAGACCGCATCCCGCACCGACATCCACCATGGCTTGGTACCGCTGGGGAAGTGCCTCCCGTACGGCGAACGTCTGCTCCCTGGTCCAAGGTGCGACGCGCTCTCCACTCGGCTTCGGTGCGTTGACGGAGCTGGATCGGCAGGGGTTCCGAGGAATGAAGGTGTCGTCAACGGCCGCGGTCAGCACAGCCGAGACCGTCGCGAAGATGCTCCGCCGGTAGGACGATGCCAATCCGGCGTCTTCCAACTGACGCGTCCACGTCCGGATGTGGCTCGGTCGGAAGGACGCGAGCGGACGCGATCCGAGGTACGGGAAGGCGTGCAGGCGAAGCTGTGTCTCCGTCGTCGCTCGCGAGGCCACGTTCGTGGTCTGGGCGGCGATCCAGCGTTCCGCGTACTGCCGGAAGGTGGTCCGGTTGGAGGCTGGATCGATGTAGTGGCCCCGAGCCATGTCGGCTTCGATCTGCGCGAGCCACTGATCAGCGAGGCGCTTTTGTCGGTCGGCGAAGGACTTGGACTTCTCGGTGCCGTCGGGGCCTACGTAGCGGGCGCGGTAGCGCGTGCCGGTGCCGTGACGGTCTGTCTTGACCCGGATGGTCTTGCCGTCGCTGGTGGTTTCGGTCTTGTACCAGCGGTCTTGGATGTGGCCTGCCATGAGTGGCTGCTCCTGGGTGACATGGAGCAGGGGCACGGCTCCGTACAGGCCGTGCCCCTGCTGGTGTGTTGGCCTGTTGGTTAGGCCACGTCCGTCTCGATGAGGCTGTCGGCCCAGGCGCGGACGGCGGCGGGGTCGTAGCGCAGGTGCTTGCCGATGCGCATGGCCGGTGGGCCGGTGCGCTTCTTGCGCCAGGCGTAGACGGTCTCGACGCTCGGCAGGCGGAACATGGCGGTGAGGTCTTCCGGGGTCAGGTAGTGGTCAGGGAGTCCGGCACGCAGGGTGGTGAGCGCGTCAGGTTGCTCGGGGCGGGTGTGGGTCACCGTGGCTCCTCGGGCGCGGCGGGTGGTGCTGAGGGGCTGGGATCGCTGACAGAACTGACAGAACCTCGCCGAAAGCCTGTTGACCTGCTGTTTCTCCGGTTTTGAGTGCTCTGACAAAACCTCGAAAAACTCTGACAGAACCTCCGAGTGGGGGGTTCTGTCAGAGCGCCCGTTTCCGGGTGGGGAGGTTCTGTCAGAGTTTTCGGAGGTTTTGTCACAGCGGTGATCAAGAGTGTTTGTGCAGGTCAGCGGGCTGGAGTGGGGGTTGTGTCAGTTCTGTCAGCGGGTTGGGGGTTCTGTCACGCGCCGGCGAGCGGCGGGGTGATGCTGGGGTGGGTGTCGTAGCGGGGCGAGGGTGGCCGGCCCCCGCGTCCGGTGCGTGGGGGCAGGGGCTGTTGGCGGACCCATCCGTGTTCTTCGAGCAGGGCCAAGGCGGGGTCGAGGTCGGTCATGACGGGGAAGTCCCCGCGTGCCAGTCCTCGGAACAAGTCCCGCTTGGTGAAGCCGGACAGGCGCTGTTCCTTGAGGTGGGTCAGGAGCTGGTGGGCTGCTTCCTGTGCGGGGTCGGCGCCCATGTCGTCGAAGACTTCGAGGGCGTGGGCGGTGAAGTAGTCGCCCAGCTCGGTGGCGGCCGCCATGGTGGCGGCTTCGATCGGGAGCTCCCATCCGTTGTCGGGGTGGGTGGCCAGGTGGAGCAGGGCTGCGATGCGGGCCACGGCCCCGTCCCGCTTGGACGCCCATTTCACGATCGGGGCGAGGGAACCGCCCTTGCCGATACGGGATTCGGTGACCTTCTGGTAGGCCAGCATGACCGCGTCGGCCTCGGGAGTGAGGCTGAGCAGGGCGGGGTCGGTCCAGTCCGCGATGGCCATCGTCAGGCCACCGAGGCGCTGGGCGTAGGTGGCGGTGGTCTCTTCGGTGATGAGGTCCGGGGTGAGGTTGCGGGATCCGACGAGGGAGACGGGCTTGGCGTAGAGGAACCGTGCGAGCAAGCCGCGCCCGTCGGCTCCCTTGACCCTGCCGATCGAGTCCAGGACCTCGGGCTGAATGGCCAGGGCCATGGTGACGGCGGGGTTCTCGATGTGCTGGGCGTCGCGGCCCTGTCGGTTGACGCGGGTCATGTCCCCGGCGTGGCCCTTGAGGAAGACGCCCATGTTCGGGGCGCCGGAGTAGCGGCCGGCGATGATGTCGAAGATCTCGCCTTCAGCGGACATGACGCTGATCCGGCCGCCCTGCTCTGCCAGCAGGGTGGCGAGGCTTTCTGGGGTGACGTCGTCCGCGACCAGTTGAGGCTTGCACGGCACTGCTAGTTCCTCGGCCTGCTGGGCCAGGTGGACGGCTTCGGCGGTGAGTTGGTCCCGCAGCCCCGGTTCAGCCGCTGCCGCTTTCTGAGCGGCCTTGTCGGCTGCTGCCTTGGCGAGGCGAGCGGTGGTTTCGGCCTCGGCCCGCAGCGGTCCGGAGAGTTCTACGAGCGTCTTCTCGACCGCGAGCAGCGGGCCGGTCATGAGGGCGAACACGGCGGACTTGCGGTTGCCGGGCGGTAGGGCGACGGCGGTGTAGAGGTTCACCGGCTCCCGCCAGTGCCCTCGCACGCACACGGTGGCACGGCCGCCAGCCGCCGTGGCGATGACCCCGAGGGCCAGGCACCCGGCGAGATCGGTCGGGGTCTGTGTCTCCTCGGCCACCGCAGCGACCATGTCCCCCAGCCACGGCGGCAGGGTGTGGACGGGGAAGGCGGGGAGCGTGCGGCGGTGGTTGAGGGGTACCGGCTCGTCCCACATGGGGCCGGTGATGGACTCGGGGTCTAGGGCGTCGAAGCCCTCCCACAGATCGGCGGTCATGCGGCCTTGCTCCCTTCCGTGTTGCCGAGCAGCGGGCATTGTGCGGGGTGGTCGGTGTGGGCTTCGATCAGCGCGAGGACCCCGGCTCGGCCTGTGGCCTTCCGGTCGAATCCGCACGCGCACCAGGAGCGGGCGGACGGGGTTGTGGAGTAGGACGGAGGGGCGACGATGTGCAGCCACCGGACCGCACGACGGGGTTGGTCGGTGCCCGTGGGCGGCTGCTGGTCAGGGCGGACAAGACGAAGCGGACGGCCTGCGGCCGACGACTTCTGGGCAACAGCCGCACGCCCGGTACGGGGCTGCTGTTCGGGGGCGTCTGGCAGGCCCGTCAACCCGAGCTGCTCGCCCTTCGGGAGGGCGACGGTTCGGCCGCTCATGCGGCCCTCCCCGTGCTCGTGTTGAGGCCGTTGGTGACGGCGCGTTCCGCGTACGACGCGGGTACACCCACGGAGATGGCTGCGGCGATGATCTGCCGTCCCAGAGCGTCCAGGCCGCACGGTCCGGGGCACTGCGCGTGCTGCGCAGCCAGGAACTGAGCCACCCCGAACGCCTGCGACCCTGCGCCCGATTCGGTGCGGGATCGCACCAGGGCCAGACCTCGTTCCAGGCCGGTGCGCACGTACCGCTCGGTGTGCCGGCAGCCGGTGGCCACCGTCGAGTCCCACTCGGCTCGCCCAGGGGCGGAAGAGACCACCTCCCCACGGGCGGGGGTGGTCTCTTCCCTCTCGACCAGGGCGCGGACGGCCGACGGCAGGTGCGTCATGGTGCCGATGCCGGGCCCGAGCCAACGGGCGTAGGCCATGGCTGACTTGATGTCCACGCCCGGCCGAACCGAGTTCGCCGACCGCATCGCACCCAGGTAGATCCAGTGCTCCCCGCGGGTCGTGGGGACGGTTCGGGTTGCGGGCAGGGTCTGACGCGCCCAGGAGACGGCCTCTGTGTCGTCCAAGTCCAGCACGGTCAACCGGGCGCCCGCCGGGTGGTAGGCGACCGCCTGAGCCTGGCGCCAGGCCCCGGCCCAGGCTGGAGAGGTGAGTGTGTCGGTGTCGGTGGTGGCGGCTGCCCACCCGTGACAGACGCCCGGGCAGGAGCAGGCCCCGGCGTTCTTCATGCTGGGCCGCCCGCCGCAGGCGTTGCCGGCGCATGTGACGCAGTTACCGAACGGAAGCTTCCCCGCCCGCAGGGGCAGTACAGGAACCCCCGCCCTCGCGAGTCCCAGGGCCGTGCGCAGGTGGCTGCTCATGCGGCTTCGCTCCCTTCAAGGGTGGGCTGGTGCCAGGGCGGGATGGCGTTGATGACGTGGGTGCGCCAGCGCATCGCGTAGTCGATGCAGTTCGCACAGTTCTTGTGGGTGTGGCCGGCCAAGGGTGGGCGGTAGCGGGCGTGGGAGCTCCACGCGGCAGAGTCCGCGGACGCGAGCAGGTGGCCGACCTTGGCCAGGCCGAGGGTTTTGAACCCGAAGCCGTGTAACCGCAGGCCGTGAGCGGCCATGGCGGTGACGATGGCCGCTCCTTCGTTCGTGGACTGCAAACGGCATACGGAGCCGAGCCCCACGGTCGGCTCCGCCCGCAGGTCCACCCCGGCGCGTTCGTAGAGCTCCCGGCAACGCTCGTACTCCGGGATCGTGCGGCCCTGAAGTACCGGAATGATCCGCAGGTCCGGGGCGAGGGAACGCAGTTCGAGGAAGTTGGCGACGGTGCGGCGCTGGTGCTCGGTGACGCTGAGGTGTGTGCCGACGAAGAGGTTGGGTCCGGCCTGGCCGCCGTGGATGATGAGGTCTTCGCACATCCAGTCCTGCGGTGCGGCCCAGTCGTAGGGGCCGACGCATTCCCAGATGCGCCGCAGATCATCGATGTACTGGCGTGGGGTCCGGGTCCAGCGGCCGTGGCGCTGGAGTTCGGAGAAGCCACCGGAGTCCACCGCGTAGGGGCCGAGCGCTTCCGGCAGGGTCCGTGCGACGGCGAAGTGCTCCGACTTCAGGAACAGCGGCTTGTTGGTGAGCTTCACCCAGTGGCGTTTGTGGGTGGTCAGGTAGAACCTCATGCCACCGACGGGCGGCGGCATCTCCCGGATGGGGACAGGTTGAGTCATGCTGGATGTCTCCAGTTCTCTGATGTGAGGTGCTGGACGAGGGCGGCCCCGGACCATTGGCGTGAGAGGGGGCCGCCCTCGGCACAGCTACCGGTCTGCGGCGGGGAGTTCGGGGAGCCCCGCGCGGGTGAGTGCCTGCGGGTCGAAGCCGGGCAGGGCGGCCCGGGCGGTGAGCGCGGCGGCGAGGGCGTCGGCGTAGGCGACGGATTCGTGGGCCACCTCGATCTGCGTGCGGCTGCGCAGCATTTCCACTCGCTCGATGTGGGCGTGGTCCTCGCGCCGGACGGTGGTCTGCCGCTCGTACGCCACGGCGTCGCGGTGATCGGTGCGCCAGTACCGGGCGGCGATGCCGTATGTCACGGCGGTAGCGAGCACCCAGAGCAGGAGTGGGAGGGACAGCCCGTCGGCGTATCCGGCGACCCCTGCAAGGGCGAGCCCGCCGGAGGTAGCGAACGCGGTTGCAGCGAGCACTCCGTCACCGCCACCGTGCCCGGCGGCGGCGAACGCGCCGGCCGTCGCGGCGCCCGTTGCGAGGACGATCATCAACGCGGCGTTGCCGGTGCTGTGTTCGGCGCCGTTGGCGTTCCAGATCCGTCCCAGGATCAGCACGGTGGATGTGGCGACGCCCGGGGCTGCCTTGGGGGCCGAGAGCGTGACCCAGTGGTGGGCGACGATCTGTTCGTTCATGGCGGGGTCTCCTACAGGTCCGGGATGGCGTCGATGACGGCGTGGGTGAGTTCGTTGATGGGTCCGGAGGCGCCGGTGGAGGCGAGGAAGAACCCGAACATGACGGCGATGAACGCGGAGCCCCAGCCGAGGGTGTTGGAGCGGAGCAGGAAGAACAGGACCAGTCCGAACAGCAGGACCAGCGAGACGGTGACGGCCACGACGGGCCCCTTTCCGGTGGGTGGGTTAGCGGGTGCCGTCGCGGTTGAGGCGGGCGGCGACGTTGTAGAGGTGGCGGCCGACGCGTATCCGCTTGCCGGTGGCCTTGCAGCGACGGCAGTCCTTGCCGCGCTTGGCTTTGCCCTTGCGGTCGGTGGTGATGGCGTGGCCCATCCCGCGGCACTTGCGGCAGTCACCGAACGGACTGGCCGCACACAGCCCGCCGTAACAGAACGTGAGAATGAGCAGGAAGGCGATAGCGAGCAGGGCAGGGGGCATGAAGGGCCTCCAGAGGCGGTTTCAAGGGGTTTCCGCAGGCGGGTCGCTATGCGCTAGAAGCCTGATCAGGGCCCATGTGAGCCGCTATCGGGGCTGCTATCGATAGCAGGTGCGCGCGCTATCGATAGCGGCCCCGGGCGGTCAGCTCGCGTCCCGATTTCGGTTACGTTCCGCTACTGCTGTGGTGATGTCGTCACGCTTGATGCCGCGCTTGTTGACGAACTTTCCTTCGATGCGACGCCCGACCTGCCCGGCGGCGATGCCGTAAGGCTTGAGGGCTGCGGTCAGGTGCGCGGTCTGGTCCTCACCGCTCATCCGGGCCCAGTCGCCGTAGCGCTCGGGCCGCAGCTCGGCGAGGCGCTCGACCACGGTCTCGTTCCACACCTTGGCCTCATCGGCGGGGATGACCGCGAGGATGTCGACCAGCAGTGTGTCTGCCACCCTCTCCTTCTTCGGGGCGTCCGGGTCGGGCAGGTTGCCGGCCGCCGCGCGGGCGGCCTTGGCCTTCTGGCAGATCACTTCGGCGTTGGCGTTGTCGATGTAGTAGGAGCGGACGATCTGCGGGTTCGGTCCTGCCCCGACGAGGTAGCCGATACCGAGGTCTTCGGCGGTGAACGAGGTGGCGCGGATGCCGTTCTTGTACATCGAGGTCCCCAGCACCATGTCGTTCTCGGGCTGGCCCATGACCTGCAGGCAGAACCGGATGCCGACGTTCGCGCTGATCGCCTTGGGCAGGGAGTCCGCGTCGGGGCGCTGGGTGCCGAGCAGCAGGATCACTCCGAGGGCGCGGCCCCGCTTGATGATGGCGGTGGCGAGTTCGGCGGCCTTCTTGCCGAGCCGCTCGTGGGTGAACACTTCCTGGCACTCGTCGATGGACATCACCAGCGGGTGCAGGCCCAGTGACTTCTTCGCGGCGAGTGCGGGGGTGACCTTGTTCTCCGGGCAGATGTCCTTGGGCAGCTTGTTGATCACCCGGGCGCGGCGGTCGAGTTCGCCGTAGACGTACTCCATCGCGTCCACGCAGCCCTCGACCGTGGCGTCATCGCCGGGGCCGGAGCCGTAGGAGTGGGAGATGGGCTGGAAGGAGGAGAAGTCGCCGGTGCCCTTGAACTCCCAGGTGTGCAGCTCAGCGGTGGGATCCATCGCCGCGGCGAGGAGCAGGATCCGCAGCGCGAACGTCTTGCCGCGGCCGGGCATGGCGCCGGTCAGGAAGTTTGCGTACATCAGGTCGAACCCGACCTGCCGGCCGCGCGGATCCGTACCGTACGGGACGGGCTTGAACAGTGAGACACCACCGGACTTGAGCAGCGGCCAGGCGGGCTGAGGGGCGCGGGCCATGTCCTGGTCCCCGACCCACAGCATCACCCGCCCGGGGTGCTCCCCGGGCACCGGCTCCGGCCACACACAGCCCAACGACTTCCGCAAGCCGGAGGCGAGGCGTTCGCGCCGGTCGAGGACGTCGGACACGGTCACCCCGTACGGGAGATCCAGGTCGGCGCGCCAGCCCTTGCCGTCCCGCTGGATCGGGGCCTTGAACTCGATGCCGGGCTTGCCCTTGGCCGCCTGTTTGTTGATCTCCGCGATGCCGAGGGCGGCGAACGCCCGGGCCACGATGTCCGAGGTCAGGCGCTGCACCTGCGGCAGGTCCACCGCCCGGGTGATGACCGGCGCGTCCTCGGGCCGCCCGGCACAGCCGAGAGCCAGCAGCAGGGCGGTGACCGAGACGGCCTGGAGCCAGCCCGGGGCCAGCACATACAGGGCCAGTGCGGCACCGAGCCCGAAGAGCGAGGCAAGGACCGTAACCAGAGTCCGCAGCCTGACCCGACCGTCGCGCTGCCGGGACAGCTTGAGGTACTCGGCCGCATCCTCACGCCGCACCGCGGCGAGCCGGACCGGCTCGCCCTCGCGGTCGGCGACCCAGCGCATCGTGCCGCCGATGAACTTCGCGGCCCCGCGCGGGGAGAGCAGCGCCAGCCGCGCGACGTAGACCGGGGCACGCAGCGCGTGGTACCCCGCCTTGTGGCCGTAGTGCCCGGCCACGAAGCCGGTGGCGGCCCTGAGTTCCGTCGCGGACTTCAGCCACATCGGCACGACCGGTCGGCGCTTTGCGCCGGCGAGGCGGTCCATGAGGCCCGTGCCGACCGGGGCCGGACCATCCACCATCACCGGCACGGTCGGGTCGCCCGACCCACCACCCGACCCGCGCGTGTGGGAGTCGGCCGACCGGTCGGCGGTCGAGTCGGCCGACTCGGTGCGGGCCGACCGTGCCTTGTCGAGGTCGACCACATCGGCCCCGGAGTCGGACCCGGGGTGGCTGGCCATGTCGGCTTCGAGTCGGTTGAAGAGTTCGCTTTCGTCGTCGTGATTCACTGACTGTCCTTCCCGGACAACTGGGGTTGGAAAGGGGTCCGGACGGCGCTTTGGACGGCCTACCGTCCGGACCCCGCTTGGCGGGCGCTGTACAGGTGGGGTGCCGCTAAGGTCGCGGCATGGGTGGGAAGTTGGGGTTAGGGGGTAAGCCGCCGGTCTGCCCGTGGTGCGGGCGGCCTGTAGCGCCCCGCAGGTGGTGGCTGCCGCGACGCTTCTGCAATGGCTGGCACCAGGTGAAGTTCCGAACGACGTCGCTCATCGCCCGCGTGCTGGACAACCTGCTGTAGCGGCTCAGCGGACCGGCTGATCCCCTGGATAGGCGCAGGCAGGGCACATGCCGAGCGAGGTCGGGATGCAGTACCCGGCATCCGTCAGGCACTTGGGGCAGGTCCGGCGTGCTCGCATCGCCTTGGCGAGGGCCGCGGCACGGCCCGGTGTCATGGGGCGGACCGGTTTGGCCATGTCGATGCGGTAGAGGTAGGCGATCGACACCCCGGCTTTGCGGTGGCGGGAGCGGCGCATCACCTGCGCGGCGACCGGCTGACCACCGGGCCGCAGTCCGCGGTCGCGGAGCTGGCGGCGGGTGGCGTAGCCGTCGGGGGCGTACTTCCACGGGAAGGTCGGTATGCCGTGCAGGGCGCCGGTCGGGTCGTAGCACTTGCCGAACGTCGGGGACATCAGGCCGCCACCCCCGGGGCCGTATCGGCGCCGGAGCCGCGTCGGCCGGCACGGCGTCCGGACCAGGTGGCGAACAGCCTGCCGAGCCCGGCCCGACGAACTCCGGCCTGTCCCTGCTTCGCCGCGTACATGGCCTCATCGGCCCGCCGCAGCAGTCCGGACAGGTCCTCATCGGGGTGGTCGGCGGCGCGGACCCAGCCGAGCGACACCGTGGTGTGCGCCGCTGGGTCAAGGCCGTCGGCGGGGCGGGCGAGTACTCCGTGCAGGACGGCGAGGAGGTCGGCGGCGGTGCCGTGGTTGTCGATGACGACCGCGGCGAACTCATCACCCCCGAGCCGTCCGGCCACCCCATGCCGACCGACGTAGCGGGCCAAGCGGTCCGCGGTCGCCTTCAGCAGTGCATCGCCCGCGGCATGGCCGAAGCGGTCGTTGATCTGCTTGAAGTGGTCGACGTCCGCGAGCACCACCACTGCCCGCGGGTCCTTGAGTAGGACCGTGGCGCGGCGAGTGAAGCCGTCGCGGGTGCGCAGCCCGGTGAGCGGGTCACGGCGGGCGGTGTGCAGGCGGCGGCGCATCCACACCGTGTGGACGGACCAACCGGCCAGGAGCGGACCAGCGGCGGCAAGGGTCGTTAAGAGGCTACTCATGCCGCCACCGCCCCGGGGTCGTCACCGTCGTCGTCCTGCTCGGTGTCTTTGTCGACGCTGTGCAGCTGGTGGGCTGCGGCTCGATCGGCCTTGAGGGTGTCGCGCAGGGTGCGGGCGGTGGCCTGGGAGACGTGCACCGCGGTCCGGATCCGGTCCGCGGTCAGCGCCGCGTCCGGCCAGGACGCGGTGACGTCCCGTGCCTCGGACAGGATCTCGTCCGGGGTCCGCTTCCCCTTCGCCTTGCTCGGGGTACGGGGAGGGGGCCGCTTCACGGTCGGCTTCGGCTTGGTCTCGGGGCCGCCGTCCTGCTCCGGCTTCTCGGTGGGCAGCTTTGCTTCACTCGGAGGATTGAGCTCCCCGAGCTTGAGCAGGACCCGTTCCGGGCGGGGCGTCTTCGACCGCCACAGGCGGCCGTGCCGCTCGCGCAGCTCGGCGCGGGCCAGCTGACGTTCCCGCTCGCGGGCCAGCGCGTCGCTGTAGGAGGTGATCTCCCACAGCGTCATCCGGCGCCAGAGGGCGAATGTGGAGGGAAAGGCGAGCAGCCAGCGGGAGGCGCGGATCTTGTCCATGCGCCGGCCGGTCACCGCACCGATCCGTACCGCATAGATGTGGGCCCCGATCTCGGAGAACACCACCCACAGCAACGGCATCGTCCCGTGCGCGACCTTAGCCCAAGTGCCGTGGCCTGCCGAGACGTTCAGCCCGCAGGTCACCAGGGTCAGGACCCAGGGAACGAACCGCACCCAGGCCAGCGCCATATCCATCCGGATCAACAGCAGGTTCGCCACCGAGAACACCGGGATGGACACGTCCATGCCGACCGGCACCATCCAAGGCTCACCGAACCCCCACCGCAACGCAGCAGCGGACACCGCGTCGAACGAGGAGATCAGGCCCAGCGCGCCGACACTGGCCGCGGCGAGCGCACCTAACCCGGCGAGTCCCATTTCCGGGCGGGTCAGCGGCGGAACCGCCGGCTGATCCGTCGTCTGCGTGGTGGTCGTCATGCTGCTGCCGCCTTCCGGGACGGCAGACGGCGGCCGACGGGCCGCGACAGCGCGACGACGTTGAACAGCTCCGGTGCGAACGCCTCGATCGCCTCGGCGGCGACCCGGCTCACGCGGTCGGGGAAGTCGGGGTTGTCGGCGAGGATGTCGCGGGCCGCGTCCATGCGGGCCGCCCGCTCCAACTCGCTCTCGCCCTCCACCCCGAGCCACAGCTCAACCGGGGTGCCCAGGGCCAGTTCTACAAACTCTGCAGTGCTGGCCGCGATGTGACCGGCCACAATGTTCATCATGGGTCGTGTGCTCCTTCATGGTGGAACGGCCCAAAACAGCGGCCCTGGTGTTCGAGCACCGGGGCCGCGCGCCGTGGGGTGGGTCGGTCGGTAGGTACGAGCGACCGCGGCAACCCGACACCGCAGCCCGCCGGAAGGGCAGGGCGAATGTCGGGCACCGTGAGCGCTGGTACGGGTTCGGTTCTCCTGCTCGCACGGCGCTGCTCGTTCCGGGGAGTTCCGAAATCCCGGAAGTCATCGCAGTTTCAAGGTGTGCCGTAGCGGTTCTTTGGAGCCGATGGCGTGTCCCCCACACGGAGGGGTGAGGCCCGGTTGTGACACCGGGTCCGGTCTCGATCGGCTGTTCTCCACTCGCCTCGGCTGGATCGGTCACGGCCGTCGTACTGCGGTGGATCACGCTGTGGAGTTGTTAAACGGCGTGGCAGAAGTGCGCGTTCGCACCAGAGATGCCAACGCGGCTGCATGAGGAACATGTATTACCTGTTCCTCATCATGCGGAGGAGAGTTCGCGCCGTCAAGCCCTTCGGCCGTCCGGCTCTGCGAGCCCCTCTCACTCGATGCGCTTCAAGACTGGCGCCAACGCCTAAGACGATCGACCCCGCACATGTACGACTGGCAGACGACTTCGCTACGGTGAAGTCGTCCCAAGTCGTCCCACTGGGGGAGAGCGCGACATGGCAAACGAAAGGCTGCGCGGAGCGATCGTTGAGAGCGGCCTGACGCTTGATCAAGTGGCCGAGAGGCTCGGTGTATCGGCCAAGACCGTCGATCGATGGATCAGCGAGCCGAACCGCAAGCCTTACCGACGATTCCAGTACGCCACCGCGTCGCTACTGCAATCCGAAGTGTCTTACCTGTGGCAGGAAGAGCGGACGTCGGCCGAGGTGACTGAGGCCGGAGCAGCAGAACTTGTCCAGCTGTACCCACATCGGTCCGTCGTGCCGAACCGCCTTTGGCCGCAGCTGTATGCGCAGGCGAAGGACCACTTCGACGTGCTCGTGTACTCCGGGTTCTGGCTCACCGAGGACGCTGCGTTTCACCGCGTGGTGAAGGAGAAGTCCGCGGCCGGCGTCTCGGTTCGATTCATGCTGGGCGATCCAGGTTGTGCCGCCGTCGAGGCGCGCGGTGTGGACGAGGGCATTGGCCGCGCCATGTCGAGCAAGATTCGCAACGCCCTGCTCAACTACAGCTCGCTGTTCGGGCTTCCTGGCGTTGAGTTCCGCCTCCACTCCACGACGCTGTACAACTCGATCTACAGGGCGGATGACGAGATGCTGGCAAACGGCCACTTGTACGGCGTCGGCGCGTACATGGCGCCTGTCCTGCACATCCAACGTGTGCCAGGGGGAGAGTTGTTCGACGCGTACGCTGAGAGCGTCGAACGAGTCTGGGAGAACGCCCGGCCCATCTCCAGCCCCGACGACGTCGGAGGCCAGCGCACATGAGCCGAATCGACCACCACAACGACCCGACCGCCCCCAAGGCGAACTCCGTCGTTCCTTCGGTTACGGCCATCGTCTGCGATGGCTCGGGACGGCTGCTCCTCATCCACAAGACGGACAACGATCTGTGGGCGCTGCCGGGAGGTGGTCACGACATTGGCGAGAGCGTGGCCGAGACCGTCATCCGGGAAGTAGCGGAAGAGACCGGGATCGCCGTCGAGGTGGACAGCATTGTGGGCCTCTATACCAACCCGCATCATGTGATCGAGTACGACGACGGCGAGGTCCGGCAGCAATTCTCGATCTGCTTTCGCGCCCACCCCATCGGTGGTTCGCTCCGTACGAGCAGCGAGTCGAAAGAGGTCCGCTGGATAGATCCAGCGGACCTGGATGGCCTCGACATCCATCCGTCCATGCGACTGCGCATCACGCACGGCCTGGACGGCTCACGGCATGAGCCCTACATCGGCTGATCGGTGGACCGGACCAGCGCTACACGCCCCTGGACTCGATCTGCGGCTGCGTGGATCTCTGGGGCTGCACGCTGAATGAAGCGCCCAACGATCGTGTCGGGGCCGTACCGCTTCACGATCTCGTCAAGCCGCTCGGACGGAGTGGTCTCCATACCGTCCGGCGTTGTCGTCATGTCGCAGAACACGAGGGCGTCCACGAGCTCGGTGCGCTCAAGCTCGAACTCGCGCTCAAGCTCTTCTCGGAGTCCACGTTCCTCAGCTTCGAGGAGAGCGCAGGAATGATGAGCCACAAGGCGAATGACCCGTTCGTTCGCCCCCTGCTTGCGGAGGAATCGTGCGCCGTCCAGCGGGTGAAAGCCTGTGACAGCCAGGGCGGGCGAATACCCGATGTCATGGAGGACCGCGGCGGCTTCAAGGAGCTCCGCATCCTCGCCGAGGACGGGGGCAAGGGCCCGAGCCCGCTTGGCGACCCCGAGGGAGTGGGCCCACCTCTGCGGCAGCGGTTCGGACAGCAACGACTCGGATAGTGAGTGCGCCCACTCATTCAGTCCCATGGCGGCCAAGACTACGACCGGCCGGCCGACGTTGGGAGGGCGCGTACCGTGCGTCCCTTGCCGTGAACCGTTGCGAGCAAGCCCGTCCCTTCCATCTGAGCAAGGCTGCGCCGCACAGCCGTGCGGGAGACCCCGAACCGCACGCAGAGCTTCGCCTCCGACGGGTACGCGTCTCCCACCGCTAGAGAGTCGTCTTCGATTACGGCGATCATCCGTTCCACTAGGGTTCGCTGATCGCCACCGCGAGCGGGGCGCCAGCCGACCCCCGGCGCGGACTCGAGTGCCCCTTCAGCTTCGAGCACCTTGAGGGCGCGGCGAATCGTGTTGCGCGCGACACCGTAGGAGCCCACAAGGTCCGCCTCGGAGGGCAGGCCGTCGGCAAACTCACCCTTCTCGAACCTCTCCCGCAGCGCCTCCGCGATGACCAGGTAGGTTCCGCGCGGACTGGCCTCCGACACGTGGGCTCCTCTCCCGTCTCCGTCACTCTGATGCCAAAGGTCCCATGATGCCCGACCGCGCGCTGGAAGGTCTTCGCGGACAGCAAGCCCGTCAAGATCGCACTCCGGCTGGAGTTTAAGGCGTGCCACGCCTTCCTCGATGCGGGCGACACCCTCGTGGTCCCCTCGCTCGCGAGGCCAGCGCGGAAGTCACGCGGCTTCTCCCCCAGCGACGCGCCGCGAAAGTCGCTGTCCAGGTTGCTGGCCGCGCACAGCTGGTCGATGCCCTCCTCGAGGAGCTCGAACAGTCAAGGCAGTTCGTGCGCGCCAGGCGGGTCCCGGGCGGGAGGGCGCGGCGCCTGAGAGACGGGTGGTCAGGCGGCATTCGCGGATTCCGTCACCGTAGGAGCCCTAGGTGAAAGTCGCGTAGCCAACAGGGATTGGCCCCAGTCAGTGGGCTCGGGCCGCCACACACGCGCGGTGCGTGATGGATTTGTAGGTGAGTTTCGAGAACGTCTGTTGCTCAGCGTTGGGATGGCCCAGTTCCACGGGAGAGTGATGCCGAAATCCACCGACATCTGTTTCTGCTTTCCACCTACGCAGCCACGCGTGACGACCACGGCACGCCCAGCACCCCGAGTTGCCCACCCTTCAGGCAGGGGTGAAGCTGGCATAAGGGCGTCCGCCATAACCACGCTGGAACTAGCGACACCGGTAAGGCCGAAGCTGTCCTGCGACTCACTCCCGGCGGCTTCGGCTGGCCCGTCGACGCGAGGAGCGTGCGGATCATGCCAGACACGGCTCACTGTCCCAGTTGCGGCGCCCTGATGACGCCGACTGACCAGGCGTGCGCAGCATGTGGTCACCGGCCGCAATCCTGGGGGCGCATGTCCAGCCCGACCGGGACGTCTTCCGGCCCACCGCCAGGCTTCGGCCCCGCACCGCAGCACCCTGATCTGCCATCAACGTCGACAAAGGGCTTCCTCGCGGGGTTGTTCGACTTCGGATTTACCACCTTCGTCACGCCGCGGGTCATCAAGTTCGTTTATGTGCTGGCTGCAATCATCATTGCGATCATTTGGCTCTTCTACGTCATCGTAGGGTTCAGTGTCTCGGCGATCGACGGCTTGCTGGTGCTAATCATCGGCCCGATAGTGGCGCTTCTCTGGCTCCTCCTTTGTCGGATCGCTCTCGAACTAACGATGGTGTTCTTCCGGATAGGTGCCGATATTCACACCCTTAGAGATCGCAACGATTTCGGTAACCGGCGAGCTCTCAGTTCCGAGGAGATTCCCGCGCGGCCGCTAAGTCAACCGGAGGTGCCTCCTGATGAGCATTGAGAGCCGCGGATCTCGTCCGCGGCACCTTCATGGGACCGCTCTGGCTGTAGTCTGTGCCGCCACCGCATCGGTGATGTTCGTGGCAACGTCTTGCAGTTCCGGAGGGACAGCGACAGCCCCTCAGTCGTCACCAGAGACGACGAGCGCGCCGCAAACCAGTTCCTCCCCTGAGCCGCAAACCAGTTCCTCCCCTGAGCCGCAAACCAGTTCCTCCTTTACGACGACTCCCACGGAGTCTGCAAGCGGGTCGGCCACCCCAACAATGGGGGTGCAGTATCTCAGCGACCTACAACCTCTAAGTTCTTCAAGCGGCACGGATACCGGATCAGCAGAAGTCAATGGCCGCAACTACGCCCGAAGTACGTCTCTTCGCGTAGACAAGAGTTACATCCCAGAGAATGACGCCGAGTACAATCTAGGGCGTGACTGGCGGACATTCAAGGCCACTATCGGTCTTCGAGATGACGCCCCAACCGGATGTCGGCTAAAATTCGAAGCATTCGCAGACGGGAAACTGATTAACGATGCGACATTGCCTCTCGGTGAAACACGCGACCTGAAGCTGGATATCTCACACGTACTGCGCCTGAAAATACAGGTCACTTACGTCTCATCGACGGATATCAGCAATTACTGCTACGGCGCCTGGGGGGACGCGCGCCTGGAAACCTAGTTCCCTGACTCCGATTGTGTCCAGAGAAGTGGTTGAGAGCGTCGGTATGTCTTGGTCTCGGATTGCGTTGAAGGGAACGGATCCCGTGATCCACTCCCCGGACACTCCCCAGTGGCTCCCCGGGGACGATGGAAGTCAGAGTCGGCACACCGCTATGTGGATTATGTAGCGGACGTGCTGGGCGGTGAAGTAGCCGCAGATGATGTGTGTGTGGCGTCGTCGGCGCCGTAGGAGCCGACGCGTCGCCCGGGTGGGATCGTCCCACCCCGACGAGCTGCCAGTGGAATGCGCCTGGCAGGGGCTCACGAGCGTCCCGGTGGGGCGGTGCCCGAGCGCAGTGTCGGCAGCTGATGCACCGCCACTGGGCGGCTCCCGAGCGCGAAGCCAACGCTGCTCATTGAGTAGATGGTAGCCAGCTCTGCTGTGCCAAATAGGTGGCGAAGCGGTTGTACACCGGGTATGGCGCGGCCAAACGGCGCACTCCGAGTGCGGGTGCCGGGCGGCAGTGGTGCCATGGTCGAGGAGCTCGCCTCGCGGGCCTATATCGCGGAGGTCTGGGATGTCTAATCCGATGGTCCGTCTAGGATGCGCGGCAACAGTCACCGCCCTGTTGCTATCCGCCTGTACCGGCCATAAGCCTGTGACTCGCCCGGAGCCGGGCCTGTCTTCTGGGGCAGCTGACATCTCCGTTCCTTCATCTGCTGCTACTGAACCGAGTGTTCAAGGCTTCCTTGCGCAGCCCGGGATCCTCCTGGCGCGTTGCGACACGGCGGAGTCCACGGCAGAGTCCACGTCGGGATCCGCATCGATCTCGTACAACGTCTTCGACCCGAGTGCTGGAACACTTTCAACGTACCTGCAGTTCGTGGTGCCGGACACATACAAGGAAGCCGACGTCAGCACGAGCTTCTGCAGTTACGGGGACGATGCCGCGCGGGACTCATTCAATCCTTACGCTGCTAGGGACTATTCCAAGATCGCGGTGAGCCTTACCGGATTCTCCGACGGCTCGTCACACGTTGGATATTATGACGTCGACTCCCAACAGATTGTCGACCTTACAGCGGCCCGACAGGCGCCCTCCGCATTCACTTCCAATGTGCAGAACGAGGTTGAACCCGTCTTTTTCAGCAGTGACATCCTGCGGTTTCTGAGTGGTGCCAAAGTGGTGTCGACCGGAATCTGGACAGGCGGGAAGGTTAAGGCTGTATCAGTAAGCCACCCCGCCAAGCTCGTGTCCGACCCTGACCCCGCCAAAGGCCGCGAGTTCGTGGCAGTTGGTGTTTTCGCCTCCGGGGCTGAGCCTGACGCCAGCAAGGTGGACACCGGGCTCGAGGACCTCGTCGAGGTCCCGGGTGGAAAGATCGTGCCGACAGAGTGGGTTGTAAGTGCTTCAGGAAATCGGGCTGCCGACCATCTGGCCGGCGGTGAGTCCGACGGCGACACCGGGATCATCAACAGCGGATCGAATAGCCACTGGCCAAGCGCCAAGTACGTCTCATACAAGCAAATCGAGTCGCTCGGAACCTACGGCGTGTGGCAGAAGGAAGTGCTTCCACCAGAGGTCGCGTTCTGGGCCGCAAACCATTGCGGTATCCCACTCGCATGGGTCGACGATGATCACTTCATCACAGATTCCATTCAGATCGGCTCAGTGAACCTCAACGCCCACACGGTTGAATGCACCAACCTGTTGCCGGCCAATTCACGCGTTAACGAGAACGCGATTCTCGCACCTGACAGGGGTTCAGTGCTCTTCACCTCGACCCAGGGCAGCCAGCGGGCCCTCTACCGGACGGGACTCAAACCGGGGAAAGAGCCCGTCAAGGTAGTCGACCTACCGGAGGAATGGGAAGCCCCGCTCGGCACGGTTGTGAAGCGAAACGCCTGATTACTGGATTGGGTAGCGGACGTGCTGGGCGGCGAAGTAACCGCAGATGATGTGGGTTAGCGTTGTGTGCGCCATAGGAGCCGTCGTGTCGCGCAGGCGAGGTCGTCGACCGGCGGCGCGAGCGGCGTGGACGTAGGTGTTTCAGGTCGGCGTTCAGCACCTCGTTGGGGTCTAGCTTGGGGCTGTAGACGGGCATCAGGGGAAGCTCGATCCGCTTGACGCCTCTATGCCAAGCGGCGAGCTGGTGTTGGGTCAGTTTCTGGACGATGGATGCGGTGTAGAGCACGCTGTTGAGCCGTCGGTTGCCGCCGCGGTGCAGCCGGTGGCGTCCCCTGTCGGAGGAGTAGACCGGGATCGGAACGCATCCGGTGTAGCGGGTGAGCTTGGCCGAGATGGCAAGGGAGTGATGTCACCGATCTCGGCAAGGAGGACCGCTACGGAGACGTGGCTGATCCCGGTGATCTCCAGCAGTGCGGGCTTCAGTGGGCTGACGAGTTCCCGGATGGTGCCCTCAAGACCGCGCACCCGTTCGTTGAGCTCAGCTATCTCCGTGACCATCTCGACCAGCATCCGGCGGACGTGCGCGTTTCTCTCTGGGGCGTCCAGCAGGGTCGGCAACGAGGTCAGGCCCGGGGCGCGGGTGAGATCGCCTGGGGTGTGGTCGAGCCAGAGGTGCGTGTATGCCTTGACCTGGTTGCTCACCATGCCATGGTGCGGCGCTTGACGAGGTCGGCCCGCAGGTCGACTAGGACGCGCAGCTCGCGCGCGCTCGTCGATGCGGTGGCGGTCCAGGCCAGGGGTGGCGATAGCGGCATGGGCCGACCGGGTCGGGCTTGGAGCCGGTGGCGGCGTGCAGCTTGCGGTGGGCGGCCATAAGCCGGGTGGGGACCCAGACCGCCTCGTGGCCGGCCAGCAGCAGGCCGTCGGTCAGGCGGCGGGCGCAGCCGCGGCCGTCCTCGATCACCCAGGTGACGGGCGTGCTCGTCGGCGATCGAGCGGATTCACTTGCTGTCGCGGATGACGAGACAGATGCGAGTCCCCTGGCCAGGGAACAGACCTATTACGAAATGACGGCTCAGCAGGCTTCTATCAAGTCACTCCCGGACAGGGCTCTCGCCCTGTGGACCGCCGTGGACAGCTCAACCAAAGGCCTTCCGGCACGTGTTCTCCGAGTCACCCAGCGGTCCCGCCGAGCACCTCCAGCGAAGAAACCCGGCCCGCTCAGCCTGCACCAATAGGTGTTCTCGGCAAGCCCGCCGTTTGCCGTTTGCATACACCCCTTTGCTTTCCAACCTGATGGTGCTGGCGGGCAGTTGGTGGGCTGTACGAACTGGTGAAGCTCCTAGGGGACGGGTTCTCGATCAAGACGCCCGTGTCTGCCAGAAGCTTGGTCACTCGAACGGAGTACGGCAGATTGCTCCCATCGGATCTACCCAAGAAGATTGGGAAGGGCCAAATTACGCCTGAGCCAAACTAATGGCGGTGACAACGCATGCAGAGTCATTATTTCGCACCCAGAACGCACCGGCGCCTCACAGCGATGCTCGGCACTTTGCTGTTCGTGGCTTCTTGCAGCACATCAGAGAAGGAAGCAAGCTTCACTATTCCCACCTGTCTCGAGACAAGCCAGTCACCTGCCAACGGAGAGGGTAATTCATGGGCGTCCGCCACACCAACCCCCTCCAGGCGCTACTTGCTAGCCGCCACGACTGGCTGCGACGGAAAAATATACGCACTTGGAGGAATGGAGCCAACAGGAGAGACCGAGGAAACCGGTGACACCCTCACCATCGGCGCCGTACAAATATACGATCCGACAGCACACACATGGACCCCGTCAGCATCCATGCCCACTCCTCGCTCCGACCTAGGAGCCGTCACGGGGCAAGATGGGCGCATCTATGCTATCGGCGGCACCACAGAACAATACGACGCTCTGGACGTAGTTGAAGTCTATTCGCCGCAGTCAAACACTTGGGAAACAGCAGCCTCATTGCCAACCGCAATGAGCGACGTCAACGCCACCACTGACGCCAAGGGAAATATATACGCAATCAATGATGAGGCCATGGCCATCTATAACGAAGAAAAAGGGACGTGGAGTTCGGCCCCGGCGATGCCAATACCACGACAGCGAATGGTGGTAGCCGCAGGCGAGGATGGAAATATATATGCCATAGGCGGGTTTGATGAAACCAGCAGAAGTAAGACGGGACCTTCTGATGTGGTTGAGGTTTACCTGCCGAGCACGCGCGAGTGGCAGAAACGGAAGTCCATGCCCGTCGCCTTGGGACAAACGGCTGGCGTAACCGCATTCAACGGAAAAATCTACGTATTCGGCGGAAATCAGGGTCCTGACTGGGATGTTAGCGATGTCGTCTATGCCTACACGCCCAAGAGTGACACTTGGGAGAAAATGCGCAGCATGCCAACAGCCCGGGAAACGCATGCTGCGGCAGTTGGCCCTGATGGGCGGATATACGTAATCGACGGTGACGCGCGGGGGGTGGATGTCACTAACCGGGTAGATGTCTATACGCCGGGTAGCTGATGTTTCCGATCCGCAAAGCTCCTGGAGGCCGTGAGTTCGACTTGAGCATCACGACGGACAACATCGGCTTCCTGAACGAGGAGCTGACTGCCACGCATTCCGAGGTTCGTGGCGGCTCTGCCGGAGTGCTACGGCGAGTTGTGCGGAATGTTCTCCGTGGATGGGCCCGACGGAGCGCCAGCCAGGCTCCTGACCAGTACTCGGCGACGCTGCGAGCTCTCTCGAAGGCCCGGAAGGACTTCCTGGAGAAGCGCACGGAGCTGCTCAATGCGAGGAACCGACACACCGCCTCGTCTAAGACGGTGTCCCGGTGAGTTTGAGGAACCGTTTTTAGCAGCAGAGGGCGGCGGCCAGGCCGAGAAAGGCAAGGTAGTTGCGGGGATAGCGTTCGTAGCGGTGGTTGAGTCTGCGGTATCCGGTCAGTCAGGACATGGTCCGCTCGAGGATCCATCGCCGGCGTCCTAATCGTTCGCTGGACTCGATGTCTTTGGCCAGCGCGGCGTAGGAACTCGATCACGTCGTGGTCGCTGCGGGCGAGGCCGGCGACCTGGGCGCGGATCGTCACCCGCCGGCCACCGGCGCCGGCTGGGCGGTGGATGACGATGGGTGTTTCGCTCATGTCCTCGGGTTCTGACGGTCTTCGGTTCACAGCACTCCAAGCTCTCTGTCCGGCCGGCAGTACGGGCAGGCCGTGATGCCGTCTTCCGTGAGCGCGCGCAGGGCTTGCTCGCGGGTCATCGGTTTCGTTCTCTTGCCGCCCATGCCGCAGTCGCCCGTGTGGACGGCGTCGGCATGGGAGGTGCCGCCCGCGCGCTGCAGGGAGAGTTTCCAGTCGGGTGCCGGTGGCGGCAGGGTGCGTGCTGCCCGGGCGGCTGCGGCCTCGCGTTCTTCCAGTTCGGCGATGGTCCGATCGGTTCGGCCGAGCTGGTACGCCTGCCACTCGCGCACGATGCGCAGGCGATCCAGACGAGAGAGGTTTTCGGACACGTATTCGATTCTAGGCCTCGGTGGGCTGCCGTGCGCCCGCCCTCTCTGTAGTGCAATCGGTCACTGTCCCTTGGGGTGGCTGGGCCGTCTCTGGGCCGTCTGTGGGCCGTCAAAGGGTCGCCGACGTCGACTAATGACGACCAACGACGACCGGTCGTCTATACACCGCACCCTTCCTGACCTGGCGAAGGGCTCTGCGACCACGGCGTGTCTGCAACACTGGACGGACCATGCCTAAGCCCGGAGAACTCACTTTCGTCGCGCCCCGCGGAGCCAAGAAGCCGCCGCGGCACCTCGCCGACCTCACGCCCGCCGAGCGCAAGGAAGCCGTCGCCGCGATCGGCGAGAAGCCTTTCCGCGCGCAGCAGCTGTCGCAGCACTACTTCGCGCGGTACGCGCACGACCCGGCGGAGTGGACCAACATCCCGGCCGGATCGCGGGACAAGCTCGCCGAGGCGATGTTCCCCGACCTGATGTCCGTGGTCCGGCACATCAGCTGTGACGACGACACCACCCGTAAGACGCTGTGGAAGCTGCATGACGGGACGCTGGTCGAGTCCGTCCTCATGCGGTACCCGGAGCGGGTGACGATGTGTATCTCGTCGCAGGCCGGATGCGGGATGAACTGCCCGTTCTGCGCGACGGGGCAGGCCGGTCTGGACCGCAATCTGTCGACCGCCGAGATCGTCCACCAGATCGTGGACGGCATGCGGGCGCTGCGCGACGGAGAGGTGCCGGGCGGGCCGGCCCGGCTCTCCAACATCGTCTTCATGGGCATGGGCGAGCCCCTGGCGAACTACAAGCGGGTGGTCGGCGCGATCCGCCGGCTGACCGACCCCGAGCCGGACGGTCTCGGCCTGTCGCAGCGCGGGATCACCGTCTCCACCGTGGGCCTGGTGCCGGCCATGCTGCGCTTCGCGGACGAGGGCTTCAAGTGCCGGCTCGCGGTGTCGCTGCATGCGCCGGACGACGAGCTGCGGGACACGCTGGTTCCGGTGAACACGCGCTGGAAGGTCCGCGAGGTGCTCGACGCGGCATGGGAGTACGCGGAGAAGTCCGGCCGCCGGATCTCCATCGAGTACGCGCTGATCCGGGACATCAACGACCATGCCTGGCGTGGTGACCTGCTCGGCCGGCTCCTCAAGGGCAAGCGCGTGCATGTCAACCTGATTCCGTTGAACCCGACGCCCGGCTCGAAGTGGACGGCTTCGCGGCCCGAGGACGAGAAGGCCTTCGTCGAGGCGATCGCCGCCCACGGGGTGCCCGTGACCGTGCGGGACACCCGCGGTCAGGAGATCGACGGGGCGTGCGGGCAGCTGGCGGCATCCGAGCGCTGAAAACGGCCCGTGTAATCTGGGCCGAAATCAATTTCATATTCCGACAGGGGAGCGCCACAGCGCTGAGAGTGCGGCACCGACGACAGGCTGGCCGCAGACCCTCTGAACCTCGCCCGGGTCATTCCGGGTAGGAAGTTCGGTCATCAACTCATGCTGTTGCGCCCTGCCCGCCTCCCGGCGGGCAGGGCCGCGTCTCTTCCTGGTCCAACCCAGGAGGAATCAACAATGAGCACCACCAGTACCACGCGCCGCACCAAGCAGCTTGCGGCGACGGCCGTCACGGCCGCGCTCGGCGTCACGGCACTCGCCGGCTGCGGCAGTTCCGACGGCTCGGCCGCCGGGTCCGGCGGCACAAAGGGCTCCGGGTCCAAGACCGTGACCCTGGTCAGCCACGACTCCTTCAACGCCTCCAAGGACGTACTGAAGGCGTTCACCGAGGAGACCGGCTACACCGTCAAGGTGCTCAAGAGCGGTGACGCCGGTACCGCACTCAACCAGGAGATCCTGACGAAGGGCTCCCCGCGCGGCGATGTGTTCTTCGGCGTCGACAACACGCTGCTCTCCCGCGCCCTCGACAACGGTCTGTTCACGCCGTACGAAGCGAAGGGCAGCGACCGGGTCGCGGCCGACACCCAACTGGATGCGAACAGGCACCGCGTCACGCCGGTCGACACCGGCGACATCTGCATCAACTACGACAAGAAGTACTTCGCCGACAGGAAGCTCGCGCCGCCGACCACCTTCGACGACCTGGCGAAGCCCGCGTACAGGAACCTCCTCGTCACGGAGAACGCCGCGACCTCGTCGCCCGGGCTCGGCTTCCTGCTGGGCACCGTCGCCACCTACGGCGAGAACGGCTACCAGGATTACTGGAAGAAGCTGAAGAGCAACGGCGTCAAGGTCGTCGACGGCTGGGAGCAGGCGTACAACGAGGAGTTCTCCGGCTCAGCGGGCGGCAAGAAGGCCAAGGCCGACCGGCCGCTCGTCGTGTCGTACGCCTCCAGCCCGCCGGCCGAGGTGCTGTACGCGAAGCCGCAGCCGACCGAGGCCCCGACGGGGGTCGCGACCGGCACCTGCTTCCGCCAGATCGAGTTCGCGGGGCTGCTGAACGGCGCGAAGAACGAGGCGGGGGGCAAGGCGCTGCTGGACTTCCTGATCAGCAAGAAGTTCCAGGAGGACATGCCGCTCAACATGTTCGTGAGCCCGGTCGCCAAGGACGCGAAGCTGCCGGAGATCTTCACCGAGTTCGGCGCGACGGTCGACAAGCCGACCACCGTGGCCCCCGACACCATCGCCAAGAACCGTGAGCAGTGGGTCCAGTCGTGGTCCTCGCTCGTAGTGAAGTAGCGAAGACGCCCGCACCCGGCCCGGGCGCGCGGGAGGAGGGTCCGCGCGCCCGGCCGGGGCGCGTGAGCGCCGCGCGCCCGAGGGCGTGGCGCGGGGGCGCGGTGCGGCTCGGACTGATGGCCGTGCCCGTCGCGTTCTTCGCGGTGTTCTTCGCCTACCCGGTCGTCGCGATCGTCGGCCGCGGGCTGAAGGCCGACGGCGTCTGGCAGTCCGGCCGGATCGGCGAGGTGCTGAGCCGGCCGGACATCCTCGGCGTCCTTGGGTTCACCACCTGGCAGGCACTCGCCTCGACAGCGCTGACCCTGCTGATCGCACTGCCCGGCGCCTATGTCTTCGCCCGCTTCGACTTTCCCGGCAAACAGTTGCTGCGGGCGGTCGTCACCGTGCCGTTCGTCCTGCCGACCGTCGTCGTCGGGACAGCCTTCCTGGCGCTGCTGGGGCGCGGCGGCTTCCTCGACGAACTGGCGGGCGTACGGCTCGACACCACCGTGTGGGCGATCCTGCTCGCCCATGTCTTCTTCAACTACGCGGTGGTCGTACGGACCGTCGGAGGGCTGTGGTCGCAGCTCGACCCACGGCAGGAGGAGGCCGCCCGGGTGCTGGGCGCCGGGCGGTTCGCGGCGTGGCGTCGGGTCACGCTGCCGGCTCTCGCGCCTGCCGTGGCCGCCGCGGCGCTGATGGTCTTCCTCTTCACGTTCACCTCCTTCGGGGTCGTTCAGATCCTCGGCGGTCCGGCGTACTCCACGCTGGAGGTGGAGATCTACCGGCAGACCGCCCAGCTGCTCGACCTCCCCACCGCCGCCGTGCTGACGATGGTGCAGTTCGCCGCCGTCGGCGCTGTCCTGGCCGTACACGCCTGGACCGTGCGGCGCAGGGAGGCGGCGCTGAAGCTGGTCGACCCGGCGCAGACCGCCCGCAGGCCGCGCGGCGCCGGGCAGCGGGCGCTGCTCGGCGGCGTCCTGCTGACGGTGCTGGTGCTGATCCTGCTGCCGCTCGGTGTGCTGGTGGAGCGCTCGCTGGACGTGCCCGGCGGCCATGGCTTCGACTACTACCGCGCCCTGCGGTCCGCGGACGCGAGCGGCGGCACTTTCCTGGTCGCGCCGCTCGAAGCGATCTGGAACTCACTGCAGTACGCCCTGGTCGCGACCGTGATCGCACTGGTCGTCGGCGGACTCGCGGCGGCGGCGCTGACGAGGCGGGCCGGGCGGCTCGTCCGCGGCTTCGACGCGCTGCTGATGCTGCCGCTCGGGGTCTCCGCCGTCACTGTCGGCTTCGGTTTCCTGATCACGCTGGACAAGCCCCCGCTGGATCTTCGGACCACCTGGATCCTGGTGCCGCTGGCCCAGGCGCTGGTCGGTGTGCCGTTCGTCGTACGCACGATGCTGCCTGTCCTGCGGGCCGTGGACGGGCGGCTGCGCGAGGCGGCGACGGTGCTCGGCGCGTCACCGCTGCGGGCCTGGCGCGAGGTCGACCTGCCGCTGGTGCGTCGTGCGCTGCTGGTCGCGGCGGGCTTCGCATTCGCCGTGTCACTTGGCGAGTTCGGGGCGACGGTGTTCATCGCGCGGCCCGACAACCCGACGCTGCCCGTCGCCGTGGCCCGGCTGCTCGGGCGGTCCGGGGAGCTCAACTACGGCCAGGCGATGGCCCTCAGCACCATTTTGATGCTGGTGTGCGCGGCGTCGCTGCTGCTGCTCGAACGTATCCGCCCGGACCGGTCCGGGGAGTTCTGAAGATGCTCGGGGTGTTCTGGACATGCTGACACTGGAAGCCGCCACCGTCCTCTTCGGGAAGCGGGCGGCGCTCGACGCGGTGGATCTGGAGGTCGCGGACCACGAGATCGTCTGTGTGCTGGGGCCGAGCGGCAGCGGGAAGTCGACACTGCTGCGGGTGGTCGCCGGACTGCACCCGCCGGACGACGGCAGGGTGCTCCTCGACGGCGTCGACCAGACCGACGTACCGGTGCACCGCCGCGGTCTGGGGCTGATGTTCCAGGATCATCAGCTCTTCCCGCACCGGGACGTCGGTGCCAACGTCGCCTTCGGGCTGCGGATGCACGGAGTGACCGGTGCCGACCAGGTCCGCAGGGTCGCCGAACTCCTCGAACTGGTGGGCCTGCCCGGCAGCGAACGACGGGCGGTCGCCGCGCTGTCCGGCGGCGAGCAGCAGCGCGTCGCTCTCGCACGGGCGCTCGCCCCGCGACCGAAGCTGCTGATGCTCGACGAACCGCTCGGCCAGCTCGACCGCAGCCTGCGCGAACGCCTCGTCGTCGAACTGCGCACGCTGTTCGCCCGGTTGGGTACGACGGTGCTCGCCGTCACCCATGACCAGGGAGAGGCGTTCGCCCTCGCGGACCGGGTCGTCGTGATGCGCGACGGACGCATCGCCCAGGTGGGCACCCCGTTGGAGGTCTGGCAACGCCCCGCCTCCGCGTTCGTCGCCCGGTTCCTGGGTTTCGACAATGTGGTGGATGCGACGGTGAGCGGCGCGGCCGCGGCGACGATGTGGGGAAGCGTGCCGGTGCCGGACGGGGCGCCGCAGGGCCCGTGCGCTCTGCTGGTGCGTCCGGCGGGCGTACGGATGGGCGACCCGGCGGACGGCCTGCCCTGTACGGTCGGCGCCCGCACCTTCCGGGGCAACCATGTCGCCGTGACACTGCACCCTGACAGCGGTCCGCTCCTGGAGGCGGAGTGCCCGCTGCGGGACACCCCCCGGGAGGGGGCGAAGGTCGGCGTGACGTTCGACGCGTCGGAGACGGTGGTGCTGCCCGCCGCCGGCTGATCGTGGTCGGCGGCTCGGCGGCTCGGCGGCTCGGCGGCTCGGTGCCGCTCGCGATGCCACGCGGCGGGGGACCACTACCGGGTGTCCCGGAAGAGCAGTTTCGGCCGTTTCGGGGAACACCTCTTGCGACCGGGGAAGATCCGGAACGACTCCGAAAAAAGGGCAGGGGCAATGACTGGAACGGCACGCGAGGGCATCGACATCACCCGCGTCCTCGACGCCCCGCGGGAACAGGTCTTCGCGGCCTGGACGACCCCCGAGCACTTCGCCGCCTGGTACGGCGGCGATGCCGATGTGCCGCTCGACCGGGTGTCGATGGACGTCAGGCCGGGGGGCGCGTGGAGCCTGGTCATCGTGGTGCCGGGCACCGAGATGCCGTTCCACGGGGTCTACCGCGAGGTGGTCGCTCCGGACCGGCTGGTCTTCACGCTGAAGGACGCCGGAGCGCCTGCCGACATCGAGGGCGAGACCGTCACCGTCACCTTCGCCGAGCGCGGCCGCAAGACCACCGAGATGGTCTTCCGGCAGCGTGGCGGCAACCTCACGCCCGAGCAGTACGCGGCGGCCGAGGACGGCTGGGAGGCCTTCTTCGACGCGCTGGTCAACCGGCTCGCGGCGGTCTGAAC
The DNA here is from genome assembly GCF_042872425.1 of Streptomyces sp. NPDC005262. Taxonomy (NCBI): domain Bacteria; kingdom Bacillati; phylum Actinomycetota; class Actinomycetes; order Kitasatosporales; family Streptomycetaceae; genus Streptomyces; species Streptomyces sp. NPDC005262. The sequence goes on from NZ_JBIAKK010000015.1 coordinate 154,998, forward strand.
CGGACAGGCTCCCGCCCCGCCCCTCGGCCGGTCGGCCGGGCGAGTGCCTCGGGGGCCTCGTCCACCGTGTCGACGAGTGCTTTCGTACGGTCACATGCCCCGGAGTCGGAGCTCGCACGCGCGGCGCCGCGGGGGCGCATTGGGATCGTGGGAGTCCGTGGTTGCCTTCCGGCACCTCGGCTGACCGTCGACCGTCTCCACAGCCGGCCGACGGCCCCTCAGCCGGTCAGCGGCAGCGCGGCCAGTTCCGCGATCGCCCACGTGATCGGGGTGAACACGACCAGCAGGATGGCGACGCGCAGGGCCGTCGCGGCCCGCAGCGCCGAGGCCGGCGCACCGAGCCGCAGCAGCATCCGAACCACGTGGGCGCGGGCCTGCTTCGCCTCCAGGGCGGAGGTCAGCAGCGTCGCCGTCGTACATCCCAGTACCAGTACGGCGCCGAGTGCGGTGAGCGGGCCGAAGGGACGCGGTCCCGTCCCGTACAGCGCGAAAGCAGCGATCACCGCGGAAAGCACCGCGCAGACCGCGCCCAGCGGGCGGCCGATCCGGTGCGCCTCGTCCATCAGCATCCTTCCGGCCAGCAGGCGTACGGCTCCAGGGCGCATCGCCTGCAGCAGCCGTCCGGCGAAGTGCGTCAGCCCGGGGCCTGCCATGGCCAGACCGATCGCGGTCAGTGACCATCCCGCCAGCACCCATGCCGGGGTGGTGTCGAGCTTCCCCGGCAGGGGGAACGCGCTGCCCGCGCCATCACGGCTCGAGTACGCCTCGACCGCGAGACCGACCGCTGCCAGCGCCACACCCCACGGCAGTCCGGTCGGCGCCGGTGCCGGTGCCGGCATCTGCTCGTCCGGCGCGATGTCCTGCTCGTCGTCGTCGGGCACCGCCGCCTGCACCGGCCGGGTACGCAGCGCCATCGCACTTGCCGTCGCCGCGGTCAGCGGTGCCAGCGCCAGCAGCACGAGGGCCGCGGCCACCGGCAATGGGGCGCCTGCGCCGAGCAGTCCGGCCGCGGCCCCGTCGAACGGCAGCCCGGTCAGATCGCCGCGCAGATGCAGGAAGAGGAGCAGCGCCACCATCGACCCGAGGGTGCAGGACACGGCGGTGGAGACCGCGGCCAGCACGCTGAGCCGGAACGGCCCGAGACCGACGGCGGACAGTCCTGGACGCGGGCGCGTACTGGGATCCGTGCGGGCGACCGCGACCGCGAACTGCACGGTGGCGGCCAGCGGTACGAAGCACCACAGCAGCCGCAGCGCCGCGGTGGTCGAGTACGCCGGATGCGTGGACGCGTACTCCAGGGCGCACAGCAGCAGGAAGCCGACCCCGGCGGAGGCGGCTGCGACCAGCAGCCGCCGTACCTGGACCAGCGGATGGGTGCGGCGGGCTAGACGGAGAGCGAGCACGCCGCGCGGCCTTCCGTATCGGACACGGAGGGCAGGGCGACGGTGGTGACACGGCGGCCGTCCAGCAGCGGGACCGTGCGGTCGGCGAGCGAGGCGACCTCCGCGTCATGGGTGGCGAGCACGACCGTGATGCCGTGCGAGCGGGCCGCGCTCGTGAGGGTCCGCAGCACGTGGGAGCGGTCGGCGCGGTGCAGTGTCGCGGTCGGCTCGTCGGCGAAGATCACTGTGGGCGTGCCGGCCAGTGCGCGGGCCACGGCGATCCGCTGGCGCTGCCCCTGGAGCAGCGTGTGCGGCCGCTTCTTGGCGCACATGCCGATGTCGAGCCGCTCCAGCCATTCCATGGCGGCCTTCTTCGCGGCGCGGTGCGAGGCGCCGCGCAGCAGCAGGGGGAGGGCCGCGTTCTCCCAGGTGTTCAGCTCCGGTACGAGCTGGGGCTCGGGCGCGATCCAGCCGAACCGGTCCCGGCGCAGCCGCTCGCGCAGCCGCGGACCCATGGTGTGGACCGGGACGCTGTTGAACCACACCTCGCCCTGCTGGGGCACCAGTTGACCGGAGAGGCAGTGCAGCAGGGTCGTCTTGCCGCTGCCGCGCGGGCCGGTCACGGCGAGGATCTCACCGTCGCGGACCCCCAGGGAGACCCCGCCGAGCGCGGGTGAGCCGTTGTGGGAGTGGTGCAGGGAACGCGCCCAGATCACATCGTTGTCCGGCGGAGCCACCATGGCGTACACCTCGGTTCAGATCAGAGTTCCCGTCCCCTGTACGGGGGAACGAAGAGGGGGCCGATCGGTCACTGGGCACCGTAAGGATTCGAACCACGGCATCACGGCAGCACGCGGCCCGGGTGCGCTCCTTCCCACTCGAATGGGCGCATCCGGGCCGCGTTGACCGTATGAAATGACTGCTGGAAGCAGCTGTGAGCGATGATCCGGCCGTGGTCAATCGGTCAGTCGATCCGTGGTCGATCGGCCGATCGACTCACGATCCGGATCATCGTTCGGATCAGAGCTTCGTCCAGGCCTCCGTCAGCACCGACCGCAGGATGGACTCGATCTCGTCGAACGTCGACTGGTCGGAGATCAGCGGCGGGGCGAGCTGGACGACCGGGTCGCCGCGGTCGTCGGCCCGGCAGTACAGACCGTTCTCGTACAGCGCCTTGGAGAGGAAGCCGTACAGGACGCGCTCGGTCTCCTCGTCGGTGAAGGTCTCCTTGGTGACCTTGTCCTTCACCAGCTCGATGCCGTAGAAGAAGCCGTTGCCGCGGACGTCGCCGACTATCGGCAGGTCGTGCAGCTTCTGCAGCGTCGTGAAGAACGCGTTCTCGTTGTCCAGGACGTGCTGGTTGAGACCCTCGCGCTCGAAGATGTCGAGGTTGGCGAGGCCGACCGCCGCGGAGACCGGGTGGCCACCGAAGGTGTAGCCGTGCAGGAAGGTGTTGCCGCCCTCGTAGAACGGCTCGGCGATGCGGTCCGAGACGATGCAGGCGCCGATCGGGGAGTAGCCCGACGTCATGCCCTTGGCGCAGGTGATCATGTCCGGCACGTAGCCGAACTTGTCGCAGGCGAACATCGTGCCGAGGCGGCCGAAGGCGCAGATGACCTCGTCGGACACGAGCAGCACGTCGTACTTGTCGCAGATCTCGCGTACGCGCTGGAAGTAACCGGGCGGCGGCGGGAAGCAGCCACCGGCGTTCTGCACGGGCTCAAGGAAGACCGCGGCGACCGTTTCCGGGCCCTCGAACAGGATCTCCTGCTCGATCTGGTCGGCGGCCCAGCGGCCGAAGGCCTCCGGGTCGTCGCCGTGAATAGGGGCGCGGTAGATGTTGGTGTTCGGCACCTTGTGCGCGCCGGGCACCAGCGGCTCGAACGGGGCCTTCAGGGCCGGCAGACCGGTGATCGACAGGGCGCCCTGCGGGGTGCCGTGGTAGGCGACCGCGCGCGAGATGACCTTGTACTTGGTCGGCTTGCCCTTGAGCTTGAAGTACTGCTTGGCCAGCTTCCAGGCCGTCTCGACGGCCTCGCCGCCACCGGTGGTGAAGAAGACCTTGTTGAGGTCACCCGGCGCGTAGTCGGCGAGGCGCTCGGCCAGCTCGACCGCCTTCGGGTGAGCGTAGGACCACACCGGGAAGAAGCCCAGCTCCTGGCCCTGCTTGTACGCCGCCTCGGCGAGCTCGTGACGGCCGTGACCGGCGTTGACCACGAACAGGCCGGACAGGCCGTCGAGGTAGCGCTTGCCCTGGTCGTCGTAGATGTAGGTGCCCTCGCCACGCACGATGGTGGGAACGGGCGCGTTCTCGTAGTCCGACATGCGGGTGAAGTGCATCCACAGGTGGTCGTACGCGGTTCGGCTGAGGTCCTTGCTCACGGCTATCGGGTTCCCCACATATAGGTCTGCTTCTTGAGCTTCAGGTAGACGAAACTCTCGGTGGAGCGCACGCCGGGGATGGCCCGGATGCGTTTGTTGATCGTTTCCAGCAGGTGGTCGTCGTCCTCGCAGACGATCTCCACCATCAGGTCGAAGGAGCCCGCGGTCATCACCACGTACTCGCACTCGGCCATGGCCGACAGCGCCTCCGCGACGGGATCGAGATCGCCCTCGACATTGATGCCGACCATCGCCTGCCGCCGGAACCCCACGGTGAGCGGGTCCGTGACGGCGACGATCTGCATCACGCCCTGGTCGAGCAGCTTCTGAACGCGCTGCCGTACAGCCGCCTCGGAGAGGCCCACGGCCTTGCCGATCGCGGCGTACGGACGACGCCCGTCCTCCTGGAGCTGCTCGATGATTGCGAGGGACACGGCATCGACCGCTGGTGACGATCCGTTCCCGGTCCTGGAGTCTGCGCTGCGACTGGCCACGGACCCACTCTGCACCGGGACTCGTCTGTCTGGCAACCCTGGATCGATGAAATTCGTTGTTTGGAGGCCTAGATCTAACTGAATCCGAAGTTCGCGGCGGTTGGGTATGTCGAAAGCGTTACCCCAGCGACTAGGCTGAACATCTCACCCATTGGACGTGTCGACAGGAGGGGTGGTTGTGACCACCGAGGTGCGCCGTCTGCGCAACTACATCAACGGAGAGTTCCGGGACGCCGCGGACGGGCGGACCATCGACGTGGTCAACCCGGCGACGGAAGAGGTCTACGCGACCTCGCCGCTCTCCGGCCAGGCCGATGTCGATGCCGCCATGGCCGCCGCGGCCGCCGCCTTCCCTGCCTGGCGCGACGTCACGCCCGCCGAGCGCCAGAAGGCCCTGCTGAAGATCGCGGACGCCTTCGAGGAGCGCGCGGAGGACCTGATCGCCGCCGAGTCCGAGAACACCGGCAAGCCGCTCGAACTCACCCGCACCGAAGAGATCCCGCCGATGGTGGACCAGATCCGCTTCTTCGCGGGTGCCGCGCGGATGCTCGAAGGCCGCTCGGCCGGCGAGTACATGGAGGGCCTGACCTCCATCATCCGCCGCGAGCCGGTCGGCGTCTGCGCGCAGGTCGCGCCGTGGAACTACCCGATGATGATGGCCGTCTGGAAGTTCGCCCCGGCGCTCGCCGCGGGCAACACCGTCGTCATCAAGCCGTCCGACACCACCCCGGCGTCGACCGTGCTGATCGCCGAGATCATCGGCCAGATCCTGCCCAAGGGCGTCTTCAACGTCATCTGCGGCGACCGGGACACCGGCCGCGCGATGGTCGAGCACCCGACCCCGGCGATGGCCTCCATCACCGGTTCGGTACGGGCCGGCATGGAGGTCGCCGAGTCGGCCGCCAAGGACGTCAAGCGGGTCCACCTGGAGCTCGGCGGCAAGGCGCCCGCCGTCGTCTTCGAGGACTCCGACATCGCCAAGGCCGTGGAGGGCATCTCCGTCGCGGGCTTCTTCAACGCCGGCCAGGACTGCACGGCCGCAACCCGCGTCCTCGTCCACGAGTCGGTCCACGACGAGTTCGTCACCGCGCTCGCCAAGGCCGCCGCCGACACGAAGACGGGGCAGCCGGACGACGAGGACGTGCTGTACGGCCCGCTCAACAACGCCAACCAGCTGAAGCAGGTCAGCGGCTTCATCGAGCGGCTCCCCGCCCACGCCAAGGTCGAGGCGGGCGGCCACCGGGTCGGAGACAAGGGCTACTTCTATGCCCCGACCGTCGTCTCCGGCCTGCGCCAGGACGACGAGATCATCCAGAACGAGGTCTTCGGCCCGGTCATCACCGTCCAGTCGTTCACCGACGAGACGCAGGCGGTGGAGTACGCGAACGGCGTCGAGTACGCCCTCGCCTCCTCGGTGTGGACCAAGGACCACTCCCGGGCGATGCGGATGTCCAAGAACCTCGACTTCGGCTGCGTGTGGATCAACACCCACATCCCGCTCGTCGCCGAGATGCCGCACGGCGGATTCAAGAAGTCCGGCTACGGCAAGGACCTCTCCGCGTACGGCTTCGAGGACTACACGCGCATCAAGCACGTCATGACGTCGCTCGACGACTGACCCTCAGCGCGTGCGGTGGACGGCCCCGGGCTCCGGCCCGGGGCCGTTTCCGTGCCCCGCTCCTGACGGGGCATCGACAGGGTGTGCGGGTGGGGCGCATGCCGCTGGACGAATGGTCCATTGTCCGCCGAACCCGCCGACCGGCATCCTGCGCAGGTGCGAGCGATCCCGAACCACCCCATGTCCCGCCGGTCCCTGCTGCGCGCCTTCGGGGCGGGAGCGGCCGGTGCCACGCTGGCCGGCTGCGGAGTGCCCGCCGCGTATGTGCGGCCCGGTGACCGTGCCGGACGCGACGTCTCCGCCACCGACCGCACGCTGCGGTTCGCCAACTGGCCGCTGTACATCGACACCGACGACGAGGACGAGTCCAAGCGGCCCACTCTCGACGCGTTCACCGAGCGCACCGGGATCTCCGTCGGGTACACCGAGGAGATCAACGACAACGACGAGTTCTTCGGGAAGATCAGCCCGGCGCTGATGAACCACCAGCAGACCGGTCGGGACCTGATCGTCATCAGCGACTGGATGGCCGCCCGGTTCGTACGGCTCGGCTGGGTGCAGGAGATGGACCGGACCGAGCAGCCCAACGTCACCAAGTACCTGGACCCCCAGCTGCGTTCGCCCGCATTCGATCAGGGCCGGACGCATAGCGTCCCCTGGCAGTCCGGGATCACCGGCATCGCGTACAACCGCAAGAAGCTCGGCCGCGAGATCAAGCACACGAGCGATCTCTGGGCAGCCGACCTGCGCGGCAAGGTGACGCTGCTCTCCGGGCTCGACGAGTCCTTCGCCCTGCTGATGCAGGGCAACGGCGTCGACATCACCCGCTGGACCCGGGACGACTTCCACACGATGTGCGACCAGGTGGAGAAGCTGGTGAAGGAGAAGCACATCCGCCGCTTCACCGGCAACGACTACATCAAGGACCTGTCCACCGGCGATGTGCTCGCCTGCCAGGCCTACTCGGGCGATGTCATCCAACTCCAGGCGGACAACCCGGAGATCGAGTTCGTCGTGCCCGAGGAGGGGGCCGAGCTCTGGGCGGAATCACTCATGATCCCCAACCTCGCCCGTCACAAGCGCAATGCCGAGAAACTGATCGACTACTACTACGAGCCCGAGGTCGCCGCGGAACTCGCCACCTGGGTCAACTACGTCTGTCCCGTCCCGGCCGCCCGCGAGGTACTGGCCTCGGCCAAGGACGAGGAGACCGCCTCCCTCGCCGAGGACCCACTGATCTTCCCCGACGACGCGATGCGCCGACGGCTGGCGATCGCCCGCGACATCACGTCCGAGGAACGCACCGAGTTCGCGAAGAAATGGAACTCCGTCGTCGGTCTCTGACGGAGGGCGCGGGGGCGGCGTAAAGAGCACGTAAAGCCGGGCGTACGCTGCGGGCATGAGCGAGCGAAGAGCCCTGCTGAGGCGCATACGCGTGTGGTTGGTCGTCTTTATCGTCTGTCTGGTGCTGAGCGGGCTGACCGCCTTCCCGCTCGTCCATGAACTCCACTGGACCGAGGACCTGCTGAGGTCCTCGGCCTCGCCCGTGCCCGAGCACTTCCCGGCTCTGATGGAGTGGATCACCCGGGTCCGGACCGGTCTGGACGAGGCCGACGCGAAGTACCCCTTCGTGCTGTACGGCACCGACTGGCTGGCCTTCGCGCATCTCGTCATCGCCGTCGCCTTCTACGGTCCGTACCGCGACCCGGTCCGCAACATCTGGGTCATCGAGTTCGGCATGATCGCCTGCGCCGGGATCATCCCGCTCGCGCTGATCTGCGGACCGGTCCGGGGCATCCCCTTCTGGTGGTCGATCATCGACATGTCGTTCGGTGTCATCGGGGTGATCCCGCTGCTCGTCGTCCGCCGAATGATCAAGAGCGTGGAGGCGATGGAGCGGACGCCGGATCCGGTGGCCGGACCGGCGGCGGCTCCAGCGGTCTGAGTCACCCGGCCGACGGGGCACCGAAGGCGGCCACCACGATGTTCAACGCCGTGGCGTTCATGCCCTCGCCCTTCGCGTCCGTCGCGTTGACGCTGTAGACGAGTGTCCGGGAGAGATCACGGGTGGCGACGACAGCCGTGTTGTAGCCCCAGCGGCCACCCGTCTTGCCCCACACCTCGCGCCCGCCAAGCCTCACCACCGACAGACCCGCGCTGTATGCGGCCGGCTCGCCCGTGCCGTACTCCCGCACCGATGCGTCCGGCAGCGTGAACATCTCCTCCAGGAGCGGTCCACGCACCACCTGCCCGCGGAACAGCGCCCGGATGAAGTGCTCCAGATCGGCGGTGGTGGAGATCAGGTCACCCGCCGCCCAGGCGTCCGTCGCCCCCCATACCGACACATCACGCAGCTCGCCGGTCCCGTCGGCCCCGGTGAAGATCTGGTAGCCGTGGTTGTACGGGCCGCGGATCGTCGGGTCGGTGCCGGGGAAGTACGTGTCCTTCAGGTGCAGAGGCTTCAGGATGCGGCGGGAGACCTCCGCCGCGTAGGTGTGGCCGGTGACCGCCTCGATGAGCAGGCCCGCCACGGTGTAGCCGATGTTGCCGTAGTGCTGCTGTGTACCGGGCGCGAAGTCCGGCTCGTGGGACGTGGCCTCACGTACCGTGTCCGCCGCGTCGTGCAGGTCGAAACGGTGCGCGTACCACTCGTCCAGGGTGTCGCCGCCGGAGCCGACGGACGGGATGCCGCTGGTGTGGTTCAGCAGCTGCCGCACCGTGACCTTCCGATAGCTCGCCGGGATCAGCTCCGGCAGATAGTGCCGGGCCGGACGGTTCAGGTCGAGCTTCCCCTCGCGCGCCAACTGGAGCACGACGGCGGCCGTGAAGACCTTGGTGACCGAGCCGGCCCGGAAGCGGGCGTCCCGGTCCGCCGGACGGTTGGACTCCAGGTCGTGGACACCGGAACTGCCCTGCCAGTTACCGTCGGTGCCCGCGACCCGGACGAGCGCGGCCGTGGCGTCGGCCTTCGGCAGCCCGGCGATCGCGGCGCGCAGGGCCTTGGCGTCCGGCGCCTTCTGGATGGTCGGGACGGCGGCTACCGGAGTGCGGGCTGCCGCGAGCGCCGGTCCGGCCGGGCCGGCGGCGATGCCGAGGACCAAGGCGGTGGCGACGACGGTACGGGTGGTGCGGGCGTTCATGTCCGGTGCCTCCGGGGAGTGGAATCCGTAACTGCTGGTGGACTCCATCCTGTTGATCCGCCGGCCCCGGCGGATCACCTGGGCGAGCGGTCCTCGTCATGAGGTCTTCTCGCCTGTGCGGGGGAGAAGGGGGGATGTCTCTCCCTCCGGCGAGGGAGTGACGAGACCGTACTCGTACGCGCAGATGACCGCCTGGATCCGGTCGCGCAGGCCCAGCTTGGACAGGACATGGCCCACGTGGGTCTTCACCGTGTGTTCGCTGACGACGAGTGCGGCCGCGATCTCCGCGTTCGACAGACCGCGTGCCAGGTGCAGCAGCGTCTCGCGTTCGCGGGCGGTCAGGACATCGAGCCGTGCGGACGGCGGTACGGCCGAGGTCACCGGGCGCGCGGTGTAGTCGGCGATCAGCCGGCGCGCCACCGACGGCGCCAGCAGCGAGTCCCCGGCCGCCACCACTCGTACCCCATGGACCAGATCGTTGCGGCGGACGTCCTTGAGCAGAAAGCCGCTCGCACCCGCGTGCAGCGCCTCGTAGACATACTCGTCGGAGTCGAAGGTGGTGAGCATGACCGTCCGGCAGTCGGTCTCCGCGCTGATCGTGCGGCACGCCTCGATGCCGTCCGTGCCGGGCATCCGGATGTCGAGCAGCGCCACCTCCGGCGCCAGCCGGCGCACCGCGGCGATCGCCCCGGCGCCGTCGCCCGCCTCCGCTACCACCTCGATGTCCGGCTGCGCGTTCAGGATCATCGCGAAGCCGCTGCGCACCAGCTCCTGGTCGTCAGCCACCACGACACGGATCGTCAACTTTCCACCCCTGTATGCGCCTCGCCGTGCGCGTCCGTCTGCGTGGCCGCAAGCGGAATCGTCACCCGGACCCGGAATCCGCGGCCACCCGGACCCGCGCCTGTGCTGGCGGTGCCGCCGTGTGCCGAAGCGCGTTCCCGGATGCCGATCAGACCCATTCCGGTGACGGTCCCGGGACCGCGCCCGTCATCGGTGACCGTGAGGGTCAAAGCTGCGGGTTCATAGGTCAGTTGTACGCGGACGGTGTCGGCGGCGGCATGCTTGACGACGTTCGTCAGGGCCTCCTGCACGATCCGGTACACGGTTGCCTCGACGTCAAGGCCGGGCGGCCGGGCCGGACCCGTGACCTCGTACGAGATCTCCGGGCCGCTGCCGCGTACTCGCTCGACCAGGCCTGGCAGCCCGGCCAGCGTGGGCTGGGGCTCCCGCGGCGCGTCGCGCGGGCTCTCGTTCTCGCGCAGCACGCCGAGCATCCGGCGCAGCTGCACCATGGCGTCCCGCCCCGTCTCCGAGATCGCGTCGAACGCCGCCTCGGCGCGCTCCGGTGCCGTGCGCACGGCCACCGGACCGGCCTCCGCCTGCACGATCATCAGGCTCACCGCATGCGAGAGGATGTCGTGCATCTCCCGTGCGATCCGGGCCCGTTCGCGGGCCGTCGCCTGCTCGGTCTCGATGCGGTGTGTCAGCTCCAGCTGCCGGGCCCGGTCCTCCACCGCCCGCAGGTACGCCTTGCGAGTGACGGTGAGCCGGCCGAAGGCATAGGCCGCGCCGAACACGAAGAGGGAGAAGAGCAGCTCCCTCATCTCGTCGCTGTTGCGTCCGGGCGAGGACAGCACCGCCACGGTCGTGAGCGCCGCGACCCCGAGCCGCTTCACCGGTGAGGAGAGTTCGGCCACCGTGTAGAAGGCCACGAGTCCGGCGTACGGGAGCGGCTGGCCCGGCCCGTCGAGCGTGAACTTGTACAGGCCGCCGACAGCGAGCACAGCGATCAGCACGGCGACCGGAGCCCGCCGTCGCGCGATCAGCGGCACCACGGTCAGGGTGGTCAGTCCGTACGCCGCCCACGTCGCCTCCGGCAGGTCCGGGGCGCGTGGGACGACGAACGGCATGGTTACCGCGGCTTGCACCAGCAGCGTGATGAAGAGGTCCACGGTCCGGGGGCCGGCCCCGAGTGCCCTCGGGCCGATGCCACGTAGATGTAGATGCATGGGACGGGCGCCGTCAGGGCTTCCGCGCCACTGCGCCGAACTGGGCGACCTCGGCCCCCACCGTGGCCGGGCCGGTGCGCCAGCGAGCGCACGAGACGATGCCGGGCCCGACGAGCTCCAGCCCCTCCAGGAGCGAGGCGAACTCGGCGCGGCTGCGGGCGGTGATCGGTGGTGTGGCGTTCTCGTTCCAGAACCGCATCGCCGCTTCGTTGCCCTCGCCGCCCAGCTCCAGCGTGGGGTGGGTGAGCACCAGATAGCTGCCGGACGGCATCGCGTCCATCAGCTTTCGCACGATGCTCCGTGCCTCGTCCGTGTCGAGAACGAAGTTCAGTATGCCGAGCATCATCACCGCGACGGGCTTCTTCAGGTCCAAGGTCGGTTCGATCGCTCGCAGGATCCGTTCCGGGTGGCGGGCGTCCGCGTCGATGTAGGTGGTCGCACCCTCCGGCGAGCTGGTGAGCAGGGCGCGGGCGTGCGCGAGCACGATCGGATCGTTGTCGACGTACACGATGCGGGCCTCCGGCGCGGTGTGCTGCGCGACCTCATGGGTGTTGTCCGCCGTCGGCAGGCCGGTGCCGATGTCCAGGAACTGGCCGATCCCCATGTCACCGGCCAGATGGCGGACCGCCCGCCCCAGGAACGCCCGGTCGGCGCGGGCCACTTCACCGATGCTCGGGTACATACCGGTGACCTGATCGCCGACCGCTCGGTCGACGGCGTAGTTGTCCTTGCCGCCCAGCCAGTAGTTCCAGACCCGGGCGTTGTGCGCGATGTCGGAACGGACCCGGGGGGAAAGGGGGTTGCTCCGCGGATCGGTCACATCAGTCACGTCTGCTCCTCCGGCGCCGGGGCGACATCACGATCGATGAGGCACCGTCCATCATGCCGGATCGATCAACGGGGCTCGGTGACGGTCGAGTTGGCGAGCAGACCGTGCAGGGCGTCGACCCGATTGGTGGTGATCGAGTCGACGCCGTGCGTGATCAGGCGGCGCATGGTGCGCCTGGTGTCGGCCGTCCAGGCCGAGACCAGCAGTCCGTCCCGGTGGACACGGTCCGTCAACTCCCGGCTCACCAGGCCGAACCGGTAGTTCAGCCAGCGCGGCTTCACCGCGTCCAGCAGACCGGCACGGGGCGGGGCGAGTGTCGTCCAGGTCAGGGCGATCTCGGCGGACGGATCGGCTGCGCGCACCCGCAGCATGGCCTCGGGGCCCGCGCAGTAGTACGTGCGCTCCCCGGCCCCGCACTCGCGGACCACACCGACGGTCCTGCGTACCGAGTCGTCGGTGGAGCCGGGCAGGTCGACCATGAGGCGATGCGTTCCGGCGGCGAGCAACGCCTCGCGCAGGGTGGGCACACCGCCGGCGGTCATTTCCGTGAGCTCCTGATGGGTGAGCCCGTCCAGCCTGCGGTCGTGGCCCCACAGCCGTTCCAGCGTGGAGTCGTGCAGCAGGACGGGCACCCCGTCGCGGGTGACCCGGACATCTACCTCGACCGCGTCCGCCCCCCGTTCGATCGCGGAGCGGATCGACGGGAGGGTGTTCTCGCGGACACGGTACGGGTCGCCGCGGTGAGCCACGGCGGTGACAGAGGTGGCCATGGGGCCATTGTCACCGCCTCCGGTCACCGGCCGGTGCCCTCCAGCCAACTCGTCGTGTACGTGTCGATCTCGGCGGCCAGCGTCCGCTTGCCGGCCGGGTCGAGGTACGAGGCCTCCACCGCGTTCTTGGCGAGTGCGGCGAGACCCCGCTCGTCCAGGTCGAGGAGACGGGCCGCCACCCCGTACTCGTTGTTGAGGTCCGTGCCGAACATCGGCGGGTCGTCGCTGTTGATGGTGACCAGGACGCCGGCGTCCACCATCTCCTTGACAGGGTGCCGGTCGAGGTCGGTGACGGCGCGGGTCGCGATGTTCGAGGTCGGGCAGACCTCCAGCGGAATCCGGTTCTGGGCGAGGTGGTCCAGGAGCCTCGGGTCCCGGGTAGCGCTGGTGCCGTGGCCGATGCGCTCGGCGCGCAGCTCGGTGAGGGCGTCCCAGATGGTCTGCGGGCCCGTGGTCTCCCCGGCGTGCGGGACGGAGTGCAGCCCCTCGGCGATGGCCCGGTCGAAGTAGGGCTTGAACTGCGGGCGGGGCACGCCGATCTCAGGGCCGCCGAGCCCGAACGCGACGAGCCCCTCGGGCCGCAGCCCGACCGCGAGCCGGGTGGTCTCCTCGGCGGCTTCCAGTCCGGCCTCGCCGGGGATGTCGAACGTCCAGCGCAGTACGACCCCGAGCTCGGACTCGGCGGCCTTGCGGGCGTCCTCGATGGCCTCCATGAAGCCCTGCTCCGGAATCCCGCGCCGGGTCGAGCTGAACGGGGTGACGGTCAGCTCCGCGTACCGGATGTTCTGGCGGGCCATGTCACGGGCGACCTCGAAGGTCAGCAGCCGGACGTCCTCCGGGGTGCGGATCAGGTCCACGACGGAGAGATAGACGTCGATGAAGTGGGCGAAGTCGGTGAAGGAGAAGTAGTCGGCCAGCGCCTCGGGGTCTGTGGGGACCTTGGAGTCAGGGTGGTGGGCGGCCAGTTCGGCGACGATGCGGGGAGAGGCGGATCCGACATGGTGGACATGCAGTTCGGCCTTGGGCAGCCCCGCGACGAAGGGGTGCAGATCGGTCATCGGATCCTCCGGAACGTGAGGTTCGAGCGGTCCGGGCGCATTGCGGCCCGGGGCGGGACGGGGATCATCGTAGGCCGGGCCCGGGCCGGCGGGAGCGGGCCGTAGCATGACGGGACCACGATGGGGGAGGCCCATGTCAGACAACACAGAGCAGCCAGGGGGCGGGGCGGCGCCACGCGACCCGTGGGCTCCGCCGGACAGCAGAGTGCCGCTGGAGAAGCCGGCCGGTGATCCTCGTCCGCCTGCTGTTCACGATCAGCCGACGGTGACGTCGATGCCGGGTGTAGGGGACGGCCCCGCACCTGCCACCGGACCGGGGTTCGGTCCGGGAGCTCCGACCGGTCCGGCGCCGGCCGCCGGCCCCGGGGAGGTACCGCCGCCGCCGATCGCACCGAACGGACCGGGCCAGCAGGTCCCGCCGGCCGCGGGGCAGTACGGTTACCCGGCCGCGCCGGGCCCGCAGTACGGGAGCTACCCGGGGTATTCCGGCTACGGCCAGACCTCCTGGGGCAGCGCGCCTTCGAACGGCATGGGTACGGCAGCCATGGTGCTCGGCATCCTGGCCGTCTGCCTGTTCTGCATCTACGGGATACCCAGCCTGATCCTGGGCGCACTCGCCCTGATCTTCGGCATCCTGGGCCGTAAGCGGGTGCAGCGCGGCGAGGCGACCAACAGCGGCCAGGCGCTCGCCGGGATCATCATGGGGTCCATCGGCATCGTTTTCGGTCTGGGGATCATCAGCTTCCTGATCTGGCTGTTCGCCACCCACGCCGATGAGTTCGACGACAGCACCTACGACGACCCGTACTCCTCGTCCCTCGTCGTCGACGTCACGCGATAGGCGATGTCGGGCGGCGGTACCGGAACCTTGCGGACCGGTGCCGTATCCCACCTGACGGCCGGGCGGGCCGGGCTCCGGCCCGCCCGGCCGTCGCACATCCGGGCCGCCTCATGGTGTGCGCAGCTCCGCCCGCGCGTCCATCAGCGCGAACCCCAGCAGATTCAGCCCACGCCAGCTCGCCGGGTCCTCGGCACGCGGATCGTCCGCCGCCAGCCCGATGCCCCAGATCCGGTCCACGGGGCTGGCTTCGACGAGCACCCGGTTCCCGGTGTTCACCAGGAACTCCCGCAGCTCGGCGTTCTGGCCGAACTTGTGGACGCTGCCCGCCACCACCAGGGCGAACCGCTCCCGCTCCCACACCGACTCGTCGAAATCGCGGACCAGCCGGCCCGTCTTCTTCGCCGCAGCGGGGCTGCTCGCGGACACGGCCCGGCGCTCCGCCTCCTCGTCGCCGAAGAGCCGCGCCTTGCCGGCCATCATCCAGTGCTCGGCCGACGCGTAAACCACATCGTCGACGGTGAACGGCGACGGCCACCACTGACTGAGACAGCTCGCACCGATCCGCCCGTCCGGGAGCGGGCGGTGTCCCCAGAACCGCAGGTACTTCACCTTCTCGCCGTGACGGGTCCGCGCCACAAGATCGTTCATATGCTCCATGGCATGCGAGTGTGGCATCCGCCACTGACACTCCGTACGTGGAATTCCGTACCGACGCGACACATGGTCGACAGATTCCGTCGCGTAACCAAAAGGAAACAACGGAATCACTTGTTGGGCTCAGTGTCCTCTGTCAGGATCGGCACTCAATTCGAGCAGAAGCTACGCCGCCCCGGTCGACGGGGACAGCGGCGGAGGAGAGCGTCATGGGCAACGGCTTCCAGGTGCAGGACCGCTTCGCGGGCGGCGCGCAGTACATCGGCGGAAGTCTGCGCTCCGGCACATCGGGACGCACTCACGCGGTCGTGAACCCGGCGACGGGCGAGGCCGTCTACACGTACGAACTGGCGGGCACCGCCGATGTCGACGCGGCCGTCGCTGCCGCCCGGGAAGCCTTCCCCGGCTGGTCCGGTGCCACGCCGGCCGAGCGGTCCGAGGCGATGCACCGCTTCGCCACCGTACTCGCCGAGCAGGCCGACGACTTCGCGTACGCCGAGTCGCTCCAGTGCGGCAAGCCGATCAAGCTCTCCACCGAGTTCGACGTGCCGGGCACCATCGACAACACCTCCTTCTTCGCGGGCGCCGCCCGCCATCTGGAGGGCAGGTCCGCGGCCGAGTACGACGGCGACCACACCTCGTACGTACGCCGTGAGGCGATCGGTGTCGTCGGCTCCATCGCCCCCTGGAACTACCCGCTCCAGATGGCCGCCTGGAAGATCCTCCCGGCGATCGCTGCAGGCAACACGATCGTGCTGAAGCCCGCCGAGATCACCCCGCTGACCTCGTTGATGTTCGCGCAGGCGGCCACGGAGGCGGGTATCCCGGACGGTGTGATCAACATCGTCACGGGGGCGGGCAAGGACGCGGGCGAGCACCTCGTCGGCCACCCGGACGTCGTGATGACCTCCTTCACCGGCTCCACCGCAGTGGGCAAGCGGGTCGCCGAGATCGCCACGGCCACCGTCAAGCGCCTCCACCTCGAACTCGGCGGCAAGGCCCCCTTCCTGGTCTTCGACGACGCCGA
This sequence comes from Streptomyces sp. NPDC005262, assembly GCF_042872425.1. Taxonomy (NCBI): domain Bacteria; kingdom Bacillati; phylum Actinomycetota; class Actinomycetes; order Kitasatosporales; family Streptomycetaceae; genus Streptomyces; species Streptomyces sp. NPDC005262. Next base: position 171,205 of record NZ_JBIAKK010000015.1, read on the forward strand.
CCTCGACGCCGCCGTCAACGGCGCGGTCGCCGGAGCGCTCATCAACACCGGCCAGGACTGCACCGCCGCCACCCGCGCCTACGTCCAGCGACCGCTCTACGACGCCTTCGTCCAGGGGGTTGCCGAGCTGATGGAGACCGTACGGCTCGGCGACCCCTTCGACCCGTCGACCGACCTCGGCCCGCTGATCAGCCACGCCCAGCGGGACCGGGTCGCCGGATTCGTCGAGCGCGCCCGTGGGTACGCCACCGTCGTCACCGGTGGCGAGGCCCCCGGCGGCCTCCTCCAGGACGGCGCGTACTACCGGCCGACGCTGGTCGCGGGGGCCGCCCAGGACAGCGAGATCGTCCAGTCGGAGATCTTCGGTCCGGTCCTGGTCGTGCTGCCCTTCGACACCAACGACGAGGGCATCGCTCTTGCCAACGACACCCCGTACGGACTCGCCGCCTCCGCCTGGAGCCGGGACGTGTACCGGGCGGGCCGCGCCACCCGCGAGATCAAGGCGGGCTGCGTCTGGGTCAACGACCACATTCCGATCATCAGCGAGATGCCACACGGCGGATACAAGGCCAGTGGCTTCGGCAAGGACATGTCGGCGTACTCCTTCGAGGAGTACACACAGGTCAAGCATGTGATGTACGACAACACCGCGGTCGCACGCAAGGACTGGCACCGCACGATCTTCGGGGACCGATAGCCCGGCCGACCACGGCCATTCCCACCCGAAAGGGCAACGCGCATGGAGCAGTACGAGCCCGAGCACCTCTCTGCAGCGCAGCTGGCCGCGATGCGGCGCAGTCTGACGAGTGGCAGGGGCGCCCTCACCCGGCGTTCGCTCATCCGCGCCTCAGGCATGGGCGCGCTCGCGCTCGGCGGACTGGGGACGCTGAGCGCATGCGGCATCCCGCCCGCGAAGCGGGAAGGGGACGCCGCAGCGGCCTCGGACGACCATTCGGCCAAGGAGAAGCAGATCAACTTCTCCAACTGGACCGAATACATGGACGTCAGTGAGGACGAGAAGCACCGGCCCACGCTGGAGGCGTTCACGAAACGCACCGGGATCCAGGTCAAGTACACCGAGGACATCAACGACAACGTCGAATTCTTCGGCAAGATAAAGCCGCAGCTGGCCGCGGGCCAGGACACCGGCCGGGACCTCATCATCGTCACCGACTGGCTGGCCTCGCGGATCATCCGGCTCGGCTGGGCCCAGAAGCTCGACCCGGTGAACCTGCCGCACGCCTTCGCCAACCTCTCGTCCCAGTTCCGCACCCCCGACTGGGACCCGGGCCGCGCCCACTCGTACCCCTGGACGGGTATTCCGACCGTCATCGCCTACAACTCCAAGGCGACCGGTGGGCGCAAGGTCGACTCCGTCACGCAGCTGCTCGACGACCCCTCCCTCAAGGGCAGGGTCGGGTTCCTCTCCGAGATGCGTGACTCCGTCGGCATGACCCTGCTCGACATGGGCAAGGACCCGGGGAAGTTCACGGACGCCGACTTCGACGCGGCGATCGGCCGGATCCAGAAGGGCGTCGACAAGAAGCAGATCCGCCGCTTCACCGGCAACGACTACACCGCGGACCTCGACAAGGGTGACATCGCAGCCTGCGTCGCGTGGGCCGGCGACATCATCCAGCTCCAGTCCGGAAACCCGGACATCAAGTACGCGATCCCGGCCGCCGGTTACATCACGTCTACCGACAACATGCTGGTCCCCGCCAAGGCCCGGCACAAGACCAACGCCGAGAAGCTGATCGACTACTACTACGAGCCGCCGGTCGCCGCCCAGCTCGCCGCGTACATCAACTACGTCTGTCCGGTGGACGGTGTCCGCGAGGAACTCACCAAGATCGACAAGGCGATGGCCGCCAACACACTCATCCTCCCCGACAAGGAGATGGCGGCCCGGTCGCACGCCTTCCGCTCGCTGACAAGCAAGGAAGAGACGGCGTACGAGGAGAAGTTCGCCAAGCTCATCGGCGCCTGACCGCGGTGCCTTTTCCCTCTCGCCCGATCTCCCCCTGACACCACTGGGACTGCGACCCATGACACAGCAGCAGACAGCAGGCGGCGACGTCCGCCTCACCGGGATCAGCAAGACGTACGGTTCCTTCGCCGCCGTCCAGCCGCTCGACCTGACCGTCCCCCAGGGCTCCTTCTTCGCCCTGCTCGGAGCGTCCGGCTGCGGCAAGACCACCACCCTGCGGATGATCGCGGGGCTGGAGGAGGCCACCACCGGCACCATCTCGCTCGGCGGCCGGGACATCACCGACCTGCCCCCGTACAAGCGCCCCGTCAACACCGTCTTTCAGAGCTACGCGCTCTTCCCGCACCTGGACATCACCGAGAACGTCGCCTTCGGTCTGCGCCGGCGGGGCATCAAGTCGGTGAAGAAGCAGGTCGACGACATGCTGGAGCTCGTACAGCTCGGTGACTTCGCCAAGCGCAAGCCGCACCAGCTCTCCGGCGGCCAGCAGCAGCGCGTCGCTGTCGCCCGGGCCCTGATCAACCACCCGCAGGTGCTCCTGCTCGACGAGCCGCTCGGCGCCCTCGACCTCAAGCTGCGCCGCCAGATGCAGCTCGAGCTCAAGCGCATACAGACCGAGGTCGGCATCACGTTCATCCATGTCACCCACGACCAGGAGGAGGCCATGACCATGGCCGACACCGTCGCGGTGATGAACGCGGGCCGCGTCGAGCAGCTCGGCGCCCCCGCCGACCTGTACGAGAACCCGAAGACCACCTTCGTCGCCAACTTCCTCGGCACCTCCAACCTCATCGAGGGCGAGATCACCGAGTCCGGCACGGACATCCTCGTCGGCGCGGGCGGCAGCACACTGCGACTGCCCGCCGGGCGATGCTCGGCCCCCACCACCCGCGGCGGCAGGATCCTGGTCGGCATCCGCCCGGAGAAGATCTCCCTCACATCCGCCGGCGAAGCGGACACCATAGCGGCCGGACGCAACCGGGTGACCGGCCGGATCGTCGACTCCAGCTTCATCGGCGTCTCCACGCAGTACGTGGTGGAGAGCCCGGCCGGCAAGGCACTTCAGGTGTACGAGCAGAACGTCGGGCACCGCGCGGGACTCACCCGCGGCGCCGAGGTCGTCCTGCACTGGAACCCGGAGCACACCTTCGGCCTCGACGCGGCCCAGGACATCGACGCCGGTGTGGAGACGGTGGAGGACGCGACGTGACCGTCACCGAAGCGCCGCCCGCGCCGTCCAAGGACCCCGCCGAACTCCCCGTACGCAAGGCCTCCACGCGAAAGCGGCTCGTCCCGTACTGGCTGCTGCTCCCCGGCATCCTCTGGCTGGTCGTCTTCTTCGCCCTGCCGATGGTCTACCAGGCATCGACCTCCGTACAGACCGGGTCCCTGGAGAAGGGGTTCGAGGTCACCTGGCACGTCCAGACCTACTGGGACGCGCTGTCCGAGTACTACCCGCAGTTCATCCGGTCCCTGCTGTACGCGGGAACGGCGACGATTCTCTGCCTGCTGCTCGGCTACCCGCTCGCGTATCTCATCGCGTTCAAGGCGGGCCGCTGGCGCAATGTGGTGCTGGTCCTGGTCATCGCGCCCTTCTTCACCAGCTTCCTGATCCGTACCCTCGCTTGGAAGACGATCCTCGCGGACGGCGGCGCGGTCGTCGACGTGCTCAACGCCCTGCACGTCCTGGATGTCACCAGCTGGCTCGGCTGGACCGAGAACAACCGGGTGCTGGCCACCCCGATGGCCGTGGTCTGCGGTCTGACGTACAACTTCCTGCCGTTCATGATCCTGCCGCTCTACACCTCGCTGGAGCGGATCGACGGCAGGCTGCACGAGGCGGCCGGCGATCTGTACGCCACCCCCGCCACCACGTTCCGCAAGGTGACGTTCCCGCTCTCCATGCCGGGTGTCGTCTCGGGCACGCTGCTGACCTTCATCCCGGCCAGCGGTGACTACGTCAACGCCGAACTGCTGGGCTCCACCGACACCAAGATGGTCGGCAGCGTCATCCAGACCCAGTTCCTGCGCGTCCTCGACTACCCGATGGCGGCCGCGCTCTCCTTCATCCTCATGGCGGTCGTCCTGCTGATGGTGACCGTCTACATCCGCCGCTCCGGGACGGAGGACCTGGTCTGATGCCCGTACTGCGCTGGCTCCGCCGCCATCTGATCGTCATCGCGGGTCTGCTGACCCTCGCCTACATGATCCTTCCGAACATCGTCGTGATGGTGTTCTCCTTCAACAAGCCGAACGGGCGCTTCAACTACGCCTGGCAGCGCTTCTCGCTGGACGCCTGGACGGACCCCTGCGGCGTGGCCGACATGTGCGGCTCGCTCTCGCTCTCCCTCCAGATCGCCACCTGGGCGACGATCGGCGCGACCGCGCTCGGCACGATGATCGCCTTCGCACTGGTCCGCTACCGCTTCCGGGCGCGCGGCGCGATCAACTCGCTGATCTTCCTGCCGATGGCGATGCCCGAGGTCGTCATGGCCGCCTCGCTGCTCACGCTCTTCCTCAACATGGGCGCCCAGCTGGGCTTCTGGACGATCCTCATCGCACACATCATGTTCTGCCTGAGCTTCGTCGTGACGGCGGTCAAGGCACGCGTGATGTCGATGGACCCGCGACTGGAGGAGGCGGCCCGGGATCTGTACGCGGGACCCGTGCAGACCTTCGTCCGGGTGACCCTGCCGATCGCCGCCCCCGGAATCGCCGCGGGAGCGCTGCTCGCCTTCGCGCTCTCCTTCGACGATTTCATCATCACCAATTTCAACGCGGGCTCGACCGTGACCTTCCCCATGTACGTCTGGGGTTCGGCTCAGCGCGGCACACCCGTGCAGATCAACGTCATCGGCACGGCGATGTTCGTCATTGCCGTTCTGGTGGTCGTCGCCGGCCAGCTCATCTCGAACCGGCGAAAAAACAGCGCACGACCCTGAAAGTCCTGAAGGAGTTGGAAACCATGGCCCCAGCTGCCATGCGTACTGCTGCACAATCACTCTCCGGCGCACGGCCGGTCTCATACTGGCTGGACGATCCCGGCAGGCCCGACGCGCTTCCCGCGCTCACCGGCGACGAGCACTGCGATCTGCTCGTCATCGGCGGCGGATACAGCGGACTGTGGACCGCGCTGATCGCCAAGGAACGCGATCCGGAACGGGACGTCGTACTGATCGAGGGGCACGAGGTGGGCTGGGCCGCCTCGGGCCGCAACGGCGGCTTCTGCGCCGCCTCCCTCACCCATGGCCTCCCCAACGGCCTGGAGCGCTGGCCGGACGAGATCAGGAAGCTGGAAGAGCTGGGGGAGCAGAACCTCGACGCCATCGAGGCGGCCGTCGCCCACTACTCCATCGACTGCGCGTTCGAGCGCACCGGCGAAATTGATGTCGCCACCGAACCGCATCAGCTGGAAGAGCTGCGGGAATGGCACCAGGAGGCCGAGAAACTCGGCTTCACCGGAGTGGAATTCCTCGACCGGGATGCACTGCGCGCGGAAGTCGACTCACCGACCTTCCTCGGCGGACTCTGGGACCGGCGCGGAGTCGCCATGCTGCACCCCGCCAAGCTGGCCTGGGGCCTCAAGCGGGCCTGCGTCGATCTCGGGGTGCGGGTGTACGAGCACACCCGCGGCCTCGAACTGGCCAGGACCGCCACCGGGATGGCGGTCCGCACGCCGTACGGGAAGGTCCTCGCACGCCGGGTCGCACTCGGCACGAACATCTTCCCGTCGCTGGTCAGGCGAGTTCGCCCGTACACCGTCCCGGTCTACGACTACGCGCTGATGACCGAGCCGCTCACCGCCGACCAGCTCGCCTCCATCGGCTGGAAGAACCGGCAGGGACTGGGCGACAGCGCCAATCAGTTCCACTACTTCCGGCTGTCCGAGGACAACCGGATCCTGTGGGGCGGCTATGACGCGATCTATCCGTACGGCGGCCGGCTGAGCGCCGACCTCGACCAGCGGCCGGAGACGTTCCTCAAGCTCGCGGGCCAGTTCTTCGAGTGCTTCCCGCAGCTGGCAGGGGTACGTTTCAGTCACGCCTGGGGCGGTGCGATCGATACCTGTTCCCGCTTCTCCGCCTTCTTCGGCACGGCCCACCAGGGGCGGGTCGCCTACGCCGCCGGATTCACCGGACTCGGCGTCGGAGCCACCCGGTTCGGCGCCGATGTGATGCTCGATCTGCTCTCCGGTGAACGGACCGAGCGAACCGGTCTGGAGATGGTGCGCACCAAGCCGTTGCCGTTCCCGCCGGAGCCGTTCGCCTGGGCCGGGATCGAACTCACGAAGAGGTCCTTGGCCAGGGCGGACAGCCAGGGGGGCCGGCGCAATCTGTGGCTGCGCACCATGGACCGGCTGGGACTCGGCTTCGACAGCTGACCCAGGTCCGGGAGACACCGCTCATGATGTGACCCAATTCACTTCCGGTCGGTGCCCCGACTCGCGTAATGATCCGGGTCCAGCCCCCTCTCGCCGTGTGGACGCACTGTCGGTGCGCACGGAAAGGGAGGCCGTCATGACTGGCTCGGAGGTAAGGGCGGCAGTCGACTGGCTCGCCTCGGTGGCACCGGATCCGGCTGCGTGCCGGTGGGAATGGGAGCGCAGTCCCCAGGGGATTGCGCTCCTTCCCGCAGGCAGGCGCTGGGACGTACTGATTCTTCCGCGGGAGCTCGGCTGCCCGACGTTCGATGTCCTCACCCGTCTCGTCGACCGCCCGGGGCCGGTCCTCCCCGACTTCGGCGACGCCCGCATGGGCTTCTTCGTGCCGCCGGGTACGGTCGCCCGCTGGATCGGAACGGGGGTACGGGGAGTGGGGCTCGGGACCTGGATCCTCGTGCCGTACCCGGGGCGGGCGCCCGGCGGGGTGCGTTGGCTGATACCGCCCGACGGCTCGGGGACGCTGACCGACGCGACTCTGCTGGAACTGGCGATGCACGAGGCCGCGGCGGCGACGGTGTGGGGTGGCGACCCGGGTGGCGATGGGGGTGAAGGCAGGGACGGGGGTGGCCGGCGGAGCGCCGGGGGCTGAACGGGCGCCGGGGAGTCGGGTGGTGGGGCCGGTATCCCGTGTGGCGGGCCCGGAATGGCGCCACAGGTCTTGACAACCTGATTGGTCTGGACCATGTTGTGGCGCCACGCTCAATTCCCCCCTGCACGGAGGCCGTTGTGGAACGCACGGGACCCCCCGCCCGATTTTCCGGACTTCTGACCGCCCTCTCGGCGGCTCTGCTCGTCGCCGGTGGCCTGGCAGCCTCGGCGCCGTCCGCCGCGGCGGCCGACACCGATCTGGCGCGCAACGGCGGATTCGAGGCCGGTCTGGACGGCTGGAGCTGTACGGGCGGCAGCGGAGCCGTCGTCAGCACACCCACCCACGGCGGAACTTCCGCACTCAAGGCGACGCCGGCCGGCAGCGACAACGCCGAGTGCTCCCAGACCGTCACGGTCAAGCCGGACTCGACGTACACGCTGAGCGCCTGGGTGCAGGGCAGCTATGTCTACCTCGGTGCGTCCGGAACAGGCACCACCGATGTGTCGACCTGGACGCAGTCCTCTCCCGGCTGGACGCAGCTCACCACCACGTTCAAGACCGGTGCCGCCACGACGTCCGTGAAGATCTACACCCACGGGTGGTACGGCACTCCCACCTACTACGCCGACGACCTCACCCTCGTCGGCCCCGGCGGCGACCCCGTCGCGGTCCCCGCGCCCCCCGCCGGGCTGAGGGCCGGCACGACCACCTCCTCCTCCGTCACCCTCTCCTGGACCGGCTCCACGGGAGCCGCCGGCTACAACGTCTACCAGGGCGGTACGAAGGTCCTCTCCGTCACCGGGACGTCCGCGACCGTGACGGGCCTGGCCGCCTCGACCGCGTACAGCTTCCAGGTCACCGCGACCAACTCCGCCGGTGAGTCCGCCAGGTCCACGGCCGTCACCGCCACCACCACGGCGGGCGGCGGAGGCGGCGGCTCCGGCCTTCCCACCCATGCGCTCGTCGGCTATCTGCACTCCAGCTTCGCCAACGGCTCCGGCTACACGCGGATGGCGGACGTCCCCGACTCGTGGGACGTCATCGACCTGGCCTTCGGTGAGCCGACCTCCGTCACCTCGGGCGACATCCGGTTCTCGCTCTGCCCGGTCACCGAGTGCCCGAACGTCGAGTCCGTCGCCGAGTTCAAGGCGGCCATCAAGGCCAAGCAGGCCGCGGGCAAGAAGGTGCTGATCTCCATCGGCGGCCAGAACGGTCAGGTGCAGCTCTCCACCACCGCCGCCCGTGACACCTTCGTCTCCTCCGTCAGCAAGATCATCGACGACTACGGTCTGGACGGTCTCGACATCGACTTCGAGGGCCACTCGCTCTCGCTGAACACCGGCGACACCGACTTCCGCAACCCGACCACCCCGGTCATCGTCAACCTGATCTCCGCGGTGAAGACCCTCAAGGCCAAGTACGGCGACAAGTTCGTGCTGACCATGGCCCCCGAGACGTTCTTCGTGCAGCTCGGCTACCAGTACTACGGCTCGGGACCCTGGGGCGGCCAGGACCCGCGCGCCGGCGCCTACCTCCCGGTCATCCACGCCCTGCGTGACGACCTCACCCTGCTGCACGTCCAGGACTACAACTCGGGCTCCATCATGGGTCTGGACAATCAGTACCACTCGATGGGCGGCGCCGACTTCCACATCGCCATGACCGACATGCTGCTCACCGGCTTCCCGGTGACCGGTGACACCACCAAGGTGTTTCCCGCCCTCCGCCCCGAGCAGGTCTCCGTCGGACTTCCCGCCTCCACCCAGGCGGGCAACGGCTACACCTCGCCCAGCGAGGTCGACAAGGCGCTGAACTGCCTGACGAAGAAGACCGACTGCGGTTCGTACGCGACACACGGGACCTGGCCCGGACTGCGTGGACTGATGACGTGGTCGATCAACTGGGACCGCTTCAACAACGGTGAGTTCTCGAAGAACTTCGACGCCTACTTCGGGGGCTGACGTCGCCGTGACCGACCGCTCGACCAGCTGAGCGCCACGAGCAACAGCCCGCTCAGGCACCAGCCGGCGAGCACATCCAGCGGCCAGTGATAGCCGCGCAGCACCAGACCGATGCCCGTCGCCACTGTCAGCAGGACAGCGGCGACGGGCATCACCCATGACCCCTTCGACCGCTCTGCCGGCGTTGTGCGGTACGCGATCAGCAGCGCCGCCGCCCCGTACGCCACCGCGGCCGTCGCCGCGTGGCCCGACGGGTAGTAGCCGGTCTCCGTGGTCAGTGGTCCCGTCCGGGCGATCCAGTCCTTGAGCGGGACGACCAGTGCGGGTACCGCGGCCATGGCGAGAGCGGCGTACAGCGGCAGCCGGCGTGCGCCCCGTACCAGGGCGTGGACGACCGCGCAGCCGAGGACCGGGAGAGCGACCTGCATATTGCCGAGATCGGCGAGGAATTCGGTGAGGCGGCCGGGGCCGTGGCCGACGACGCTCCGGCCGATCCGCTCGTCCAGCCTGCGCAACGGGCCGTCGGCCGCGACCTGCCAGGTGAGGAGCGCGAGGACCGCGAGAAGCGGCAGCAGGAAAAGGAGAGAAGCCGGCCGCCCCGGAACAGGGGGGGTGGTTCCGGGGCGGCCGCCGAGATCGGTTTGCCGCGCGCCCCGGGGGGTTTGGGGCGAGCGGCCATCCGATCGGTGAGGAGTTCCGGAGCCGGAGGCTCCAGCGGTGTGCGCGATGGCACGACCAGGACGGCGCTGGGGATGCTCCGACCCGGTATCACCCGCAGTCGCCTGCGAGCGGGGTGTTTCTCTCATCTGCTGGAACCGTACGGCAGCCGACGGGGGACCGACAGCGGGAACCGGATCCCGCCATGGCCCCCCCACACGTTCTTCACAGGCCCTCACGTGGACCCGGTCGGAATCGGCGCCAGGATCGCATCAGATCTGGGCGAAAGCCTGCTCGATGATGTCGAGGCCCTCGTTGAGCAGGTCCTCGCCGATCACCAGCGGCGGCAGGAAGCGCAGCACGTTGCCGTACGTGCCACAGGTGAGGACGACCACGCCCTCCGCGTGGCAGGCCTTCGCGAGCGTCGCGGCGGCCTCCGGGTTCGGGTCCTTGGTGCCGGCCTTCACCAGCTCGATCGCGATCATCGCGCCACGGCCACGGATGTCACCGATGACATCGCCGTTCGGCAGCTTCGCCTGCATCTCGGCGAGGCGGCCCTTCATGACCTCCTCGATGCGCTTCGCCTTCCCGTTCAGGTCCAGCTCGCGCATCGTCTCGATGGCGCCGAGCGCACCCGCACAGGCCACCGGGTTTCCGCCGTACGTACCGCCGAGGCCACCCGCGTGCGCGGCGTCCATGATCTCGGCGCGGCCCGTCACGGCGGAGAGCGGCAGACCGCCCGCGATGCCCTTGGCGGTGGTGATCAGGTCGGGGACGATGCCCTCGTCCTCACAGGCGAACCACTGGCCGGTGCGGCAGAAGCCGGACTGGATCTCGTCCGCGACGAAGACGATGCCGTTGTCCTTGGCGAACTGCGCGATCGCCGGGAGGAAGCCCTTCGCCGGCTCGATGAAGCCACCCTCGCCGAGCACCGGCTCGATGATGATCGCGGCGACGTTGTCGGCGCCGATCTGCTTCGTGATCTGGTCGATGGCCTGGGCGGAAGCCTCGGCACCGGCGTTCTCCGCACCGGTCGGCCAGCGGTAGCCGTACGCCACCGGGACCCGGTAGACCTCGGGCGCGAACGGACCGAAGCCCTGCTTGTACGGCATGTTCTTGGCGGTCAGCGCCATCGTCAGGTTCGTCCGGCCGTGGTAGCCGTGGTCGAAGACGACGACCGCGGTGCGCTTGGTGTAGGCACGGGCGATCTTCACGGCGTTCTCGACGGCCTCGGCGCCCGAGTTGAACAGCGCGGACTTCTTGGCGTGGTCGCCCGGCGTCAGCTCGGCGAGCTGCTCACAGACCTCGACGTACCCCTCGTACGGCGTGACCATGAAACAGGTGTGGGTGAAGTCGGCGAGCTGCGCGGAGGCGCGGCGTACGACGGCCTCGGCGGAGGCGCCGACCGACGTCACGGCGATGCCGGAGCCGAAGTCGATCAGACGGTTGCCGTCCACGTCCTCGATGATGCCGCCGCCTGCGCGGGCGGTGAACACCGGCAGGGTGGAGCCCACACCTGCGGCGACCGTCGCGAGACGGCGGGCCTGCAGCTCCACCGACTTCGGGCCGGGAATGGCAGTGACGACGCGGCGCTCCTGCGGAATTGCGGTCATGAGGGGCTCCTGGGGGTGTTTCGGACGCTTCTCTGTCTGCAGGCTAGGGGCGAGGCCGGGGGTCCGGCATGTTCCGTTCGGGAGAAGTGGCCCGACGCGGTTGTCCGTCACGGACATAGCGAGGGCCCGGAGGCCGGTGGCGGGACTTCCCGCCCGACAGCGTCTGACGGGGGGCCACTGGGCACTAGATTGAGGGGATCGGGGCGCCTGTGCCCGTGGTTACCGGTCGGCGCTGGTCAGGGGACGAGGGACAGCACATGGACACCGAGGGCACGTACGACTCACGAGGCACCCGCTCCGGTCATTCGGTGCCGCGCCCGGCCGGCCCGCCACCGCCCGCACTGCCGCCCATGCCGGGCCACGCACCGGCCACCGGCCCCTCCCTCGGGGACTGGCTGCGCATTCCCAGGCCCCTCGCGGAACCGGGCGTCTGGCGGTCCGGACACACCGACCGGCCCGCCGAGGAGGCGGAGCGCACGCCCGACCGCACGCTGCTGAGCGGAGCGGTGATCTCGCTCCTTGCCTGCATCCTCGTCTGGTCGCTCTGGCGCAATGGTTACATCCCGTACTGGCGGGTCCCGCTGGAGCTGTTCACTCCCGACGACTGGTGGGGACCGTTCGGCGATCAGCCGCTGACCCATGGGGCGGTACGTGCGCTCGAGATCTACCGTCTGCTGATCATCGGAGCCATCGTCTACGGGTTCGGCCGGTTGGGTAACTGGCCCGCCGCCTTCGAGCGCTCGGTCGCCGGCCGAGGACCCGCCGCCCGCGAGGCCGGTGCGGCGGGGGGCGCGCTGCTGGTCTGGATCCTCGTGTGGACGGGGACGGTGCCGGGGATGGAGCTCACCTTCAGCTTCGTGGCCGGCCCGTGGATGGGCACCGACCGCACCCTGACCACCGTGGTCACGTACACGCTGTACGCCCTGATCACCCTGGTGATCGTGTGGCCGTTCGCGAAGCTGGGCCGATGGTCCCGGCTGCGCCGCAGGAATGCCGACGGCTCCCGCTCGCCGCATCCGCCGGGGGCAGGGGCCGGCATCCCGGGCGCGCGTGGAACCGCGGACCGGGGCACGGCCCGTGAGGCAGGCCACGGCGCGGAGGCCCGGACGGCGGGTGGCGAGGACGATCCGGCCGAGTGGCCCGACCTGCGCGCCGCCGGACAGGGCCAGGTCGCCGCCAAGCTCGCGCAGGAGGCCCGGTCGGGCCGGATGAACGACGTCGACTACGCCCGTATCCGACGCGCCTGGACCTCCGTACGTGCCGACAGCACCCGGCTGCCCGCCTTCACCGACACCGTGCTGCGCAACGGCGCCGCCGCCTGCACCCACCCCTCCGGCGCGCGCGATCTCCCGGTCCGCTCCGCCCGGCACGATCTGCTCGTCGACCAGGTCAGGCTCGGCACGGTCGACGACAACGAGCGCAACCCCTATGCGCGCCGCGGCAGCGGGATCGCCCTCGACCCCGGACTGCTCGGCACCTCCCTGCTCGCCGTCGGACCGCCGGGGGCGGGCAAGAGCCGCGCACTGATCCGGCCCGTCGTCGAATCCCTCGCCCTTCAGGCGCTCGCCGGGCGGGCCGCCGTCGTCGCGGTGTGCGCCACCGGCACCCAGCTCGGCGCCGACGAGGGGTTCGACGTCGTGGTCAAGCTCGGCGACCCGGCCTCCGTCCACGACCTCGACCTGTACGGCGGCACCACCGACCCCGACGAAGCCGCGGCCGTCCTGGCCGAGGGGCTCGTCGGGGACCTCCCCGAAGTGGACAGCAGACGAGCCGCCACCGCCCTCGCGCAGCTCCTCGGCCCCTACCGCGTCGCCCACGGCCGCTTTCCCTCGGTCCCGGAACTGCGGGAGCTGCTGGACGGTGTCCCGGCCGCGCTCGCGGCACTGCGCGAGGCCGTTGACGCGGCGGGTGGACGGAGCATGCACCGCGAACTCGACGCCCGCGCCCGCCAGTCCGGCGCTCCCGGAGACCCGGGACCCGCACTCGCCGACCGGGTCGCGCTGCTCGACCGGCCCGCGTTCGCCGACTTCTTCGACACCACGGGCAAGGCCCGCCCCTTCTCCCTGCGGGCCCTGGAGCACCCGCTCAGGGTCCGCATCGATCTGCCCGAACGCGGTCACGCCGAGGCGTCGCGGATGCTGGCCCGTCTGGTCCTCGCCCAGTTCACGGCGAGCGCGGCCGCCCGCGCCGACCGCTCCCTCTTCGCCTGCCTGGTCCTCGACGACGCGACCCGCACGCTGACCCCCGACACCGTCCGTGGCATCCAGCGGCTGCGCTCCGCGCACGCCGGGGCCGTACTCACGCTGCGCACCCTCGACGATGTCCCGGAGAGCCTGCACACGGCGCTGCTGGGCGCGGTCGGCTGCCGGATGACGTTCTCCGGGATCACCACCTGGGACGGCAAGCGGTTCGCCGAGGCATGGGGTACGGAATGGGTCGAGACCCGGGACGTCACCCAGCGCACGGTCTTCGCGGACCAGCCGATGACCCGGGCCATCCACGCCTTCCGCAAGCTGGTCACCGGGAAGGCGGTGACCACCGACGCGGTGACCGTGCGCCAGGTCGAGCGGGAACGCTGGTCGGCCTCCGAACTGGCCCATCGCGTCCCGGCCGGACACGCGGTGCTGTCTCTGACGACGGTACGAGGGGAGCACGCGCCACCCCTGCTCGTGAACCTGAACGGCTGAACCGCGGCCCGGGCGGCCATGACGTGCGGGCCGGGCCCACCGCAGCGGATCCGGTGGGCCGCGGCGGCATCCGGGTCACTGAGAGTGGTTACGGCTGACCCTGCCGTCCTGGCAGAATCGGGAGGAGCCGTTCGTACGGGACGGCGAAATCGACTCCCGAAGGTCCCGCGGTCCCATGCCCCCCACTCTCGCCTCGCTCGTCCAGCACTCGGCGCTCAAACTCACGGTGCGTGCGGGGGCGGACCGGCTCGACGCGCCGGTGCGCTGGGCGCACGCCAGCGAGCTGGCCGACCCCGTTCCGTACATGGAGGGCGGCGAACTCCTCCTCGTCACCGCCACCAACCTCGACGCCGAGAACCCCGAAGCGATGCGTCGGTACGTGCGACGGCTGGCCGCCGCCGGAGTCGTCGGACTCGGCTTCGCGGTGGGCGTCAACTACGACGAGGTGCCGCAGCCGCTGATCGACGCCGCCGAGGAGGCGGGACTGCCGCTCCTCGAAGTCCCGCGCCGCACCGCCTTCCTCGCCATCGTCAAGGCCGTCTCGTCGGCGATCGCCGCCGACCAGTACCGGGCCGTGACAGCGGGCTTCGAGGCCCAGCGCGATCTCACCAAGGCCGCACTCGCCGGGGAGGGGCCCGGTGAACTTCTCAGCCGGCTCGCCGCCCAGGTCGACGGCTGGGCGGCGCTGTACGACGCCTCCGGCGCCGTCGTGGCCGCCGCCCCTGATTGGGCCGCCCGCAGAGCGGCCCGGCTCACCCCCGACGTGGAACGCCTGCGAGACCGCCCCGCCCCGGCGAGCGTCGTCGTCGGTGACTCCGACGACCGGGTCGAGCTGCAGACTCTGGGCACCGGCCGCCGGGCCCGCGGCGCCCTGGCCGTGGGCACCGGGTCGGCCCTCGGTACCGCCGAGCGGTACGCCGTGCACTCGGCCGTCGCCCTGCTGACCCTCACCACCGCCCGCTCCCGCGCCCTCCAGGGCGCCGAACTGCGGCTGGGCGCTGCGGTGCTCCGGATGCTCCTCGCCGGCCAGCCGGACCACGCTCGGGCCGTTGCCGGAGACCTGTACGGAGGGCTGCTCGACGCCCCGTTCCGTTTGCTGATCGCGGAGGCGTCCGACCCGGCGACACCGGTGCTGCTCGGCGAGGCGATGGAGTCGGCGGCCGCCCGGTCCGGGGAGGCCCTGCTGATGGTCCCCGAAGGAGAACGGCTCGTCGTCCTCGCCGCGGACGGCGGCGCGGCCGTCGCAGCCTGCGCGGCGTACGCACAGGCCCAGGAGGAGCGAACCCCGCACGACCAGGCGGCGCCGGAGGACACCGAGGTGGTCGTCGGGCTGTCCGCACCGGCGGGTCCGACCGCTGTCTCCGCCGCGTACAAGCAGGCGGAACAGGCACTCTCCGTCGCCCGCCGCAGGGGCAGGGCCATGGTCGAGCACGAGGAGCTGACGGCCGGCTCGGTCCTGCCGCTGCTCGCGGACGACGCGGTCCGGGCCTTCGCGGACGGCATGCTCCGCGCCCTGCGCGAACACGACGCGAAGGGCCGAGGCGACCTGGTCGCCTCGCTGCGCGCCTGGCTCAGCCACCACGGCCAGTGGGACGCGGCCGCGGCCGACCTGGGCGTGCACCGCCACACCCTGCGGTACCGGATGCGGCGGGTGGAGGAGATCCTGGGCCGTTCCCTGGACGACCCGGATGTGCGGATGGAGCTGTGGCTGGCACTGAAGGCCACGAGTTCCCTGACGACGCCCTGAGACGAAGCCCGTCCGGGCCTCGGACACGTAACCGCTCGCCGGCCCCGGTCGCGGTGAACTGTTCAGGTGGTCCGGGTCATCCGACAAACCGGCGCATGCCCGGCCGCTTCTGCTCCGCACCGGACAAACGCCAGGCCGACGGTACGGCCCTACCGTGGGGGACAGGACACCCCACGACTCCGAAGGGCCGGAACTTCCATGACTTCCACCCACGCCTTCTGGCTCGCCGGCCGCCAGGCCACCGGCGAGGACAGCTTCGACGTCACCAACCCCTGGGACGGCCGTCTCGTCGGCACGGTCAGCGTGCCGACCGACGCGCAGGTCGAGGAGGCCGTCGCCGCCGCGCACGCCGTGCGCGAGGAGTTCGCTGCGACGCCTGCCCATGTCCGCGCCGCCGCGCTCGACCACGTCGTACGGCGTCTCGTGGAGCGCACCGAGGAGATCGCCCAGCTGATCTCCGCCGAGAACGGCAAGCCCATCAAGTGGGCACGCGGTGAGGTCGGCCGCGCCGTCTCCGTGTTCCGGTTCGCCTCCGAGGAAGCCCGCCGCTTCAACAGCGGCGAGGCGCAGCGCCTCGACACCGACGCCGGTGGCACCGGTCGTCTCGGGCTGACCCGTCGCTTCCCGCGCGGCACGATCCTCGGTATCGCGCCCTTCAACTTCCCGCTGAACCTGAGCGCCCACAAGGTGGCCCCGGCCATCGCCGTCGGCGCCCCGATCATCCTGAAGCCCGCCCCGGCCACCCCGATCTCGTCGCTGATCCTCGGTGAGCTGCTTGCCGAGACGGACCTTCCGGCCGGTTCGTGGTCCGTGCTCACGGTGCCCAACGACCGCATGCCCGCACTCGTGCAGGACGAGCGGCTGCCCGTGATCTCCTTCACCGGGTCGGCCGCGGTCGGCTACTCGATCATGGAGTCGGTGCCGCGCAAGCACTGCACCCTGGAGCTCGGCGGCAACGGAGCGGCGGTCGTCCTCGGCGACTACGCCTCCGACGAGGACCTGGACTGGGCCGCGACCCGTATCGCGACCTTCTCCAACTACCAGGGCGGCCAGTCCTGCATCTCCGTGCAGCGTGTCATCGCGGACGCCGCGGTCTACGACCGGCTCGTCCCGAAGATCGTCGCGGCCGTCGAGGCCCAGGTCACCGGTGACCCGTCCGACGCCACGACCGATGTCGGCCCGCTGGTCAACGAGGACGCCGCCAAGCGTGTCGAGTCCTGGGTCGACGAGGCCGTGCAGGCCGGTGCCCAGCTCCTCGCCGGCGGCAAGCGGGACGGCGCGACCTACGCCCCGACCGTGCTGACGGAGCTCCCGGACGGCGTCACCCTCGCCTCCGAGGAGGTGTTCGGACCGGTGCTCACGATTCAGAAGGTGGCCGGCGAGGCCGAGGCCTTCGCCTCCGTCAACTCGTCCAAGTACGGCCTGCAGGCAGGTGTGTTCACACACGACCTGCAGACCGCGTTCCGCGCCCACCGCGCGCTCGAGGTCGGCGGCGTCATCATCGGTGACGTCCCCTCCTACCGCGCCGACCAGATGCCGTACGGCGGAGCCAAGCAGTCCGGCGTCGGCCGCGAGGGTGTTCGCTACGCGATGGACGACTACACCTACGAGCGCGTGCTGGTCCTCACCGGCCTCGCCCTGTAGTCCGTAAGCAGGATCGAACCGGTCCACCACAGCCGCCTGTGATCCGCCTGGACAGCACGACAACAGGCGGCAGACGAACGGCCGGAGCCCACTGTGCGGGGGTTCCGGCCGTTCCTGCTTCCTCCTCCCACCCGGCCCGGCCGCAGTTCGCCAGTTGAACGTGCCGCTGGAGTGGCTCGCGACCCGATCGGCGTCGGAGGGCTGGTGAGCGCGGCAGGAATCGGGTACATACGGACGAGTAGCACCGGTTGGTATGCCTCGGCAGGCGCGCATGCGCGCTCGGCGCGGACCGGCCGGGTCCGCCCACCGACAACGCGGCGAGGTGAGCTCCTCATGACCGCACCATCCGCTCCAAAGAACACGCCCAAGGTCACCGAGCGTGAAGCGCGTCAAGTGGCCGAAGCCGCACGCGAGCAGGACTGGCGCAAGCCCAGTTTCGCCAAGGAACTCTTCCTCGGCCGCTTCCGGCTGGACCTGATCCATCCGCATCCACTGCCGGCCGCCGACGACGTCCGGCGCGGCGAGGCGTTCCTCGCCCGGTTGCGAGAATTCTGCGAAACCAAGATCGACGGCGCTCTGATCGAGCGTGAGGCGAAGATCCCCGACGAGGTCATCAACGGCCTCAAGGAGCTCGGCGCCCTCGGGATGAAGATCGACCCGAAGTACGGCGGCCTGGGACTGACCCAGGTCTACTACAACAGGGCGCTCTCCCTGGTCGGCTCCGCCAACCCGGCGATCGGCGCGCTGCTCTCCGCCCACCAGTCCATCGGCGTACCGCAGCCGCTGAAGCTCTTCGGCAGCCAGGAGCAGAAGGACACGTTCCTGCCCCGGCTCGCCCGCACCGACATCTCGGCGTTCCTTCTCACCGAGCCCGATGTCGGCTCCGACCCTGCCCGGCTCGCCACTTCGGCCGTTCCGGACGGTTCCGACTACGTCCTCGACGGTGTGAAGCTGTGGACGACCAATGGTGTCGTCGCCGACCTGCTGGTGGTCATGGCCCGTGTCCCGAAATCGGTCGGCCACAAGGGCGGCATCACCGCGTTCGTCGTGGAGGCGGACGCCCCCGGTGTCACCGTGGAGAACCGCAACGCCTTCATGGGGCTGCGCGGGATCGAGAACGGCGTGACCCGCTTCCACCGCGTCCGGGTACCGGCAGCCAACCGCATCGGCCCCGAGGGCGCCGGTCTCAAGATCGCCCTCACCACCCTCAACACGGGACGGCTGTCCCTGCCCGCCATGTGTGTCGGCGCCGGGAAGTGGTGTCTGAAGATCGCCCGCGAATGGTCGGCGGTCCGCGAGCAGTGGGGCAGGCCGGTCGCCCGGCACGAAGCCGTCGGCGCCAAGATCTCCTTCATCGCCGCCACCACCTTCGCCCTGGAGGCCGTCGTCGATCTCGCCTCCCAGATGGCGGACGAGGACCGTAACGACATCCGGATCGAAGCGGCCCTGGCCAAGCTGTACGGCTCCGAGATGGGCTGTCTGATGGCCGACGAACTGGTCCAGATCCGTGGCGGCCGGGGCTTCGAGACCGCCGAATCCCTCGCCGCCCGGGGCGAGCGTGCCGTACCTGCCGAGCAACTCCTGCGGGACCTGCGGATCAACCGGATCTTCGAGGGCTCCACGGAGATCATGCATCTGCTGATCGCCCGTGAGGCCGTCGACGCCCATCTGAAGGTCGCGGGTGACCTGATCGACCCCGACAAGCCGCTCTCCGCCAAGGCGAAGGCAGGAGCGAACGCGGCCGGTTTCTATGCCCGCTGGCTGCCCAAACTCGTCGCAGGCCCAGGACAACTCCCTGGCACCTACAACGAGTTCCATCCCTCCGGCCACCCGGACCTCTCCACCCATCTGCGTTACGTCGAACGCTCCGCCCGCAAGCTGGCCCGCTCCACCTTCTACGCGATGTCTCGCTGGCAGGGCCGCATGGAGACCAAGCAGGGCTTTCTCGGCAGGATCGTCGACATCGGAGCGGAACTCTTCGCGATGAGTTCCGCCTGCGTCCGCGCCGAACATCTGCGTACCACCGGTGATCACGGCCGGGAGGCCTACCAACTCGCCGACGCCTTCTGCCACCAGTCCCGCATCCGGACCGAGGAACTCTTCAACCGCCTCTGGTCCAACACGGACGACCTCGACCGACGTGTGGTCGACGCCGTCCTGAACGGTGCGTACACCTGGCTGGAGGAGGGGGTCGTCGACCCGAGCGGCGAAGGCCCCTGGATTGCCGATGCCACCCCCGGCCCGGCGACCAGGGAAAACGTTCACCGCACCATCCGCTGACCGTCGGCCGCCCGGGCCGGCCGGGCGGGGTGCGTCCACTCGCTGGACGCGCCCCGCCCGGCCGCGCGCCGCGCGGCAGGATGGCGGCCCGTGACCGTCATCCACATCCCCGGCTCCAAGTCCGTCACCGCACGCGCCCTTTTCCTGGCCGCCGCCGCGGAGGGCACCAGCACCCTCGTACGTCCCTTGTGCTCGGACGACACCGAGGGCTTTGCCGAGGGTCTCGCACGCCTCGGTTACGACGTGGCGAAGGAAGCGGACCGCTGGCACATCGAGGGCCGCCCGGCCGGACCCGCCGCCACCGAGGCCGACATCTACTGCCGCGACGGAGCCACCACGGCACGCTTCCTGCCCACCCTCGCCGCGGCCGCCGCCTCCGGCACGTACCGCTTCGACGCCTCCGCGCAGATGCGCCACCGGCCCCTTGCCCCGCTCACCGAGGCACTGCGCGCGCTCGGCGTCGATCTGCACCACGAGGCCGCCGAGGGCCACCATCCGCTGCGGGTCACCGCATCCGGGATCAAGGGCGGCGAACTCACCCTGAACGCAGGGGAGTCCTCCCAGTACCTCACCGCACTGCTGATGCTCGGGCCGCTGACGGCGGAAGGGCTCCGGATCACCGTCACCGACCTGGTCTCCGCTCCGTACATCGAGATCACCCTCGCGATGATGCGCAGCTTCGGCGTAGAGGTGACCCGCGGCGGCCACGACGACAACGTCTTCAACGTGCCGCCCGGCGGCTACCGGGCCACGCCCTACGCCATCGAGCCCGACGCATCCACCGCGAGCTACTTCTTCGCCGCGGCAGCCCTCACCGGCCACGAGGTCACCGTCGCCGGCCTCGGCAAGGACGCGCTCCAGGGCGACCTGAGGTTCGTCGACGTACTGGGTCGCATGGGCGCCGAGGTGCGGAGCACCCCGGATTCCACCACCGTCCGGTCCAGTGGCACGCTCCGCGGACTCACGGTCAACATGCGCGACATCTCCGACACCATGCCGACGCTGGCCGCGCTCGCGCCCTTCGCCTCGGGGCCGGTACGCATCGAGGACGTCGGCAACACCCGGGTGAAGGAGTGCGACCGGCTGGAGGCCTGTGCGCAGAACCTCCGGAGGATGGGCATCACCGTCGAGACCGGTCCGGACTGGATCCAGATCCACCCCGGTAACCCGCACCCCACCGAGATCGTCACCCATGGCGACCACCGCATCGTGATGTCGTTCGCCGTCGCGGGACTGAGGGTTCCCGGCATCACGTACGACGATCCCGGCTGCGTGCGTAAGACGTTCCCTCAGTTCCACCAGGCATTCGCGGAGTTCGCGGAACTCACGAACCGTTAGGGTTCCTGGGCCCACGCCGTTCCCGGGAGTTTTCATGTCCACGCCGCCCCATCACCCGTTTCCTCCTTTCGGATCCGTCATGTCGTGCCACATCTGCGGTGCGATACCCGCCGTCCACACCGTGGTTCGGGGACACCAGGGTCTGGTCGTCACGCTCCGCTTCCTGACCGAGGAAGGCGCCTTCTGCCGTACCTGCGGAACCGCCACCTACCGCAGGATGACGTCCAACACCCTGTGGCAGGGCTGGTGGGGCCTGCTGTCCGTGTTCGCCGCCCCGGTCACCATGCTGATGAACATCGGCGCCCGCTCCCGGATCCGCGCCCTGCCCCATCCGGTGGGGAATCTGCGTCCTCAACTCGCCCCCGGCCGCCGTGTCCTGGCCCGCCCGCCCGCGCTCGCCATCATGACCGTTTTGGTCCTGGCGCTCGCCACTCTCGCCGTACCCGGGCTGCTCCCCGACACCCGTCCCACGTTCACGGCCGGAGACTGTGTCCGCAACAACGCGGAGTGGCCCGAGCAGGACCTGGAAGAGGTCGGATGCAGCTCGCCCGAGGCCGAGTTCTGGATCTCGGCCGGAGACAAGTGCTGGGGCAAGGACTGGCTGCTGTACCTGGACTACAGCGCCGAGAACAAGGCCCTGTGCGCGCACCCGATGTCGAAGTAGGCACGTCCGGCAGGACCGGCACCGTGGGCATGCAGCACAATCGGGGGCGTCGATCAAGAACGACGGACTCCAGCACGACCCGCAGAGCCTGCGGAAGAGCCGGCGTCACCAACAGCGAAATGGGGGCAGGGATGTTCGGGGTGGGTATCCGGCGCGGACAGCGGCGCCGAGC
The DNA here is from genome assembly GCF_042872425.1 of Streptomyces sp. NPDC005262. Taxonomy (NCBI): domain Bacteria; kingdom Bacillati; phylum Actinomycetota; class Actinomycetes; order Kitasatosporales; family Streptomycetaceae; genus Streptomyces; species Streptomyces sp. NPDC005262. The sequence goes on from NZ_JBIAKK010000015.1 coordinate 192,988, forward strand.
CGCGGCCGTGACGATTGCAGTCGCGATGGCTCTGGGGGCAACCGCGTGCAGCAGCGACGAGGACAGCCCGGGTGGCCGGGGCGGGCCCGGCGGCGCGAGCAAGGACGACAAGAAGCCCTCGGCGTCCGCCCACGGGCCCAAGGCGCTCAGCGAGGCGCGGCTCAAGGCGGCTTCGTTCACCGACGGGCAGACCGTCGGCAAGTACACGGCCTCCGAGTACGCCCTCGACGGTCCACTCGGCGACGCCTACACCGCAGATCCCGCCGGCTGCCAGCCGCTGGTCAGCCTTGCCGGTGAGGTCAGCGACCACCACCCCGCCGCCCAGGTCCAACGCAAGGTCGACATTCCCGACGAGATGCTCGGCATCACCGTCGATGTCACCCTCCGGTCGTACTCCGACGGCGATGCGGCCGAGGTCATGAAGGCGCTCGGCAAGGCCGGCAAGGACTGCGCCGGGGGATTCACCGAGGAGCGGGCCCTTGCGAGCGCGAAGTATCTGAAGGTCGAGCCCGCCGAGGCACCCGACTTCGCGGCCGAGGCCGACGAGGCCGAGGCCTACCGCTTCACCATCCTCGACGTGAAGGGGAAGCTGAAGCTGTACGAGTACCTCACCGTCGTCCGCTCCGGCTCCACCACCCTCGCCTTCCGCGGCGAGATCCCCGGCACCAAGGACATGGGCGGCATCCCGCAGGACGTCATGACCGCGCAGTGGACCAAGTTCCGCGCAGCATGATCGCCGGGCTCGCCCGGCTGTTCCGGTACGCCCCGTATGTGATCGCCTCTGCCCTGCCGGCCCGGTTCGTGCAGCGGTGCGACGAACTCCTCGTGGACCGAGCCCGGTGGCCCGTGGCCCGGCGGCTGCCGGCATTCACAGGAACGCTGCCGGAGCTCCTCCCGGAATTCTCCGGGACGCGCTGTCAACCCGCTGGGCCGATGCGGCAACAATGGGGGGCATGAGCGACAGCCCTGCCCCCCTCGCCGACCCGCATCTCGTCTTCGACGCAGCGGAAGGCCGCCGGGATCTCGTCATCCTCGGCTCCACCGGGTCCATCGGCACCCAGGCCATCGACCTGGTGCTGCGCAACCCCGACCGCTTCCGCGTCACCGCGCTCTCCGCCGCAGGCGGCCGGGTTGCCCTCCTCGCCGAGCAGGCACGGCAGCTGAGGGTACGCACCGTGGCCGTCGCCGCACCGGACGCGGTGCAGGCCCTTCGCGAGGCGCTGCGCGAGCAGTACGGGGCCGGGGAGCCGCTGCCCGAGATCCTGGCCGGTCCCGACGCCGCCACGCAGCTCGCCGGGAGCGACTGCCACACCGTGCTGAACGGGATCACGGGCTCGATCGGCCTCGCCCCCACGCTCGCCGCGCTCGAGGCGGGCCGCACGCTGGCCCTCGCCAACAAGGAGTCGCTGATCGTCGGCGGCCCGCTGGTGAAGGGACTGGCCAAGCCCGGCCAGATCATCCCGGTCGACTCCGAGCACGCCGCGCTCTTCCAGGCGCTCGCCGCCGGTACCCGTGCCGACGTGCGAAAGCTTGTCGTCACCGCGTCCGGCGGCCCCTTCCGGGGACGGACGAAGAGCGAGCTGGCGAACGTCACGCGCGAGCAGGCCCTCGCGCACCCGACCTGGGCCATGGGCCCGGTGATCACGATCAATTCCGCCACCCTCGTCAACAAGGGGCTGGAGGTCATCGAGGCCCACCTCCTCTACGACATCCCGTTCGACCGGATCGAGGTCGTCGTCCACCCTCAGTCGTACGTTCACTCCATGGTGGAGTTCACCGACGGCTCCACCCTCGCCCAGGCCACCCCGCCGGACATGCGCGGACCGATCGCCATCGGCCTCGGCTGGCCGGAGCGGGTTCCGGACGCGGCACCCGCGTTCGACTGGTCGAAGGCCTCCACCTGGGAGTTCTTCCCGCTCGACAACGACGCCTTCCCGTCCGTGGGACTGGCCAGGCACGTGGGCACGCTCGGCGGCACCGCCCCGGCGGTGTTCAACGCCGCGAACGAGGAGTGCGTGGACGCTTTCCTGGCAGGACGGCTGCCTTTCAACGGAATCATGGATACGGTCACGGCGGTGGTGTCCGAACACGGCACACCGTCGACGGGAACTTCGCTCACGGTCGCAGACGTCCTGGAAGCGGAGACCTGGGCGCGGGCCCGGGCCCGGGAACTCTCGGCGAAAGCGACAGCGGAGGCGCGCGCATGAGTATCACGACGGTCCTGTTGACGATTCTGGGCATCGTCATCTTCGCCATCGGCCTGCTGTTCTCGATCGCCTGGCACGAGCTCGGTCACCTGTCGACCGCGAAGCTCTTCGGTATCCGCGTCCCCCAGTACATGGTCGGCTTCGGCCCGACCATCTGGTCGCGGAAGAAGGGCGACACCGAGTACGGGATCAAGGCGATTCCGGCCGGGGGCTACATCCGCATGATCGGCATGTTCCCGCCCGGTCCGGACGGGAGGATCGAGGCACGCTCCACCTCGCCGTGGCGCAGCATGATCGAGGACGCCAGAGAGGCCTCCTTCGAGGAAATCGAACCGGGTGACGAGAAGCGTCTCTTCTACACGCGCAAGCCGTGGAAGCGCGTGATCGTGATGTTCGCCGGACCGTTCATGAACCTGGTCCTGGCCGTCGCGATCTTCCTCGGGGTCGCCATGACCTTCGGCTTCCAGACGCAGACCACCGAGGTCGCGGGCGTCCAGAAGTGCGTGATCGCGCAGAGCGAGAAGCGTGACACCTGCAAGGCGAGCGACCCGGTCTCGCCCGCGCAGGCCGCCGGACTGAAGACCGGCGACAAGATCGTCGCCTTCGACGGACGGAAGGTGGACGACTGGTCCACCCTGTCCGACCGGATCCGCGAGACGATCGGCCCCGCCACCCTCACCGTTCAGCGCGACGGCCAGGAGATGACCCTGCACGCCGTGCTGCAGAAGAACTCGGTGGCGAAGAAGGACTCCAACGGCGAGGTGGTCCCGGGCAAGTTCGTCCCGGCCGGATACCTCGGCTTCGCGGCTCAGACGGACATCGTGCCGCTTTCGTTCGGTGACTCGGTCGTCCGCATGGGCGACATGATCGAGAACGGTGTCGACTCGATCATCGCTCTCCCGTCCAAGATCCCGGATCTGTGGAACGCGGCATTCGGTGACGGCGAGCGGGCTGCGGACTCCCCGGTCGGTGTGGTCGGTGCCGCCCGGATCGGCGGCGAAGTGATGAACCTGGACATTCCGGCGACGAACCAGATCGCGATGATGCTGTTCGTGCTCGCAACCTTCAACCTCTCGCTGTTCCTCTTCAACATGCTGCCCCTGCTGCCGCTCGACGGCGGGCACATCGCCGGAGCGCTCTGGGAGTCCGTGCGACGCAACGTGGCACGGGTCTTCAAGCGCCCCGACCCCGGCCCCTTCGACGTGGCCAAGCTGATGCCAGTCGCCTACGTCGTCGCCGGTGTCTTCATCTGCTTCACACTGCTGGTCCTGGTGGCCGACATCGTCAACCCGGTCAAGATCTCCTGACCGGCAGGGTGCGTGGTTCGTACCCTGCTCGCCGCCCGCATCGCGTGCACCACAGGTGGCGGCCGGACGTACACCCGGTGTCCGGCCGCCCACCTTTGTGCTCAGTCGGGGATGCGGTGTGCTCCGGGATCTCACCCGTGGCGTAACCTCGGAGGCCGGAGCCCGCCGATCTCGGGACCTTGATCCACACCTTGGGGATGCTCAGCGAATGACTGCGATTTCTCTCGGAATGCCGTCCGTTCCGACCAAGCTCGCCGACCGGAGGGTCAGCCGCAAGATCCAGGTCGGGTCGGTGGCGGTCGGTGGGGATGCGCCGGTGTCGGTGCAGTCGATGACCACGACGCGGACGTCGGATGTCGGTGCGACGTTGCAGCAGATCGCGGAG